>CACYKA010000016.1 GCA_902774795.1 uncultured Prevotellaceae bacterium | reverse complement strand
GCTTGTTGGAGTAAACTTTGCCAAAGGTATGGCAGAGGCTTTGCACATTCCTCTAATAGATGTAAACCATCTACAGGGACACGTGATGGCCCACTTCATTAGTGAAGAGGGAGCAGAAGCCAATATCCCTCCCCTGCCCTTCCTGTGCCTGCTCGTTTCAGGCGGTAATTCACAAATAATAAAAGTGAATGCCTATAACAACATGGAGGTGTTGGGACAGACTATAGACGACGCTGCAGGAGAAGCCATAGACAAATGTTCCAAAGTTATGGGACTCGGATATCCTGGTGGCCCTATCATCGATAAACTGGCTCGTCAGGGTAATCCAAAGGCATACCGGGATTGGACTATAGTTTCTCTGGACTGAAGACATCCTTTCTTTACTCTATGCAGAAATGGGTCACCGAAGACCCGAACTTCATCGAGCATCACAAAGAAGACATTGCAGCCTCGCTGGAATGGACTATCGTGGATATACTGATGAAGAAACTGAAACTGGCTGTAAAGCAGACAGGTATAAAGCATGTGGCAGTGGCAGGAGGCGTATCTGCCAACAACGGATTGCGCAACGCATTCCATGACCACGCCAAGAGATACGGTTGGACTGTATATATACCAAAATTCTCATATACGACAGACAATGCTGCAATGATTGGATGTGTGGCAGCATACAAGCTGAAAGACAAGGACTTCTGTCCCGTCACAGCACCTGCATTCTCAAAAGTAACAATTAAGTAAAAAAATATAATTATGGAATTTGAAAGCAAAGTTCTAAGTAAGATTATCTTAGAGAAGTTATACGAAAGCGGAAAGACAATTGCAACCGCCGAGTCATGTACGTCAGGTAAGATTGGCGAGGTGATAACCTCTACTCCAGGTGCTTCCGCATACTATAAGGGAGGTACGATATGCTATTCCAACTTTGCCAAGACAAAGGTTCTGGGTATTGATGCAGGACTGATTGAGGAAAAAAATGCCGTTTCAGAGGAAGTAGCCCGTGAAATGGTAAAGGGTATTATCGACCTTATGGAGGCCGACTATGCTATTGCAACAACAGGTTTTGCCGGTCCTGGGGCAGATCCAGGATTTAAAGTCGGCACGATATGGATTGCCTACGGCTCAAAAAATGATATCCGCACATTGCTTATAGAAGAAGATGAAGGCAGGGAAGAGAATCTGAGGAATGCGACCTTCAGGGCATTGCAACTTTTTGTAGAATACCTGCGTGAGATTTATCCTGACCCAACAGACTTTGACACCATTCCAAAGCCTGGTACAATACAAGAATCAGAGTAAAAAGAAATTGTGCATAAAGAATGTGACGCGTTTGTTCAGAACTTCTTTATGCACAATTGTTTTAAGTCGTAGTAGGAACCATTGTATATATCAAAGTCAACGTATCCTTTAATACCCGGTAATCTGCCGGCATCCGTATGTTGCCAGAATTTCCATGGTCCCTTATACTTCATTTCCGAAACATAATAATGGGCTATCCAATATGGATAGTCGTCAAAACGGTCGTCGGAAAGATATTTCTCCTTGAATTTATGGTAAGTATAAAGAATGGGCTTCACATGGTATTTGTCCTCAACAATATTAAGCCATGTGAGTATTTCACGTTGGAAATCCTCAACAGAGAGTGTATCAGGTTTGTATTCCACGTCCAAGACCGGTGGAAGGTCACCTTCTTCAAGACGAACCTTCTGTAGGAAGAATGCTGCCTGTTCTCTGGCAGATGACTTTGTACTGTAGAAATGATATGCCCCGCGTATGAACCCGTATTCACGTGCCTGATAGAAATTCTCCTTGAAATTCTCGTCTATCATGCTGCTGCCCTCTGTTGATTTGATAAAGACAAACCTTACAGGAGCATCCTTGATGGTGGCATTGCGCAACTGTTCCCAGTCAATTACGTTCTGGTAATGCGAAACGTCTATGCCGCGTATATCTCCGTCTGGAATGTTTCCATCTCCGTAAAGGGCACGCCAGCGATAGTCCGTAGACCCCACGAAGAAATAATAGAAAAATGCAACGTAGGTTCCAAGAACTAAAAATACCCCCATCCACCACCATTTACTGTGTGGTTTACGGGGGTATTTTCTATAGAATTTCTGATGTATCAATTAGTCAAGTTCCAGTTTAAGCGTCTTTGTTGGCTGGTCGCAAACCTCTGTTGGGCCAAAGTACTGAATTGGTCCAGGGTAGCAGAAGCATGTGTCTTTAGCCCATGTCTCACGCTGTGATGTGAAATACTTGAATGGTTTGCCGTCAAGTTCTACGAGAGCCTTCTTGATAACAGGCTTCATCTCGCCGTTACGCTTCTCCATGTTCATCATCATGGTGATAGGAATACCACCTGCCTGCCATTCGTCGATAGGACGGTTGGTCTTTGTTACTGATGACATATAGCCTGACTTGCCTGCTGCCATGAGCATAGAAGCGTTGAAGCCGAGAGAATAGCAGTAGTCAGCATCGAAGTTAGATGGAGCAGCACAACGTCCCTCGTAACCGAAGAAGTGTGTCAGGGTACTGAACTTACCGTTAAACTTACCTTCCTTCTTCCACTGGTCGAGCTTGGTGGCAACCATCTCAGCAAGCAACTTCTCTGTTTCGATAGCAGATACCTGAACGTTTCCGTGAGGATCGCGATCAAGAGCCAGCTGACATGCTACAGCCTCTGGGAGAGACTCGAATATAGCGAGGTTGTCCTTTGAAAGGCTCTTCTTTACAAAGGCAAGAGCCTCTTCCTTAGCAAGACCCTGTGCCTCTGGCTTTGCAAGGAGGTCGTTGAGTTCTGAAATAAGCACCTTGATAGCAGGGATAAACTCGATAATACCTTCTGGGATGAGGGCTACACCGAAGTTCATGCCCATCTCTGCACGCTTGGCAACAACACCTGCCATATATGTAACAACATCGTCAAGAGACATATTCTTAGCCTCTACCTCTTCACCGATGAGGGTGATGTTAGGACGGGTCTGAAGTGCACACTCAAGAGTTACATGAGAAGCTGAGCGTCCCATGAGCTTAATGAAGTGCCAGTACTTCTGGGCAGAGTTACAGTCACGCATGATATTGCCGATAACCTCTGAATATACCTTTGTAGCAGTATCGAAACCAAAAGAAGTCTCTATTTCAGAGTTCTTCAGGTCACCGTCAATAGTCTTAGGACAGCCGATAACCTGAACGCCTGCGTTGGTAGCCATATAATACTCAGCCAGAACACATGCATTGGTGTTAGAGTCATCACCGCCAATGATGACGAGAGCCTTTATGTTAAGTTCCTTAAGAATTTCAAGACCCTTGTCAAACTGATCCTTCTTTTCAAGTTTTGTACGTCCTGAACCGATGATGTCGAAACCGCCGGTATTGCGGTATTCGTCAATAATATCAGCTGTCAGCTCCTTGTACTTGTGATCTACAAGACCGCCAGGGCCAAGTATGAAGCCATAGAGCTTGTTAGCAGGATTCAGTTTCTTAATACCGTCGAAGAGACCAGAAATAACGTTGTGTCCACCAGGAGCCTGACCACCGGAAAGTATTACGCCGACATTAATCTGAGCTGTCTGCATAGCACCGTCTGTAGGTTCAAACTTCAGGTATGGCATACCATAAGTGTTAGGGAACAATTTCTTTACTTCTTCTTGATCAGCTACTGACTGCGTTGCTGCTCCTTCCACAGCCTTCAATGCTCCACGCAGAGCCTTTGGTAATTTTGGCTGGTAAGCGGCACGGGCAATCTGTAATGCACTCTTTTCCATTTTCGTGTTAATTTTATTACTTTAGTGTGAAAAAAAACAAATTTGTTGCAAAGGTACATTTTTTTTTCTACCTTTGCAAACCAAATAAGGTAAAAACGTACATATTTAACACTAATTATAAGGTATAATCATGAAGCATGTAAAGATTTTGACCCTCATAGTGGGTTTGTGTGTAGTGCTGTCAAGCTGCAGCACATGGAATAACATGAGTAAGACAGGCCAAGGTGCTATCATTGGAACTGGCGGTGGTGCAGCCCTCGGTGCTATCATCGGCGGCATAGCAGGAAACGCTGGTATCGGTACTGCCATTGGTGCTGCCGTAGGTGCTGGTACAGGTGCTATCATCGGTAACCGTATGGACAAGGTTAAGAAACAAGCTCAAAAGGAATTGCAGGATGCACAGGTTGAGACTGTTAAGGACTCTAACGGTCTGGATGCCGTAAAAGTTACTTTCAACAGCGGTATTCTCTTTGCTACCAACAAGGCCGACCTTAACGATAATAGCAAGATGGAACTTAACAACCTTGCCAATATCATGCGCCAGAACAGCGATGTGTCTATCGATATCAAGGGCTATACTGACAGCACCGGTTCTGACAAGATTAACAATCCTCTTTCTCTGAACCGTGCACAGTCTGTTGCTAACTACTTGACACAGAATGGTGTTCCCTATGCTCAACTGAAGAACGTTCAGGGCTTCGGTTCAAGCAATCCTGTTGCAAGCAACGACACAGAGGCTGGCCGTCAGCAGAACCGCCGTGTTGAGGTTTATCTGTATGCTTCTGAGCAGATGATTAAGGCTGCTGAAGCACAGCAGAACAAGTAAATATGAAATTATTACGGAACATAGTTGCAGGGATAGTGGCAGCGTTTTTTGCTTCTACTATCCTTGCGGTTGTTTTCTATAAGGTCTTTCCTGTATGGGTAACACCGTTGATGGTCATACAGTCGGTAAAGACTACGAGTTTCTGGCATCATACATGGGTTCCGCTCCGCGATATCTCACACGATATGCCCGTTGCTGTCATGGCAAGTGAAGACCAGCGTTTCCTTTCGCATCATGGTTTTGACTTTGATGCCATACAGTCGGCAGTAAAAAAGAACAAGAGGGCAGGCCGTAATAAGTACGGCGCGTCAACAATTTCGCAGCAGACGGCAAAGAATGTCTTCTTGTGGCCAGGACGTTCGTGGGTAAGAAAGGGACTGGAGGTCTATTTCACCACCTTGATAGAGTTTATATGGGGTAAGGAACGCATCATGGAGGTCTATCTCAACTCCATCGAGATGGGCAGGAATATCTATGGTGTCGAAGCATGTGCCCATTATAATTTCCGTGGTAAGACAGCCAAGGAACTTTCACGTCGCGACTGTGCCTTGATTGCTGCTACCCTACCCAATCCCCGTGAGTTTTCAAGCAAGGAACCTTCAAGCTATATGTACAAGAGGCAGGCTTTTATTCTGCGTCAGATGAAGTATGTTAAGTGGACTGAATGAAAGCCAGCGTGCAGCTGTTGAGTATATTGACGGTCCGTCACTGGTAATTGCCGGTGCCGGTTCGGGTAAGACTCGTGTGCTTACTTATAAGATAGCCTATCTCATATCCCATGCCGGCATAAGGCCGTGGGAGATTATGGCGCTTACTTTCACCAACAAGGCGGCACGCGAGATGAAGGAACGTATAGCAACTCTTGTGGGGGCCGACGAGGCTAGGCTGCTCAGAATGGGCACATTCCATTCCATTTTCTCTCACATACTGAGAATAGAGGCCGAGACGCTGGGATATACCCGTGACTTCACCATCTACGATGAATCTGACTCTAAGTCTCTCTGCCGCACGGTCATAAAGGAACTGCAGCTTGACGAGAAGATTTACAAACCTGGCGACGTGCTGAAACGCATCTCCGCTGCTAAGAACAACGTGTCTCCCACCCCGTCTGCCACTCCATACAGGATTGTGGGCTACAGCGATGAGGAAACGCGCAACCTTTCAGCCATATACGCAGAATACGCCCAACGCTGCCGCAAGAGCAACGCTATGGACTTTGACGACCTGCTCGTAAAAACTTACCAGCTTTTTGAACACCATCCCGAAGTTCTTGAGAAATATCGCCAGCAGTTCCGCTTTATCCTCGTCGATGAGTATCAGGACACTAATTTCATACAACAGCAGATACTCCTGCAACTTGTCCGCGACGGAAATATCTGCGTCGTGGGCGACGATGCCCAGAGCATATATGCCTTCCGTGGTGCCCGTATTGACAACATCCTCAACTTCCAGAAACTATTTGCTGGCACACGCCTCTTCAAACTGGAGCAGAACTACCGCTCCACACAGTGCATAGTACGGGCTGCAAACAGCCTTATCCATAAGAACGTAAAACAGATAGACAAGGAAGTCTATTCACGCAATGAAGAGGGTGATAAGCTGATTCTCCGAGAACTGTCGTCTGACCGCGAGGAGGCTTCCTTCGTCATTGGCGACATTAAAAAGAAGGTTGACAGCGGAATGTCCTACGACGACTTCGCCATACTCTACCGCACCAATGCCCAGAGCCGCACCTTCGAGGAAGAACTGCGCCGCAACGGCATCGATTTCCAGATCTACGGTGGCATGAGTTTCTATCAGCGCAAGGAGATAAAGGATGTGGTAGCCTACCTCCGCCTTATCGTAAATCCAAACGACGAAGAGGCTTTCAAGCGTATCATCAACTATCCCGCACGCGGTATCGGCAACACTACTGTCAACAAGATTGCCGCCGACGCCCGTGAGCAGGGTATTTCGATGTGGGACGCTGCGGCTGCCGTACCTAAGTGTGCCGACTTCCGCAACCTAATTTCCTCTTTCCACGAACGTATATATACCGACGATGCCTACACCATAGGCAAGGACATCATACGCCAGTCGGGTATTTCTCAGGATGTTCATTCTTCTATGGAACCTGAATATCTTTCCAAACAGGAAAACCTTGAAGAGTTTGTCGGCTCCCTACAGGAATTTGTTGAGACTCGCCGTGAGCAGGGTGAGCCTACCGACATTGTGGATTTCCTGAAAGATGTGGCTCTGCTTACCGACCGCGACATTGAGCAGGAGAAACCGTGCGTGAAACTGATGACCATACATAGCGCCAAGGGACTTGAGTTTCCCTGTGTATATATCGTGGGGCTAGAGGAGAATATCTTCCCCTCGCCGCAGTCCGTTGACTCCATGCGCAAACTCGAAGAAGAGCGACGACTTTTCTATGTCGCCATCACAAGGGCCGAGAAACATTGCATCATGACCTATGCCAAGATGCGCTACCGTTACGGCAAAATGGAGTTCAGTTCCCCAAGCCGTTTTTTAAGAGACATAGACAGCGACCTGCTCGAAACCGGCAGACCCAGCAGCAAAAACTCTCTTCCTCCCCGCCGCCAGCCAGTTTCCGTAGTTCCGTCTTTCCGTGAATCCAGAAATCTAACTCCAATCCGCCAACAGCCATCATCCTTCAACCCTCAGCCTTCAGACATCATACCTCATACATCTTCCATCTCACATCATACATCTTCCATCATACATCATACATCTTCCGCCCTCTTCTCCGTCGGCGACGCCGTTGTTCACGAACGTTTCGGCGATGGTATAGTAACAGCCATCGAAGGTTCAGGAGACAGTCAAAAGGCTATTGTCAACTTTACCTATTCCGGAACAAAACAGCTCCTCCTGAAATTCGCAAAACTGAAAAAGAAGTAATTACCTCTCTTTATCTTATAAAGTTTGTCCATTCTGGGGTCTCTGCCACAGGATGTCCTTCTTCGCTGATGTTCAGGCGCCTGATTACCCACGCCATGTTCTGCCCTAGGGTGCGCATGGTCTGCATGCCTTCTTCGTCTCTCGTCACCTCTCCGGGTGTCTGGCCATAGGCCATATTCCAATACTGTGAACTGACAACGGGCATCTTCATAATGGTGAAATATTTGTTCAGGCGGTCAAAGGTGGCTGATGCACCACCTCTTCTGCATACTACCACACTGGCGGCAGGCTTGTATTCCAGCTCCTTGCCAAGGGAATAGAACACTCTGTCGAGCAATGCGCACAGCGAACCGTTAGGACCGCCATAATATACTGGAGAGCCGACAACGATGCCGTCGATGCCGTCTTTCACAGCACGCCATATCTTGTAATACAGGTCGTCATTGAAGGTACACTTGCCCATCCTGCTGCACCATCCGCATGCTATGCATCCCTGAATGGCACGCTTGCCGATGCTGACAATTTCTGTGTCAACACCTTCTTTGTTTAATGCTCCTGCGACTTCACTTAGTGCCAAAAAGGTATTGCCATTGTCGTGCGGACTGCCGTTGATAAGTAGGACTTTCATAATTATTTTTCTTCTATTAGAAATTTACTATCCGGTCGGGCTTTCCAAACGAACTGAAACAGGCTGTGCCATTGGTGATGTAAAGCACTGCCATGTTGCCGTCATCTGCCTTGTACATAGACTTCAAACCCTCATTGCGATTCAGAAATTCCTCCTTTACGCTGAGCGTCTCGTCGTTAACCAGCGTACCGCTCAGGCGCATCCATTCCGTGCCTGATTTCTTCATGGCACAAATCTCAAACTTGCCGTTCTTGGCCAACTGCTTAAAAGTTCTTTTCACCTTGCCCGTCATGATATACAGACGACCATCGATAATCTCTGAGACGCCAAAGGGACGCACACGGGGCTGGTCACCGTCAGCGGTGGCGATGAAGAAGGCACCGCACTCCTTCAAATATGCCTGAACTTCCTGCATGTTTGCTTCTTTCATTTCCATACTGATTGCATCGTTAGTTACTTCGCTGCTCCATGTTTCAGGAACTGCTGCTTGTATGTTACTACTTACTGCCGCTATCATGACAGCAAAAACAAATAATACTTTTTTCATAATCTTGTCCAGTCTTAAACTAAAAATGAGGTGTGCAAATATTTATCATTCCCACACCCCATTGTTTTCAATAAGTTACGCTATATTCTGAAGACTAGTATTCTTCCTCGTCGAAAAGAAAGTCTTCTTTCGTAGGATAGTCGGGCCAGATGTCTTCAATGGAATCATAGATGATGTCTTCTTCATCGTCCAGTTCCTGAAGGTTTTCTATAACCTCCATGGAGATACCGCTGCGGATAGCGTAATCGAGCAACTCTTCTTTGGTCGCTGGAAATGGTGCATCCTCCAAACGTGATGCAAGTTCTAATGTCCAGTACATAGTTTTCTTTTTGTATTTTTATTTATTAAATGCTTAGTATTTTGTAATGTTCTGCTTCTCTGTCATAGGTCCTTATGGCTATGCCAAAATCGACCATGTCATAGGTTATGTATCTCCCCTCTATGTACTTCTGCCATTCGTCGCTGTCGGCCAGACGGCCTTCTACTATGGCGTAGTCCTTGCCCTTCAGGGCATTCTCCACTCTGTATCTCAACTCTCTCTTGCGTCTCTCCCTGTCACTGTCCTCCGGATGCTGCCTCTCCATTTCGTCATAGGCATAGTAGAGGTTCTCCTCCTTTATCACGTCCATAAGAAAGGCATAGTCAGTCTTCGACTCTATTCCAAACCCCTTATTCTGCCACCACCGAGACAACCATTCCTTCATTATTTCATTATTTCATTCTTTCATTCTATAACCTTTAACCGCTAACCGTAAACAGTAAACCGTAAACAGTAAACAGTAAACCGTAAACTTTACCCTTTACTCTCCTCCGGATAAGCAATACGGGTATGGTATATGCTCTTGAGCTTCTCTATCAGCACCGTCTTTGCCGTTGCAATGTCCTTGAACGTCACGGGACACTCATTGAAGAAACCTTCTTTGACCTGCTGGTCTATGATATTGTTCACGAGCTTCGTGATATTCTCCTCGGTATATTCCTTCAGCGACCTTGACGATGCTTCTACGGCATCGGCCATCATCAGCACGGCCTGCTCCAAAGTGTACGGGTTAGGACCTTTATACCTGAACGGTGCCTCGTCAACGTCTTCATCCTTGTGCTCGTTCTTGTATGTGGTGTAGAAATAACGGGCCATGCCTTTTCCGTGGTGGGTCCTGATAAACTCCTGCAGCACAGTGGGAATGCCGGCTTCCTTGGTCAGCCTGATGCCTTCTTCTACGTGACCGGTAATGATTCGAGCACTCTCCTGTGGGGTCAGGCGGGTGTGGGGATTGACGCCGTTCTGGTTTTCGGTGAAGAAAACGGGATTCGACAGCTTACCGACGTCATGATACAGAGCACCGGTCCTGACCATCAGCGCACTGGCACCTATCTCCTGAGCTATGGCTGACGCCAGATTACTTACCATGATGCTGTGCTGGTATGTGCCGGGGGCTTCTTCCGAAAGACGGCGAAGCAACTCCTTGTTGCCGTCTGACAACTCTATGAGTGTCACGGGCGATACAAAACCGAAGGTTTTCTCTACAAGGAACATCAACGGGAAGGTAAGCATCAGCAGCAGACCGTTGATGATTATCGTGATATATCCGTGTTTCAGCAACTCAAAGCTGAGGGCATTGTTGTCAAGGTATTTCACCAAAGTGTATATCACAAGGCATGTCAGCGCTATTGAGGCAGAAGTGGTGATTATCTGCGAACGTTTGGTGATTTCCCTAAGGGCACAGATGGCGATGTACCCGGCGGCCATCTGCATCACGATGTACTCGAATCTTTCTGGAACAATGGCACTGCATATCAGCACAATGGTGGTATGGGTCATGAAGGCAGACCTCGAGTCAAGGAACACTCTCACAAACATCGGAACCATGCATATCGGAACAAGATAGACACTCCTCGGATCCCAGCGCACTATGAGCGAATTGATTATCGGGAAAATGGTCAGCAGCGTGAACAGCATTATCAGCGAATTGTTCTGACTGAGGTACTCCTTCCTGAAATAGTGAAGGTAACACATGTACAGCACTATTACCATCAACACATACAGCCACTGCATTCCGTTGTGCATAAACAACTGATAGGCGGACCTGTTCGAACCGGTGCTGATGAAGGCATTGTAACTGTCTATCATTCGCGCCTTCTCTTCCGTAACAATATCTCCTCTGTTGATGATCTCCTGACCTTGTTTCATCACACCGCTGTTGGTGGAGATAATCGAAGTGAGGTCTTCCTTCGACTGTTCACTTCTCTTGGCGTCATACTCTATGTTGGCCGTAAGGTATTCGTTGATATTGAGCCCTTGAAGCAGAGTCCGTACATTCTCAAGCATCGGATCGGTCATCAATACTTCATAGGCTTGCTTCGTCGTCAGAACATCGGCTATGTTTACCTTAGTGGCTTCATTGTCCTTCACAAGCATTATCTCGGCATTGGGCGATGAGTCAATGAGCTTCTGGTATTCCGTCTGGTTCATGATGCCTTCATCATACATGCTGCTCATGATGTTGGCTACTATCTGCATGCTGTAGGCGGAGATGCCGTCAGCACCGTCGGCGTACTTCTCCATGAAGGCACCGATTTGCTTGTCGCCGACTGACTTCCTTATATTATAATATGGAAAATAGTCTTGCTTGAGCAGCTCTTCCCTCTCCTGCTGTATCACAGCGGGATCCTTCTGAATGAAGATCTCACCGGGAGAGATAATCTGCTGACTGGTCCATGGCTCACCGATGGTGTAGGTCAATATGGGCTTCTCAGTATTGGGCATCGCCAATACTACAAGGGTAACAGACACCACTATGTAGGCTATGGTCTGTAGATATTTCTTTATGTTTGATACTGGATATATCGTTACATTTTCTATCGACATAGCGTCTATGCGTTAAAAAAACGCTGCAAAAGTACAAAAAAAATCAACAAAACAAAGAAAAATACAGAAAAAATGTATTTTACATCTATAATACTACATATTCTCTACTTTTTTTTATACCTTTGCAATCTATTTTTGAATATCATAAGACATTTTTGTTTTTTTATATATGAAAACTCGTGTTCGTTTTGCACCGTCACCAACAGGACCGCTTCATATCGGCGGGGTGCGCACTGCTCTGTATAACTATCTCTTCGCACGACAGAATGGCGGAGAACTGATTTTCCGAATTGAAGATACTGACTCTAACCGCTTCGTCCCTGGGGCTGAGGAATATATCCTCGAGGCATTCCAGTGGCTGGGCATATCCTTCGACGAAGGGGTGTCCTTCGGTGGCGACAAGGGACCGTACCGACAGTCTGAAAGACGCGACATCTACAAGAAATATGTCCGTCAGCTGCTCGATGCCGGAAAGGCTTACATGGCGTTCGATACGCCGCAGGAACTGGAACAGGCGCGTCAGAATACTCCTAATTTCCAGTACGATGCGGCTACACGTCTCTCCATGCGAAACTCGCTCTCTCTGCCTGCTGAGGAGGTTGATAGACTCCTCTCCGAGGGTAAGCAGTATGTGGTGCGCTTCCTCATCGAACCGGGACAGGAAATCGTCGTACACGACCTCATCCGTGGCGATGTCCGCATAAAGTCTGACATCCTCGACGATAAGGTGCTCTATAAGTCGGCAGACGAACTGCCTACGTATCATCTGGCAAATATCGTTGACGACCACCTCATGGAGATTACTCATGTCATACGTGGTGAGGAATGGCTGCCGTCGGCTCCGCTGCATGTGCTTCTCTATCAGGCTTTTGGATGGGAAGAGACGATGCCGCAGTTTGCTCACCTGCCGCTGCTCCTCAAGCCGGAAGGTCAGGGAAAACTCTCTAAGCGTGACGGCGACCGACTGGGATTCCCGGTATTCCCGCTCGAATGGCACGACCCGAAGTCGGGAGAGGTGTCGTCGGGATTCCGCGAAGCGGGATACTTCCCCGAGGCGATCGTAAACTTCCTGGCTCTCCTCGGATGGAACCCGGGCACAGAACAGGAACTGTTCTCTCTCGATGAACTGGTTAAGGCGTTCGACATCTCACGATGCTCTAAGGCAGGCGCGAAGTTCGACTTCAAAAAGGGTATATGGTTCAATCACGAATACCTCCTCCGTAAATCACCGGAAGAGGTGGCTAAGATATTCGCGCCTATAGTGGCTAACAACGGCGCCGAGGCATCCTTCGAACAGATAGTAAAGGTCTGCTCCCTAATGAAGGACCGCGTAAACTTCGTTCACGAACTGTGGGATCTCTGCTCCTTCTTCTTCTTCGCACCTCAGGCGTACGACGAAAAGACGGTACGCAAACGCTGGAAGGAGGATTCACCGCGCGTGATGGCTGAACTCTCCGAGGTGCTCAATTCCGTAACTGACTTCTCAGTAGAGGGACAGGAGGCGGTCGTAATGCCGTGGATAGAGAGCAAAGGATATAAACTGGGCGACGTCATGAACGCATTCCGACTCTGCCTCGTAGGCGAAGGAAAAGGACCGGGCATGTTCGACATCTCAGCATTCCTCGGAAAAACCGAAACCCTCCACCGCATCGACAAAGCCCTCGCCGCCCTGTCATAACCGTAAACTGTAAACAGTAAACAGTAAACAGTAAACAGTAAACTTTAAACTCTTAAACTTCTTAAACTTCTTAAACAGTCTTTAAACTTTCAACTTTCAACTTTAAACTTTAAACTTTCCCCTTGTACAACCTCCTCCTCTATATCTTCCAGTTCGGCGTCATCGTAGCTGCACAGTTCTTCGCTAAGGTGAGGACAATGCTGCGCGGACAGGGCATCGCAGTGCGATACCTCCAGCGACACGTGGACCCCAACGCAGAATATGTGTGGTTCCATGCCGCATCATTGGGGGAGTTCGAACAGGGACGACCTATAATGGAGGAATACCGACGGGTGTATCCTAACCGAAAAATCCTCCTCACATTCTTCTCTCCGTCAGGATACGAGGTGCGGAAACATTACGACGGGGCTGACCTGGTGTGTTACCTGCCCATCGATACCGTCGCTAACGCCCGAAAATTCCTGCGTACCGTCAGACCCGTCGAGGCGTTCTTCATAAAGTATGAATTCTGGTATAACTACCTCCATATCCTCCGACATCGTGGCGTACCGGTATATAGCGTAAGCTCGGTATTCCGACCTGATCAGGTCTTCTTCCAGTGGTACGGACGACAGTACCGCCACGTGCTCAAGTGCTTCACGCATTTCTTCGTACAGAACGAGGAGTCACGCGAACTGCTGGCGTCCATCGGCATCAATAACGTGGACGTAACGGGCGATACGCGCTTCGACCGCGTGGCGGCAATTGCCAAGCAGTCACGACAGATACCGGTGGTCGAGACATTCCTCTCCAAGAATCATAAATGTTTCATCGCGGGTAGCTCATGGCTGCCGGATGAGCGTATCTTTACTCGTTATTTCCGCGAGCATCCGGGATGGAAACTCATCATCGCTCCGCATGTCATAGCACCGCTGCATCTCGAACAGATAAAGAATCTCATGCCGGACCTGAAAGTCAAATTCTATACTCAGCTGACAGCAGCCGACCATCAGTCGCTCATCGACGCTGACGTCCTGGTCATCGACTGCTTCGGACTGCTCTCGTCCATGTATAAGTACGGACAGATTGCATACGTCGGAGGTGGATTCGGTGTGGGCATACATAACCTCCCCGAAGCAGCAGTGTGGAATATGCCGGTCATATTCGGACCGAATAATGCAAAATTCATCGAGGCACAGGAACTGAAGGAGTGCGGCGGAGGACTCGAAATAGAAAACTACGACGACTTCTGCCGCATCATGGACAACTTCCAGGCTAGTCCCGAAAGTCTCCAGAAGGCTGCCGACGCAGCAGGCAACTACGTCCGCTCACAGTCAGGCGCAACAGAAAAACTCCTCACCCGCCTCCGCAAACGAGCCCAAAAGAAACCGTAAACTGTAAACTGGACTCCGAGCTCTGCTCGCCTGAGCACCTACGGAGCGCAAGAAACCGTAAACTAAACATATGAAACAAAACATCTCAACTCTCTGTATCCACGGCGGATACAAGGCAACAAAGGGCGAACCACAGCAGCTCCCCATCATCCAGTCAACAACATTCAAGTACGACACATCCGACCAGATGGCTCGACTCTTCGACCTCAAGGACGAAGGATATTTCTATACTCGTCTCGCTAACCCTACCAACGACGCTGTCGCAAAGAAGATATGCGCACTCGAAGGGGGCGTAGGAGCTATGCTTACCAGCTCCGGACAGGCGGCAAACTTCTACGCCGTTTTCAATATCTGTCAGGCTGGCGACCACTTCATCACGTCTAATAATATCTATGGCGGAACATACAACCTCTTCGGCGTCACCATGAAGAAACTGGGCATCGAGTGTACCTTCGTTGACCCTGACTGGGACGACGAGCGCATCGAGGCATGCTTCCAGCCTAATACCAAGTGCTTCTTCGGCGAGACAATATCTAACCCGGGCGGAAATGTCTTCGACATCGAGCGCTTCGCAAATATGGCACACCGCCATGGCGTGCCTCTCATCGTCGATAACACCTTCGCAACACCGGTCAACTGCCGCCCGTTCGAATGGGGATGCGACATCGTAACACATTCTACCACCAAGTACATGGACGGACATGCTACACAGGTGGGCGGATGCATCGTGGACTCTGGCAACTTCGACTGGGAAGCAGCCACCGTTCCCGATGGTTCTCCATCGGGCGCTCCTAAGTTCCCGGGCCTCACCACCCCCGACGACTCCTACCACGGACTGACCTACACCAAGGCGTTCGGAAAGATGGCTTACACCACCAAACTGGTGGCACAGCTCATGCGCGACCTGGGTAGCATACCGGCACCGCAGAACTCCTTCCTCCTCAACCTCGGACTCGAAACGCTCGCCCTCCGTATGAGGCAGCACTGCGACAACGCCCAGAAGGTGGCTGAATGGCTCGAGAAATGTCCGAAGGTGGCATGGGTAAACTACTGCGGACTGCCCTCTAGCAAATACTACGCCCTCGCTCAGAAATACCTCCCCAACGGCTCGTGCGGCGTTATCGCATTCGGACTCAAGGGCAGTCGCGACGAGGCTATAAAGTTCATGGACAGCCTCTCCTTCATCTCTATCGTGACGCACGTGGCAGACGTACGCACATGTGTGCTCCACCCAGCCAGCCATACACACCGTCAGCTCTCTGACGAACAGCTCCGCGCCGCTGGCATCGCACCGGACCTTATCCGACTCTCCGTCGGCATCGAAGACGCCTCCGACATCATCGCCGACCTCCAACAAGCCATGGACAAAATGTAAACCATATCCCTTACCTTCACCCCCATTCCGCAGGCTGTTTTTTAGGCTCAAAGAGCCGAGGTTTTTCCTTTTAATGGCATAACCTGATGAAAACAGGTGCAGAAGTTAAAGTGATAGGGACATATAAGTTTACTTATAATGGCACTATCGCTTGAAGTTATGCATAGTCTGAAAGACTTATGACATTAAAAGGGGTTTTTATGGTTTTTGTTTTAATTCAAAATTCTTTAAACCGTAAACGGTAAACTGTAAACTAAAATGTTGGTAAAAACTTACTGCGCCGCAGTCAACGGCCTCGACATATCAATCGTAACGGTAGAAACTGACATCGCACCGGGACAGAGCCATACCCTCTCTGGACTCGGTGACGAAGCAGTAAGGGAAAGCCAAAGCAGAATACGGACAGCAATAGTACACTCGGGATATAAATTCCCAAACAAGGCCATCACCGTAAACCTCTCACCGGCAAACATCCGCAAAGAAGGATCGGCATATGACCTGCCGCTGTCTGTTGGACTGCTCGCCGCTAACGAGGTGCTGCCGGCAGATAAACTAGACAAATATCTCATACTGGGCGAACTGGGACTCGACGGCAGCCTCAAACCGATAAAAGGAGCACTGCCCATCGCCATCCTAGCAGAAAAACAGGGCTTCGAGGGCATCATCCTCCCCAAAGCCAACGCCCAGGAGGCAGCCGTTGTCGGCGGCCTCAAAATTTACGGCATGGAAAACCTCACCGAGGTCATTCTCTTCCTCTCCGACATAAACCAGTTCCAACCGGCGACATTCGACACCCAGAAGGTGTTCCTCGAACAACAAAACAAGTTCGACATCGACTTCGCCGACGTCAAAGGACAGCAGCTCGTAAAGCGAGCACTCGAAATAGCAGCAGCAGGCGGACATAACATCATCATGATAGGACCGCCAGGAAGCGGCAAGAGCATGATGGCAAAACGTCTTCCTACAATTCTGCCCCCACTGTCACTCGAAGAAAGCCTCGAGACAACACAGATACACTCCATCGCAGGAAAACTCAACACCGACAGACCGCTCATCCTACAAAGACCATTCAGAGCACCACACCATACCATTTCACCCGTCGCACTCGTCGGCGGCGGCCAAAACCCCCAACCCGGTGAGATTAGCTTGGCCCACAATGGTGTTCTTTTCATCGATGAAATACCGGAGCTGCCGAGGTCGGTGCTCGAAGTGCTGCGACAGCCGCTGGAGGACCGGCGCATATCGATTAGCAGGGCAAAATATAACATGGAATATCCTTGTTCCTTCATGCTGGTAGCTTCTATGAATCCATGTCCATGCGGATACTATGGTGACCCTACCCATAACTGTAAATGCACTCCCGGGCAGATCAGCCGCTACTTGTCAAAGATCAGCGGCCCCCTACTCGACCGCATTGACATTCACTGCGAGATACAGGCAGTTCCCTTCACCCAGCTGTCGCAGATGCAGCCCGGTGAGCCCTCTTCCTCCATACGAGAAAGAGTCATTGCAGCAAGGAAAATTCAGGAGGAACGCTTCAAACCCTACAAGGACATACACTGTAATGCAATGATGACGGAGAGGATGCTCAGACAATTTGCCGAACCCGATGCCGCCTCTTTGGATATGCTACGCATGGCGATGGAACGCCTGAAACTGTCTGCAAGAGCCTACAGCCGCATATTGAAGGTCGCCCGCACCATCGCCGACCTTGCCGGCAGCGAAAACATCCAGGCACAACACATCGCGGAAGCCATCGGCTACCGCAACCTGGATCGAGGCGATTGGGCGGAACGCGGTTATTAAAAAATGATAATTCCTATTTTTATTTTGTGATGATGCGGTAGTTGCCACTCAGATGCATAAATGCAAAGAGGCGCAGCAACCCGTCGTAATAAGCATCAAAATATCCGTCCTCGAACGGCACATGTCTGGCATTCCATAAGGCATCAACAAATTCCTTGCTTTTTTCGTGAGAACACATAACCGATGCCGCCGCTGTTGTGGCAACGAGACCGATGCTATGACGCAGTTTGCGGAATCCGCCAGCACCAAGAATCTCATCCCCTTCCGGCAAGCTGCCGTCAGTGCGATACTGGTCAAGGAAGGTATCTATTCCCTGGCTGTAGAAAAAGTTCTGTATTTTTTCGCCATACTGCCGCTGCCACTCGCCGTCAACGCAGCTCCACTCATAGTCGAGCGCAATGTTCATCGGCACACGCCATGAGTCGTAGCGGAAGTTATTGACCCCGTTTCTGCGCGGTGCCCCTTGCTGTCGCTGCTGCCTCCCCGGGAATCGCGGCATCTGCATCTCGCTGCCGTCATACTGACACATGTCCGGGTTCAGTCCCGTCTTGTCGTTGATACACTTATGCAGGAATTCCCTACTCTTTCGGGCACACTCCATCCAATGTTCGGACCGTCCGTCATCGCCCCATTTTGCCCACACCTCATAGAATGCAGGAATATGGTAACTGGGGTCGGTGAATCGCTGTCCAAATCCGTCGGGCGTAAAGGTTATGAGCTTCGTCGTCGGATCGATGAGAAATACATTTTTTCTTGGCTGGATGCAGTCGAGGATGCGGCGTGCCTCAGCCTTGTAGTTGATGCCGGTATCGTCGCCCCAGCGGTTGGAGGCGAATATCAGGGCCGTGATAAAGTACAGTTCACCGTCGCTCGCCGCCCCTTCCGCATTGTGCGTACCGTCGGTCTTGCAGCTCCATGCAAAGTACCCCACCCTGTCGCCACTCTGGTGCTGCATATACTTCTTGCTCCATCGCCACAGGCGGTCGAAGATATCCTTCTCTCCAAACTGTACGGCAACCATCATGCCATAGGACATTCCTTCCGTGCGGGCATCATTGTTCTTTATGTCGCTGACATATCCCATAGAGTCGCCGACCTCAAAATAAACTTTGTTCGGCCCTCTGAAAACATCGTTGAACACCTCCTTCAACTTGGCATCCACCTCCGCAGGCTGGTAGCCCATATCCACAAATACGTTACGGTATTTTCCCGTTGTGAAAGCACCTTCCGTCCACGGAGTCACTTGTGCCGACACATTCACAGCACACACTAAAGCCATCAGACATATAATTATTCTTCTCATAGTTGCATTCTCCTTCGTTTGAGCCAGGACATATAGGTGCGGATGGCCAGTTCCACCATCCTGACGCAGGGACGTTTCCTATAGTATTCGTCGGTGCGCGCCTCGGGCGTAGGGTCGGTGCTGACATTCTTTACATATCCACGTAGCAGCTCGCGGCAGATGAGTGAGCCGGTCTGAGCCTTGAAGTCGGCAGCAAGTTCCTGCACTGCGGCATAGTTACGGGCTTTTGTCTCCTGACTGGCTTCTACGGAGGCTGTCTCCAGGCCGGCTATCATGAACATGCCGCTTGCCGTGCCGCACGTTTCACGCATACGTCCCATACCGGCTCCAAAACTGGCCGAGAGGAGCGTGATAAGGTCTTCGGGAACATCGTACATATCGGCAAAGGCACGCGCTACGGACTGGGCACAGTTGTAGCCCTCCTTGAAATAAGCCACGCCCCGTGCCACGCGAGCCTCTGTCTCTTCTTCCCAATTACTATATTCTGCTGACATTTTCTATAGATTTTCTATTTACATAACATTTCTCTCACCTCTTAATTCTTAACTCTTAACTCTCACCTCTATATCTCCCCGTGTATCAGTTTGTACGCTATGGAACCCGGTGCCGGAGTGGCAACGGTGAGGTTGTCGGGGTCGAACCACCGCGCATCTTCTATCTCTTCTTTCTGGCACGTTATCTCGCCACTCTCGTAGTCAGCATAGAAGCCCAGCATGAGCTGCTGCGGAAAGGGCCAGCTCTGACTGCCGCGATACTGGATGTTGCGCACCCTGATGCCAGTCTCCTCGAATATCTCCCTGCGCACGGCATTCTCTATCGTCTCGCCTGCCTCGACATAGCCTGCCAGACAGGCATAGATGTCCTGGTTGCGCTGCGTATGGCGGGCAAGGAGTATTTTTCCTTCCTTGCGCACAAGGACGATGATGCAGGGGTCGATGCGCGGAAACAGAAGCTCGCCGCAGTCGGGACACTGCATTGCCGTGAAGGCGGTGCTTTCGACAAGCCGCGCACCGCAACGGGGACAGAAGACAGTCTTCTTGCGCCATTCAGACAATGCCTTGGCACGGAACACCTTCGATGACGTCTCCTCGTCGTGCTCGGCATAGAACTGCCGCAGCTCCTGACGGGAATAGCTGTCGATATTGGAAAGGATATCTTCGAGAGAATCGCTCATAATAACTATTTAAACAAATGTGGAACAAAATCCCTCAAGCCCCGACGCCAGGTAAGCCACTCATGGGCAGTGCCTTCCGACTGCTTGCCCTTGACCTTGATGCCCATATCCTGCAGGCCTTTCACGATGTCGCCGCTCTTGATGAAGTCGTCAGAACCCCAGTTCATGTACATGTAATGGATTTTCTTGTTGAACTCGTCAGCATTGGTGAACACACCGTTGTAGGCCGTCTTGAGGTCAATGCCGAAGATAGCACCGCTGAAAGTACCCACCCAAGCGAATTTATCCATGTTATTGAACACAAGGTCGAAGGTCTGGTGACCGCCCCATGAGAGTCCTGCCATAGCGCGGTTGTCGCGGTCGGTAAGAGTGCGGTATTGGCTGTCGATATAAGGAATGAGGTCGTTAATCATCACCTTGTAGAACGATGCTCCATACTGGCTGCGGCCCTGACGGTTGTCACCGCCACGGAAGGGAGCCTTGATATCACCGCTCTCCATGACCACAATCATTGGCACAGCCTGCTTGGCAGCAATGAGGTTGTCCATGATGTGCTGCATGTGGCCCTGCTTTGACCAGCCTGTCTCGTCCTCGCCCATGCCGTGCTGCAGATAGAGCACGGGATAGCGCTTCTTGCCCGACTCATATTCTGCCGGAGTATATACCATAGCATGACGCCACTCATTAGTGGACTGGGCATAGTAGTATATGCTGCGAACCTGGCCGTGAGCCACACCCTGCTGAGGACGGTAGTAGTCACCCTCCGGACCTTCGGGAATCTCTATGCCGCCAGCCTCGCGGTTGCAGCCAAAGAATGTCTCAGTAGCAGAGTCGATGAAGCTCACGCCGCCGATAATCATGAAGTAATAGTGGAAGCCTACAGGCAATGGGTCGGTAACAGCATACCAGGAACCATTCTCGCCACGCTGCATATCATATTTCTTTCCGCAGATATCGACAGCCACCTTGTCAGCCTCAGGAGCCCTGAGACGGAAATAAGCGCGGCCCTGCTTGTCAACTTTCGGGAACTCGTTGCCTGGAACTGTAGTCTCAGCGACGAATGCATCGGCAGGCACATCGATAGGCATCTGCTGCGCATTAAGACTGAGAACAGAGAAGAGAGACAGAAGTACTGTCAGGAATGTATTTGTCTTCATTGTTATGATTAGTTTTGTATGGTTATACTCAGTTTCTTCATATCAGGGTCATCAGAGCTGGTGCCACAGAACACCTCGTAAGTGCCCGACTTGGTGCGCATGGTACTCGTGACAGAATCCCATAGTTCGAACGTCTTTGGCGTAAGCGGAATGCTGACGGCAGATGTCTGACCGGCCTTGAGGTTTACACGCTGGAAACCGCGAAGGCTCTTGACAGGGCCGTCGGTGTCTGTGACATCACGCACATAGAGCTGAACAATTTCCGTACCCTCACGGCTGCCGGTATTTGTGACGTCAACGGTAAGTGAACCTGTACCGTCGTTCTGTACGTTGAGCTTAGCATTGTCAAGTTTGAACGTTGTGTATGACAATCCATAGCCGAATGGGTACAGAGCATCAGTGAAGTAGCGGTATGTGCGTCCCTTCATGGAATAGTCCTCATAGTCAGGCAGCTGATTGCTGTTTTTGTAGAAGGTGACAGGAAGTTTTCCTGAGGGATTGACATCTCCGAAGAGCACGTCGGCAACAGCTGTGCCACCCTCCTGACCGGGATACCATGCCTGAACGATAGCGTCGCAGGTTTCAGTCTCAGGCTGCAGGGCGATGCAAGAGCCAGAGCAGTTTACGAAGATAATCTGCTTGCCGGCATCCTTCAGCGCCTTCAGGAATTCGCGCTGCACTTTGGGCAGTTCGATATTGGTACGGTCGCCACCCTTGAAACCCTCGATGTCAACAGGCATTTCCTCACCCTCTAGAGCAGGAGAGATACCTCCGACGAAGATTACCTTGTCTATACCCTTCAGCTGGTCGATGGTCTGCTGGTAGTCGATAGGATGCTCCTTGGCAATATTAATGGCAAGGTTGGCATTATAGGTATGAACATGAGAAAAGCGCACCTCTATGTTATAGCTCTTGCCCTTCTCTGCCTGAATGGCAACACGGTTAGGCGTAGTGCGCCAGATGCGATGCCTGAACTTGCGCTCACCATCAATGTAGAGTTCAAACTGTCCGCAGCCATCCACATTCACCACATATTCGCCAGCCTCGCTTGGGGTGAAGACAGTCTCATACTTGGCAGAAAAGTCCTCAAGCTGTACGCCAGGGGCAAAGTTGTGCATACCAAAGGTGGTAACAGCCAGCGGCGTAGTATAATACTGGGTAGTGACAGGCTTACCCTCCATATTGCGATTGTTCCAGAAGGTACCCTTCAGACCCTTCTTGCCCCCGAAGCTGCACTGCGAAGCCATGAGGCATTCCATCACCTTGTCGTAGGTAAGGTCGCATCCAGGTACAAAGGTTAACTTCTTCTGTTTAGCCTTAATACCATCAAGTATTGTGACAGTATGGTTAGGCTGACCGTTATAGTTGCCCCACATCATGGGCATATTGTCAGCATTAGGACCTACGACGGCAATCTTCTCCTTATTCTTACTGAGAGGCAGGATACCACCCTTGTTCTGGAGAAGTACGATAGTCTGGCGCGCCATGTCGAGGGAGATGTTGGCGGAAGCCTTTGTTGACATTGCAGAATAAGGTATCTTAGACCATTCCACGAGAGACGGGTCGTCCATTTCGCCAAGGTCGAAACGTCCTTCTAGGAGTCGGATGACATGCTTGTCCACCTCAGCCTCAGTGATAAATCCGCGCTGCACCGCCTCCGGGATACTCTTATAGGCATAGCCATAGCCGCACTCCACGTCAGTACCAGCAATAGTAGCCTTTGCTGAAGCATGAACAGGGTCAGAGGAAGACTTGTGAGACTCATAGAAATCACTTACTGCACCACAGTCGCTCACTACGAGATATTGGAAACCCCACTCATCGCGAAGGATAGTCTGGAGCAGGCGCTGGCTGCCACAGCAGGGGTCGTCGTCAAGACGCTGATAGGCACACATCACCTCGCGCACCTTAGCATCCTGAACAAGAGTCTTGAAGGCAGGCATATAGGTCTCCCACAAATCTCGTGGAGAGACATCGTTGATGTTGGCAGTATGGCGGGTATATTCTGGACCGCTGTGTACGGCATAGTGCTTTGCACAAGCCCACAGCTTACGATATTTTGCTGTCTCAGGACCCTGCAAGCCCTTTACCACCTGCACACCCATGACACTCGTCAGATAAGGGTCTTCGCCGTATGTTTCCTGACCACGTCCCCAACGCGGGTCGCGGAAAATGTTCACATTAGGCGTCCAAACAGAGAGGCTGTGGAATTTCTGGTCTTCGCCATCGCCGCGAAGCATGCGTTCGTTATACTGTGCACGGAATTCGGTGCTTGCAACATCGAAGCACTTATAAAGCAAATCGGGATTGAAAGATGCCGCCATAGCCACAGGCTCCGGGAACACCGTCACATTGCCCATATTGGCAGCGCCATGCAGCGCCTCGCTCCACCAGAAGAATTTTTTTATGCCCAAACGGGGAATGGCCGGACTCTCGTCAAGCATCAGCTTAGCCTTCTCTTCAAGAGTAAGCTGTGAGCATAGGTCAACAGCCCTTTCGTGGGCGCTGAGATTAGGGTTCTTGTACTTAGGCTGGGATGCCTGTGCCGACATTGTCAGGGGGAGACTGAGAAGCAGTATCGCCCATGCTGCTTTTAATAACTTTGCCATAAACTTATTTTTACATAATTGAATTTCGAGTGCAAAATTAATAAAATATTTCGTTCTGCATCTTTCAATTTGTAACAGATACTATTCAGAGTATTACTTTACATGATGGCCATCGAGCCATGTGAGGAATTTTTCAGCAGAAGTGTTGGCAATAAGTGCCTCCGGGAACTCCGTTTCCTGCAACAGGGGATAAAGATATTTGTAATTTGCAATATCGTAGTGTATATGAGCGTCGCTCCCAAGAATCACAGGTACCTGATACTTCTTGCACAACCTCAGGATTTCAAGATTGTTCGGCGTCGCTTTGCGCCATTTGTTGCGGTTAGGATTCATGCTCGAATTGTTAATCTCAAGCAGAGTGCCCGTTTCTTTAGATGCCTTCACTATAGGTTCCAGTAGCAAGTCTGCTGTTCCATCACCCGGATGGGATATTATGTCAGTCCATGGATTACGTATGGCATTGAGCATACCTTCCGTATTTTCCTCTATGGTTCCAGTTTTCCAGCAAAGTCTGTGAATGCCTGCTATGCGTATGTCAAGGCGACCATAGTAGTCCACATCCTCATCCAACGTGCCCTTGGTGTCCATGATGTTCAGCTCAGCTCCAAGCAGAAGGCGCATATCGCCGTATTGTCTCGGCACTACATGATAATTCCAGAAATATATAGGCTTGCATGTGCCCGGAATATTTGGGGCATGCTCTGTTATACCATAAACCTTAAGTCCTTTTTGTCTTGCTTCATTGACCATCTCTGTCAGACTACTAAAGGCGTGGCCAGACATCACGGTATGGGTATGTACATCGAGTTCTATATTCATTATTATATATATGTATATGTTTAGGTGGTATTGGAAAAAGAAAGAGGGAGTGCTCAGCGAGCCTCCCCCTATGTTGTTTGGAATAATTTGTCGCAGTTTTCTTTTAAGCTTCTGCAAATGGTATTACAGACACTACGCTCTTTGAGAACTTTCCCTTGTGGAAATTAACTGTTCCGTCAATGAGTGCATAGAGTGTGTCGTCCTTACCCTGTGCTACGCCTGAACCAGGGAAGTGCTTGTTACCACGCTGGCGAACGATGATGTTGCCTGCAGTAACAGCCTGACCACCAAAGATCTTGATACCAAGTCGCTGTGACGCTGATTCGCGTCCGTTCTTAGAACTACCTACACCTTTCTTATGTGCCATTGTTACGTCCTCCTTGATTTTAAGCCACTACTGACTTGATTACTACTTCAGTGAACTGAGCACGGAAACCATTGCGCTTACGCTCGTCCTTACGACGCTTCATCTTGAATACGATGACCTTGTCGCCCTTAACGAGAGGGTTCACTACTTCACAAACTACCTTTGCACCACTTACAGTTGGTGCGCCCACTGTTACGGTGCCGTTGTTGTCAACAAGCAACACCTTGTCAAACTCAACAGCCTGGCCTTCCTTTGCATCCTTCATGTGATGCACGAAGAGCTTCTTGCCTTCTTCAGCCTTAAACTGCTGGCCCTGAATTTCTACAATTGCGTACATTGCTTTTTAATGAAATTTCAAGTTTCTCTGCCGGGCGGCCTTGTCTTCACGACACGCTCTTACTCGAGCCCGTTACAGACTAAATCGGGCGCAAAGTTACAAAAAATTCTTATAATATTATATATGAGCATATGTGCAGCACCTATTTTTTAGTATTTTTTAACCAATAAAAATTGTTGCACATCAATATACCGGTGAGCACAAAAAAGAAATTTTCAATCATTTTTGTAAAAAATGCACACTTTTATTTGTTCATGTGCAAAAAAAAATATACCTTTGCACAAAATTTTGATAATTGAGCAACATAATTCACCAGAACATGGAAGAAATAAAGAGCTTTAATCAGTGTATTGAAGACAGTATCAAGAAGAATTGGGATCTGGATGCGCTGACAGACTACAAGGGTGCCACCCTGCAATATCATGATGTGGCACGCAAGATTGAGAAACTGCATATCCTGTTTGAGAACAGCGGTATCCAGAAAGGTGACAAAATCGCCCTGTGCGGCCGTAACATGAGCCATTGGGCTGTTGCTTTCCTTGCAACGCTGACCTACGGTGCAGTTGCAGTACCTGTTTTGCATGAGTTTACGGCAGACCAGATACACCACATTGTTAATCACTCTGAGGCACGTCTGCTTTTTGTCGGTGACGTCGTTGCAGGAGAAATAACACCTGACAAGATGCCTGCCCTTGAGGGCATCATCAACCTACCCGATTTCTCGCTGATGGTGTCTCGCACAGAGAAGCTCTATTATGCACGCGAAAACCTGAACAGGCTTTATGGTGAGAAATTCCCGAAATACTTCCGTAAGGATGACGTGAATTACTATAAGGAGCAGAGTCCGGAAGAGCTTGCGCTCATCAACTACACCTCCGGCACAACAGGTTTCTCAAAAGGTGTCATGATACCTTACCGTGCTATGTGGTCAAACCTTGACTTCGCAAATGAGGTACTTGACAAGGAACTGCATCCTGGCGACAACACCATCTCCATCCTGCCTATGGCTCACATGTATGGTATGGCGTTTGAGTTCATCAAGGAATTCATGACCGGATGTCATATTTTCTATCTCACACGCATGCCGTCACCAGCTGTTGTAGCACAGGCCTTCAGGGATGTGAAGCCTATCATCATCATTGCCGTTCCTCTCATCATTGAGAAGATTATCCGCAAGAAGGTATTCCCAAGCCTCACGCCGACTATCCGTGTACTCATGAGCACACCTATCATCGGAGCAAAGATAAAGGAGAAGATTAAAAATAAGGTATATGACGCCTTTGGCGGCAATCTGTATGAGATTATCGTCGGTGGTGCAGCCCTTAATCAGGAGGTAGAGCAATTCCTCAAAGACATAAAGTTCCCTATCACCGTAGGCTATGGTGCTACGGAATGTGCACCTATCATCAGCTACGCCGACTGGCGTACCCATAAGGCAGGGTCATGCGGACGACAGGTCGTTCACATGGAGGTGAAGATTGCCAGCAAGCACCCACACCGCACTCCGGGTGAGATTCTGGCTCGCGGTATGAATGTGATGCTGGGATACTACAAGAACGAAGAGGCTACGGCTGAGACCATCGACAAGGACGGATGGTACCATACCGGCGACCTTGGCATCATGGACCGCAAGGGCAACATCTTCATCAAGGGACGCTCAAAGAATATGCTTCTCGGACCTTCCGGACAGAATATCTTCCCAGAAGAGATTGAGGATGCCCTGAGTTCATTGCCATTGGTTAACGAGTGCATCGTAGTGCAGCGTGACCAGAAGCTGATAGCCCTTGTACATCCCGACATCGAGACCTGTGCAGCACGCAACATGTCAAGCGAGGATGTCATCAACCTGATGAATCAGAACCTGCAGGTTCTCAACCAGTCACAGCCGGCATACTGCAAGGTGGCTCAGATAGAGATTCACGACGAAGAATTCGAGAAGACTCCGAAGAGGAGTATCAAGCGTTATCTGTATCAATAACCTTATTGTCATAACAGGTCCTACAGCCTGCGGCAAAACACGCATTGCCACACAGCTGGCAGCACGAATCGGTGGCGAGATACTTTCCGCTGACTCCCGTCAGGTGTATCGCCGTATGGATATCGGAACAGGCAAGGACTTGGGAGACTACGAAGTTGACGGCCAGCAGATTCCCTATCACCTTATTAATATTGCTGAGCCTGGGGAGAGATATAACCTTTACCGCTATCTTCAGGATTTCCGTAAGGCATACGATGACATCGTGGCACGCGGCAAGCGCCCGATATTGTGTGGTGGAACAGGACTGTATATCGAGGGAGTGCTGAAAGGCTACCTCGGAAGCAGCGAGTTCAACGGATATTCGCTCATAGGCATCAGCATCCCGCGTGCTTTGAGAAGGCAACGCATCACACAGCGTCTCTATGCACGCCTCGAAGAGGGAATGGTAGAAGAGGTTCAGGCCCTGCTCGATGAAGGGGTGCCAAAGGAAAGACTCCTTGCCTATGGTCTGGAATACAAATATCTCACAAAGTACATCCTCGGAGAGTATTCCTACGACGAGATGGTTGGACTGCTTGAGATTGCCATTCATCAGTTTGCCAAGCGCCAGATGACATGGTTCAGAGGCATGGAGAGACGCGGATTCACCATCGACTGGGTGCCGTATGATGTGGATATTGAGAGTTTAGAGAAGAAAGTGAAGAGTGAAAATTGAAAATTGAAAATGAAGACAGGTTTCATATATTGCCCTTATCACAGCCCTTACGAGAATGCCGCCAAGCGTCGTGAGAAGATAGAAGCTATGCTCCGTAAGTACGAGATAGACTACGACCTTGTGCAGAGCGAGCAGCAGCAGAGTGTGTCACGCCTCGTAAGCATGATGATAAACAATGGCTATGAGAATATCATAATCATTGGTGGCGACCGTGCGCTCAACGATGCCGTAAACTGCCTCATGAAGGTAGAACAGCAAGTGCGCTCACGCATCAATCTCGGGGTTATTCCCAATGGAGCGATAAATGACTTTGCTTCTTTCTGGGGCTTTTCCCGCAGCAACATAGAGCAGGCTGTCAAAAGCATCAAGAACCTCCGCATCCGCACCATCGATGTCGGCTGCCTGCGTTATATTGACAAGGAGAACAACGACCAGCAGAAGTACTTCCTGAACTGCGTCAATGTAGGTCTTCTGGCACGCATCCATGCCCTGCGCCAGAACACCCGCAGGGCTCTATTCTCGCGAAAGCTTTCCTATGCCGCATCGCTCTTCCTGATGCTTTTCAACCGCATGGTGTATGAAATGCAATATACCATCAACGGCAATACAGAGAACCGTGTTGTCATGACATTGTGCGTCGGCAGTGCATGGGGCTATCATCAGACGCCCAGCGCCGTGCCTTATAACGGCATGCTCGACGTCACAGTAGTGCGCCACTCGGCACTCACACAACTATTCAACGGTATATACCTCTTCCTGAAAGGGAAATTCCTTAACTATAAACGCGTAAAACTCTACCGCACCCGAAATGTGGAAATCAAGAGTCAGAAGCCCCTACCCGTCTCTGTTGACGGACAACCTGTTAACGCCACCAACGCCCCCCTGCGAATAGACATAAAGAAAGAGGAGATAAATTTCATTATCGAATAGTGCCCACACTGTGGAATCATAATTACATAAAGGTATGGTCAGCAAACTTCATGATATTCTTTTCGTTCATGCTGATTATGCCAATCCTGCCCCTTTATCTTTCTGAAGAATTCGGCTCCGGCAAACACACCATCGGTGTCGTCCTCTCAGGCTATTCCCTCATGGCGCTGCTGGCGCGTGTATTCTCCGGCTATATCGTAGATACCTACAACCGCAAGACCGTCCTGCTGTTGTCATACGGACTGTTTGCCACCTTCTTCCTGGGCTATCTCATCGGAGGCTCACTCATACTCTTTGCCATAATACGAACCCTTCACGGCGCACCCTTCGGCACCGTCACGGTATCCAACAGCACCGTTGCCATCGATGTGCTGCCTGCCAAGCGGCGAGCTGAGGGTATAGGCTATTACGGACTTTCCAACAACCTCGCCACAGCCATATCCCCCACAGTAGGTATATATATGTATGAGACATGGGGTGACTTCCAGGCCATTTTCCTGCTTTCTTTCCTAATGGCGGCAAGCGGATTCCTCATCAGCAAGACGGTGAAGCATTCTCCCCCGTCGAAGATAGCCGCAGGCCTCATACCACCCAAGAAATCGCCCTTTTCCCTCGACCGTTTCTTTCTTGTCAAAGGCTGGTCGGTAGGTCTGATGCTCGCCATGCTGTCATTCTCCTATGGTGTGCTCTCCACCTACCTTGCCATCTATGCCAAGGAGGAACTCGGCATGACACAGGGAGCGGCAATTTTCTTCCTCATTCTCTCCGTAAGCCTCATGGTGTCGCGTTTTACGGGCAGCAAGTCGCTGCGCTCCGGACGTGTGGTGCATAATGCCACCGTCGGAATGTGCGTCTCCGTATTCTCCTACCTCGCCTTCGCTGCCATTCACAACTATTGGGGGTTCTTCGGATGTGCTGTCATTCTCGGCCTTGGCAACGGCCATATGTTTCCCGCTGTGCAAACCATGTTCGTGAACCTTGCCCCCAACAATCGCAGAGGTACCGCCAATTCCTCCATGCTTACATCATGGGACTTGGGCGTTGGTGCCGGTGTCGTTATCGGAGGCATTGCATCTGAATTGTCTGGCTATAGTGCAGCCTTCTGGATAGCAGCCATAGTTAATATCGTTGGCGTACTCTTTTTCTTCGCCTACGTCAGAAGGACATACAACAAGAACAAATTGCGATAAAAATATGCTGAATAAAACGCTTAAAAGCATTTTCATCCTTTTCCTTGGCGCTATGATGTCAGGCATCGGTCATGCCCAGGATATTACCGTAACCTATAACGGTTCCAAGGCAAAGATTAAGCAATCTCTCAAGGACAGCGTAACAGTAACCGTCAACGGTGCTACAGTGAATATCGACAGCCGCTATGAGGGCCACAAACTCACCCTACTTCTAAAGGGGCAGAGCAACGACGGCCAGCTCATCATGAAGAATCAGGGAAAAGTGAAGGTAACACTCAGCAACCTTAGCCTTACAAGCCAGGAAGGTGCTCCGTTCCACTTTAAAAACAAGAAGAAGGTGGAGATAAAAGCTCCCAAGGGCACGGAGAACACCCTCACCATCACTGCTTGCAACGACACTGTCAACCATAAGGCTGCCACCATTTGGGCAAAGGGCAAGCTGCTGTTCACAGGCAAGGGCAAACTAAATATCGTTGCTACTGGCGACGGCTGCCGTGGAATCAAGAGCAAGAAAGATATCACTATAGAGGAACTCACACTCAACGTCACCACCTCAGGCAACAACCTTGGCATAAAACCTTTCACTATGCCGATGGGTGACTTCAAGATGCCTGAGGGCGCTTTTCCTATGCAAGGCGACAGCATAAAGTTCCCTGGTCCACCAAACTTCCCCGGCGGTCAGCCCGACTTCAGCAAATTCCCACCAATGGGTGGCATGCATCCTGAGAGTGGCGACACCATAAAAGGCGACTTCCCCGAAATGCCAACAATGGGCTTTGGCGGCAAACACAAATACTATTCTTCCGCAAAGGGTATAGCCTCTAAAGGCAAGGTTATCATAAACAGCGGTGATATCACCGTTCGCACTTTCACAGCGGGAGCTGAAGGCATTGAGGGTAAGGAAGGCGTCATCTTCAATGGCGGCAACGTCGATATTATGTGTATGGACGATGCAGTAAATGCAAATGCCTGCATCGAGTTCAACGGTGCCAATGTCATGGCCTACAGCACAGGCAACGATGCAGTCGATGCCAATCTGAACAACGGTTTCTTCCCGCCCTTTGGTGAAAACAAGCAGAGCGACGAGGTTGCAATTGTCATCCGTGGCGGCAAGGTCTTTGCATGGAGTCAGGTCGGCTCACCCGAGGAAGGCATTGACTGCGACTTTGCTTCCATCGTCATTGAGGGTGGAACTGTTTTCTCTGTCGGCGGTGGTATGGGAGAACTGCCTTCTGTACCCACCAACAAGACAGCCAAGCAGCCAACAGCGGTGCTGGTAGGCCTCAATATCGTGAAAGACGAGCCTATCATTATCTGTGACACCTCCGGAAAGGTTATCGACACCGTCACCATCCCCTTCTCTTTTAACCGTAGCGCAAGCCTTGTCAGCAGTCCCGCCTTTAAATCAGGCGCCACCTACACCGTCAAGACCCAAGGTTACGAGAAGACGTTCACCTTCACCGAAAACTTCACTATAGTAAGATAAACGAAAATTAATCTATAAATTCTTCTGGAAGAACTCAAGCACGCGGGACTGGGCTTTGAGGGGACAGCTATGTGGCATATCCCAAAGCTCAGTCTCTAACTTGTCTGCAGCCCCTTGACTCTTCCATACCTCGTGCATGGTGGCAAAGGCTTTCTTTGCTCCTGCAACGGGAAAGAGTTTGTCTTGCGAACCGTTGATAAAGAGCATCGGCTTAGGACAGGCGATACTGGCAATATGCGGGTAGTCAAGCAACCGGCGCAGCCCGGGGAAACAGTTGGCAAAGCCGCCGTTCTCTGTGCGACTGTACTTGAAGCTCATCTGCTCGTCAGTCGTCACCATCCAGCATATGGCAGCACCAACCTTGATATGGTCTGAGAGTGCCGAGAGCATCCACGCACGATAAGCCCCCATAGACCATCCTGTGCAGCCGATACGCTGTGCATCGACCTCTGGCAGCGAGGCGAGGAACTCCGTACATGCGATGTCGTCATAAGTCATATAGGCCGACAGGTCAATGCCGTACATCATCATGTTTCCAGCTATCATATCGTAGCGGTCGCGGCGGGCTCCCTCCTTCTGTCCGCGCTCTCCCCACATAGGGGCATCGGCAGAGAAGACCACATAGCCGTGACGGGCAAGATAATCGCCGAAGAACTGCCCCTCATAACCAGCCAGCCACTCTTCGGCATCCTTGATGACGGTGGAGTCTTCACAGGCCAGCGGACGAATCATCTTCTCCTTGCCGATGAAGAGGTGTGCGCCATGATCGTGCAGGGCATTGATGGCAGGGAAAGGTCCCTTGCCGTCAGGAATAAGCACATAGGCAGGAACGCTGTAGTATCTCGACAGGCGAATCTCTATCTTGCGGGCCTTGTAGCCGTCGCGCTGCTCCTCGAAGAGTATGGTGTAGGGGTATTTTTGTTTTGAGTTCTCCCCTGCCCTTTCTACTGCCGGCGGAGGCGGTGGCGTCAGCATGCAGTCGAAGACCTTCTGGCGTGCAGCCTGTTTCCACAGGCCGAAGTCACAGATGTCGCTGTTGCCCCATGCCAGGGGGAATGTGAGGTCAGCTATGAGCGAGTCGGCATAGACGGGCAGATTTCGCTCAAACTCGTATTTTTCTCTCTTCTGTGCTGATGCCGTAAGCACCAGCATGAGGCATACTACTATTATATTAAATAATCTTCGAGACATATCTGGTGGAGACCGAGAGGGCCCTTACTCTGCATTCACGATGATGTTGATTACCTCCTGAATGTCCGTACCATTGACAGTTCCGTCTTCGTTAACGTCGCCCTTGATGCCGACAACGCCGCCGCCAACGTTAATCTCCTGAGTAACAACGTCAGAATTCTCGTAACCAGACTTAGTGGCATATACGCTGACGATGTATGTTGTTGTGAGAGGTACTGTCTGACCACTGCCTTTAGCTGCATCTGCGCACTTCACTTCATAGACGTATTCCACACCCTCCGTCTCACAACTGAAAATGAGCTTACCGTTTTCAAAGTTGATGACAGGAGTTTCACACTGTTCTATAGAAGAAGGCTCGCTGCCGGCGTAGGACTTCCATGACGAACCTCCATTATTATAATATGGTCTCCAATGTTTTTCATTGGCTGCTGCCACCTGCACGGTAGTCATAATATTTCCTTCATCACGGCTGCTTATAACGTATATATCAGCATAAGAATATGGGTACGTAGGCAGGTTCTTAATAAGTGCATCCATTCCCGCATTCTTGATTTTATTTCCGTAGCAATATAGTTTTCCTAATGATGTATTCTTCGACAAGTCAAGCGTAGTAAGCTGATTTGTATAACACCAAAATTCTTTAAGTGCAATACACCCAGAGACATCAAGAGATTTTAACTGATTGGCGCCGCATTCCAAATTCGTCAGTGCAGTACACCCTGACACATCAAGCGAGGTCAGCTGATTGTAATTGCAGTTCACATATGTTAGTTTTGTATTCTTGGACAAGTCCAAAGAGGTTAGCTCATTTACAGCACATTCCAACTTGGTAAGTGCAGTGCAGTCTGAGAGATCGAGCGAAACAAGTTTGTTTACGGTGCAGCTCATTTCACTGAGTGCAATGGCTCCCGACAGGTTAAGAGATGTCAGTTGGTTATTATAGCATCCCAGATTCCTTAACGAGTGATTGCCAGAAACATCAAGCGAAGTAAGCTGATTCTGACCGCAACTTATACTATACATCGATGCACATGAAGAAACATCAAGAGAAGTAAGCTGGTTATTATAACACGAAAGTTCTTCCATTGCACTGTTCTCTGCAAATACAAGTGATGTCAGGCTATTATTATGACATTGAAGGTTTTTCAATGAAGAATTATTCGACAGGTCAAGCGTAGTCAACTTATTATCCGTACACACCAGACCTGTCAGCTTTGTATTCTTCGAAACATCGAGTGAATTAAGCTGATTGCTGCTGCATGACAAATTGGTCAGGGACGTGTTCTTCGACACGTCGAATGAGGTAAGATTATTTATGTCACAATACAGGGTATTCAGGTTAACAAAGTATTCTATTCCCTTCAGGTTGTATATGCCTTTCTTCCTAACATCTATTTTACTGATTCCAATCTGTTCGGCCACAGTCAACATGGCATCAGAACCATAGCTCTGCGACAATAAGTAATTACGGAAATTATCATCAGGGAAGTTTGTCGAGTTGATTGCCATATTTCCTGCTGCGGGGTCTCTTCCCTCAAATTCCTGCCATCCACTACCGCTGTTTAAGTAAGGAGTCCATCCCTTTTCCTTTGCAGCAGCAGCCTGTGCTATTGTCATGATGTAATTAGTCTCACTGGAACCATTGTATATATTCAACTTACCATTAGTTATCACTGGCAAGCCGCCGATAAGTCCGTCTATGCCCTTTATGTCGAGCTGGTTGCCAAAGCAGGTTATGGATGTGATTTGGGGATTACTTGATACGTCAAGGGATATCAACAGGTTGTTTGAGCAGGTCAGCCTTGCCAGTTTTGTGTTCTGCGACAGGTCAAGCGAGCTAATTTTATTGCTGCCACAGTCCAGAGAAGACATCCCTGTACAAATAGACACGTCAAGCGAGGAAAGCTGGTTACTGTAACATGTCAGCGCAGTCAACGCAGGACAATTTGACAAGTCAAGCGAGGATAGCTGATTATTGTAACATATCAGCACAGTCAACGCAGGACAGGTTGACAGTTCAAGCGAGGTCAACTGATTATCGTAGCAACTCAAAGATTTCAAATTCGTATTATTTGACACATCAAGCGAGGTCAGCTGGTTGCCGTCACAGTCCAAAGATGTCAATGCTGTGTTCTGCGACACATCAAGCGAGGTCAACTGGTTGCCGTTGCAGCTCAAAGATGTCATTGCCGTAAAGTACTCTATACCCTTCAAATTCTGTATGTTCTTGTAGCCAACATAGACATATTTTACATTATCAGCTTCCGCTTGTGTCAGTATGCCATCCATACCATATGACTGCACAAGCACCCAATTGCGGAAGTTCTGGTCAGGGAAGGTCGTCTCATTGATTGTAACGTCTGCCCATGTTGTGGTAGTTACGAGCAATGTAAGAAATGAAATCAGTAGTCGTCTCATAATGATTTATGTATTTAGTTTTAATTATAATTTTATTTTTCGTTGCAAAAGTAAGAAGAAAATTCTTTTTGTGCAAGAAAACGGCAAAAAAAATGCGAAGGCCGCAATAAAGAACGGAGCGCAAGAACCGCTAATCGCTTGCTCGTCATTAAACTTCGTGGCGATGTAAAGCCACTCCGTTTTGGTAAGAGAATAGCAAGGGCTAAACTGTCCTTTCTTTTCCAGTTATTCAACCAGCGCAAATTTGCGCCAGGATTTGAAAAAAGTTTGCGCCAAAGGCTACGGACACTTTTTCCTAAGGCAACGGACAAAATCTCCATAGTATAAGCGCATTTTCAAAGGAATAAAAGCTCGCTATCCTCACGGACGGCGGGCTTTAGAAAACTAAACAATATAAATTATACTATTCAAAAATTGAATAATACTAATCAAAAATTCGCATCTTTGTAGTACTCCTTAATTTTGTCGCCATCTAGCACAAGAGAAGTGAAGACTGGAATCAATATCTCTTCACTGAACGGAGAATTGGGGAACATCCCTCACATATAGTGCCGTCTTTTACAGCTACACGGCGGGGGATTATAACTTCTTCCAAAGAACAACATCCGCGAAAAGGGTCTTTTCCTATAGACTCTGTTGACGGCGGCAGGATGATGCTGGTCAGCGAAGTACATTCTGCGAAGGCATAGTTATCTACTTTCTCTATGGTTATGGGAAGTACCAAGCTTTTCAATGACGAGCAATTGGCAAACATGCATTTTCCGATAATGTCACCCTGACAAAAATAATGCTCAAGGTATCTGCCATCATCAGTACGGATTATCTGCATGCCTTCTAACCTGGAGCCTATACTGTTCTTGAAACTAACCCACTCACTCTTGGTTATCTTTGAAAAGTCATATTTCCTAGGTTTATTGTTCTCATAACTTGTCCATATTCCAGTAGCGGGCTTGGTATAGTAAACAGACTTGTCGCCTTTGATTTTCGCCTCTCTGAGGTTGAGTTCGCGCAGGGCACCGCCTCTCCATCCGTCAAGTGAGAACTCGTCATTGGCGCCTGCCATCTTTCTCAGGAGTTTTATGTCGCTACTGTTAAGAGGACCTTTTAGCGTAAGCTTTGTGATGGTTTCCTTCTCTGAATCTGTGAGCATCTCTTCAAGAGTTCCTGCCTTTTTCAGTGTTATTTCACGTATGACAGCACTTTCATTACGTTGTGGCTCGATACCATAGACAATACCCTTGATAAGTGTAAGCAGTTCTCCGTCAGATTTCTTATAAGGCCCCAATCTCAGCCTGTAGTAACCATTATAGTGTCCACTCCAACCGAGATTGTAATGCAAAAATTCGCCATTATATCCGTCACAGACAAAAGCATGGCCATTGTTGGTAACGATGCATGGACGGCCTTCATCAAGTTCCTTATACAGCAGGGCTTCAAGTTGATCTTCTGTGAGGGTATGAATCTTTTGTCGGATATCGTAGTGGGCAATGTGAGCGGAATAGCCAAAATGGTTACATAGAGTCGGCTTTACATTCTTCAAATAGGCATTAGTGCCATTGTCCGAGAATGAAGCATCAACAGATAGTCCGATGGAGACCATAAGCTTTGACAGATTCATGGCTCCTTCGTCAAGGGTGTCTTTGGGAAAATATTTGCTCTTATATAATTTCCATTGAGGAGTACATTTTGAGAAATCCATCGTGGCAATTGTCTTATTGTCCAACAAGTAGTAACAATGGTCTTCTCCTCTTTCCGGCCATTGATGATAACCCATGACTATAGCAGTCGCTGTAGGAACACAACCAATCAGAACCCTGTTTCCGTTTTTGGTCGGAGCGAACATATTATACGGATTACCTTGGTTCCATTTTATCTCAGCTGTCATCGGCTGGACTTCATTGTTCTTTGGAATATATATGGCTGTGGCGGCATCAGGGCTGGCGGAACTCTTTTTCAAGGCTGCCAACTGGTCCCTGAAGGTTTTCACCAAACAGTTATACTGCTGGCTGGAGGCGGTATTGGGATTCAGATATAATGGCGTTTCTGTACTATACGCCAATACCGGACCATAGAGCAATGGCCACACATCCTTGTTTGCCACAATACAGAAGCAATGATTTCTGGAGTCCTCAAAAACCATGAAGCCTTCATCTTCGTATGTCAGGATAAGGGATACTGATTCGGAATTCAGTCCATGATCCAACAGCCATTGATGGGCACACGCTCTCTCCTCGCTGTGTATATCGTAAGTATTCTGATTATTATCCGACACATTCTGAGCCATAGCCATACAAATAGACAGACTATGCAAAAGTATCAAACTGAATAATAATCTGAACATAATAAACGAAAACGATAACCTTAACGATAACTAATTCAAAAATTCTTTTCAAACCATGCTCTGCCGACGGGCAGGAAGAGGTTGTGGCCTTCTTCGTTGAGGTGGGCAGTGTCTGTTCCTTTGCCGCCCTGGAAATATTTCTTGCGGAAGGCTTCGTCACGGACCTTTATGATGCAGGTTTCGTCATAGTTCCACAGAACGGGAACATTATACTTCTTGCAAACCTTATATATAATATTACATACATCGGCAAAACCGGGTCTGTCAACATACCATGGGGTGACATAGCCTATCTGTGCCTTGGGACAGAGGGTCTTGATGCCCTTAATCAGCGTTACGAGCGAGTCGCGGAACATCTTCAGCGAATCCTTGTAGTGCTTAGGATTATCCTTTGCCCTTGCCACCATGTCGGCATCGTTATGGCCGGCAATGATTATGACATAATCGGCATTGGGGTCCATAGCGGTATATCGCTGCCACATGGCAGGACCGAAATTCCACTTTCCGTCATGAGTGCGGTCGAAAGCAACGCACGAACCGTTCCTGCCGTAGTTGTTGTAGGTAAAACCTTTCTCCTGCGCCAGCTTATAATGCCACGCCTCAGTATAGGGACAACGATGATTGGCAACATAGGAATCACCGATGATGTTCATAACCTTCTGTGCGCTTGCAGAAACAAATGCTGCACCCAGTAAGATGCAGCATATAATGATACGAGTTTTCATAACTTACAGTGTCACGCCGTTCTTGAAGATGGATATCTCCTGATAGCCGTTCTTTTCGTTCTGGGATTTCTCGCCTGAAGCGACTGCAAGGACTTTGTCGATGAACTCCGGCAGAAGTTCCTTCATGGTCTTGCCGTCAACGAGCTGACCGGCATTGAAGTCTATCCAGTTCTGCTTGCGGTTATAGAGGTCACTGTTGGTGGAAATCTTCATCGTGGGCACAAAAGTTCCGAATGGCGTACCACGGCCTGTAGAGAACAGCACGAGGTGGCAGCCTGATGATGCCAATGCCGTAGCAGCAACGAGGTCGTTGCCAGGAGCAGAGAGCAGGTTAAGACCATTTACCTGCAGACGATCGCCGTATTCCAGCACACCGCTAACAGGTGCCCTGCCGCACTTTTGGGTACAGCCGAGGGCCTTGTCTTCAAGCGTCGAGATACCACCAGCCTTATTACCCGGTGACGGATTCTCGCCGACAGGCTCGCCATGAGACAGGAAGTAATTCTTGAAGTTATTGATAAGGGAAACAGTCTGCTCAAACAGTTCCTTTGTCTCGCAACGGTTCATGAGGATGGTCTCAGCACCAAACATCTCCGGAACTTCCGTCAGTATAGATGTGCCGCCCTGAGCAACAAGCCAATCAGAGAATTCTCCCTCAAGAGGATTGGCCGTGATGCCAGAGAAGCCGTCAGAGCCGCCGCACTTCAGACCTACACGAAGTTTTGATACCGGCACATCAACACGCTTGTCTTCCTTGGCAAGGTTATAGATGTCGCGCAGAACATTCATGCAGTATTCTGTCTCATCGCCGTCAACCTTCTGTGTAACGACGAGTTTGATGCGGTCTTTGTCATAGTCGCCCAGCATCTCCATGAAGGCATCAGGCTGGTTGTTCTCGCAACCCAAGGAAAGTACCAGCACACCGCCGGCATTGGGATGAAGAACTATGTCGCGCAGTATTTTCCGCGTAGCCTCATGGTCCTCAGACAGCTGTGAGCAGCCATAGTTATGATGCCAGGCATGCACGCCGTCGATGCCAGAGAGACCAGTCTCCTGCTTGAGCTTTTCAGCCACACGCTCGGCAATACCGTTAACACATCCTACAGTAGGCACAATCCATATCTCATTGCGCACTCCCACTTCACCGTTCTTGCGGACATAGCCCTTGAAGGTGCGGTTGTCGAATGGTATGGAGAGCTTTTCATCGACAGGGTTATAAGTATATTCTAGTGTACCGGCAAGGTTGGTCTTGAGGTTGTTTTCATTCACCCACTCACCAGCCTTAAGAGCCTTGCGGGCATGACCGATAGGATATCCATACTTAATAATGTTCTCACCTTCTGCCGTATCGTTCAGCAGAACCTTATGACCCGGAGGGGTATCTTGCAGCAAGGTAACACTCTTGCCGTCAACAACGATTTCTTCACCACACTTCATGGGCTGCAGACATACCACAACGGAGTCAGCAGGATTAATCTTAATGAATTTCTGTTCCATTTTCTTATCAGTTAGTTTTATAATAGCCTTTTTTTCAGTAAACCGTAAACTGTAAACCGTAAACTAAATCTGCGTCCTCCTATAAAAGTCCATATTCTCGCGTGAAAGAATCTCTATAGGCATGTAGTTCACAGGAGTAACATTGCGCTTGAGCACAGCAGCCCTGACCAAAGCATCAACGCTGTAATAGCCCTGCTGATAGCCGTGTTGGGCAATGATGAAGGAGATACTGCCCTCACGAAGACATCTGGCATTTTTCCCCACCATGTCATAACCCATAATCTGCACATTGCGCCTGTTGGTCTGCAGGAGGAAGTCGCCCACCAAATGAGCTTTGGAGTTCATTGTGATGCAATGGTGAGTCTTGGGATGAGTGGAGAAATACTTCTCGAGAATAGCCTGGTTCTGCTTCCTCGAATTCTGATACGGCAGATCGAGGGTATTTATCTTCACCTCAGGGAAATGGTCCGTCATATAGTGTCGGAAGCCCACTTCGCGGTTGTCCTGCTGCTTTGATGCCACATTAACACCGTCAAGAGTCTGTTTCATTAGCATGACCTCAGTTTCCTTGGATGCAATGAGCATCAGCATCTTTGCTGCAAAATAGCCAGAAGCAAAGGAATCCTGCCCATAGAATGCCAACGGACGCAAGTCGGGCAAGTATGAATCGAGCAGGACGAAAGGAATATTCCTCTCGTGAAGCTGATCCGTGAACATACGGGTATATTCCAACTTTGACGGAACGATTACCACGCCGTCGGGATCAGATTTCAGAATAGTCTCATACTGCTCAGTAAAGGAATTCACATCATTACGCACATAGTAGAAATGCTTAATGTAGACTTTGAAATCCTTACGCATCTCACAGCATTTGTTCTGCCCCTCTTCTATCTCTGACCAGTATGCCTCGCTCTCATGCTTCGGTATGAGACAGTAGAACACATAGCGTTTGTTGGAAGCAAGTGCGCTGGCATAGGCATTAGGTTCATAGTTCATTTCCTCCAGCGCTTTTCTAACCTTGGCAAGCGCTTTCTTTGAAACATTAGGACGATTGTGAATCACTCTGTCAACAGTTCCTGGTGAAACTCCGGCTCTTTCTGCAATGTCCTTGATTGTTATACGTTCATTCATGGATATAAGTGATGGTTGTTATTTTTGTGATTGTGGTTTTATTTAGTGTGATTGTGGTTTTTTATTATAAATATTACACAAATAGGCCACAAATGTACACATTTTTTTGGAATTGTTTATTACACAGTGTAAAATTTTGATGTACACAGCGTGAAAAGATGTTAATTGTAACATATACATTGCAATTATTTGACACTTTATTATTATCTTTGCACACATGAATGTGTAAAAATTAAACTTTTATGAACTAACTTTCAAGAATTATGGCAAAAGTTGTAACACTTGGCGAGATTATGCTTCGCCTTTCTCCTAACGGTCAGGACCGTTTCATTCAGACAGACATTTTCCGCATCATCCCTGGTGGTGGTGAGGCTAATGTAGCAATCAGTTGTGCTAACTATGGTCACGATGCATATTTTGTCTCAAAGCTGCCAGCACACGAAATCGGACAGATTGCAGTCAACTCACTTCGCAGATACGGAGTAAACACCCAGTTTATTGCCCGTGGCGGTGACCGTGTAGGTTTGTATTATTGTGAAACAGGTGCAAGCATGCGTCCTTCAAAGGTTATCTACGACCGTGCTAACAGCGCTATCGCAGAGGCTGACCCTTCTGACTTCGACTTCGATGCTATCATGGAAGGTGCACAGTGGTTCCACTGGTCAGGCATCACCCCAGCTATCTCTGACAAGGCTGCAGAGCTGACAAAGCTGGCATGTGAGGCTGCAAAGCGTCATGGTGTTACTGTTTCTGTTGACCTCAACTTCCGCAAGAAGCTCTGGACTTCAGAGAAGGCTATCTCCGTAATGCGTCCTCTGATGAAGTATGTTGACGTTTGCATCGGCAACGAGGAAGATGCTGAGCTCTGTCTTGGCTTCAAGCCTGATGCTGACGTAGAGGGTGGCGAGACAAACGCTGAAGGTTACAAGGGTATCTTCGAGCAGATGATGAAGGAGTTCGGATTCAAGTATGTAGTATCTACATTGCGTGAGTCTTTCTCTGCTACATTCAACGGATGGAAGGCTATGATCTACGACGGTAAGGAGTTCTATCAGTCAAAGCGCTATGAGATTAATCCTATCATCGACCGCGTAGGTGGCGGCGACTCTTTCTCTGGTGGTCTGATTCACGGTCTGCTGACAAAGCCTACTCAGGGTGAGGCTCTCGAATTCGCTGTTGCTGCATCAGCTCTCAAACACACCATCAACGGTGACTATAACCTTGTAAATGCTGCTGAGGTTGAAGCCCTTGCAGGTGGTAATGCAAACGGTCGTGTGCAGAGATAATTCATAATTCAAAATTCATAATTCATAATTATAGATTATGGCAAAATTTGATAAGTTTCAGGTGATGGCAAAGATTGCTGCCGCACCTATGGTTCCTGTATTCTACAACAAGGACATTGATATATGTAAGAATGTCATCAAGGCATGCTATGAGGGTGGTGTTCGCGCATTTGAGTTTACCAATCGCGGCGACTTCGCTCATGAAGTATTCAGTGAGCTCTCAAAGTGGGCTAACAAAGAGTGCCCAGAACTGGCTCTCGGTATCGGCAGTGTTGTTGACGCTCCTACAGCAGCCCTCTACATTCAGATGGGTGCTAACTTCGTTGTAGGTCCTCTGTTCAATCCTGACGTTGCTGTTGTCTGCAACCGCCGTTGTGTGACCTACTGCCCAGGCTGTCTGACACCGTCTGAAATCGGAAAGGCACAGGAGGTTGGCTGTGACTTCACAAAGGTATTCCCAGGCGATGTTGTAGGTACAAACCTTGTCAAGGGACTTATGGCTCCAATGCCTTGGTCAAAGATAATGGTAACTGGCGGCGTTGCTCCTGAGAAGGAAAATCTTGAGGGATGGTTCAAGGCTGGTGTATTCTGCGTCGGCATGGGCTCTAAGCTGTTCCCGAAGGACAAGGTTGCTGCAGGTGACTGGAAGTACATTACAGACAAGTGCAAAGAAGCTCTTGGCTACTGCAAGGCATAATAACAAGCTACATATTGGCTCCACATGGCTCCTCATGGCTATGTGGGGCTTTTTGTTATGCGCACCCGCTAAGGCTGATACCCCACCGCGTGGGAGTATTGCTTACGAAGTGATGCAGATGGATTCATGTCGAATTAAGGCCGACAGCAAGGAGTTTTATCTGCATAAATACAACTTTGACAAACGACGCGAGAAAGCAACTCGCGAGGAGAAGATAGAGGCACAATTGATATATGCCGACTATCTTCTGCAGATGAAACAATACAATGAAGCAAGGGCGGCTGTTGACTCTGTGGCTCCACAGGTGACATATATGGATTCAACGCTCTTCCTGAACTATCTCTATCATCAGGGAAAGGTTTGTTTCATACCCGTTAATATAAGCAAAAACAAAGCTCTAATACAGAAAGGCTACGATGCCCTCGTGCAGTGTTACATCCTCTCCATACGCCGCAATCTTGACAACTATCTGGCACTCTCAATGCAGACGCTGAGCCTGTATTTCACGTTAGACAGTATCTTTTCTTTGGCTCGCACTTTCGACGCCCCCTCAATACGCTACATAAATGAAGATAATGTTGCCGACTCGCTGCTTGCCGGAAATCTTGCCGAAAGGGCTTTGAACATCTGGCTAAAGGGAAACGACAACTATATGATAGCTGATGCGTGGCGCAATCTCAGCAACTGCTATTTCCGCATCGGAGAGCCCCGCAAGGCTGTTGAGTGCCTCAATATGGCTACCGCCACTCCAGGCATTGACAATATGCCAGAACTGAAGACATCGATAGCCGAACAGATGTCTCTCGCCTACTCTGCTATGGACGACAAATTCCATAGCGACTACTATCGTAACATCTACCTCGACCTTCAGGACAGCACCCGTCAGGACCGCCAGCTTGAGGCGCGCGCTGCAGCCCTAAACCAGACGACAGAACGTATCTGGATTCTGTTCTACATCGCCTGCGGAATATTTGTCTTCCTGCTGCTTTCCATCATCACTCTCATACGTCGCCATAAGGCGGCCAAAGAGCAGAAAGCAGGATTTGAGGAACTGGAGGAAGAACTGGCAAGACTGAAACTGGAGAATTCAAAGGGCATACGCGCTATGGTTGAGCAACGCGCATGCGTACAAGTAATAAATGGTATATTGCCGCTCATCGAGCGAATGAAGCATGCGGCAAAGATGGGCAATATGGACTATTGCCGCGAACTGGCTCTTGAGATCGAAAGGCAGAACAACCTGCTCACCGACTGGATAAAGATGCGTCGCGGCAACATTCGCCCACACATCGAGAATGTGAATCTTAACGACATATTCTCTGTAATCAAGAAAACATCAACATCAAATATAACGACAAAGATATCCCCATCCTCTGCCGTCGTGAAAGCCGACAAGGCCCTGACGCTCTTCCTCGTCAACACCTTGGTAGATAATGCACGCAAGAGCGGAGCGACGGAGATTGACGTCAATGCCATAACGGGCAGCAACTATGCCGAGGTCAGTGTGTCTGACAACGGCAAGGGAATGTCAGAGGAACAGCTGGCCCATCTGTTCGAATTCAAGCAGATTGACGGCAACGGCGGCTTTGGACTTCAGAACTGTCGTGGCATCATAGACAGATACAGGAAGATATCCTCTCTCTTTTCTGTCTGCATGATAAGTGCTAAGTCGGCCCTTGGGAAGGGCACTACCGTCTCTTTCCGTCTGCCGCTGGCAAAATGCATTATAATCCTTCTGCTGCAGTTCTTCAGCATCAGCCTCTGTGCCAATAATGTAGAACGCTATGCCGACAGTCTTTATAACTGCAACATTCAGGGCCGCTATGACGATGCTTTGAAGTATGCCGACTCTTGCAAGGCGTTGGCAACCGAGGCAGACTCCATAACCCTTCTGTCAGTATATAATGAGGATGCCGTAGCATCGCTGGCAATGCACCGATGGGACCGTTACCGCAGCAGCAACTGGCAATATACCCTGCTGTATCGTGAGCTGACTGCTGACAAGTCCTTGCCTGACTACTACCGCAGCATGCAGCGGGCGGAGATGAATGCAAATATCGCTATGATGGCGATTGTAATTCTCATCGTCTCTCTCATTCCCCTGTTGTGGTTCCTGTATCTCAAGCCACTTGTTATCAAGCGTCGTAAAGAGCGTGAGCGTCAGACCCTCCTCGAAGAGGAAATAGCATCGCTCAGACAGGAAAACGAACGCCTGCATGTCAGTTCTAGCATTACCGACAACCAGCTTTCAACTGTCAAGCACGAGACGATGTATTATCCTTCGCGCATCCTTCAGCTTATCTCAGCCAACAGCCAAGATCCAAAAGCCAATAGCGATATCATAAATGCCATCGAATATTACAACGAGCTCTGCCAGATGCTTACTTCAAAGGTGCTAAAGCAGAAACCGCTGAATGCCAGCATGCTGCATGAACTCCAGTCGTTCCTGGAATTCCTCATAAAGCGCCATAAGGATGACCCTCTGACAGAACAGCAGGTCGCAGACCTCTTCACTCAAAGCACTCCCCATTCCGACTATCTCGTGATGCGACAGATAATGCGTGAGATTGGCGAGATAACCCATAACCGTAATTCCGGCATCAAAGCCACATATAATGAAGGAAGAGCCATAATAACTCCCGTAAACAAACTGTAAACTATCCATGTCCACAATAGCTGCCATAGCAACCGCCCCAGGAGGAGCAATAGGTATCATTCGCGTCTCAGGACCTGACGCCATAAGCATCGTAAACAGTATCTTCTCAAAAGACATCCACGATGCCAAAGGCTACACCCTGCATTACGGAGAGATAGCTTCCGACCTTCGACCTCAGACCTCAGACCTCAGGCCTCAGACCATCGACGATGTCCTCGTCAGCGTCTTCCGTGCTCCACATTCTTATACAGGCGAAGACAGCATCGAGATATCCTGTCACGGCTCCCGCTATATTCTCGACAGCATCCTATCCTTGCTCGTCAGCAAGGGGTGCATCTTGGCACAGCCGGGAGAATTTACCCAGCGGGCTTTCCTCAATGGCAAGATGGACCTTACTCAGGCCGAGGCTGTTGCCGACCTTATTGCATCATCAAACGCATCGCAGCACCGCATTGCCATCAACCAGATGCGCGGCGGCATCACATCGCGGCTTCATGAGTTGCGCGACAAGCTGCTTCATCTCACCTCGCTGATAGAACTCGAACTCGATTTCTCTGACCATGAGGAACTGGAGTTTGCCGACCGTTCAGAGCTTCTCGATGTTGCCCATTCCATAGAAAAAGAGATTACCACCCTACTCTCTTCCTTCTCTGCCGGCAATGCCATAAAGAACGGTATTCCCGTAGCAATCATCGGCGCACCAAATGTGGGCAAATCGACGTTGTTGAATACCCTTCTTGAGGATGACCGCGCTATCGTCAGCGATATTCAGGGCACCACACGCGACATCATCGAAGACACCATAACCATCGACGGCCGTTTGTTTCGCTTCATCGATACTGCCGGCATTCGCCATACTGACGACACAATAGAGAATCTCGGCATAGAACGTTCTCTCAAAGCAGCCGAAAGAGCCCGCATCATCCTTCTCATGCGCGATGATGAACACGACTATCCGGAATTGCCTATGGCCAACAGCCAATCGCCAATGGTCAACAGCCCTGTCATCATTCGCATCCATAACAAGTCTTCACATTTTCAGGCTCTCAATGGTATCGGCATTCCAGAGCTGAAGCAGAAGCTCGTTTATTCTGCCCCTGCCGATGAAGATGCCGTTGTCGTAAACCAGCGTCATAAGGAGTCGCTCACTTTGGCGCTGTCAGACATTCAGCGTGCCATTACGGCCCTCGATGCCGATATCAGCGGCGACCTCGTTTCCGAAGACCTCCGCCTCTGCATCCAGCATCTGGCAGAAATCCTTGGCGGCGAAGGCGCCATAACAACCCCCGAAGTCCTTGAAAACATATTTAAGCATTTCTGCGTGGGAAAATAGATTGTAATGCATTGATTATAAGATAGTTACAATACTTTGTTAGAGTATTTTAACAAACACAATAACTATCTAATTATCAGCTATTTGCAAAAATATGCAAATAAAAATTAGCACATTTTGTGGCGAATTTCGTTAGAAGTGACCCTAAAAATCTGCAAATATCCGATACTCATTTTGACACTTTTTATTTGGTAAAACCAACTTTTTTCTTAAAAATGCAGATAATTTCCATAAAAAAAGATCTTCTTATTCGTTTTTCAATGATTTTTAAAGCAAAAAGTAAGTATAAAGCATAAAAAACAACTTAAATTAGCACATTATCGTACAAAAGTACTACAATTAAAAATATTTGTAGTATCTTTGTACCGATTTTCAAAGATAAGAATATGAAAGAACGGAATACATATCTTTCTTCCGCCTCTGTAAAAAAGCAAGGGAGAACAGCTTACTATAAGATGCTGGAGAGTGCCAAGCAAGGAGAGCTTATCCAGGTCCGTCGTGGTGTGTATGCCAATATAGACCAACTCAGTGGCAACATGATTGACATCAATGCCGTTGTTCCTGAAGGCATTCTATGCCTTTGGTCAGCATGGAGCATTCATCAGCTTACCACTTCCATGCCACAGGCTTTTCATATTGCCATCAAAAGAGGGCGAAAAGTCTCTATTCCTTCTTTTCCAAGAATGGAGGTTCATCATTATACGGAAGACCTTCTAAAAATTGGTGTAATTTCGATGATAATTGATGGCTTCAATATTCGTCTCTACGATGTTGAACGATGTGTGTGCGATGCGGTAAAGTTTCGCAATAAAGTAGGTATGGATGTCTGCTCCGAAATCATCAATAACTATCTTGAACGTCCAGACAGAAACCTAAGCAAGTTGATGGACTATGCCCGAAGACTGAGAGTGGGAAAGATTATTGAACAATATCTGCAAGTGAAACTATGAGTAACGAAACAATAAAAAAATACGGAAAATCTATCCGCAGCAAACTGTTGAACATTTCCAAAAAGGAAGACGTCTTCCATCAGACCATCCTGACTCGTTTCTTTCAGGAACGTCTGCTATACAGAATGTCACGGACAAGATACCGCGACAACTTCTATCTGAAAGGTGGTGCTTTGATGTATGCATACGAAAAGTTTGCAGCGCGCCCAACATTGGATATAGACTTCCTTGGAAATAATATAAGTAATGAAGGAACTTCAATCGTTGCAGCATTCAAAGAGATTTGTTCCGTTCCATGCGATGAAGACGGGGTTATCTATGACATCGAAAAAATTACATCACAGAATATCACAGAGTTCAAGGATTATCATGGTATACGACTGAGCATACCAGTTAGAATGGACACAGTTTCACAAGTATTGACGATGGACATCGGCTTTGGCGATGTTGTCACCCCAAGTCCAATAGACTTGACTATCCTACTCTGCTTGAAAGTCTGCCAGCTGTAAACATTTTGGCTTACTCGCTTGAAACAGTTATTGCAGAGAAATTCCACGCAGTGGTTGATCTGGCAGACCAAAGCAGCCGCATGAAAGACTATTACGACCTGTATCATCTGCTGTCAAAAGAAAAATATGATAGTGAGATACTACAAGAAGCTATTGTGCATACATTTGAGAACAGGCATACTTCATATGATGCTGACACTATGTTTTTCCGCGATGATTTTGCCAACAACCAACAAATGCAAGTTCGATGGCAGGCATTCTTGCGTAAAATCACAAAGAAAGGGGAAATGTCATTCTCGGAAGTTGTGACACACATACAAGACACTTTACGCCCTTATTGGGAGATTCTGGCACATGAATAAGTA
>CACYKA010000015.1 GCA_902774795.1 uncultured Prevotellaceae bacterium | reverse complement strand
TCAGGGCTATCGTGTTCAAACTCCATTGGGAGCGTTTTCCATGAAGTTGGGTATGAAGCGCAAAATAACAAATCCTCGTCAGGTACGTCATGATGATGTCGAATTTAAGGGAATAGACTTCCGTCCTTCGGCAGAATTTACAAAGCTGTTAAAGAGAAAGGTCGAGTGTGAAGGCTTCCGTTATGTACACAAGGCTGATTCCACCACCCTGATGGCCAATGACGGTTATATGGAGGAAGCATTACGAAAGAGTATCAAAGCTGATGGAGGCTATACTACCGTACCCAGTTTCTTGATGCATAGTGGCCTTTCGAAATACTCCGCCACAAGAAAACTGGACTATTGGTGTGCAGGAGATAGTCCTTTATTGAAAAGACGCAAACTTGGTCATTCTGTAATATACGAACTTCTTGCATCGAAGGATTAGAAAAGTACAATAATTTATATTGAGACGGCTTAAGGCAGACAGTTGGATGCCCTAAGCCGTCTTTTTGTCTGCCCCGAGCCATCCAAGCGTCCGCCTAAACCGATTATCCCTATTCACCCAACTGCTTCTCCCTATTAAGTCTGTCCATTCTCCCTTTTGAATTAGCCCGGGAGTTTTTCTCTTGGGGTTTGTTCTTGAAGCTAAGATAATGTCTCGTGAAAAGTCACTTCCAATGTGCTTTTCGTTAGATTTGAGTGGGTTTCAATGTTCTATGTGTACGCCCACAATGTGTAAATTGTGCAATTTTTTTCAATTTTATTTGGTTATTTTTACAAAAGTGTGTATATTTGCACCGATTTATAAGAAAGAATTGTGAAATATCTAAAATATAAGTAAACTTAAACAATAGGAAACTATGAAGACGATGAGAATTCTGGTAATGTCAGTAGTGCTGTCGTTATCAATGAGTGCAATGTGTCAGACTACAGCGCAGATGAAGTCAAAGCAGGCAAAGGCTACTTTGAAAGAAAAGGCTTCCAAGGATGCCCGCAAAGAGGCTAAGAAGATGGAAAAAGAGGGGTGGCAGGTGTCACCTGGAGCCCTGCCACTGGAGAAGCAGCTGGACAGAGCATATATGTATGCACTTGACGTTGATGATGATATGAACCAGTTGTATATTCTCGGTGAGGGAAAGAGTGTTGCAGGAAACTATGATGCAGCACGTATGCAGGCGAGAGAACTTGCCCGCTTGGAAATTGCAGGCAGCATAAGCTCTGAGGCTACCAGCTTGATAGACAATATGGTCGGTAACAAGCAGCTGGAAAATGAAGATGCTGCTTCTATGACGACCATGCTGAGTGAATCTAAGACAATTTTCTCACAGAAACTGGGTCGTACAACTGTGGCTGTTGAGGCTTTCCGTGTTCTGCCAAATAAGAACAGAGAAGTGTTGATACGCTTGGCTGTCAAGTCTGCTGACATTAAAGAAATCGCCAAGAACGCTATTCGCGAGGAGATGGAGAAGCGTGGCATGAAGATGAGCGAGAAGACAATGGAGATGCTTTCCAAATAATGCATAATTCATAATTTGGAGTAAAAAAATAGATGCTTAATGCTAAAGAATAACAGTATCATACGATATGCGGGCATCACGGTGATGGCGTTTGTCATAATCGCTGTCTATGCCTTGTTCGCATTTAACCTGAAGGTGTTCAGTCCCGTAGCAAAGGCTATCGGCGACTACTCTTTCGAGGACTTCTATTACCAGATATTGAGCACATCAGACGATGTTGACACCAACCGCGTGGTTACCATTGTTGACATGACCGAACTAATCAGCCGTCGTGACCTTGCAAATACTATTTCTGAGATTTCTGCGCTGAAACCAAAGGTACTTGGTGTGGATATAGTGTTTGAAGGTCTGAAAGAAGATACCATCGGTGATCAGATGCTCCAGGAAATAGTACGTCAGAGCAATGCGATATTTGCCTATAAGATTATTGACAGGACAGGTGAGGAAGTTCATTCATTCTTCATGCCCAATGACTCTATAGCAGAGGCTTATGTCAATATGCCGAGACAATTGTATGGGGGATTAAAGCGTAACTTGAGCATTGGACGCATGAACAATGGCAAGTTATATCCGTCTTTCATCAAGAAAGTTGCTGATCGCTATGCCGGAGAAGAGGTGATGCCGTTGAGTGACAAGGAGATACGCATAAACTTCACCCCGACACACTTTGAGGTGCTTAAGTATTCGGATGTCATGATGCATCCAGAACTGATAGAAGACCGCGTTGTACTGCTCGGCGCTATGAGGGAGGAAACGGACATGCACTATACCCCGCTGGGCAAGATTGCAGGTACGGAACTGCTGGCATACGGTATCAATACAATGCTGAAGCATGACGATGTGAAGGTGGTGTCTGGATGGCCGATGTGGCTCATCTCATTCATTGTGGTGATGCTGATAACGTTTGTCAGGGTGCAGTACCTTGAATTTGCCAAGAGACGAAAGATTTTTGTCCGCGCAATACTGTCGCTGGGACTTGCTGTAGGACTCGTGGTATTCTCGGTAGTGGCTGTATTGATGTGGATTGCATTCATCCTCTTCTGCCAATACAATATTAGTTTCAACTTGGGATATGCCATCGCGGCGTCTGCTGTGATACCGTCTGCTATAAACCTGTATGATACAATAGTTAACTATAAAAGTGAACAATGATGAACAGAAGAATTTTTTCAGCTTTTGTCTGCGCTTTCCTGATGCTAGCCATGGCAGTGCAAGCACAGCAGCGGCTCATCGTGACGTCTGTTACAGGAAATGCTGAATATATAAATAAAGGTCATAAGTATCCATTGAGTAAGGGCTCTACTCTTGACAAGGAGACTATGGTGTATATTCCTTACAATGGCTCGCTGACGTTAATTGACGAGGCCAGCAACAAAGAATATACTATCAAGACTATAGGCTGGGCTGCGGTGGAAGAGAAACTTGCAGCCAGCAGCCATAACGTGCTGACACGTACTAAAGACTATGTCAAGTCCGTTTTAGCGGAGGTGCGCAAGGCTCCGATAGTGAAGGCGCGCTATGTCAGCGATCCTGCCACTGTGACTCGCGAGAAATACGTGAAGAAGGATAGTAAGGAGCGCGATTTGCGTGCAGAATTCGATGCTTTCAGCAAAGGCGCACGTCGCGACTATGATGATTTCCGCAAGAAGTGTCTGGAAGACTATGCAAAGTTCGTGCGTGAAGCATGGCAACAGTTTAAGCCAGAGAAGCCTGTTCCTGTTCCAGAAGAGGAAGAGGTGGTGCCTGTGCTGGCACCTGATGCCGATGCAGAGACCGCTTCTTGGTTTGGAAACCAATTGAAGAAATTGTTCAAGAGAAAGAATAAAGATAATGCTCAGGCTGACAAGGGCTCTGCAGACAAGAAGCCTGTTGATACTCCGAAGCCTGTTGTTAAGCCAAAGCCTGTAGAAAAGCAGAATGTGCAGCTGACGTATGAAAAGGTGCTGCCTCCACCACCTGTGGTGAAGCAGCCAGAACCTCTGTCAGAGGTACATGAGCAGCAGGAAAGCTCTAATGATTACATGGCATTTGATTTGTTTGGCACCAAGTGCCGTGTGCGTATCGGTGACAACTGCCGTTTCTCTCTGCCAAGCGTGAATGAGAATGATGTGGCTGATGCCATAACAAAGTTCTCACAGACACAGTTCGACAACATGCTCTTTGATTGTCTGCAGGAGCGCAAGAATCATTCTCTCTCTGACTGGGCATACTACCAGATGTTGCTGGCCCTGACAAACCATTTCTATGGCGAGAATTCCAACGAGGCAACATTGGCACTTGCATTCTTGTATTCACAGTCGGGATATAAGATGCGCCTCGCCCAGGATGGCACAAAATTGTATATGCTGGTAGCAAGTGACTATATGCTATATAACAAGTCATTTTTCTATATTGACAACGAGTCATATTTCCTTTTGGAAGGCAACAAAGATGGTTCCCTGAAAATATGTAAGGCAGGTTTCCCGAAGGAGAGTACACTTTCACTGCAGATTTCTGTAGTGCAGGAATTTAGTCCGAATCCGACAGTAGAGCGTACAATAACTTCACGCAGATACAGCGATTTCAGCTTTACTATCAAGTCAAATAAAAACTACATAGACTTCTATGAGACATATCCGTCGTCTTCTATTAATAATAATTTTATGACGCGTTGGGCTATGTATGCCAATACCCCAATGGACAAGGGCCTTGAGGAGCAGCTTTATCCTCAGATGAGGGAAAAGCTGGCAGGAATGTCTAAGTTGGAGGCTGTACAGCATCTGCTCAACTGGGTTCAGACAGGACTGGAATATGAGTATGATGATAATGTCTGGGGACAGGACCGTGCATTCTTCGGGGAAGAGAGCCTGTTCTATCCATATTGTGACTGTGAAGACAGGTCTATCTTGCTGTCACATCTGGTTCGCGACCTTGTTGGGTTGGATGTGGTGCTGGTTTATTACCCTGGTCATCTGGCAATGGCTGTAGATTTCAAAGAGGATATAGATGGCGATTACTATATGTATGATAACAGAAAGTTCACAGTATGCGATCCAACATATATTGGAGCTTCAGTTGGGCAGGCGGCTATGGAACCTAATGGCATAACCCTGATACTGTTGGATTCTAACTATAAAAAACTATAAGGTAATATCACATAACAGAAAATAACTCTTTAACCTACAAAAATTAAGAACATGAAGAAATTTAAACTTTTAGTGCTGGCAGCAGCATTAATGGCTGCTCCAACAGTAGTGAGCGCTCAGACTCAGACGAGTGAAAGCTACACTTCTTACTACTTCGTTCAGGGACAGGGCGGTTTGCACATGCCTTTCACTCCAGGTACACGTGGTGACTTGTTGAAGCCGAACTTTGGACTGAATGTGGGTACTTGGTTTGCACCTGTTATAGGCGCACGTTTTGGTATTGAGGGACTGAACTCAGCCGTTAAGTTGGGTGATAGCTATGGGTCATACAAATATATGAACTTCGACCTTGATGCTATGATTAACCTGTTCTCATTCATCGGTATGAGTGATTCTAAGATGAAACTCTACATATTAGGTGGTATAGGTCTTAATGCAATTGTTGATAAAGGCGACCGTCCCCGTTCGACAAAGCCGGACATTGCCCGTAATCTGCGTGTAGGTGCAGGCTTTGACTATCAGATTTCAAAGCCGATAAGTGTTTCTCTGGAATACAGAATGAATAACACTGCCGACTACTTCAATGGACGTCAAAACAACTCCAGTGACTGGTTCTCATCTCTGCTCGTAGGTGTCGCTTATAATTTCGGTCATAAGGTACATGTTGTAGAAAAAGCAGTTACAAATGCTCAGCCTTTGTCACTCTATGAGCAGATGCAGGCTGGAGTTAACGAGCGTATGAAGATGTGGATGAAGCGTGTCAAAGGCGAGAGTAAAGCTGACTATATAGCTCGTACCACACCTGAGGCTATTGAGACACAGCGTCTGCAATTTACAAAGGATCTCTCTACGGAATTTGCTAATGGCCGTGCCAATTCGACCGCTAATGACCTGACATATAACCAGAGTGCCAGTCTTCTGGGTGTAGGATTTACTGATATGCCTACGATTTCTCTCAATGTGCCAGAGTCTGAAATAGCATCAATCAAGAGCGCAAAGGACCTTCAGTTTACCAATACGGTCTATAACCTGAATCCAGGTGACAAGTTCGAAATTCTCTACACTGACGTGATAAACCCTGTAACAGGAAAGAAATACACCTATATTAATACACGTGACGGTAAGCAGGTTGCTACTGATGGCTTCATGCCACTCGCTTCTGTACAGCAGGCCATGGAGAACCGTGTACGTTTGCAGCAGATTACCGACAAGGCTATCATGGAAGCAAAGTCTCAGGGTATTCTTACGGACAATACTACCATCAATGTCAATGCACGCTTAGTTCCTACCAAGGAAAACAAGGCAGACTATATCATTGACTACAATTATACGGTTAAGGACGGCTTCAGCGTTAAGGATGACTTTGCTCCTGGTAAGTATGATGCAGACCAGTCTGCAGCTTCTACAGCGATGCTGAAGATTATCGATCAGTTTACGAATGGTGACTTCGCTAAGTATCTTGTACCAGGCAAGTCTGTATCAATCGACTATCAGGGTTCTGCTGACGCTAAGCCAGTTCGTAGGACAATTAAGTACAACGGCAGATACGGTGACATCACTAATCAGGCTGTTGATGTTAACGGAAAGCAGCAGACGATGACTATCACCAAGGCTACAGGCATTAACTCTAATGAGGAACTGTCATTGGTACGTGCTACCAGCTTACGCAGTGCAATCATGAAGAGCGTTCCTAAACTGAATGATATGAAACTGGATGAGAATTATGCTGTTAAGGTTTCTGACAAGGAAGGTTCAGAATTCCGTCGAGTAGCAGTGAAATTCGTCTTCCACGATGTAGCATATTAATAATATATAATGTATAAGTCTATCCCCGGAATATGCTGGGGATAGACTTCTCTTAAAAGACATATGATGAACTCAGTGAAACGATATACTTTTCTCTTTGTAGCATTATCCTTTATTGTGCTGTCTTACGCACAGACGCCAGGGTCGTCTGCGCAGTTGCCTGATGAGAAGTCGGATTCAGACTCAATAGCAATTCCGCCTATAGAAATATACTTTGACTCGGCAGAGGTGACGTATGCACAGTTCTTCATGATGAAGGAGGACCTGTCCACAAACAAGGAAGAATTATATAAGGTTCTCATGGATTGTTTCAAATGGTATATGAAATGTCTCGGAGAGGATTATATGTCACATCTGTCTGTTATCAAAGTGAAGATGCGTCAGTTGCGTCCAGAATGCGAGATAGCAGGCATTTACTATAGCAGTAATGGGGATAATCGCACTGCTGCCAAATATTTGGAATGTTACCTTAATATTCCACATCTACCCTTCTTTGAAGGGGAACAGTTCCCGCGTAATGGGCAGTATCCGGCTTATGTGTTCATCGTAGCTGCCGAAGCTCATAATTCACGTGACTATGAGACGGCCGTAAATTATCTGCAAGAGTATATAGAGTTGGGAGATAAGAATAATCAGCAGACATGCTATGAATTCCTTGCTGCTGATTTGGAGATTTTGGAGCGGTATGATGATGAAGCTATGGTTCTGGATGAGGGTATAATGAATTATCCTCGCAGCCTTAAGATGTTAAAGCAAGCTATAATGCTGTATGTCCGTCGTAATAATAAAGAAAAGGCGGAGGAAATGTTGTATAAAGCTATGGTTTTGGCTCCCACCGACCCGAACCTAAAGCTTTTCAAGGCTTCTCTTGATGACCAGAACGGCCGATTTACAGAGGCTCTTCCAATATATCAGGAATTCTATGACCAGACCCCGGATAACATCAGTTTTATCAAGCAACTCGCTTTCTGTCATTATAATCTGGCGGGTGTACTTATTAATGAGAGTAATAGTGCGACATCTCCGGAGCAATTCAAAACCTTGCGCGGTGATGCCACAGATCATTTCAACAAGGCAATAACGCTGTTGGAGCCTATTAGTAAACTGCCGGAGGCGGTTAATGAGGATCGGCGTATTATAATTGCTCTTTCTGATGCTCTTACACAGGTGGGACGTGGAGCGGAAGCCGATGGCCTGCGAGAGCAGACACGGCAAAATGTTAGTCTTCAAGCACCTGCGCAGAGTAATTCCAAGGGAGTGCCAAATTTCAATGAATGGTATCAGCCAAAATTAGAAAAGATATTAGCAGATTGGGAGAGACGAGGAGAATTTGAGCCTGCAGATAAGTACCAAAAGCGTGTGAACCCGGAGAAACGCAGGGAACTTATTATTCAGAGCAGAAACAACCTGGAACAAGAATATATTCAAGAATACAGTTATACATATAACCTTGATGACCTGACCATCAAGCCATACGACCCTGATCATCAGACATATCGTATCCAGACACGTCAAGGTGATATCTATATCAAAGTGCCTATCGCAAACGATGAGGCAAAGAAATTTAAGGACAGTTGGAGCGGCGTGAAGATACAAGCTCCACAATTCAAGGTTGATAAGGCAGGTAAACTGCTGTTGTCAAAAGCTATATTCGCTACGCCAGACGGTAAGTCTTATCTGTATGATGCCAACGAGCAGTTAACATATGGACGTATCCGTATAGCAAGGCCGGAATGGAATGATGACGATTTGCTGGCTACCATTGATAATGATGAAACACCTGCAGTAAAGCAGGAAGAAGCACCTGTTGATGAGCCTATCAACGTAGGTGAATCTACTGTCGATGTCAATATTCCTAAAAATAAAGATCGAAATGATAATACATTTGCGCTTATCATAGCAAATGAAAACTATAAGAATGTTGATGATGTTCCATATGCGCTACGCGATGGAAAGAGTTTTAAACGTTATTGCGAGGAAGTGTTAGGCGTACCTGCTGATAATATCAAATTCAAGGAAAATGCCACAGTAAATGAAATGATTGATGTAATTGACCAGATAAAGGATTTCGAGAGAGTTTATGAGAAAATGAAACTTATAGTATATTTCTCTGGTCATGGTCTTCCAGACCCTCGTACAAATGAATCATACCTGCTTCCTGTTGATGCGTCTCCGCGTAATATATCCACTGGTTATAAGTTGTCTACATTTTATAAGGAGCTGACAGCTTACAATCCAGCCTCTGTTACGGTTTTCCTTGATGCTTGTTTCAGCGGAACAAAGAAAGATGGTGTTATGATGGATAGGGAGGCACGTGGTGTTATAATAACCCCAAGAGAAGAAACCCCAACTACCAATATGGTCGTTTTCAGCGCATGTACGGGTAATGAAACTGCGTATCCATACCATAATCAGAAACATGGACTTTTTACCTACTTCTTGCTAAAGAAACTGCAGGAAGACAAGGGTAAGACTAACTTAAAGAATCTGGCAGAATATATCAGTAAAAACGTTAAGCAAAACAGTTTGCGCCTTAACGGAAAAATACAGACACCAACAACTCATTCGGCTTTACCTGCATCAGAATGGAGCGGGTGGAGATTGGACAAATAAAGATTGATAACCTCTCATTATGAAGCGTCTAATAACATATATAGTATTTTTGATGATATTTGCCCCTTCAATTTGGGGACAGAAAATAAAAACAGTTGAATATACATATGTATATCATCCTTCTCATAATGAGAGCATGGAGCAAGCAAAACGCAATGCGGTAAATCGTGCCAAGGTTGAAGCGTTGCGCGAGAACTTTGGAACTGTTGTAAGCGGAGCTTCTGCTACCAGCATTATCACTAAGAACAGCATGACGGAATCCAAGTTTGTTCATCTTGGCTCGGAGGGAGAATTAAATGGGGAATGGTTGGCAGATATAGAAGAACCTAAAGTGACGACCTCTCTGGAAGGTGGTGTCCTCTATTTTACGGCAACGGTTAAAGGAAAAGCACGCGAAGTGGTGAACAATACGATAGCATTCGAGGCTAAAATATTGAGAAATAAGCCTGATGTGTCTTTTGAAAGTACCGAATTTACAGCAGGAAACAATATATATATCCACTTCATGTCTCCTGTTGACGGCTATCTTACTATATACCTTCTTGATGGTGAGACAGCTTATTGCCTATTGCCGTATGCTGGCAATAAAGAAGGTATTCAGAGGGTTGTGCATGGAAAGGAATATAAGTTCTTCAGTAGAAAAGTATATACAGAAGATGAGAATCCTGATGAAATAGATGAATACACATTGACGACAGAAGGGAATCATCAGGATCTCAACCAGCTGTATTTTATCTTCTCTCCACAAAAATTCTCCAAAGCATTAGACAGATTTAAGAATTCCTCAGATGGTACTCTGTTCCCACGCATGTTGTCGTGGGAAGACTTTCAGAAGTGGATTTTAAAGGCTCGTCGTGCAGACAAGGATATGTGCGTTCAGACGAAGTACATAACTATCTCGCCCCGAAAATAATCCGGGGCTAAGATATCCATTGCTTAATTTTCTGCTTTAGGTGTATAATCCTCCGTTGATGGAGATTACCTCACCTGTGATGTAACGGGCGTTTTCTGACAGGAGGAAGCCTACAAGGGCTGCAACTTCTTCTGGCTTTCCGAAACGTTTTGTCGGAATGAGCGGTACAAGGGCATCTTTGTCAAGGTCCTTTGTCATATCACTCTCGATAAATCCCGGGGCAACGGCATTGACAGTGACATTGCGTGCTGCAACCTCAAGTGCAAGTGACTTGGTGGCTGCTATGATGCCGCCTTTTGCTGCTCCGTAGTTTGTCTGGCCGGGCATGCCCTTGAGACCTGTGACGGATGCCATGTTGACAATAGAGCCTCCATGTTTGCGCATCATCATCTTGGGAAGCACCTTCCGAGTGACATAGAAGAAACCGTTGAGTGAGGTGTTAAGAACTGCTGCCCAGTCTTCTGTAGGCATCATGAACATCATATTGTCTCGAGTTATGCCTGCATTGTTTACGAGGTAGGCGATATAATCGTCAGGATGTGCTTCCTCCCATTGGTCGATAGCGGCATTGACAGCCTCAATATCTCCAACGTTGAACTTCAGAAGTTCTGCCTGAACGCCCTTGGCCTCACATTCTGTTTTTACTTCCTGAGCAGCCTGCTCACTGGATTGATAGTTTATAACTACGGGTATGCCCATCTCTGCGAGTTTCAGGCATACAGCGCGACCCAAACCGCGTGAGCCGCCGGTTACTAATGCGTATTTCATTTTTTCTTGACTTTTAATTCTTCACTCTTCACTCTTCACTCTTAACTTAAATATGATGGCTGCAAGCGAACATAACGCAAGCAGTATGAGTGCTATATATGCAATTGTCTCAGTGGTCTCTACACTTTGCGGCTTGAACGACAGGACAATATTGTGATTGCCTTTTTCTATGTTTATGGCACGAAGGACATAGTTGACTCGGCCAATTTCTACGGATTTATTGTCAACGGTGCATGTCCAGCCCGGATAGTATATCTCAGAGAATACAATGATACCTCCCGTATTGGATGACACTTTGTACTGGAGTTCGTTGGGGGCGTAGTTGGTGAGCGTTACAGCGCCGGAAGCGGCTGGGCTTGTCTTGCCAAGAACATTTTCGAACTTCTTGTCGGCTACAGCCGTTGTGTGCAGATTGATTTTGTTGAGTGCATCAAGTTCCTGGTTGGCATTGTCAACATACTGGATGTTGCTTACGAACCATGCATTGCCCATAGCATATGGATTCTGCAATGGCATAGTGCCATTTCCTTTCAGTGGCAGTATGAGATACTTTGTGTTGAGCATGTTTATGACAGGCATTATGCTGTCACCGTTTATTATGCTCATATCACCATCAGCCTCTACTATGGCAGGGAATATTGCCTGCATCTCAGGAGCGATATGTGCTTCGATAAGTTCCTGATATCTGCGCAGTTTTGCTGCATGGTAGCCGCCAACGCTCTTGTGGAAATAACTTGTCTCGTTTTCATTGAAAGTGTTTGAGGCAAGGTTAAGTACGCGGTAGTCAAGGCTTTTGTCCTGCAGTATTAGATTATCCGTCTCTGTCGGCTCTACCGGGGCTGTGCGCAGAGTATTGCTGACAAACATGTCATCGTTGAGGTATCTCTTGTCAACCTGCCACATATCTATAAGGCATATTGCAGCAATGATACCAACCATTGCAGGGGCAGACAACTTTTGCATTCTATATACCATAACAATGGCGGTACAGAGTACAATAATCACAACACTCCTCCAGCAGTCGGATACGAATGTCGCGATGCGTATCTCGCGGAGATTGCTGAGAAGCGGAGACAGTTGATCCTCGGGTATCTGACTAAGTGCCCGCATCTCAGCAGAAGAGATGAAACTGTCGAAGAATAGGGTGGGGGCAATAGCGAATAATGCTGCCACACCAGCAGTAAGTATAAAGGAGACGTACAGCCAGTTGACGGGCTTGCCCTTGATTTTGAATCTTGTGCTCTTGATGCTTTCTGGCTCGTCAATGAGTTTCTTCATTGCGAGTAGGCCAAGAAGAGGTATTGTGAATTCGGCTATTACAAGGATGGATGCAACAGTTCTAAACTTTGCATACATCGGCATATAGTCGATGAAAAGGTCTGTGAGCCACATCATATTGTGTCCCCAAGAAAGCGTGATGCTCAGTATAGTAGCAGCGAGCAATGCCCATTTTATGGAACCTTTCACAATAAACAGGCCGAGGATAAACAGCATGATGACAAAGGCTCCTACATATACAGGACCAGAGGTGCCAGGTTGCTCGCCCCAGTATTGTCCCATTTGCTGATATATCTGCATATATAGAGGGTCAGCCTTTTCACGTGCCGCAGAACATTGGCTGACAGGTGTCATGCTTGAGCCTCCCTTGGTGTTAGGCACGAGAAGGGTCCAAGTCTCGTCGATGCCGTAGCTCCATTGTGTGATATAGTCACGCTCCAGGCCAGAGGATGTTTGATTTGCTGAGTTCTCCTTCACGAGTTCGCTTTTGCCACGCATCGTTTCTTTCTGGTATTCCCATGTATGATAAAGGTTAGGGATATTTGCTGCAACACCTAAGATTCCTCCGATAAGACATACTGCTGACGCCTTTACAAAATGCATGATTCGCTTCTGGCGGATGGCATCAACAAGGAATCCGATTACGAGGAAAAGAATAATGAAGAAATAGTAATATGTCATCTGCACATGGTTGGCGTTAATCTCAAATGCCGTGAAGATGCCTGTTACTATAAAGCCTGGAATATACTTGCCTTTATATGCTAATAAGATACCTGCAAGCATAGGAGGCAGATATGCCAATGCGATGACTTTCCATATGTGACCGGCTGCAATTATTATGAGGAAATAGCTGCTGAAGGCCCATACGATGGCTCCAAGAGTGGCAAGGTACCACCTGAAGTCGAAAGCACGGAGCAGAATGTAGAAACCTAACAGATATGCAAAGACATACCACACATTTTCTGGTAACCAAAGGTGGTATGCGTCCATTACCTGAGTAAGGCTGCTCGCACTGCTATAGGAGGGGGAACTCTGATAGGTCGGCATTCCTGAGAATGCAGAATTGGTCCAACGTGTGATTTCACCTGTCTGCTCCTTAAATTCACGTGCTTCTTCCCCAAGGCCACGTCCTGCAGAAGAATCATGACGATACAGTATGCGCCCCTCAATGTCTGCCGGATAAAAATATGCAAACGATATTGCTGCAAATAGCAGGATTACAAGCGCATCTGGTATGAGTTTCTTTAATGTGTTCACTTGCTTAATTTTAAAATAAATTGCTTTGCGTGTATAACGTATTTCTATTGAAAATAGTATTTTCGGTGTGCAAAGTTACTTTTTTTTTTGTAAAAAAGAAAAGTGTACGCACACATAATTGACATAAATCAAAAAAGTAACATTTTTTATGAATAAACGTGAAAATGTTTGGTCAGTTCAAAATTTAAGTTTAAATTTGCACAGGTTTTGGTTTAAAGTAAAAATAAAATTTTTAACTATAGATTATTTCAACATGAAAAAAATTGCAATGTTTCTCGCTGCAGCTGCTATAGCAGTTTCTGCAAGCGCACAAAGAACAGCCGTTACAGCTAATAAGGCTGGTGACAACATCTATGTAGGTTTGCATGCTGGTGCTGCTACCACATTGACAAACTACTATGACAAGATTTACAGCCCATATGGTCAGAAGAGTGCTTTTTCTGCATTTGCTGCTCAAGCTGGTGTTCGTGTAGGTAAGAACTTTACTACTGTTTTCGGACTTGCTCTTGATGCAAATGTTTATTTCAAGAATCATAGCCATGATTGTCCATTCAAGTTGGGTATGACATTCATTCAGGCATTTGATGTTGACCTGTTGGGTACTGCAAACCTTATGAACCTCTTTGCAGGTTACAAGGGCGAGCCACGTCTTTTTGAGGTTATAGCTCTCGGCGGCTTCGGTTGGACACATGTATGTCCTTTGGAAAAGACCAATGGTATCAATTCTAAGGTTGGTTTTGATTTCGCCTTTAACCTAGGTGCAAAGAAAGCATGGCAGGTTTACTTGGAGCCATCTTTGGTTTATTATCTCCAGGGCTATTCTGCTGATGACCATGCATTCGCTGATTTGATGGCAGGAGAAGGATTCAAGTTCAACTCAAATAAAGCATTGTTCAGCCTTAATGTAGGTGTTAACTACAAGTTTGGTACTTCTAATGGTACTCACAACTTCGCTAAGGAGCAGCTCCGCGATCAGGCTGAGATCGATGCTCTCAATGCAAAACTCAACGCTACACAGGCAGAGGCTAATGCTGCAAAGGCTAACTCTGCTTCTCTTGACGGAAAGATTGCTGACCTCCAGAAGGCTGTCAATGACTGCATGAACAAGCCGGCAGCAGCTGCTGTGGTTAAGGAGGCTAGGGCTAATCTCCCAATCTCAGTTATCTTTGACAAGGGTAAGTCTGTTGTTAAGCCAAGCCAGGAGGCTAATGTTGAGCTGATTGCTAAGTACATGAAGAGCAATAAGGACGCTAAGATTAAGATTTCTGGCTATGCAACTCCAGAAGGTCCAGCAGCTCTGAACCAGACACTCTCTGAGAAGCGTGCTGAGGCTTGTAAGGATATCCTCGTTAAGAAGTATAAGATCGACGCTAGCCGCATTCAGACTGAAGGTCTTGGCACTACAGACAAGATTTTCGATGAGTACGAGTTCAACCGTGTAGCTCTCTTCAACGATACTACCAAGTAAAATACTCGGTTTGAAGATATAATAAGCATGTCGGGATTTCCCGGCATGCTTTTTTTGTGCGAAGATCTGTGAAAGGAGGTTTATAATATATATAATTAAGGTATATATGTATGGGTGTTCTTTTGAGGATGTAATTTTGAATCAGGAAAAGAGTAAAAAAAGTAGATTTTAGATGATATTATTACCTTTTTTAAATCTTCTTCAAAAAGTGTACGCACACAGAATTGATAATTGTCAAGAAAATAACATTTTTTAGGAATTTATATACAAAAATGTTTGGTCAGTTCAAAATATAGCCTTAACTTTGCAGCAGATTTTAAAGCAAGATTATTAATTTATTTACAATTTATTATTTCAAAAATGAAAAAAATTGCAATGTTTATCGCTGCAGCTGCTATAGCAGTTTCTGCAAGCGCACAGAGGACAACCATCACAGCTAATAAGGCTGGTGACAACATTTATGTTGGTATCAATGGTGGTGCTATCACAGGCCTCAAGAACAATTTTAAGAATTATGGTCTTACAGACAAGAAGAATGCTTTCAGCGTATTCTCTCCAGAATTCGGCGTTCGCGTAGGTAAGAACTTCACAACAGTATTCGGACTCGCTCTTGATGCTAATCTGTATTTCAACGCTGTCAAGAAGACTAGCCCATTCCGTCTTTCAAAGACTTTCGTTCAGGGTCTTGACGTTGACCTGCTCGGTACAGCAAACCTGATGAACCTCTTCGCTGGTTACAAAGGTGAGCCACGTTTCTTTGAAATCATCGCTCTCGGTGGATTCGGATGGACACATAGTTTTAATATCTACAACGTAAAGAAGGTTAACGCTATTAATTCTAAGGTAGGTCTCGATTTCGCTCTTAACCTCGGTGAGAAGAAGGCTTGGCAGGTATACATTGAGCCATCTCTCGTTTATCAGCTCCAGGGTTGGGGTCAGGCTGACATTCTTGGCGTAACTGTTCCTTATGATGGGGGTGACTTCAAGTATGACGTTCGCAACGCTGGTTTCTCTCTGAAGGCTGGTGTTAACTACAAGTTCGGTACTTCTAACGGTACTCACAACTTCGCTAAGGAGCAGCTCCGTGACCAGGCTGAGATCGACGCTCTCAATGCAAAGATCAACGCTGCTAAGGCTGAGGCTGACGCTGCAAAGGCTGACGCTGCTGCTAAGAATGCTAAGATCGCTGAGCTCCAGAAGGCTCTCAACGACTGCATGAACAAGCCAGCTGCTGCTGTTGTTAAGCAGGAAAGAGCTAACCTCCAGCCATCTGTTATCTTCAAGCAGGGCAAGTCTGTTGTTGAGCGCAGCCAGGAGGCTAACCTCGAGATGATTGCCAAGTACATGAAGAATAACAAGGACGCTAAGATCAAGATTTCAGGTTATGCTTCTCCAGAAGGTTCTAAGGAACTCAACCAGAAGCTCTCTGAGAAGCGTGCTGAGGCTTGTAAGACTATCCTCGTTAAGAAGTACAAGATTGCTGCTGACCGCATCCAGACTGAAGGTCTTGGCGCTACAGACAAGCTCTTCGATGAGGTTGAGTTCAACCGCGTAGCTCTCTTCAACGACGTTACAAAGTAAATATCATTTAATCGATAAATTAGACTCCTTAAGGTCGTCCTTAAGGAGTCTTTTTTTTCTCCATAGGCATCAAATTATTAATCATTAGGTATAAATGAAGGTAATAGGTTTTGGCGAGACAGTACTCGATATAATCTTTAAGGATAATCAGCCCCAGAAGGCTGTTCCTGGAGGTTCTACATTCAATGCTATGATTTCTCTCGGACGTATGGGAGTGCCGTGTATTATGGTAACGGAAACCGGTGACGATCACGTCGGCGATATGGTCCGTGATTTCTTGATTGAGAATGGCATAGACACAGAATATGTTTATCGCCATAAAGGAACGAAGTCACATCTGTCGTTAGCCTTTCTTGATGCCAACAATGATGCGCAATACCAGTTTTATAAGGATCATGCTAGCATTGCAATGCCCCAGACGATGCCGGAGATGGAGAAAGGAGACATTGTCATATATGGCTCATTCTATTGCATTAATCCTAAGATACGGGATTATTCAAGACGTTTTCTTGAGACTGCGCACGAACATGGGGCATTCTTATACTATGACATCAATTTTAGGGCTGCTCACATAGCTGATATTCCTGATACTATTGAAAATATACAAGAGAATATGCGTCTGGCATCAGTTGTCAGAGGTTCAAGCGAAGACTTCGACGTTCTTTTCGGAGCGAAGACTTGTGATGAGGCTTATTGCATTGTAAGGGAGTATTGTCCTTATTTCATTTATACCAATGCCAGCAAGCCAATAGAACTGCGTACGCCAGAGGTGAAGGCTTCTTTCCCTGTGAAACAGATTGAGACCGTAAGTACTATCGGGGCAGGGGACAACTTTAATGCTGGATTCTGTTATGCCGTGTTCAAAGAAGGAGCATCATCATTGGGTGGCATAAAGAAAGAAGAAGAACTTGCTGCCTTTACGAGGTTTATTGCCTCAGGACAGAAGTTCTCCTCCGTTGTATGTCAATCTTTGGAGAACTACGTCCCCAAAGGTTTTATGCCGTAAAATCAGTCTAATACGATAGGCTTGTACTTAGGTACGAGAGTCTTCATGATTACCCATCCAATAAGGTATGCTACAGCGCAGTAGCAGAAGACTATCATGTAACCTGCAGGCTTGCCTGTCTGGCCAAAGAATGAGAATGCATCACCTAAGCCGTCTGCATAGGTGAACAGCATGCCGGAACCTTTGTTGATAGCGAAAGAGCAAAGGCCGCCAAACATGGTGCCAATACCTGTTATAGTTGCAATTGCACTCTTTGGGAACATATCACCGATAGTAGAGTAGAGGTTCGCTGACCATGCCTGATGGCCTGCACCAGCCAAACCGATGATAATACAAGGTATCCAAGGGCTGATGTGTGCAAGGGGCTGTGCAAACATAGCAAAGAGTGGGAAGAAAGCAAAGATAAGCATTGCCCTCATGCGGCCAGCATATGGATTCTGTCCCAGTTTCTCAACAAAGAGCTTTGGCAGATAACCACCATATATGGAGAGGACTGTTACTATCAGATACAGTACGAATATGAGAGCCTGTCCCATGCCTGAAGAAGAAGGATATCCTAACTCTGAGAAGTATGCGGGTGCCCAGAACAGATAGAACCACCATACGCCGTCAGTCATCAACTTTCCAACGATGAATGCCCATGTCTGACGATATGTGAAGCACTCCAGGAATGATAATGTTGGCTCATTGACTGTAGTTTCTGTCTGTTCAGCTTTTTCCTCAGTCTCGTCTTGTGCAATGTAAGAAAGTTCTGCCTCGTTGACGAACTTGCTCTTTGAAGGCTTGTCATACAGGAACAGCCACAGGCCAGCCCAGATAAAGCCGATACCACCGATGATGATGAATGACATTTCCCATCCCATGTGTTCTGCAAGAACAGGAATTGTAAGTGGTGCTGCAAGCGCACCTACTGAAGCACCGGCATTGAAAATAGAGGTTGCCAGAGCACGGTCTTTCTTTGGGAAGTACTCTGCTGTAACTTTGATGGCAGCAGGGAAGTTGCCTGACTCACCGACAGCAAGTACGATACGACAAGCAAGGAACAACCATACGCTGAGTGTGCTGACAGCAATAGCTGCTTGAGAACCAGCGGCAATGCTACGCAGTTCTTCAATACTACCGATATTCTCAACATACATGGTTACCCATCCGCAGCCTGCATGCATACAAGCACCAAGACTCCAGACAACGATAGCCCAGATGTAACCAGACTTTGTACCCATCCAGTCGATAAACCTGCCGGCAAAGAGCGAGATGAATGCGTAGAATAACGAGAAAATGGCTGTAATAGTACCATAATCGTTGTCATTCCAGTGGAAGTCAATAGCGATAAAATCTTTCCAAGTCAGGGATAGTACCTGACGGTCCATGTAGTTTACCGTTGTGGCAAGAAACAACATGGCACAAATCACCCAACGGTAATTTGTCATCTTGTTTGTGGTAACAGAATTCATATATCTTATTGTGTTAGTTAGATAATACGTAAAATAGTTTTGCAAAAGTACGAAAAAAACTCCTAATCACATACATCTTGAATTCAAGCTTTGATTTTATTAAGAAAAATTAACTTAACCTTTTCTTTCTTGTGCACGTCTATATATGTATATCGATAATCATGATTATACTACTAGAGACCCTATGAGAAAACTAAATTTACTTATTTCTTTCTGCCTTTTCTCTTTTGCACTTTGTGTGTCGGCACAGACATATACAGAGCGTCTTTCGCGTGGTGTTGTAGCGTTGCCAGCAGAGAAGGGTAACTTTATAAGTTGGCGTTTCTTGTCAACGGATGCTCCCAAGACAACTTTTAATTTGCTGCGTAATGGCGAGATTATTGCCAAGGAATTGGCGCGCGAGACATGTTTTACTGATACATTAGGCGATGCAAGCAGTCGCTATAGTGTCCAGGCAATTGTCAAGGGCTCTGTAGAAGAAACCAGCGAAGAGGTGATACCATGGGATAAGCCTTATCTTTCAGTGCCGCTGATACGTCCGTTGGAGCAGGAGATGCCTGATGGCAGTACATGCACCTATACCCCTAATGACTGTTCTGCTGCGGATGTAGATGGTGATGGTGAATATGAGATAATACTGAAGTGGGATCCGAGTAATTCTCATGACAATTCTCATGCAGGATATACTGGCGAGGTTTATCTTGACTGCTATAAGCCAGAGGGCATTCTGATGTGGCGAGTGTCTTTGGGTAAGAATATACGTGCCGGCGCCCATTATACCCAGTTTATGGTGTATGATTTCGATGGTGATGGCAAAGCTGAGCTGATATGCAAGACGGCACCAGGCTCAAAGGATGGCAAAGGAGATTATGTTACTCTCGCTGCAACAGATGACGAGATAAAAAATACGGACAATGAGGCTGATTACCGTCATAGGACTGGACATGTAATAGACGGTCCTGAATATCTGACGGTATTTGCAGGTAAGGACGGACATGCTGTACATACTATATTCTATAATCCCAACAGAGCCTTTGGAGTAGGAGGCGCACCTAAGTATGCTTCACATGAGTGGGGTGACAATAAAGGCATAGGCAATAGGGGAGAGCGATATCTTGCTTGTGTCGCCTTCCTTGGAGGCAAGAAAGAAAATCCTTCTGCAGTGATGTGCCGTGGATACTACACCAGAGCATATCTGTGGGCTGTCGATTTCGACGGCAAGGAATTGAAGACACGCTGGCTGCATAAGAGTGAGACCCCTGGTCCTGATTCTGTTTTCGGACAGGGTGCTCATAGCATTGCCGTAGGCGATGTGGATAATGATGGCAAGGACGAAATAATATATGGTGCTGCAGCTGTTGACGATGATGGTAAGACTCTTTATAATACAGGTCTTGGACATGGTGATGCACAGCATCTGGGAGATTTGGACCCAGACAGGAAGGGCTTGGAATATTATATGGTGTATGAGAGTGGCCAGCACGGCTCTGCTCTTAGTGATGCCCGTACTGGTGAAATCCTTTTCCGCACCTATGCAAAGGAAGATACTGGCCGTGGAATTTCTGCTGATATAGACGGTTTCCACAGGGGTAGTGAGATGTGGTGTTCAGGGGAGAAGAAAGTATTTGCTGTAGATGGATCCCTGATTGCGGAAACCCGGGATTGGACACCGCAGAACTTCAGAATATATTGGGACGGTGATTTGCTCGATGAGCTAATAGGTAATGGAAGAATCGGACAAAGGCCTGGTTCATGGGGTAATGATGCGTTTCAGGGCCCACGCGGACAGCGTGGACAGAGGAATGGCATGGATCGTGACCGCCAGCGAGGACAACGTCCCCCTCAGATGGGACAGGATACTCTGAGATCTAGGCGTATGCAGGACTGGGGACAGATGCCGCGTCGTCAGCAAAACTATTATGTTGCAAAATGGATGGGAGATGGGACACAGAGTATTTTCTCTTTCAGCAATTATGGTAATTCTGCTTCGTGCAACGGCACAAAGGCAACTCCATGCCTACAGGCTGATTTGTTTGGAGACTGGCGTGAAGAGATTATTCTCTATGATGCAAGTGACAATTCGCACTTGAATATATTTACGACAAATATTCCTACGGAATATCGTGTGGTTACATTGATGCACGACCATATCTACCGTATGGGAATATGTTGGCAGAATGTGGCATATAACCAGCCACCGCATCTTGGATACTATTTACCGAGTATCAATTCTACAGGGCAATGATCGGAGCCCATAACCTCCGTAAGAATAGAGGCTGATGTCACTTGTGGCATCAGCCTTTCTGATACCACGAAGTAATCAATACGCCACCCTACGTTCTTTTCGCGTGCATGAAAACGGTATGACCACCAAGAATATGTGGGGTCATCAGGATGCAGCGTACGGAAAGTGTCCTTGAAACCGGATTGCAGAAGTGTGGAGAATTTCTCGCGTTCTTCGTCTGTGAATCCTGGATTATTATGGTTTGTCTTCGGATTCTTCAGGTCTATCTCTTCATGCGCCACATTAAGGTCACCGCAGAAGATAACAGGCTTCTGCTTGTCCAATTCTTTAATGTAGCTAAGGAAGTCGTCTTCCCACTTCATGCGGTAGTCAAGGCGTTTCAGTCCGTCCTGTGCATTGGGGACATATACAGTGATGAAGAAGAAATCTTCATACTCCAAGGTAATTACTCGTCCCTCATGGTCGTGTTCTTCTATGCCAATGCCATAACGTACAGACAAAGGCTTATGCTTCGTGTATATTGCAGTGCCGGAATAGCCCTTCTTCTCGGCATAGTTCCAATAGGAGTCATAGCCCAAGAAAGCTAAATCTAACTGCCCTGCCTGCATCTTTGTCTCCTGAAGACAGAAAAAATCTGCGTCCAGTTCGTTAAAGATACTTTCGAAGCCTTTGCCAACACAGGCCCTTAACCCGTTGACGTTCCAAGATATGAATTTCACTTTCTGCGTAATGTGATGGTTCCTTTTATTATGCAGGCATCCTTATAACCTAATTTCTTTACCTGTGCCAATATTGAGCGTGCTTCTTCTGCGGTCTTATAGTTGCCCATGCGGCATTTCCATGACGGAGAATAGAAGTGTACATATATAGGCTCATTAGGGAAGTTGGACTTCATTACAGCACCTGTCGTCTCTGCCTTCTGACGATCGCTGCGGGTGCTGCCTCCAGAGAAGACCTGAATTCTGTAGCCCTGTGTCTTGTATGAATTGCTCATCACCTTTTTACGGGTGTCAAGCATTTTCTCAAGATTTTCAGCTTCTTCCTCTTCAGGAGTTTTCTTTACTTCCTCCCTTTTGTGGGGTTGGACTACAGTGGCGTTAGGGTCTGGTACTACAGGACCTCCGTTACCATTGACAAGAGAGTCTATCTCCGCATCTTCCGTAACAGTTACGACACCTTGTCTTGGCTCTTCTTTGCGGAGGTTATCGAGAAAAGTCTGTGCATTGGTAGTTATCGCTACCAATGCCAGACAGAATATTGCTAATAGTTTTTTCATTATTTATCCCCAAGCGTCGATAATACCCTTGAAATCTGCAGCCTTGAGTGAAGCGCCGCCGATGAGGCCGCCGTCAATGTCAGGCTTAGCGAAGAGTTCAGGAGCATTGCTTGCCTTGCAAGAACCGCCATAAAGAATTGTGGTGTCGTCTGCAACCTGTGCACCATATACCTCTGCTACGCATGAACGGATGTATGCATGAATCTCTTCTGCCTGTTCTGCTGTTGCAGTCTTACCTGTGCCAATAGCCCAGATTGGTTCGTAAGCAATGATGATGTTCTTCCACTGCTCTGCTGAGAGATGGAATACGCTGCCTGCCAGTTCTGCCTTTACTACTTCGTTCTGCTTGTTAGCCTCGCGCTCAGCGAGTGATTCGCCAATGCAGAAGATAACCTTCAGGCCGTTAGCCAGTGCCAGTTCAACCTTCTCCTTCAGGATTTCAGGTGTTTCGTGATAGTATTCACGACGCTCTGAGTGACCCAGGATAACATACTGTGCGCCAGTAGATTTAACCATCTCTGCACTAACCTCTCCAGTGTAAGCGCCTGAAGCCTTGTCTGCACAGTTCTCTGCACTGAGCTCGATGCAGCTGCCCTTGATAACGTCTGCAACGCTTGCAAGGTGAATGAATGGTGTGCCGATGATAACGCCACAGTTAGGATTCTTCACTACTTCTGTCAGTTCCTTTGCGAGAGCTACGCCCTCCTGCAGGTTCTTGTTCATCTTCCAGTTACCTGCTACGATTTTCTTTCTCATAGTTGTTCTAATTTTATAAGTGTTATACTCTGTATTACAGATGTCCTTTAGTTGTTCGTTTTCTTATATTTCTTTCAACTCTTCCTTGTCAGGCAAGTCGTTGTGACTCCACTTTCCTACGACCACTCCGTCTTTAAGCATTACCAACCCTGGATTGCTTCTTATGATGGTCTTCAGCGTTGTTTCGTCTGTATTGCAGAAAGGATATTCTGCCCCAGTGATTTCTATCCAGTGTTCTATTCCTTCTCCAATACTTGCCGTAAGACAGTAGAACGGTATGTTCTTCTCAAGGGAGTATTCATATATCTCGTCAATCTTGCCGAAGCATCCGTCGTCAGCATTCTCCAGATGGGGAGCAATCAGCAACAAGGTATATCCCTTATGCCTCAATACTAATTCTGTTATGTCCCTGTCATCAAACAGCCTTACTATGCTGAAATCGTGGATGGGAGGCTCATAGCCTTTTTTGATAATCTTTGTCTTAGTGTCAACGAATGTCCATGTGCTGTCAGGATATTCTTCCAGGCTAAACTCTTTCCGTTCTCCATTTTTCTCCATGATGAATGTCGTTTCTATCACCGGTTGTTCAGCACCCTCCGGTATTATCATTCCCTCATAGATGTTGGCTCCGATGTGATAAGGGCGGAAGTCTATTGGAGGCAGGTAATATAATGAATATGCTGCCAGTGCCAGTATGCCGAATGTGGAGAAGTTGAATATCAGCCATTGGTTCTTCAGCGATATGAAGCGTGGCATAAGCAATGGACGCCAGGCAATTGTTATGGTGGCTGCAAGGAGAAAGATGTTTTTCAGCAAAGTCTCTCCATTGCTTAGTATTATGGCATCGCCGAAACATCCGCAATCACTGACGGGGTCTTCTATGTATATCCATACGGTAAGAGCCGTCATGATTAGCATAAACAACAGTGCAATCTTTGAAATAACGCGTCGGTTGATGGCAAACAGCAGCATCGCTCCGATAATGAATTCGACCAATGCCAGTAATATTGCCCCACCTAATGTCTGCCAGTCATTCACCCAGTCATTGGAGATTCCCATAGCCTCGATGTAGTCCTGCAGCTTGTATTGTGTGCCAAGCGGATCAACGGCTTTTACAAATCCGGAGAACAGGAATACTGCAGCAGTAATGAATCTCGCTATGTTGACAATGACTTTCAGCATGAGAGCTTGATGACGGCAAAGACAGAATAATTAATGATGTCCATTATGTTGGAGTCAATGCCTTCTGATGCTATGGTCAATCCGTTTTTGTCCTCAATCTCCTTTATGCGCTCCAGTTTCGTGAGAATGATGTCCGTATAGGAACTTACTCTCATGTCGCGCCAAGCCTCTCCGTAGTCGTGGTTCTTCTTCTGCATCAACTCAAGACACTCTCTTGCATATTCGTCGTACAGCGCCATAGCCTCATCGTTGGTCATATCGACCTTGTCAGCATATCCTTTCGCAAGCTGTATGAGTCCTATGATGCCGTAGTTTATCAGGGCCATGAACTCTGGCAGAATACCTTCGCCCACCAGCGATTCTCCCGTTACTTCAAGCGTCCTGATGCGCTTAGCCTTGATAAAGAGCTGGTCGGTAAGCGATGACGGTCTCAGCATGCGCCATGACGGTTTGTAGTCGTAGAGTTTCTTTGAGAATATCTCCCGACATTGAGCCATTGCTTCCTGGAATTGTTTGTTTGTATTTGGCTTATTCATAATATCGCATGAGCAGTTACGCAGAAATTTTTTGCAAAATTATAAATAATTTTTCAATTGTGCAAGAAAAAGGGCATATGTTAGGCTTTTTTTGCTACATGCCTATGAAAAATTTGTTGCATGCCTATGAAAAAATATTCCCAAGGCTGGGAATATTTGCGCCTTCTAAGGGTTACAATTTTTTTCCTTAAGGGTTTCATAACCCTTCAGCTTTTCATACCATGAGTATGAACTCTTTACCATATTGTATCCTTTTATGGCGATAGAATTACGCTCCTCTCGGTTTGTTATCAGTTTGTGGCAGGACGCAGCAATGTTTTCAGCTCCATCACTTATCAGGCAATTCTCACCGTTCTTAAGTTCTGGTATGGCATGTGATATGAGTGAAGTCATTACTACAGGTATTCCACACCCCATAGCTACTAATACTTTGTTTTGTATTCCGGCAGCTACTCGTACAGGTGCAACCAAGAGACAGGCATCTTTTATAAAACCTTCCAAATCCTCAACAAAACCTGTAACGATTATATCGTCTGATGCAATGGCTTGTATGTTAGGTGGGGGTAGGGACCCTACAATATAGAATTTGGCATTTGGATGTTGTTTCTTAACTAATGGGAAGACTTCTTTTGCAAAATAGAGAGCAGCATCCTGATTCTGCATTGAGCGCATATTCCCAAGGAAACATATTTTGTCAACATTATAGGATGTAGAAATCTCGTCTATATACCCTACACCATTGCTGTGTAGTGCAAGAGAAGGGGTTTCCCCTGGAATTCTCTCTTTGAGATAGTCAATGTCTGCTTGTGATACAAGTACTACTTTGGGAAAGTGTTTTACGACAAACTTCTCGTATTTGGCAATTAGTCGTTGTTCAAGAATGTAAACATACTTCAGCAGCCCGACACCCTGTGCGTTGGAAGAGAGAAGATAGGTCTTCGATAAGGCATCTGTCATCTCTATTATTGACTTATCTTCCAAATTCAATTCGTACAGATATGGCACCATCCTCAGGAGGTGAGAAACGTAAAGGTCTGGCTTTTCTTTATCAATGACTTTCTGCAGTAATTCTTTATATGCTTTTGAATAGTAGTACCCGCATTGTATTGGCTTTCCGCTAATAAAATGTGTGGCCCCATTGATAAGTGACATGATTCTATTCCGTTTTACGAAATAAACTCTATCATACAATTCATGAGCACGTTCTAAAGGAGTGTTTTTTTCGTCCGAGAGTGAAACGAGAATAAGCTCATGCCCCTGTTGCTTTAGATGTCTCGCTACTTCATTAATGCGCAAGGCATCTCCTCCATATTGTGGAAATGGAAATCGGGGCGTAAGTATGCAGATTCTCATATGTTTTTTTCTTAATAAAACGAAAACTTCAGTTCTTTATTGTAATATTTTTGACAAAATTACCTTTCTTTGCTATTTTTTTATTACCTTTGTAGCATGATTAGCGTTTGTATCGCCACTTATAATGGCGAAAAATATATAAAGGAGCAGGTCTCTTCTATTTTGCAGCAGTTGGGTGAGGATGACGAACTCATCGTTTCTGATGATGGCTCTACAGATTCTACCCTTGATGTTGTGGCATCATTTCATGATCCTCGCATTAAGGTCTTTAACGGTCCTCAGACAGGTTTGACTTACAACTTCGAGAATGCAATCAAGAATGCAAATGGTGATTATCTGTTCTTGTCTGATCAGGACGATGTCTGGGAAAGTAATAAGGTAGAACGGATGATGGAGGCCTTAAGAAATGACGACCTGGTGGTGAGTGATGCCTGGATATCTGATGAAAATGCAGTCAGTACGGGAAAGTCCCTTTATGATATATACAAGCCTCATAAGGGGTTCTGGCCAACCCTCTATCATACTACATATATTGGATGTTGTATGGCCTTCCGGAGGACGATACTTAAGAAACTGCTTCCTTTCCCACCTCACATTATCATGCATGACTATTGGATAGGGCAAATCGCTGACCTGTATTATAACACTTCCTATATTTCAGACAAACTGTTGCGTTATCGTCGTCATGGAAACAATTTTTCTGCTTTGACCACGAGAAAAAGTTCCTTGACGCTACTCCAAAAACTGGAATACCGCTTTTGGATAGTACGATACGTCTTAGCCAGATGGATGAAATAGCAAGAGAATTCTAAATGCCAACTATTTGGTAATAAATCTTTTCTCTCACCTTTGCCAATTGCTGAGGTGAGTATGCATCCATAAAGACTTGATTGGCAGCTTTGCCTAACTTACTGCGGAGTACGGCATCTTCACTCAGTTTCTTAATAGCTTGAGCAAAAGCCTCTGGCGTGTCGGCAATCAAACATGATTCTCCATCGACAAGAGGAATACCTTCTACACCGACTGTTGTGGTAATGACTGGCATACTCATAGCCATTGCCTCAAGTATCTTCATACGCATTCCACTGCCTGTCAGTAATGGTACTATCATTATGTTGCCATATGCTGCTTTCGTCAAGTCATCGACAAATCCTAATGAACGTAGTTGAACATGCCCGAAACGGTCGTTGTATTCAGGCGGCCATAAAGCTCCGATAATGTCCACCTGAGTATCATCAGTCAAAGCTGGAGCTACTTGATTGACAAACCAATCCATGCCCTCTCTATTAGGGATGTGTGCATAACTGCCAATAAAGATAATCTTTCCTTTCCATTCGCAATAAGGAAGGGGCTTTGATGAAACTGCAGCAGAAGAAACGGATATTGGTGTTGTAACGTTATGATTCTGTAATATTTTACAATCCGTATCTGTTAGGGTAATGATATGGTCATACTTGTTAAGACTGTCAATCTCATATTGTTTCATCTGTGCCATAGCTTCCTTTTCTTTGGCAGATAAGTTAAAGTCCTTAAGAAAACGTTCATTCCTGATGAAATTGACTTCATGATGAACAAAAACCTTCTTGATATCAGAAGGAAGATAATGGCTCCACCCTATACACTGAAAGAATTCAACCTGTACCAAATCAGCTTTGGCATCCTTGATAATCTTATGAGTAAACCGAATCTGGTCATCAGAGAACCATTGGCCGTAAGGCTTCAATATACGGTCAATCTTAAGCATCCTGCTCTTGGGCGCAAACTTAACTAAGAGTCCTCGTATTATTTTATCTCTGACGAATCGCCAACAACTTAATTGCCTGTAATAGCGATAGGCCACTATTTTGACCTCAGGCCATAGTGCCTGCAGTTGTTTCATGGCCTGTATAGTATTTCCGCTTCCCTCGTTAAATACTAGGGTAATATTGTGTCGAGAGCGCAATTGGTCAATCATGTTGTATTGAGCCTGAGCGCCACCAGAGGTGAGGGGGTATGGTAAGTAGTGTGTAAGAATTACAATATTCATAATTATTAGGTTTTATTTCCCAAAGCTTATAGCAAACTGTTTAGTGAACTTAGGTACCACTTAAGGTATATTGCTTTAGACCAATGGAAACTTTTAAGCCAAAGGCAACATTTAATCAGTCTTATGGGGTTCCCTTTTATATAGTCAGTACAGATTTGTCCCAATACCATTTGATAAAACTTTGTTTGCTTATTATCAATGGTTCTAAAATAGTTAAGATCAATAGATGACAGTTTTTTAGTTGCCTGCTTTTCTAATAGGCGGGAATACCATTCTTTCTGCATCAATATTGCTTGTATTTTCAATTTGGTGTTCTTTGTAGAACGACTGATGGTAAGCTTATTTATACGATATTGAAAACAGAAAGATTGTGTATTAGCGATTCCCTTTTCTTCTGCAGCAATAACAGCAGTGATATCATCGGATCCCCATGCTAATGGCATTTTATGATATCCTCCGATACTTTTCAAATAAGCGGTATCATAACAGAAGTCTCCAATAAACTGCCAATCTCTGCAATCCCAGCGGTTCCAAAGTAATGAGAGCATAGACTCCCATTCTGGTCGAGGCTCCTGTAAATCTATAACCTCTCCTTGTTCATTTATTATCTCTGTCCAAGCATGATAAACATTCAGGTTGGGATATTTCTCAATGACTTTTCGATATTCATTTAAGCACTCTGGCAATAATCGGTCATCGTCTCCTATGCAAATGACATAGTCGCCAGTACAGTAACCAAGACAGATGTTCCAATTGTCCACCAGATTAACAGCCCCACAATTCTTTTCATTGCGATAATAGCGAATACGCTGGTCGTTAAGAAAGGGTTCGACAATGGAGCGTAAATCCTCAGGTGAGCAGTCATCAACGATAATCAGCTCCCAGTCAGCATATGTCTGACTGACAACGCTCTCTATCGCATTCTGCAGGTATTGCGACTTGTAGGCTGGTATGGTAACAGAGAATCTCATTACTTTTCGCTTGCAAAAGTAATATTATTTTTCTTTTTATGCAAATATTCTGGTGACTTATTTAAGCCTGACTAATAGAATGTCTCCAGCAGATACCTTATAAGATGTTTTCAACTCTTCTTCTTTTAAGTCTTTTGTAATGCATCTTGGTATGCTGTTACGTTTCTGAATGCTAACATCTAAAGGGGCCTCATGGCTTTTGTTAACGATACCCATATAGAGGTGGCCGTCTTTCTGGAACTGTGAGATAATGGCTCCATTGCGTCCAATTACTTTCAGGTTCTTGATGTTGACAGGCAGTGTTTTTTGCCGAGTAGTTCCTTTTGGTATTTTCTTCCCTAAATGTTTGACAGATATAACCTTGGCACCATAAAACAGCTTTGAAATGATTTTCAGTTCCTTATTCATTCGCTGCACTATGTCGAAGGTTTGGGTTTTGTGCCCCTTTTCACTCATAGGTGCGTTGTGAAAGTTGTACTCTTTGGTGGGATGTGGTGTCCAGTATGTAAAATATTGGATAGCCTGAGCACCATAGGCTAGGTTAGAGTATATTTGTAATCTAAGCGAGGCCAGCGTGGGCTGTGGATAGACAATATGGGGGACAGAAAGCACAAAGCCCCAGAACGGCTTGCCTGTTCGTAAACTTTCCTCACGTATCATCTCCAAGTTCAGATACCATGTAGGACGGATGCTATCCGTAGTTACGGGATAATTGTCGAAGGATATCTGTTGGCATGAGGTTGAAGTCAATGCTTTAAGGTACTCTGGATAACTCTTTGCTTTGGTGTATTGTAAGCCATAGTAAGGAAATAGATTTATATAGAAAAGGTGTGAATTGTCAATGTCTTGTAATTTGTCTATAAGTAATTGCTCCTTTTTTATGTCTGGGAGTGAGGGCTCATCTTGTAGGAGATATCCCCAAAAGCCTTCTGTAGATTTTAAAACTGATGCAGCTTTGGCTGGAGCGTGTACCATTTCTGGGCAACTTCCAATAATTTTGATTCCGTATTGCTTAGCAACTCTGCAGGCCTTTACAAGATTGTCTAAAGAATTGTAAGGGAAGAGGCTGACCGTAAAACCGCATTCTGCGAATGTGCGGAATGCTTCTCCATTAGTATGGCTCTCAGGCACTCCCCAATAGCCGATAATGGGCATTTCGTCATTTTCTGCATGACAGACTGAAGCCCAGTAGCATAATAACAGAAAAATTATATAGGCTTTTTTCATTTCTTTTTATTTATAGGAAATGTTATGCCATCATAAATTCCCTTGAAAAACATTTTTAGGCGATACGCCTTTTGTGGCTCGGCTAAAAGTATTCGTAGAAATGGCTTAAAATAAAGTTCTTTGAATGTCACTTTTATCTCTGAGGATGTCAACCAGTCTTTATGCTTTCGGTATTTTATGATATGGCTTCTAGAAATACTGTATAGCCGTTGGGGACTGTAATTGTGTGTGTAAATATGGAATGGCCCCATCATTTGGATATTCCCAACGGTATGGTGTAATATGTGTTTCGTAAGGCTTACTATTTTGTATCCGGCTTTTTGTATGCGAATAGCTAAGTCGTGATCCAAAGCGTCAAGAGGAAAAGCTTCGTCAGCGCCACCGATTCTATTGAGAATAGACGTGGGAATGACTGTTCCGGAATTAATAAAAGTGTTTTTTTCTTGTGCCTCTTCGCTTATTACAAAGGTGTCATCACTTGGGATGTATGGACAGAACACATTTCCTTGTGATATTTGAAAGCGTTCAGCAACTTCTGTTATATATGAGTGAAAATCTTCCCATTGGCTGTCTTGATCCATTAGAAGTATTAAATCAAAGTCATTCTCTTGGGCATAATGCCAAGCATAGTTTATGGCAGGGGCGATGCAGTAGTTCTTTCCGTCCCCATGCCAGATAATCTTATCAGCCTCTTGGGTCAAAGACTCCAGAACCTTCTGTTTTAGATTGACCTCCAATGGCGAATTGTCCCAAATAATAAGTAAGTCCAGATAAGGCAGATACCGCATGATATTATTTGTGGCATCAGGAATATCAGGATTGTAAAGGGTTACAAGCCCAAGTATTTTAGGATTATTCTTGGTCATTTCTTCCATATTCCAGTTGCTGTACCATTTAATATCTTGTGGAACTGAATCATATTGACAAAATAGCTGGGTGCTACACAAATACACATGACAGCAATAAGCCATAATATGTTATCAGTGAGGTTGCATACAATATAAACAGATGGTATGAAGATAATGGTCATAATTGTCATGTACAGCTGAAGACGAAGTGCTCCTACACCATTAAGGAAATAAGCATAGCGCATACTCATGATAAGTATTAAATTATAAAGCGCAACCATAATGGTCATACCAATAGGCACTTGACATTCTTCCCCAATCCAGATTTGATAGACCCAGGGAGAAAGAATAATCATAATGAGCAGCAAAGTGAAAATACCTGTTACCATCCAGTTCATTTTCTGATCTGCTTTGCGAATCCACGCAATATCATTCCGTTCGTAGGCATCAGTAGTCGCATTCCAGAAAGGCATGCAGATGATGGTGAATATTACCATCGATAAACTGATATACCGATAGGCAATCTGATATGGAGTTACCAATGCTGGTGTGTAGAATTTGGAAATAAGTAAATTCGTTGTCATGAATTGGATAACAGAAGCAATCTGAATCCAAAAGAATTTAAGACCTAAATTACCTAATTCCAGTGCAGAATGAAGATTTATCAGGCGAAATGATGGGCGCAATTCGGGATATTGCACATAAAAAGTATATGTACATGCTAAGAAATAAATAAGAAGGGGCGATGCAGTATTAGCAATGGCAATTGCCATAAAGGTCGCTTTCCCATTGATATAGAGTAGCCATGTGACGATTAATATGACCGTTTGACTTAAAGCAATGAGTAAATTACTTACGGCAGGTAATTGCATCCCCATATAGAAGTTGCCAATGAACTTCATGACAAAAGTCATACAGACAAATATGATGGCATAAACAAGAGCAATTCGAAGCTCAGGTATTTCTTCTGGGATAATATTCAGAAAGCCATAAACATCCGTAGTCCACGTTAGTAATATCAATACGATAAGAAGAGGGAATACGATACATGTCAACATCGCTATAGTGGAGCTTATAGTCTGTTTTGCCTCTGTTATCTCTTGATGAGCTATATGGATAGCAAGCCGGTTGCGCAAGCCGTTCCCCAGTCCTATATCCATTTGGTCTATCCATAAAAGAATACTGCTAATTGTAAGCCAAACCCCATTCTTGTAATCTCCTAAACAGTGTAGGGTAACAGGAACCAACAGCAGTAAAATAATTGCTGACCATCCTTTGATAATGAAGGAGGCCAGTAAGTTCTTCTGAAGCAAAGAAGAGCGTCTGTTGCTGGATGTGGTGTCGGACATGTTTTTTAGGCTATGTGAAATATTGTGAGAGGAACATGTTGTAAAGCAACATAAAGAGACCGAGAATTGTAACGCAGCTTCTGGCTAAAACTCTTGGACTGACAATGTATAAAACAAAGGTAAATATGACACCATCTACAATGCCGAATAATTCACTGATTCGGATAGCGATAACTGGAGTTGAGGAAAAAAGCATTGCAGACAGTAAACTGGCGCCCAACAAGTTGATTAAGATGGGTGCAGCCTTGTTCTTCTCCACAAGATAGTCGTAATAATACAGGCAAACAAGATAGAATGCGAATTTAATCATATAAAATATATTCTTATATAATTCCACCATCTCCCAAAGACCTTTTTCAGCATCCTTTTGATATACATCAACTTTACCCGTAATTAAACCTGCTGGAATCAAATAAAGAATATCTTTTCCCGCTAAATAGAATAGGAAGAAAAATATTAGAACACAAGCACATGCGATTCTTCCAGTTTGATTAAGTTTTCTGTTCCCAAGAAATAGAAAGGGGAGAAAAACTAGTGAGGAATAATGGAATAAGGATGCTATAAAAATGAATGCTGCAGCAATCCAAAACTGTTTGCGGGTAATATATAGGATTGCAAACAACAGGAACGTTGCAGCTGCCGCAGCTCTTATCTGTATGAGGTCGTGAAGTTCATAATAGACGGGAATGTATATGAGCAATGCCGTGAATATATACGGTGTCAAGTCATTTAATGCTTTTAGTTTTGCTGGGATGGAAATCAAGGCATAGATAAAGAACATGGTGACGATAGTTCCTCCACAGGCAAGTACCATGCGGCTCAAATAAATGTAGGTCGGTTCTGTTGCCATCTCAATAAGGATATTTGAGTTGTCGTAGAACATAAACTCATAGCTGGCCCCATCTGCATTGCCCTGGACACTCTTCGTGGTTGCAATAAGAACCATAACAATAGCATATGCAGCTAATATGCAAATCTTGTGGACTTCTTTCAGACGGTCCTCCAAGAATGCAAAGAAAACGGTAATAGTAAATAATACCGAGATGATCAGATGCATCTGCATAAGCCCGTATCGAATACAGTTATTACTTCGTCTTCACCAATAGCCACACTGATACGACAAAGAAGGACAAAACCATCATTGCTACAGAGATAAACAGTCGTTTTGGACCAGCTGGCTTTACGGGAACGGATGCGCTTTCAATAATGGTGAAGGCGGGTGTAGCTTCCTGTAGCTTTGCTTGTGCAGCCTGCAACTGTGCGGTCATAGCCGTGTAAACGTTATATTTCAGTTGCATTTCATCCTCCAAGTCTTCTTCCTTGGCTTTGTAGCTGGGCAGCGTGACATCTTGGTTGGCATCAGCAAGGGCGACATATTGTTTGCGTATCTTAACATAATCCTTTTGTGCGTCAGCAGTCAGCTTCTTGTAATGCTCGTAATCGATGTTGGCTTTGTTGGTGCGGTAGGCTATAATAAATTCCTGTAGTTTCTTACAGGTCATATTAGCCATAGTTGCGCACACCATAGGATCTTGATCGGTGACGGTAATGGAAACGACGTCAGTTCTCCTGTCTACGATGCACTTGATATTTCTTACTACAGACTTGAATATGTTGCTTTGTTCCTTGGTAAGGTTAAGAACAGAGATTTTTTCATCTCCGTTGTAAGTATCTTTTGGGGAAGGATCTATCCATTCAAAGATTTTACCTTGTATGGTTTTCCACCATGCTTCATCTTGATAATCACGGAGATAGGTGTAATAGTTCGTCTTTAAATCTCCTTTTTTTGTAGCGACAGGGACATGCATTAGTTCTGCTACGAAATCAAAAGACGCTATGATGTCCGGATAGATTTCAACATTGAGGGCGTCCATATCTCCCATTTTAGTAAGAGAACCTATACCAAATGATGATGCAAGTGAACCTAATGCCCCTGGCATGGAAGCATTATTTGTAGGCTCTGGTGCCAATTTGACGGTACATTCGTAGTATCGAGGTATGCAGACAGTGATAAGATATGTGATAATCAGTACTGCAGGCAATACCATATAGTATGTCTTACGATGCGGCCATAGTTTTTTGAGTATGGCTGCAAAATCGATAGGGGCAATATTTGTCTTTTCTTCCATAACGCTTCTTACTTCAATTAGTCTCTTCTGAAGATATCGCGGGTGTATATTTTTTCCTTTACATCATCGAGGATGCTGTCGTAGCGGTTCGCTATGATGGCATGGCTCATCTCCTTGAAAGTAGCTATGTCGTTAACTATCTTGGAACCGAAGAATGTTGTGCCGTCAGCAAGAGTAGGCTCATATATTATGACAGTAGCTCCTTTTGCCTTGATGCGCTTCATTATTCCCTGTATGGCACTTTGCCTGAAGTTGTCGCTGTTCGACTTCATCGTGAGCCTATATACGCCGATAATACATTCTTTCTCTTTTGAGTAATTTGCTGCATCATAGGAGTTATCCTGACTGTATGCGTAATATCCGGCTTTCCTCAGGACGGCATCAGCAATATAGTCCTTACGTGTACGGTTACTCTCAACAATGGCAGTCATCATCTGCTGAGGGACATCCTGATAGTTGGCTAGCAACTGCTTTGTGTCTTTTGGCAGACAGTAGCCTCCATATCCGAAGGACGGGTTGTTGTAATGCGTGCCGATACGTGGGTCAAGTCCCACACCCTGTATTATAGCTTGTGGATCCAGTCCCTTTACTTCTGCATAGGTGTCCAACTCGTTGAAGTAAGATACACGCAGGGCAAGATATGTATTGGCAAATAGTTTTACTGCTTCTGCTTCTTTCAGGCCCATATAAAGCACTGGTGTGTCCTTCTTTTCTGCCCCTTCTATGAGCATCCCGGCAAAGGTCTTTGCTGCCTCTTTCAGGACATCTAAGTCATTAACCTCAAAAAGTTTCGGATAGCCTACTATGATACGGCTAGGGTAGAGGTTGTCATATAGAGCCTTGCTTTCACGCAGGAACTCCGGCGCAAAGAGCAGACGGAGAGACTTACCGTATTTATTGTATAGCTTCTCGCAATATCCTACAGGAATGGTACTCTTGATTACCATGATGCCTGTGGTGTTGACACTCAGTACAAGGTCTATTACATCTTCTATATGATGTGTGTCGAAGAAGTTCTGTACAGGGTCATAGTTGGTTGGAGCGGCAATTATTATGAAATCTGCATCTTTATATGCAGTCTTACCGTCAAGTGTCGCTGTAAGATTCAGTTGCTTCTCTGCAAAGAATTTTTCGATATATTCGTCCTGGATAGGCGAAATGCGCTTGTTGATTTTATCTACCTTTTCGGGAATGACATCAACGGCTGTAACGTCATGATGTTGTGACAGCAGGGTTGCCATAGACAATCCCACGTAACCTGTTCCTGCTACTGCTATTTTCATTGTTATTTCTTGGTCAAGTTTGCTATTGTTGCTATAGTTGTCGCGATGGCTGCCGTTGTTGAACCTATGCCGAGCCACTGAGTAACTTTCGTAGGATCATGCTTTTGCTTCGTAGGAACGATAATCTGACAGCCTGGGGTGGGCCTTTCACCGTCGCCAACCTGATTTACAGTACCATTCATGTGTACTATGAACGTAGAATGTTTGCGTGCCCTGATACCGTATCCACCGGCTTGGTTGATGTAGTAACTGGCTTTCTTTCCTTTCTTGTAAGCAACGGTGTTTGGATAAAGGACATTGCCGCTTATGGTTACGGTGTTGTTGTACTCTGGTACAATAATTTTGTCACCTTCGCGCAGTACAAGGTCATAGTCGGAGCCAGGATTCTCAAGAGCCATGTCAAGTTGTATTCCGACATAGTATATATCTCCAAAATCCATATTCTTTATATCTACGGAGTCTTCTTCTGCCGTCTGATGCTCAACCACTTCCATTACCTGTTGCATTCTGGTACGTTCCTCTGGGGTAATCCTGCGCTCCAGTCTTGCGCCTTTAACATATGCCATAGTGTTTACACCACCGGCAGCTTTGATAACATCTGTGAGGCGTGTCTCACGTTTTGACATAGCATAGGTTCCAGGGAAGTTTACTTCTCCCTCAATGTAAACATTCTGTTGTGTCTGATATCCAGGACTTTTGCGCACATAGACTTCATCATATGGCTTGAGAACAAAGCCTGGTTCGCCATCAATCACAAAACCTTCTTTCAGTGAGAAAGAGAAGTTTTCAGCTGTTATACCATCGCTTTCAGTAGCTTTGCTGTCAATGATACGGCGTGAAACATCCACTTTTACTGTTGAGGCGCTTTCTTTCAGACCGCCGGCTTGAAGAACGAAATCCTCAAGAGTTTCATTATCTGCGTAATGGTATTCTCCTGGATACATTACTTCTCCATGTATAGTGATGGTACGCTCCGTCAGCTGGTCATTATTGGAAGGAACAAAGAGTACATCCTCATTTTGCAGTGGTATGTCAGGTGATGTTCCTGCAAGTATTCCGGCAATATCAACAGATATAACTGAAAGAGTACGGTTTGGATTCATGCGGTGCATCACACCACGGGTAGTGATGGCATCTTCCAAAACACCGTCACATTGCTCCAGAAGGGTCTTTACAGTGGTAACGTCGCTACCAAGTTGATACATGCCCGGACGGAAAACAGCTCCCTTCACTTCTACCATGTTTTCATAACGGGCTATGATGGAGTCAACACTGACAGAGTCACCATTTTGGACTTTAAACGAACTGAAATCAAATTCACCAACAGTGAAAACCTTGCGCTTTATGTCTCCGTTACGTATTATCCTGACAGTCTTCTTGTATGCGTCGCTGGTGAAGCCTCCGGCATAGTTAAGTAATGATGCGATGCTTTCAGTCTTTTTCATTTCATAGTACATCGGACGTTTTACCTTTCCTTTAATGGAAACCATAGCGTCGTATGTGCCAACAACGATAACGTCATTATCCTGCAGACGCACATTGCCAGTGAGCTTGCCGTTGAGGATGTAGTCATAAACATCGACAACAGTAACAAGAGAACCGCGACGGAATACCTTTATGTTTCTCAATGTACCGAGTTCGCTGATGCCGCCTGCCATGTAGAGAGCATGGAAAACACTTGCAAAGGCTGATAGGGTATATGTGCCAGGAGCCTGGACTTCACCCATTATGTTTACAGTGATGGTGCGAGTCTGTCCCAATCCAATCTTTATGCTTGATGAAGCGTATCGTGTGCCAAGAGTGGAGCGCAGATGTGCTTGCGCCTTGCTTACAGACATTCCGCTTACGTGGATAGGTCCGAAACCTTCAACGGTAATGTCGCCGTCAGGACTGACAACATAAACGTCACTCTTCTGCGATGCCCCATAAATGTCAAGTTTGATATTATCTCCAGGACCGATGACGTAATTCTGAGGAGTCGCAAGGTTCATGGCCGGCTCAAATGTAAGGGAGGTGTTGTTAAAGATGTCTCGACCAAAAACCCTGTTTCCATTGAAGAGCATTTCCTTGTTTTCAAAGGTACTTCTATAGAGACTCTCGTCTATCTCAGTATCCTCTTCATCTTCGTCATCGTAATCCTTATTCTTCCGATTCTTTTTACTCTTACCTTTGTCGTAATAATCATCGTCTTTCCCTGTTCCTTCAGAGCTTATCTGCGAGAATTGCTTCTCGCTTCCATTGTTCTTACGCATTACCTGTCCGGCATCATCGACAGCTTTATCTGCAACAGCACCAAGACTCTTTGCCTGTATTTCTTTCTCATATTTCTTCCTTATCCTGCGAACTTGGTTGATATCCACACCTTTAGCTACCAGTTTGGATAAGATTTGCGCCTGTGATGTTCCTGCATTGCGCTCCTTGACAATGTAACTCATCACCTGATCATCGGTCATACCCTGAGCCGACATCGTGAGTGCAAAGAATATTAGGAAAATTGGTAGGCAGTAGAAACGCAACTTTTGCATGTTTTATGTTGATTTATATGATTTAACTTCTTGTTTTTACTTGTATATATAACGCCCGCGAACTTGATATATTGTGCATGATACCAGGAAATAGACCACCGTCTGAATCCACAGGCCGTAGTATTCATGCTGCACATCGGCCAGGGTTGCCCCCATGCTGCTCATTCTGATGAATCCCCTTACGCCGAAGGTGCTGGGGAAAGCGTATGATATTCCCTGCCAGAATCCTGAGATACTGCTGAGCGGCCAGCTGACGCCGCAGAGGAAAAGCATTGGCAGTGATGTGAATACCACAATGAGCATAACGCTTTCGCGGTATCTTACGAACGAGCTGACTGTTATGGCAAAGAAGACGCATGCCAGCAGGTATGGTACCAGGAAATGGAATAACGGAATTCCGTGAACCAAGCTTACGAAGCCGAACAGCCTTGGTACTATGATTGTTATCCATGCAAGCATGATGCTGAAAATCATAAGGTAGGCGAGACTATGTCCCAACAGATTGGTAATCTTCCATTCTTGGTGAAGATTCCTGTAACGGTAGTCCTCGCGTCGTGTGCCGGCAATCATTCCGACACCAAGCAGCAGTGCCTGCTGTATGATGAGGACAAGGACGCCTGGTATTATGAAGTTGCCGTATCCTCCAGTAGCATTGAAGATAGGAACTTCCTCATATTTAAGCGGCTCCACACCTGCGGAGCCCATCTCTGAACTTATGCTGGTGGCTGTCTGGTAGATAGCTTTATAGGTCAGCATATAGCTCATGTCGCAATATACGCTGATGTGTGCCTGCTCGTGTCTTCCAAGCTGCTTGTCAAAGTCGTGCGGTATATATATTATGCCGTAGGCCTTCTCGCGTCCTATCAGGTCTTTCGCCTCTGCCATATCGCGGCATTGGTATGCGATGCTGACATTGGGCGATGCATCGTATTTTCTGGCAAATTCACGTGATTTGGCTGAGTGGGAATTGTCAATGAGGACGACTGGAACCTCTCTCGCTACCTCGTTGTTGTATATCCATGAATATATGAGAGGGTAGCCGATAGGCAGGAAGATGAAGAAAAGCACAACTCCTTCATCCTTGATGATCATCTTCATCTCACTTTGCCAAGCCCTTATTATGGATAATATTGTTTTCAATATTCTCTAAACTGTAAACTGTAAACGGTAAACTTTTTAAACTGTCTTTCAACTTTCAACTTTCAACTTTCAACTTTAAACTTTACTAAGGCTGATATGCATTATTTATGAATGCACGTTCTATACGTTTAATTACAAATAGCGGCAGGAAGGCAAGGGAGAGCATCGCAAAGATGTCTATTGCCACATCTGACAATGGATAGTTGTTAAAGATGCATAGCTGGTAGATGAGGTAGTAATGCCTCATTGGGAACATCCATGAAATACTCTGCAATGGAGCATCCATCGCGAAGATAGGGAAGGCAGTTCCTGCCATTGAGAAACTTAATACGCCCCACAGCGAACATACTGACATCGCCATTCGCATCGATGGAATCAGACCAAACATAAAGACTCCGAACCCCTGTGCAGAAACTACAGTCAGGAAAGCCAGCAGCAGTATTCTCCAGAATCCTCCCGGGTGTGGGAAATGCAGATATCCGAACAGGTATGAATATACCAGTATGAATACGCAGATGAATACCAGCGTTTGGGGCATAACCTTCGAGAATATCGCCATTCCGAAGTCTCCATGTGCCATTTCGAGCCATCCTTTGTTGTCCTTCTGGTTCTCACGGCGCATGCGGAACTTAATCTCCGCACCAAGTGAATATACCGTCACAAGGAAGATAAGCAGTATGATGGTATTCGGTATCAGCATTGCGCAGAGGAAGAAGTCGTAGTTTACCCACGGATTGCCCACCAGGTGTGTGTCCAGAGCTATTGGCTGCAGCGTCGCCTTTATCTGTTCAGGCGTCAGACCCTTTGCCTGCAAGACGGCTTGTCCCACGCCTGCTGAGGCGAGCGTGCTGACGGTCTTCATGTCCTTGTAAATCAGTGAGCCGGCCGTAAGAGAGGTATTACTGTAGTAGAATGACATTGTAGGCTGACGGAGAGCAAGCATGTCGCTTGTCATGTGCTTTGGGAAAAGCATGAAGCCGTAAATCTCATTCCTCTGTATCGCATGACGGGCTTCGTCAACAGTAGGGTAGTGGGCCACCACCTTCGTATTCTGGAAGGCATCGACCATGCGGGTCAGCTTTCGCGTAGTCGTCGTATTGTCGAGATCCACTATGCCGATAGGAATATCCTCTGGTACCCCTTCATCCATCAACGAAGTGAAGAAGAAGGTTATCAGCAGTGGTGCCACCACCATACACATAAAGTATATGGGGTGTATCAGAAGCATGTGTATCTCTCGGACGAAGAGTTCGCGCATTATCTTACAATGATACTCATTCCTGGTCTCAGTCCGTCAAACTTCTTTGTTGGGCGTGCCTTGACCTCAAATGTCTTCATGTCATACTGACCGTTGCTCTTGGTGGCTTTCCAAGTGGCGTAGCTTCCCTGGTCTTTTATGTTCGACACTTTCATCTCTATCTCCTTGTCGAAGGCAGGGACATAAGCCATGAAGGTATCACCTTTCTTGATGCCCTTCAGCTGGTCTTCGCGCATGTTGAACACTCCCCAGATATCATCCATGATGGATATAGTCATTATCGGTGAGCCGCTTCCGATGAGCTCTCCCACCTTGGGATAAATCGTTGCGACTTCTCCTGCAATCTGGGCAATCTGTACTGTCTCCTTCTCGAAGGCCTTTACTTCTGCCATCTGGCCTGAGAAAGCCTTCACCTGTGCCTTTGCGGCTGCCTTCTCTTCTGCACGTGCTCCGTTCTGGGCCATGTCATACTGACTCTTCGCGGCTTTCTCCTGAGCCTCGGATGCCTTGAACATTGCCAAAGCCTCATCACGCTTCTGTGCTGTCATAACGCCCTCGCTGTAGAGTCGCTGTACGCGGTTGTATGACTTCTCGGCTATCTCCTTTGCCGCCTTTGCCTGCTGCCACAGCTCGTAAGCACCCTGTATCTGCTCCTTGCGGGCTCCGTTCTGAGCCATATCGCTAAGTGCTGATGCTGCGTCTATGGCACCCTGTGCCTGCATCTCCTTTGCTGAAAGCTCTGGAGCTTCAAGTATGGCAAGGGTATCGCCGACATTGACATAGTCACCCTCCTTGACAAAGATATGCAGTACTCTTGACGGAACCTTGCTCGACACGCGGTATTCCTCAACGTCAATCTGACCCTGAATTATCTCGTCGTCTTTTCCGATTGCGAAGAAACCTATCGCACCCACAATCAAAACTACAGCAACAAATGCTGCCAGTGCTATTAATACACTATTATTTTTTGCTTTACTCATAGTCGTTTCTGTTGTCAGTTTTGGCCCTCAGCCTTAAACTCTTAAACCTCTTAAACTCTTAAACTCTTAAACTGTAAACCGTAAACCGTAAACTGTAAACCTTACCTCAGTCTTCCTGTTGCTTTCTTCATTGCCACTTCAGCGGTCTTGACGTCAATCTCGGCATCAATCTTCTCTGCCTGTGCCTTCATCCATGCTGTCTGTGCCGCCATCACGTCAGTGGTGCTCATTACTCCCTCTTTGAATCCGAGGTCGGCACAGCGCAGATTCTCTTCAGCACTCTTAATGTCGCCAGTAGCTGTGGCGAGGTGCTTGTGGGCCTCCTTCAGTTTGAAGGAACATTGGCTGACCTGCAGACTTATCATCTCTTCTGCTTCGTCGTAGGTCAGTTCAGCAAGTCTGGTGCTGTTCTTTGAGGCACGTATCTTGTAAGCCGTCTCTCCCCAGTCGAGTACTGGCATTCTTACCAGAACTCCTGCTGTGAAGGCGCCCTTGAATTTCCTTTCGAAGCCGTTATATACGCTTGGATTGGTGAATATTGCCCCACCCGTAAGTGCAACCTGGGGCAGATAGCCTGCTCTCGCAAGCTTTGTCTTCTCTTTTGTGAGGTCAATGCTGTTCGACAGCAGGGCCAACTCCGGACGTGCAGAGAAGTCCTTGCTTTCCTCATACCATTCTGCATTGTATGTGGTGGTTGGCATATCGTTTTCGTCAGTAAGTGCTATGTCGCTTTCGAGGTCCATGCCGCACAGCTGGCACAGGTACATCTTTGCAAGCGACAGACCATTGTCAACCTTCGTAAGGGTCATCTCAGCCTCGTTTACTGCTACATCTACCTTCAGACCGTCAGCCTTTGTGGCAACACCCTCGTCAATCATCTTGTGGACATCAGCGTTCAACTTCCTTACCAAGTCGAGATAGCTTACTGCCAGCTTCTGCTTCTGCCTCAGCGATACTACCAGCCAGTAAGCATTGTCTGTATTGTAGATTACCTCCTGTTCTGTCTTCTCGATGTTTGTCTCCGACATCTTCTCGCCTATGTCGGCCATATTGTTGGCAGCAGTTATCGCACCTCCCATGTAGATGGGCTGTGTCAGCATTGCTGATGCCATGAAGATGTGGTGGGTATTGGTGTTGAAAGCATCCACGAGGGACTGTCCTGCCGCATCTATCTTGCTGGCCAGAATGTCGCCAACGCCTGACAGACCTCCAAGCTTTGCTCCCATTTGCTGCAATGCTGATGCCTCAGCGGGCGTGATGAGTCCGTTCATCGTCATTCTCGTGAGGATGTTGGTCACTATCTGGCTGCCTGTGGCAATGTCCGACGGGCTGAACTGTGAGCCGATGAGGCTTTTCAGACCCTGCATGCCGGCAGTACCCATATTCGACAGCATGGCCTGCTGCTCATCGTTCAGCAGAGATATCGAGCGTGAGGAATATGTGTATCCTCCTGCCAGATCTACGTGCGGAAGATACTTTGTCCTTACGCTCTTCCGCGTGTTAATTGCGATGTCCTTCCTCACCTTCGCCATACTCAGTTGCTTGTTGTTCCTGAGCGCCCTTGCTCTGCAAGAGTCAAGGGAAAGGGTCTCTGCCTGCATCATCACTCCAGGCAAGACTGTGAGAAAAATCAGTAACAATAGACGTATCACCTTCTTATAGTTTTATCTTAAAATTTAAACTCTTTTCGTTTTCGTTTTCGTTATCGTTATCGTTATCGTTAAGGTCTATAACCGCTAACCTCTAACCGCTAACCGCTAACCTTCACTTCCTCCTCACTAAGAACCACAGATGCATCAGCAGCGTTGTGATGAGGCCGTAATGTTTCACCATAATCCAGAAGCGCTCTATCAGCGACTCCCTGTGGTGCTGTGTCGTCATTCCGCCATCAAGGTAGCTGCATACTGTCAGCCTCGTGTTGAGGATGGTGGCCTTTTCTGCCTCTGCAGCCTTCAGGATGCGGATGCACCAATCCACGTCGGCAGAATACTTGTATTTCGTGTCATACGGAATATTCTTTGCCAGGTCTGTGCGGGCATAGAAAGCCTGATGGCATACGAGCATTCCGAACCTGAAGCTCTTCCAGGTCAGATTCTTCGGCGGGCGCAGGTGGCGTGGACGCTTGAAGATGCCCCAGTTGTCCACGATGTCAGTATCTCCATAAAGTACGGCAGGCTTGTTGCCATATTTAAGCTTCCCTGCTATATCTTCCAGCGTTGTCTCGCTGAATAGTGTGTCTCCTGCATTAAGGAACAGCACATAGTCGCCGTTAGCGAGCTGCATAGCCTTGTTCATGGCATCGTAAAGTCCGTTGTCTTTCTCGCTCTTTACGATGACGCGAAGGTCCTGGCTGGAATACTTTCTTGCCACTAACAACGTGCCGTCGCTGGACCTCCCGTCCATGATGATGTGCTCATAGTAGGGATATACCTGTTCGTGCACGCTCTCCATAGTGCGTTTCAGCACCTTGGCAGCATTGTATGTACATGTTATGATGGTAAACTTTATCATATTGTAGAATTTCGCGTGCAAAGATATAATTTTTTTTTTGAAATAACGTCAAATCCTATAAAAAATAACGCATTCTATTATAAATTTTATGATTATTGCTATTATTTAACAAGTTTTTCTTCCTATTTGTTTTGGTTGTACTTATTTAAACAAAAACCCAGAACGCTCGGCTTTGCCGCTTTTACAAAGGCTTCAGCCGACTAAAAGAACCCCTGTCAATGGCATAAGTCTTATCAGACTGTTGTAGTATTTTAAGGGAAAGTGCCATTATAAGTAAACTTCTATGTCTCTTTACCTTAAATTCCTACACCTTCCTTCGTCAGGTTTATGCCCTTGCCAGGAAAAACCCCGGCTTTTGACAAAGCCTAAAAAACAATTTATACTAAATTTATACTATTAGATTTTCAAAATAATTAAAGTATGTCAGCATTAGGGGGTCAAATACAAAAGTTGGTTTCTCGGTTTTTGTCTAAAACCACAGCGCGCAAGCAGAATTTAGCGAGTATTATTTGTTTTTTCTTCTAAGGGGATTTTATGTTTCCGGTGCGGAAACTACTGTACGCGGTGCAGAAACTACTGTGCGCGCAGCGGAAACATCTGTACGCGGTGCGGAAATATAAAATCTATCGAGAGGTAAGGAAAAATACCTTTAGGGGAAATGTCTTTTGCTCTTCGTGGGGGTGATTTTTATAAGTCCAAACAAGGTCGTTGGAAGGTCGTTCGTAGGTAGTAGCAAGGCTGTTGGCATACCTTAGGCATACTGTTTGGGTATGGTTTGGGTATGGTTTGAGTATGCGAAGGGTATGCGAAGGGTATGCGAAGGGTATGCCTAGGGTATGCGAAAGGCATGTTTTCAGGATTCAAGTTTCAGAGTGTCTAATAGTAAATATTGTTTTTAGGCTTGAAAAGCCGAGCGGTTTTTGGTTTTTGTTAAAATAAAATAATCCGTGCCATCTGTGCCATCCGTGTGAGTCAATTCTTATTTTTCTTGCCAAAAATTTGGAAGAGTAGAAAATATTTAGTAGTTTTGCACCCAGAAAGGAGATTATGAAAAAAAGTTCCGTTATAAAACGCTTACACTCCCTTAAAGACCAACTCGGCAATGTCGGAGTTTGTCAGTTAGGACTTTTTGGCTCTACTGTTCGAGGAGAGAATACTGCTAAAAGTGATATTGACATTCTGCTTGATTTCAAAACTGGTCAGGAAACGTATCCGAATTTTCTGATTGCATGCCAAATATTGGAGGAGAACTTCAAACGGAATAAACTTGATGTCGTAACACGTAAGGGACTGAGTCCGTATATAGGGCAGGCGATACTAAGTGAAGTGGAATATGTATAAGTCTTACTTGCCATACCTGCACCACATTCTTGATGAGTGCAATTATGTGAATTCTGTTATTACGGAGGAAATGGAACTCGCAGATTTCTTGAGCGATGAGACGTTGAAGAGAGCTGTTACACGAAGCCTATCCATCATAGGAGAGGCTACCAAGAAAATTCCTGCAGATGTGAAGTATGCGTGGCAAGGCATTTCCTGGAGGCAGATGGCTGGCATGCGAGACCGTTTGGTTCACGATTATATGGGAGTGAACTATTATATTGTGTGGGATGTGGCGAAGAATATTATACCAGTTCTCATAGAACAGATACAACAGGTAATCGTTTCGAGTGAAGAGGCGAGTGAAAAATAACAATAAACTGCCCCTGCGAGGTCCCTCGTGGGGGCTTTTTGGTTTTTGTTAAAATAAAATAATCCGTGCCATCTGTGCTATCCGTGTGAGATAATTCTTATTTTTCTTGCTATTTATTTGGAAGTTTGTGAGAAATTCCTTAATTTTGCACCCGAAAAGGAAAATAGTTATGGAAAGCAAGAAATTACAATTCACGTCAAGCCCCGGCGGTTTCAGGGATTCCATCAGAGCCTATCGTAAGTATAAGAAGGATTGGCATGCTAGAATGGAAGTAAAATTGGCGAAAATAGAGGAGGAAATCCAGCAGGCCAAGAATAATTCATATTTTGAAATGGTATGAATGCTCTCGACTCGCAACATCTCTTCTATTCTTGTCCTTACCCTGTGAAGTCGGATGAGGAACAATATACCTTTAAGACTGACCACGACATCGTATATGCTGTAAGTTTTAAGGAAGAGACTTTCTTCGACCCTATACCTGCATATTGGTTCGATTTGATGAACCGCAGCCACAGGCCGTCGCCCAATGACCCCAAAGTACGCGAGACTGTGATTCGCATTATTGTGGAGTTCTTTCGGGCAAACCCTGATATTATGCTTTATATGTGTGATAATGCTAATGACCAGCAGGCAATGCGCAACCGACTTTTCTTGAAATGGTTTACAGGAACAGAGCAGAGTAAACATTTTTTCATTAAGACTGCAAATGTCTTGGATGAAAAGGTGGAGAATTTTATTGCAATCATTGTACCAAAGAGTCATCCATATCTTGAAGACATTATCAGCCGTTTCGATGCGGAAATAGCAATGTTCAAAGAAAAATAACAAACGGCTAACAAAAACTGCCCCTGCGAGGTTCGTTCCTTGTAGGGGCTGTTTTTTTACGACTAAGGACACATAATAACGAGACGGCGTATCAAAGGTCACGAAACGGCGTATCAAAGGTCACGAAACGCCGTATCGGTAAACCCCTTCTTTTTTACTCACACGGATACCACGGATGCCACGGATTATAAGTCCCGCTGAACTCGCAGATATGGCAGAAAAATTCCTCACAGCTCAGGCATAGTGCAAAGCACGATGTTAAGAGAAAGCCGTATGTGTCATCTTGAAAGCTCGCTCTCAGAGTGACACAAGCGTCTCTCTCTGTAGCCGTAAAATGTTTACGGCATGAGCTGTGAGGAATGAATGTATCTGTGGTTTCTGTGCCATCTGTGTGAGGTTTAAAACTTTGACTTTGTCGAGTCTCTGAGCACTCCTTTAGCCATAAGCCTTTACCGCAGGTGCAGCGTCAGGCATGGCTAATAGTCGTTCTTGTAAGACTTCTGCGCTATCTGCGCTATCTGCGGGAATAAACTAAAATAATAGAGTGCCATCCATGTGAGATGATAAAAACCGCCCTTTTCCTTGCTTGCGAAAAGTTAAAGAAATTTCTGTGTGCGTTAACAAAGTTAATAAATGTTATCAGTTCTTTCAAAAAGGAAAAAGTGTTAAGCGCGAAATAAATATATTTTGTATCTTTGTCCCTTGTAAGTTTGAACTACTATATAAATTATATAAGGTTTGGTGCCCATGAAGGTACATGATGCAGAATCTCCGTGCTTTGGCGCGGAGGATTAACTTAATGAATGTTACATTCGCGCATGCGCGAATTATTTATATAAAGGAAGAAAAGAATTCTAGATATAATTTTTATAAACTTTTTTATTAATTTTAAAAACAAACAATTATGAAGAAATTCTATTTACTAACTAAGACGCTCCTCGTCGCAGCCCTGCTGATGGTAGGAGCAAATGCGTGGGCAGGTGATGAATGGTCTATTGATTTTATCGCGATGTATCAAGATGCGGGTTTCTCTGGAGATAAGACTGTAACAATTTCCAGTGAAGTCGCAAAGATTGATAATGTATCTATGGGAACGTGCTCTGTAGAAGGTGTATCAATAAATTCGAAATTTATACTCCAAACGGGTACTAAATGGTTACTTAGAACTGGTGGACTATATCAATTCAATGGTGGTGGCAGAGCAATGGGTATGCTTGGATGTACTGCAGGGCAAATTATCACAATTGTAGGTACTGGTAATCCTAATCCATCAACCAATGCTACGTTGAAGTCACAGGATGGTAACACTTATGTATATACTGTGAATGCTGATGGTGATGTTAAGTTTACTCCTGCACGTTATCTATATTTTACCAGTATTACTGTTGAGAATCCATCTGCTTCTGCTGTTAAATATACAGTGAAGTATGTTGACGAAGGTGGAACAGAAATTAAAGAATCCACACAGGGAGAGGGAGAAGTTGGCGCAGGCATTACGCTTACTTCTTCTGAGAAGAAATCATTCCTGAACAATGATGAGACTAAGAAATATATATATAAATCAGACGATTCTGATGGTAAAAAAATCGCTAGTGACGGTTCTACTGTAGTAACTATCACGTTCCGTGAGGCTGCAACTTGGAAATATACATTAAATTCTAGTCTTGGGACTAAAATTTCTGATGGTTCAGCTTTCGAAGAGGATGTTGTTTATATAGCTTATCCTCGTTATATTCTTCAGGAAAAAACGCTCTATGAAGCGGGTACTACAGATAAAGAGTACAGAAAGGAAATTACTCTGGATGAAGATAATAAGGTAGAAACTGTTACTTATACTAAGAGTATAAATAATGTTGTTTTCTATTCTGAAGGAGAAAACCTGTCAGGAGTTACAGAAACAATCTATGGCAACATTCCAGTTAGAGCTTCAAATGCTAAGGCTGCTAAAACAGCAGAAGATGTGAATATCACAACTTTGGCTGCAGGTAAATACAAATTCTATGTCGGCGCATTTACTTCGGCTTCAAAAGATTATGAAAATTATATCGTAAAGATCGGAGTGGGGGAAAAAGTGTTTGCAGCAACTGTCTCAGGAGCTAATTTGAATGTTGTCACATCTGAATACGATGTTGAAGATGGTACTCAGATTAAGTATTTAGCAGATGGAAGTGGTGATAATAGCGCATTGGATTATATTGTAATTGAGCAGATACCTGAATCAGTTTCTGCTACCATCACTTCTGCTGGTTACGCAACATTCTCAAGCATATATCCTGTTGAGATTCCTGTTGGTGTAGAAGCTTATGCTGTAAAGTATACTGGTGGTAATACGGTTTCTCTTAATAAGGTTGACGCTGTTCCTGCTAACACTGGTGTTGTCCTCAAGGCTGCTGAAGGTGTATACGACCTGCCAGTTGCGACTGCTGGTGCTATTGATACTGATCTGAAGATTTCTGATGGAACAATTGAGGGTGATCAATCTACCATTTATGTTTTGAATAGTAAAGATGATAAGGTAGGTTTCTATCAGCTCAAGTCTGGCAATAAGCTTGAAGCAGGTAAGGCTTACTTAAAGATTACTGCTAATAGTGAAGCTCGTGGCTTTATTGGTCTTGAAGAAGCAACAGGCATTAACGAGGTTAATGTTAATAAGGCTGCTGTTGCAAAGACTGGTAAGATATATAACCTGAACGGTCAGATTGTTAGCAAGCCATCAAAGGGCCTCTTCATTATTGAGGTGGTAGACATTACAACAAACAACATTCTGCTTGCTTCAGAATTGAATGTCTATGATGACGTAGTAGAGGGCGGTCTCTCTCGTGAGGCTGAGTTCTCTGAAGAAATGCTGAATGTAGAAGAGTTTTAATAAATAGAGGTCTGACATTCGTCGGACGACATTAATGCAACTGCCCCTGCGAGTTTCCTCGTGGGGGCGGTTCTTTTTCTTAAGGATATTTTCTGTCCCGCAGAAAGCGCTGAAATCGCAGAAAGTTTTTTAAACAAAAACCGTAAAAACACCCATATCAGTATGTAAGTGCTTACAGCCCTTTTATGATGCAAGGTATCTATTTTTACTTATAAACAAGCTTATAGATAAAAATATCTACCTCACATCATAGTCTCTTGCAGAGACCTTACATACTGACATGGGTAAAAACACCAGCTTTTTACAAAGCTTGAAAAACATACTATACTATTTGGCTCCCTCAAATTTCTTATCATTCAATTTAATAGTTGATTTGGTTCCTGTCAGTCAGTCTAACAGTTGATTTGGTTTTTGAGATTGTGATAACAATCGATGTTTTTGCCCTCTGTAGGATAGACCTACCTTGGTAGGTGCCGATGATGTCAGCATGTATGGCTGCAAGCTTGTTTGTGTGCATACAAGCTGACAGTAGCGGCGTAAGGCCCTGAAAGGGACACAATCCTATGAGAGGGTGTTTTTTATGTTTTTGTTAAAATATTTCTGCCATTTCTGCAATATCTGCGGGAAAAAACCTAATAATCTGTGTTATCGGTGCTATCCGTGTGAGGTGATAAATACTTTTGTGTCACTTTGGCGGATTTTGGTGTCAAAGTGGCGGTGATAGGGCGTATGGTATGGGGTTTGCGGATTCGTTTGCAGATAAGTTTAACATAATTGAAAGGAGAAAGAGACTATGTTTAATCCAGAACAACAAATGAATCCGAAAGAAGCACTTGAGCGCTTCTGCAAGAATCTGGTCGGAGATGCCAGGAATGGTAAGCTCGACCCAGTAATAGGCAGGGACGACGAGATTCGTCGTGTGCTGCAGATATTGTCACGACGTACCAAGAACAACCCTATTCTGATAGGTGAGCCTGGTACTGGTAAGACAGCCATTGCCGAAGGTTTGGCACAGCGTATCGTGCGTGGTGACGTGCCTGAGAACCTTAAGGAAAAGGAGATATACACCCTCGATATGGGTGCCCTCGTGGCTGGTGCCAAGTACAAGGGCGAGTTCGAGGAGCGTCTGAAGGGTGTCATCAATGCCGTCATCCAGTCGCAGGGTAAGATTATCCTCTTTATTGATGAGATTCACACCCTTGTGGGTGCTGGCGGTGGAGAGGGCTCTATGGATGCTGCTAACCTCCTGAAGCCTGCCCTCGCACGTGGTGAGCTGCGTGCCATTGGTGCTACGACGCTGAACGAATACCAAAAGTACTTCGAGAAGGACAAGGCTCTGGAGCGTCGTTTCCAGATAGTGATGGTCGATGAGCCTGACGAGTTGTCTGCAATCTCTATCCTCAGGGGACTGAAGGAGAAGTACGAGAACCACCACAGAGTTCGTATTCAGGATGATGCCTGCATAGCGGCCGTTACGCTGTCGGAGCGTTATATCTCTGACCGTTTCCTGCCCGACAAGGCCATAGACCTTATGGATGAGGCGGCTGCAAAACTGCGTATGGAGCGTGATTCCGTGCCAGAGGAACTGGACGAGCTGACTCGTAAACTGAAGCAGTTGGAGATTGAGCGTGAGGCCATTAAGCGTGAGAAAGACGAGGTGAAGCTGAAAGAGCTGAACAAGACCATCTCGGCACTTCAGGACGAGGAGATGCGTATGCGCTCTGAGTGGGTGAAAGAAAAGAATGCGGCTGAGTCAGTACAACAGGCTAAGCAGGAAATGGAACGCCTGCGCTTCGAGGCAGAGAAGGCTGAGCGTGAGGGTAACTACGGCAAGGTGGCGGAGATACGCTACGGCAAGCTGAAGGAACTGGAGGCAAAGGTGCAGAATGCCACTGCTACATCAGAGAATAAATACCTTAAGGAAGAGGTAACTGCCGATGACATAGCAGAAGTGGTTTCACGCTGGACGGGAATACCAGTATCACGTATGATGCAGAGCGAGCGCGAGAAACTGTTGCACCTTGAGCAGGAACTGCACAATCGTGTGATAGGTCAAGATGAGGCTATCGCTGCCGTATCTGATGCCGTTCGCCGTTCACGTGCTGGTCTGCAAGACCCAAAGCGTCCTATCGCATCGTTCATATTCCTTGGTACCACTGGTGTGGGTAAGACGGAACTGGCGAAGGCTCTGGCTGACTACCTGTTCAACGATGAGTCGCTGATGACGCGTATCGATATGTCTGAATATCAGGAGAAGTACTCTGTTTCACGACTGATAGGTGCTCCTCCGGGCTATGTGGGATATGACGAGGGTGGTCAGCTGACGGAAGCTGTACGAAGGAAGCCATATTCCGTTGTGCTCTTCGACGAGATAGAGAAGGCACATCAGGATGTGTTCAATATCCTCCTGCAGGTTCTTGACGACGGACGTCTGACAGACTCAAAGGGTAGGGTGGTGAACTTCAAGAACACCATCATCATCATGACGAGCAACCTGACGAAGGACCAGCTTTATGGCAAGGCTCCGATACTCGATGGCAATGGTATGGTGAAGCCGCCTATCCGTCCAGAGTTCCTCAATCGTATCGATGAAATCATCAATTTCAGTCAGCTTACGAAGGAACAGATAAGTGATATCGTTCGCCTGCAGATGAACCGCGTAGCGAAGATGCTCCAGTCACAGGGCTTCACGCTGAAGGTTACGGATGCAGCAGTGGCAACACTTGCGGAGGCAGGTTACGACCCAGACTTTGGCGCACGTCCTGTAAAGCGTGCAATACAGCGCGATGTGCTCAATGCACTCAGCAAACAACTGCTTGCAGGTGCAGTGTCGAAGGACAAGGATATCACCATCGACAGCAAGGACGGAGAGATAGTGTTTAGGAATTAGTTATATAATATAAATAATGAACAGGAAGGAGGCGACCCAGCAGAGGACGATGACTTGCGTGAAATAGTCGCGCAGCAGCACCTTTGTGGGGTCGCCGCTTTTTTCGTCAACTACGGCTATCTGCATATATCTCAGCAGACCTAAAAGAACAAAGATTGTCGTGAGGTATATGTAGCGGTTGTCGAAATTGGCTATTGTCTCAGGAGACACGGTGTACATAATGTAGCAGACCAGCATCACGCTTCCAGTCACCGTTGTGGCATCGTTCACAAAAGTGAGGTTGTAGCGCTTCGTATTGTGACGAGGCGGTATCTTGGTCTTCTGGAATTTTATGACATCATCCCTTCTCTTTGCAAATCCCAGGAACAGTGTCAGCAGGAATGTCATCATGATGAGCCAGTGGGACAGTACGATGCCTGATGCTGCGCCGCCTGCCGCTATGCGCAGAAGGAAACCTACGGAGAGAATGCAGAGGTCGATGATGGCGATGCGTTTCAGCTTGATACAGTAGGCCATCTCCATCAGCCAGTAGATGATTATGATATACGGCAGTTCCAGAGTCGTTGTCTTGGCTTCGTAAGGCAGCATCATGGAAATCATAATGCTTAGTACGAGCATCAGGAACATAAGGATATAGCCCGTCGTAACGGAGATTTTTCCGCTTGCGATGGGTCGTTTGCATTTCTCTACGTGCCTGCGGTCGTCCTCAACGTCAATGATGTCGTTGAAGCAGTAAATGCTTGAGGCGACGAACGAGAAGGCGAAGAATGCCGCTATGGTATTGATGAGCAGGGGCAGGTTCATCAACTGATGCCCGAAGAACAGGGGCATGAAGACAAAGAAGTTCTTAACCCACTGGTGTGGACGAAGTATCTGTATTACGCTTTTCATTTCAGGGTGGCTATTATTTTCTTGAATATCATTGCGAGCATTATGGTGGCTACGATGTAAAGTACCAGTCCATCGAGGATGTCACCACTCCGGCTTATGGGAATAAAAATCTTTCTTGTGATAGGATGGCAGACGAAGATGGCGGCGCTGATGCCTCCGACCCATGCAAGACCCCTCACAAGAATGTCTGCCGCAGGAATGGAGGAGAGCATCTTTATGAAGCCTATGTGAGCGATGACAACAAACAGCGGAATGATGAGCCACGTCCAGAAGTTGAAGGAGAGGAGTATAATTGCGGTCACCGCAATTATAAAGTTGAAAGTTGAAAGTTGAAAGTTGAAAGTGGCGTTTGAACCTTGAACCTTGAATCTTGAACCTTGAATCCTGGCTATCAGCAGACCCATTCCGAATGGCATCATGTTGCCCATGAAGTTGTAGCGTATGCGGTTGATGGCATCTCCTTCGGGATCGTTCCAACACAAGGCTTGAATGGCCATACAACAGATGATGAGTCCTACGTTCCAACCCCAGTGACGGCGGTAGAGCAGCAGGCGATATACAAGATACAGCTCCATCATAAGTCCGAAGAACCAGTATGGTCCAGGCCAGATGCGATGATCAGGGTCGGGGAAGAGGTTTATGGTCATAGTGAGTTGCTCGATGATAGCATCCCACGTCCAGTGGTGATGCCCTGGCGTCAGCCAGTCAACCATAGCAAAAACGGCAAAGCCCAAGAACATCATGGGGAAGAGCTTCTTGTAGTGACTCTTCATAAACTCCCATATTCCGTTATTCCTTGATTCCGTAGTTCCGCTTTCGTACTTCAGGTACAGTCCGTAGCCGCTGAGGAAGACGAACACTGGTACCCCATAGTGGCCGAAGAACGAGAAGAGGTGGTAGATAAAGTCTTGGTCGGGGTGGGTAAGGATAAACCAGAAACGGTCGGCATTATGCTCGTGGAACTGGTATTCGTTCTCCTTCACCATAGGCCTGAGCCAATGGAGGTAGTTATGCATGAAGATGCCGATGATGGCAATGCCCCTCAATGCTGAACATTCTGCTCTATTTAAGAGTGTCATAGTCTGTCTTGTTTTTCAGTAGTCGCGGACGCTTCTCGTCATATTCCGGCGAGAGCAGGTCGTACCTTGGATTGTAGTATGGCGTATGGATGCCTGCCAGTCCCATGAGCAGGTGACTCAGCGCGTCCGTCATATATTTCTTTGGTGCCGCTTTCTTGATGGCTTCAACAACGTCCGGGTGGTTCTTGGCATAGAGTGGGGTAGTGTATATCCACATCGGGATGCGGAACTCCTCGTCGGCAAGGCGTTTGTTGATGACGGCATCGTGCATCCTGCCAAAGAAATGGCGTGCTCCTGGACCGAAGACCTCTTCGCCGTGGTCAGGGACGTATATTACGATGGCATCGTCGTTTTTGAAGCGCTCCACTATCTGGTTCACGACGCTGTCGTTATACCATACGCTGTTGTCGTAGTCGGCAAGCACCTTTCGCCTCTTTGGCGGTATGTCAGTATCGTTAGGATATTCGCCCACTCCCCATTTCTTCATGCGGTTCGGACAGCGTATGCGGTAGGTCACATGCATTCCCATCAGGTGGAAGATATGCAGTTGTCCCTTTGCTTCCAGCCCGTTGCTGCGTGTGGTGTCGGCTATGGCGTCATATTCTTTCAGCAGTCCTTCGTCGAAGACATGCAGCCTTCCGTTGCGGGTGTCGAACTGCACCTTCGAAAGTTCTTCGTTGTTGATGAAGAAGCCGCCAGAGAAGTCATACACCTCCTGCTTTGCTTTCGTCTGGAACTGGTTGGTGAGGAAGCTGACATGATAGCCTGCCTTGCGGAATATCTCGCAGAACAGCGGGTAGTCGCACCATTCTCCCTTGTCGCCGACGCAATATGTGGTCATGAAGAGCTTGAATACAAAGCTGGTAAGGTTCCATGGGGCAACGACATCGTCAAACTTCGTCAGCCGCCCTTCTTTCTCCAGACGTGTCTGATTGGGCATGTTGGCTTTTTCGTAGCCGTAAAGCTGCGAGTGGCGTTTGTTGTGGCTCTCGCCTATAATAAGCACTATCTCTGGGCTCTTTACCGAACAGCTGTCAACCTCTGCTTTTCCTATGGTATTCATGAGTCTGTCAAGCTGCTGTGCCACCAGTTGGTTGCATCGTATTGAAAATGCCAGTCGCATCGGAGGCTGGTACATCTCTGTATGAGGACGATATGCCAGCGAGTGCTCCACCTGACCTATTGTATCAAGCGACATCGTGTGGGCATACATCTTCTTGTTAGGGAATGTAAGATAAACACAAACACCCACAGCCACAATAACCAACCCTGCCGCCAAGTTGTAAGCCCATTTGAAACTTGAATCTTGAATCTTGAAACCTTTAACCATGAAACTTGCTGCATGCAGCAACGGCACCAATGCAATAAGCCCCACTTCACTCAGTATGATGTCGGGCGTAACATAGCTCTGCAGGAATTCGCCTGCCTCGTTGCCTGTTGTCTCTCCTATCAGCAGCAGCATCGAAGGGTTGAGGGTGCTGCCAAACTTTACAAAGCAGAAAGTGTCAGCAATATACAGGATGTATGTCGCTATGTAGAAGACGGTCAGCAGTATTCTGTATATCCAGTTGCAGGTTTTCCTCTTCCAGTCTTTCGCCTCCTTCCTGTATAGCAGCCCCTTTATCAGCAGCCATATTGCGCTGATGATATACACGTCGGCAAAGAGCTCGTAGGGAGCCCATTCATACATGTGTGCCGTCTTGTATGGAGGGATGGTGAGTATGCTGCTCATGATACCCAGCAGGTACATGAACAGGAACATACGTGTCATTATGGGACGTAAAAAGATGGCCATAGTGCGTTACAGGTTTAAAAAACCTGTGCAAAAGTACAAAAAAGGCGACACCAACATGCTATAATGTGCTTTTTTTTGCGTTTTTTCGTAAAAAAACTTAAAATCATGCTTTTGTATGCTACAAAATTCATACTTTTGTAAACATGAATTTAGGAAAGATATCTGCTTACAGGGGTGAGTTGATGGGATTTGCCATTCTCATCGTGATGCTTTTCCACATGGGTGTGCCTCGTAGCAGCTCGTGGTACGGACTTGTGCGAATGGGTAATCTCGGTGTTGACATCTTCCTCTTCCTCTCCGGCATGGGATTGTGGTACAGCTGGAGCAAGAATCCGGCGTTGCGTCAGTTCTATTTCAATCGCGTCATACGCATCTATCCTGCATGGCTCATCATAGCGGGCTACTATTTCATCAGCCGCTTCGACTTTGCTCATGCTACTGTTGACAGTTGGATAAACCTCGTCATGCAGGTGCTCTTCAACTGGAACTTCTGGCGTTTCGACCAACTGACGTTCTGGTATGTTCCTGCCACGATGATGCTCTATGTCTTTGCTCCGTTCTATATGGAGGCTGTGCGCAGAAATCCTGCTTGCCGCTGGCTTGTGGTTTTTCCGCTGATGTGGTGTATTATGGTGACGTATATCACACCCATCCACAATGCTGTCGGACATATTGAGATATTCTGGAGCCGCGTACCGATATTCTTTTTGGGCATCAACCTTGCTGAGTCCATACGCAACAAGACAACCCTTCCTGCGAGTACGTGGGTGATGGTCGTCGCGGCCTTCGTGGTCAGCCTTGGAGCCTGTGTGTGGCTTGAGCAGATGAAGCATGGACGCTTCCCGCTCTATACGGAGCGTATGCTCTATATTGTGCTGGCAATCACCACCGTCATCATCATGAGCAAGGTGTTCGACAGACTCAGGTCCGTAAAGTTCGTCAATGCCGCATTTGCCTTCGTCGGTGGAATATCACTTGAGATATACCTTCTTCATGTAGAGTACGTGCTGAGGCCCCTGCAAAAGGCCTACAACCTCCCTTACTGGCCCCGCTTCCTCGTGGTCCTCGCCATCAGTGTCCCCCTCGCGTGGATAATAAGTAAGGTATGCTCAATAATAATCAACCGGCTAAAAACTCTAACCGTTAACCGCTAACCGCTAACCGTTAACCGTTAACCGCTAAACGTTATAAACTATGATTCGAATCGGAATGGGATATGATGTTCACCAGCTTGTCGAGGGTCGTGACCTCTGGCTGGGTGGCATAAGGATAGAGCATACGCATGGTCTGCTGGGCCATAGCGATGCCGACGTATTGATACACGCCATCTGTGATGCTCTCCTTGGGGCGGCAAATATGCGTGACATAGGCTATCACTTCCCTGATACTGCGGCAGAGACTGATGGCATAGACTCAAAGATACTGCTCCGCAAGACCATCGCCCTCATCGCCACAAAGGGCTACAGTGTGGGAAATATCGACTGTACCATATGTGCCGAACAGCCTAAGCTCAATCCGCATATTGAGGCGATGAAAGACTGCCTCGCAGAGGTCATGCAGACTGACAAAGATAATATCTCCATTAAGGCCACTACAACAGAAAAACTCGGTTTCACCGGCCGCAAAGAAGGCATCTCTGCCTACGCGGTAGCGTTGATAGAGAATTGAAAATTGAAAGTTGAAAATTATTGCGCGCCGATAGTTGTCGAAATATCGTGATTTCGAGATGTCGTAATATCGATAGGCGCGTCTTAAACATTAAACCTATATATAATGAAAAAGCTTTTAACCATTATTCTAGTTGTTTGCTGCTGCTCTTCTGTCTTTGCTGCAAAGAAGAAGCAGGCTCCAGTGATGTCCGACCGTGAGTATTGGGCTGCCCAGGCCTATCGCATCGCGGCTCCAGTTCTTGAACCCATGTCGCGTGGTATGCTCTCCACCGAGATGCAGATAGAGGTGAGTCCCTCGTTCGACTCCCGCGATAAGCGCGTCACCTATATGGAATGTTTCGGACGCCTCATGGCAGGTATCGCTCCTTGGCTGTCGCTGCCCGATGATGATACCCCAGAAGGTAAGGAGCGCCGCAAGCTGAAGGAATGGGCGCTGAAGGCTTACGCTCAGGCTGTTGATCCTGATTCCAAGGACTATCTCCTCTGGCGAAAAGAGGGACAGCCGCTGGTTGATGCTGCATATATTGCTGAGTCGCTGCTGCGTGGTTTCGATGCCCTGTGGATGCCTCTTGACGAGACCACCAAGGCGCGTTATATCGATGAGTTCACCCGTCTGCGCCGTGTTGAACCGCCATATACCAACTGGCTGCTCTTCTCTGCTGAGATAGAGTCATTCCTTGCCAAGGCCGGTGCGCCCTATGACAGCTATCGCGTCAATGGTGCCGTTCGTAAGTGTGAGGAGTGGTATGTCGGTGACGGATGGTATTCTGACGGTCAGGGTACTTTTGCTTTCGATTATTATAGCAGCTACGTCTTCCATGCCATGTATCTGGAGACTCTCGCCACCATGCGCGATGTCCGTGCATACGGCTGGAATATCAACTATAAGGACTTCTATGCCCGTGCTTTGAAGCGTTGTCAGAAGTTCTCCATCATTCTTGAGCGTTTCATCTCTCCAGAGGGTACCTTCCCAGTCTTCGGACGCAGCATACCTTATCGCCTTGCTGCAATGCAGCCGCTGGCGTGGGTGGCTTGGCAGAAGACCCTCCCCAAGGACCTCACCAACGGTCAGGTGCGCAATGCCCTCACCAAGGTGATGCACCGCATGTGGGATGCTCCGGGTAATTTCAATGAGAAAGGTTTCCTTACTATAGGCTTCTGCGGCCGTCAGCCTGAGGTAGCCGACTGGTACACCAATAACGGCTCGCTCTATATCACTTCCGAGGTGCTGCTGCCGTTAGGCCTGCCAGCAAGCGACCCCTTCTGGACAGATCCGTTGGAGGACACCACACAGGAGAAAGCCTGGTTTGGAAAGCCCTTCCCTAAAGATCATATCTGGTAAAGAAAGAACCCGCCAAAACGGCGGGTTCTTTTGCTTTATACGTATGTGAGGTAAAGATAGTTGGTCTGGGCGGGGTATTCTGCCGCGAGGGTGTCTATCTGGTTCACGACGGGCAGGATGCCATATTCCTTGCGCCACTGGCGGATGAGCAGTCCGGCTTTCTCCATATTCAGGATGGACTCAAAGCCCAGGGCTCTTGCAATCTGGAAGTCGGAGAAGCCATAGGCCTTTGCCTCATGGAGCAGGTCAAGGAAGCCTGAGTCTTCTACTAATTCCATAAACTCACTGCGTACCATATACTCATAGAATTCCGGGAACTGTGAATAGCTCTTCAGACGTTCGTTGATGTCGATGATATGCTTCAGCTTCTGCAGGAACCAGCGGTCTATCATCGAGAGCCGGTGTATCTGCTCTATGGTATAGCCAGCCTGGAGTGCCACTGAAACGGCAAAGATACGTGTATCAGTTGGCTGATTGATGGCGTTTGCGATGTCGCTGACCTTGATGTCGTGGTTATCAACAAAGCCATGCATGCCCTGCCCAATCATGCGCAGACCCTTCTGTAAGGCCTCTTCGAAGGTGCGCCCTATAGCCATCACCTCTCCGACGCTCTTCATGGAAGAGCCGAGCTGATGGCTTACGCCGTGGAACTTCGTAAGGTCCCAGCGAGGTATCTTACAAACAACATAGTCAAGGGCGGGCTCAAAGAATGCCGTCGTGGTCTTGGTGACGGAATTCTTCAGTTCGAAGAGTCCGTAGCCCAATCCTAACTTTGCAGCCACGAAGGCGAGAGGATAACCTGTGGCCTTTGATGCCAGTGCCGAAGAACGGCTGAGACGCGCATTGACCTCGATGACGCGGTAGTCCTCACTGTTGGGGTCAAGGGCATACTGCACGTTACACTCGCCGACGATGCCTATGTGGCGGATAATCTTGATGGCGAGGGCACGCAGCTTGTGGTATTCGCTGTTGCTGAGCGTCTGACTTGGTGCCACCACGATGGACTCACCCGTATGGATGCCCAAAGGGTCGAAATTCTCCATGTTGCAGACTGTGATACAGTTGTCGTACTTGTCGCGCACCACTTCGTATTCTATTTCCTTCCAACCTTTCAGCGACTTCTCTACGAGCACCTGCGGAGAGAATGAGAAGGCTTCTTCTGCCTGTTGCTCCAACTGCTCTTCATTGTCGCAGAATCCAGAGCCCAATCCACCGAGTGCGTATGCAGCACGCAGGATGACGGGATAACCCAGCTCTGCTGCTGCCTTGCGAACTTCTTCAACGGTGTTGCAGGCTTCACTCTTGATAGTCTTGACATCAATCTCGTTGAGACGCTTTACAAAGAGATCGCGGTCTTCGGTATCGATGATAGCCTGAATAGGGGTGCCGAGAACTTTCACGCCATAGCGTTCGAGGACGCCATTCTGGAACAGTTCTACGCCACAGTTGAGTGCCGTCTGTCCGCCAAAGGAGAGCAGTATGCCGTCAGGGCGTTCCTGGGCAATGACGCGCTCCACGAAGTCTGCCCTTACCGGCTGGAAATAAACCTTGTCGGCAATGCCCTCGGAGGTCTGTACCGTTGCGATATTAGGATTGATGAGGACGGTCTCGATACCTTCTTCCTTCAATGCCTTCAGTGCCTGCGAACCGCTATAGTCAAATTCACCCGCCTGACCAATCTTCAAGGCTCCACTGCCGAGGAGGAGGACTTTTTTGATTGAGGGGAGTGAAAGAGGGGAGTGAGAGGGGAGTGAAAAAGGGGAGTGAGAGGGCTCCTCTCTTCCTTCTTCCTTCTTACCTCTTACCTCTAAAAGTTTCACGAACTCGTCAAACAGGAATTCTGTATCCACTGGTCCTGAGCATGCTTCGGGGTGGAACTGTGCCGACATCCAGGGATTGGTCTTGTGGCGTATGCCTTCATTGGAACCATCGTTCATATTTACGAACAGAGGTTCCCAGTCAGAGGGCAGGGTGGAGTCATCCACAGCATAGCCGTGATTCTGGGACGTGATGAAACACTGTGTGGTACCCACGCGCTGCACAGGCTGGTTGTGGGAACGGTGACCGTATTTCAACTTGTAGGTCTTCGCCCCTGCTGCACGTGCCAGCAGCTGGTTACCCAGGCAGATGCCCATGCAGGGACGCACCGTCTCATTATTGAGGAATGTGCGTATATGCTGAACCGTCACATCGCAGCGTTCTGGGTCGCCAGGTCCGTTGGCAAGGAAGAGACCGTCAAACTCCAATTGGTTGAAGTCATAATCCCAAGGCACACGAACCACCTCGATGCCCCTGCGGAGCAAACAACGGATGATGTTGGCCTTGACACCGCAATCGACGAGAACGACGCGAGGAAGTGAAGAGTGAAGAGTGAAGAATGAAGAATTCGCTTTCACTGTGCTGTCTGGCTTGTAGGTGATAACTTCTTTGCAGCTTACCTTCTCTACCCAGTTGACGGAGCCGTAGTCCTCTTCAGTATCTAATTGTTCATTGTTAATTGTGAATTGTTCATTGATTTCTATTCGTCCTCTCATCACACCATTCTCCCTGAGGAGCATTGTCAGGCGGCGGGTGTCGATGCCGGTGAGGGCGGGTATCTTTTCGCGTTTCAGCCATGCGCCGAGCGACTCCTGGGCATTCCAATGGGAATATTCTTCGCTGTAGTCAGCCACTATGAGCGCCTTGGCGTGTATCTTGTCGCTTTCCATAAATGACGGAAGTCCGTTTTCGGCATCGCCGGTGGAGGGAACTCCGTAGTTGCCTGCGAGCGGATAGGTCATCACAAGCATCTGACCGGCATAGCTGGGGTCGGTGAGGCTTTCAGGGTAACCTGTCATAGCGGTGTTAAACACTACCTCACCGACGACGTCTCCCTCATATCCGAAACTCTTGCCATAGAATACGGTTCCATCATCAAGTATCAGTTTTCCTGTTTTCATCTTGCTTTTCATCCTTATATTTTTAGTACGCTTGTTCGTGGACACCTTTGACGGCGCGACCGCTTGGGTCATTCATATTCTTGAAAGCCTCGTCCCATTCAAGGGCGATGGCTGTTGAGCATGCTACGCTGGCTTCGCTCGGAACACTCTTGGCGGCAGAGTCGCTGGGGAAATGCTCAGCGAAGATAGAGCGATAGTAATACTCCTCCTTGTTCTGTGGCGGATTGATTGGGAAACGTTCTGCCGCATGTGCCATCTGCTCGTCGCTGACAGCCTCGGAGGTAATCTGCTTGAGGGTGTCAATCCAGCTGTAGCCTACGCCATCAGAGAACTGTTCCTTCTGACGCCAAGCCACCTCTTCCGGCAGCAGGTCGGCAAAGGCCTCACGCACAATGCGCTTCTCCATTGTGGTGCCCGGACACATCTTTGCCTCGGGGTTGGTACGCATCGCGACATCGAGGAATTCCTTGTCGAGGAACGGCACACGACCTTCTACGCCCCATGCCGACAGACTCTTGTTGGCACGCAGGCAGTCATACATATAAAGCTTGGAGAGCTTGCGCACAGTCTCCTCATGGAAATCCTTTGCTGTAGGTGCTTTGTGGAAGTACAGGTAGCCGCCGAATATCTCGTCGGCACCCTCGCCGCTGAGCACCATCTTGATACCCATAGACTTGATGACACGAGCCAGCAGGTACATAGGTGTTGAGGCACGGACGGTAGTTACATCGTAGGTCTCGATGAAGTAAATCACATCGCGGATGGCATCAAGGCCCTCCTGGATGGTGTAGTTTATCTCGTGATGAACGGTGCCGATATGGTCAGCCACAAGTTTTGCCTTAGCCAAATCGGGAGCCCCCTTCAAGCCAACTGCAAAAGAGTGCAGGCGAGGCCAGTAGGCCTTGGTCTTGGAGTCGTCCTCAATACGATGCTCGCTGAATTTCTCAGCAATGGCAGAGATGACAGAAGAGTCAAGACCGCCAGAGAGCAGCACGCCGTATGGCACATCAGACATCAACTGACGCTTTACGGCATCGGTGAGGGCATCATGGATAGCTTCTACAGAGGCGGGGTTGTCTTTGACAGCATCGTATTTCATCCAGTCACGCTTGTAATAGCGTTTAAGTGAAGAGTGAAGAGTGAAGAGTGAAGAATCTTTTTTGAGGTCTTCACTCCAAAGGTAGTGCCCTGGCAGGAACGGCTCGTAGTTCTCACAGAAGCCTTCGAGGGCCTTCAGCTCGGAAGCCACATATACCTTGCCGTCGCTGTCGTAGCCGATGTAGAGAGGTATGACTCCGATGGGGTCGCGAGCAATAAGAAACTCATCCCTCTCCTCGTCATAGAGCACAAAGGCGAAGATGCCGCTCAGGTCCTCGAGGAAGTTTATGCCCTTCTTGCGATAGAGGGCAAGGATGACCTCACAGTCGGACCCCGTCTGGAACTCATACTGTCCGGCATACAGGCGACGAATCTCCTGATGATTGTATATTTCGCCGTTTACAGCGAGCACCTGCTTCTTGTCAGGCGAAAAGAGAGGCTGACCGCCACTCTCAGGGTCAACGATACTCAGACGTTCGTGGGCAAGGATGGCTGAGCCGCCACAGTATATGCCGCTCCAGTCAGGACCGCGATGGCGTATCTTCTGACTCATCTTCAGAGCCTTACGACGCAGATCCTGCGTCTGCTCCTTGACGTTTAATATTGCTACTATTCCACACATAATTTTTCTTTCTTTTATAATTGTAATTTTAGTATGTCTTCTACGTAGTGTATGAATGCCTGGTTCACCATGCGGATGCCGCCAGGGGTGGGGTAGTGGCCTGTGAAGTACCAGTCGCCTGGATGATTAGGGCAAGCCTGATGCAGACCCTCGATGCTTTGGAATACAAGTTCTATTGGCGTTTGCATACCTTCCGGACGAAGCATCTCCACGATTTTTCGGTTTATCTCGTTGATGGTGAATGGGGCGTAGATTCTGCGCACATGGTTGTCTGACATAGGGTCGGACTTGCAGAGAGAGTATGTGTCCGCAATTATCTGCTGCATGCCACGCTCCTTGATGAGTGCTATTGTTGCCCGGAAGGCGCACAGCTCCTCGAGGTGAGACATGTCGATGCCGTAGTAGTCGGGGTAGCGTATCTGCGGCGAGCTGGACACCATGACAATCTTCTTTGGATGCAGGCGGTCGAGAATTTTGAAGATGCTCTCCTTCAGGGTCGTACCGCGCACTATTGAGTCATCGATGATGACGAGGTTGTCCTTGTTGGCTTCGAGGGAGCCGTAGGTTATGTCATAAACGTGGGCAGCAAGGTCGTTGCGCTCATTACCGTCGCTGATGAAGGTGCGCAACTTGATGTCTTTCCACACCACCTTCTCGATTCTTACGTTGTTACAGAGCTTGCGTATGCCGTCTGTCATGCCATAGAATGCAACCTCTGCTGTGTTTGGGATGAAGGAGAAGACAGTATGTGGCACGTCATTGTCGATGGCTTTCATGATTGCCGGCATCAGCTGCTCTCCAAGGCACTTGCGTTCCTGGTAGATATCCTTGTCATTGCCACGGCTGAAGTATATACGCTCGAAAGAGCATGCGCTCATCTTTTTGGAAGGGATAATCTGCTCCAGGCAGCTCTCGCCGTTCTTGCGGACTATGAGCGACTGACCAGGCAGAAGTTCATGGATGTCGTCTGCCTTCAGGTCGAAACAAGTCTGTATGACAGGTCGCTCAGAAGCCAGTACCACGATTTCATCATCCTGATACCAGAATGCAGGCCTTATGCCCCATGGGTCGCGGATGGCAAACATCTCACCGCTGCCAGTCTGTCCGCACATTACGTAGCCTCCGTCAAAATGAGGCATGGTGGTGCGCAGTACGTTTGCTATCTCGATACGGTCTTCGATGTGATGGGTTATGTGTGTACCTCTGAGTCCCATTCTGTATGCCTCCTGATAAAGACGCTCCACTTCGCGGTCGAGGCGGTGGCCCATCAGCTCGAGGGTGATGTAGGAGTCGCCGTAGATGCGTGGCGACTGCCCATGTGCCGTAAGAAACAGGAAGACCTCGTCGATGTTGGTCATATTGAAATTGCCACAGAGGATGAGGTTCTTGGCGCGCCAGTTGTTGCGGCGCATGAAAGGGTGCACAAACTGTATTCCGCTCTTACCAGTAGTGGAATAGCGCAAGTGGCCCATGTATAATTGACCGACAAAGGAAGAATCGACATTCTTGAAGATTTCCGTTATGGCATCCTTGCCCTCGGCACGCTCACGGAACATGTACTCATGACCTACGGGGGCATCGAGGTTTACGCAAGCAATGCCGGCGCCCTCCTGCCCACGGTTGTGCTGCTTCTCCATCATCAGATAGAGTTTGTTCAGCCCATATTTCCGCGTGCCGTATTTCCGCTCATAAAACCCCAAGGGTTTCAGGAGGCGAATCATTGCAACACCACACTCATGCTTCAGTTGTTCCATTGTTATTTTTGACTGTTCTAATACCTTTAAAAATCTTACCTAGGTATCTTATCCTAACTTACCTAGGTATCTTATCCTAACTTACCTAGGTATCTTTTTTGCATGTCCGAATGAAGCTCATAAACAGCGGATGCGGATGCAGCACTGTTGACGAATACTCGGGGTGGAACTGAGTGCCGATATACCATTTCTTTTCTGGTATCTCCACTATCTCCACAAGATTTGCGGCAGGGTTTATGCCGACGCATTTCATGCCGTTCTTCTCATACTCCTCCTGATATTTGTTGTTGAACTCGTAGCGATGGCGGTGACGTTCCTTGATTGTAAGTGAAGAGTGAAGAGTGAAGAGTGAAGAATTAGCTGCCGCCGTATATGCTTCTGCTACTCTGCTTCCCTCTCGCAGTTCGCACTCGTAGGCTCCCAGTCGCATAGTGCCACCCATTTCAGTAATGCTCTTCTGCTCCTCCATCATGTCGATGACATAATGAGAGGGGAGTGAAGAAGAGGAGTGAGAGGGGAGTGAAAGAGGGGAGTCTGCAAACTCGGCACTTGTGGCGTCCTTGTAACCCAAGACGTTGCGGGCAAATTCTATCACCATCATCTGCATACCCAGACAGATTCCGAAAGTTGGGATGTCGTGTGTGCGAGTATATTCGGCAGCGATTATCTTTCCCTCGATACCACGCTGGCCAAATCCAGGACAAATCACAATGCCCTGCAGTCCGCTGAGCTTCTCGGAAACGTTCTGCTTGGTTATCTCTTCGCTATTTACAAAGTGCAGTTTTGCTTTCACATCATTATATATGCCAGCCAGATTAAGACTCTCGCGGATGCTCTTATATGCATCCTGCAGGTCGTATTTCCCGACCAGTCCGATATGTACCTCGTGCTTGGCATTGCGCTGCTTGGCAAGGAAGTCGTGCCAGGGTTTCATGGCAGGTGTCTCACCGACAGGGATTCCAATCTTTCGCATGATGGCAGCATCCAGTCCTTGGTGCTGCATGTTTACAGGTACCTCATAGATGCTTGGCATATCCTCGCTCTGTACCACACATTCAAGGTCAACGTTACAAAATGATGCTACCTTCAGACGCATGGCATCGTCAAGGTGACGCTCAGTGCGCAGTACAAGAATGTCTGGCTGTATTCCCATTCCCTGCAGTTCCTTAACAGAGTGCTGGGTGGGTTTAGTCTTCAGTTCATCGGCGGCTTTCAGGTAAGGCACATAGGTAAGGTGAACGCATACCGCATTGCGACCCAACTGCCAGCGCAGCTGACGGATGGCCTCCATGAACGGTGCACTCTCGATGTCGCCGATGGTGCCGCCTACCTCGGTAATAACGAAGTCAAAGCCTTCGTCTAATCCCTCTCTCAGCATGCGACGCTTAATCTCATCTGTGATATGCGGCACTACCTGAATGGTCTTGCCCAGATAGTCGCCGTGACGCTCGCGGTCTATCACCGTCTTGTAGATGCGACCTGTTGTGACAGAGTTGTTCCGTGTCGTGTGGATACCCGTAAAGCGCTCGTAGTGTCCCAGGTCCAGGTCGGTCTCAAAACCATCCTCCGTCACGTAGCACTCGCCGTGCTCGTAAGGGTTCAGCGTACCAGGGTCGATGTTGATGTATGGGTCAAACTTCTGGATGGTTACTTTGTAGCCGCGTGCCTGCAGCAGTTTTCCTATACTGGCGGAAATGATACCCTTGCCTAATGAAGATACCACACCGCCTGTTATAAATATGTATTTTGTATCTGCCATTAATCTTACCTCTTACCTCTTACTTCTTACTTCTTGTTTTTCTCCTTCAGGTGCTCCTCGTACTCTGCAAGCTCGCGTTCGTCTATGTAGGCAAGGCCGTAGTGCTCGTCGTGCTGTGAGAAGTCGAGGCCGACTTTTTCACTGTATGGGGACACACGCAATGGAATCATGTAGTCAATGAGTTTGTATCCTATCCAGCTCATGGCAAAGGTATAGACGAATACTATCACTATGGCCAGAAGGTGGTAGAGGAAAATCACAAAGCCTTCCCATGTGCCGGCTATCAGACCCTCCTGAATGAAGATACCTGTCAGTACTGTGCCGAAGATACCGCCTGTTCCGTGAGTTGGGAATACGTCGAGGGCATCGTCAATGCTGGTGTGTGAACGCCAATAGACTGCGACGTTACAGATAAGCGTTATCACAAAGGCAATAAAGATACTCTGTCCTACGGTGACGTAGCCTGCTGATGGCGTGATAGCCACCAAACCCACCACGCAACCTACGGCAGCACCCATAGCAGATGGCTTTCGGCCACGCAGGCAGTCGAAGAATATCCATGTCATCATGGCTGTTGCTGAAGCAGTGTTGGTGTTCAGGAATGCCTTTACGGCCTGTCCGTCAGCATGAAGGGATGAACCAGCGTTGAATCCGAACCATCCCAGCCACAGCAGGGCTGCACCAAGTAATACAAAAGGAATGTTTGCAGGCTCGCTCTTCTCTGTGCTGCGTCGTCCAAGATAGATGGCGCCTGCCAGAGCTGCCACACCAGATGAGGCGTGTACGACGATACCACCAGCAAAGTCAACAACACCCCAACGCATGAACAGTCCTTCTGGATGCCAAGTCATGTGTGCCAGCGGGCAGTAGATGACGAAGAAGAAAAACATCATGAAGAACATATATGCAGAGAAACGCACGCGCTCAGCAAAGGAACCCGTGATAAGCGACGGCGTGATGATGGCAAACTTCATCTGGAACAGCGCAAACAAAGCCAATGGGATTGTTGCACCGCCTAATACGTTGCCTGCAGGAGTGGTATAAACCTCGCCGCCAACACCGTGGAACATCAGGAATGTCAGCGGATTGCCTATAACACCTCCGATGTCATCGCCGAAACATAGTGAGAAACCTACAACTACCCATAGAACGGAGATGAGGCCCATCGCTATAAACGACTGCAGCATTGTTGAGATTACGTTCTTTGCACCTACCATGCCGCCATAGAAGAATGACAGACCTGGTGTCATCATAAGCACAAAAATGGTGGCTGTAATAAGCCACGCTACATCAGCGGCAGAAATAACTGACCAGTCACATTCAAAAGATGGTTCTCCCACCGCCAGACCTGCAACAGCTATAAGAGTCATTGCAGTCATCAGGATTATCCAACGTTTCTTTATCTTCATACTTGTTCCTTTTACCTTATTTTATAAATATAAACTATAAACAATCCTTTTTGAATACCATTTTGCTAAATGACGGTGCAAAGGTAATACAATTTGTTTAAAAAAATAGAAAAATCTTGTCAAAATGAGTATAGAAATCTTCTTAAAGTGTCATTTTGATAATTTTGGGTGTAAAATTTCTGCGATTTGCTTACACCTTGTCTTAAATATGTATATATTTAGAGCAAAATGTCATTTATGGAAAATTTGATGACAAAAAAAGAAAGAAAAGGCCTGATTATTTGAACAAATGTTATACCTTTGCACCCAGTTTTGAACATAAAGCAAGAAAAAGTAAGGATAATATGACAAAAAGTAAACTTCAAGAACAATGTCAAGGGCTATACCAAAGCAGCTATGAACATGACGCTTGTGGTGTGGGCATGATTGTTAATATACATGGTGGAAAAAGCCATGATCTTGTTGACAATGCTTTGAGGGTATTGGAGAATATGGAGCATCGTGGTGCTGAGACCCGTGACAAGACGGGTGACGGCGCTGGTATTATGGTGCAGATTCCTCATGAATTTATTCTTCTTCAAGGTATCCCTGTTCCTGAAAAGGGAAAATATGGTACGGGATTGGTATTCCTGCCAAAGGATGAAAAGCAGCAGCAGGACATTCTGAGCGTGATGATTGAGGAAATCGAGCGTGAGGGACTGACACTGATGCATCTGAGGGCTGTGCCGACTAACCCAGAGGTTCTGGGTGCAGCAGCTCGCGAAGTAGAGCCCGATATCAAGCAGATTTTCGTAACAGGCATCGCTGATGATGATGTGCCTGTGCTTGAGCGTATATTATATAAGGTGCGCAAACGCATTGAAAATCGTGTGGACAACGAGGACTTTTATATCTGCTCGCTGTCGAACAAGAATATCATCTACAAGGGAATGCTGACCAGCGGACAGCTGCGTCGCTATTTCCCCGATCTTTCTAATAATAATTTTACAAGCGGACTGGCGCTGGTTCATTCACGATTCAGCACAAACACATTCCCAAAGTGGAAACTGGCCCAGCCTTTCCGCTTGTTGGCTCACAACGGAGAGATAAATACCATTCGTGGTAACCGTGGTTGGATGAAGGCCCGTGAGAGCGTGCTTAACAGCGAGGCTCTGGGTGACATCAAGGACCTGCGCCCAATCGTGCAGGAGGGTATGAGTGACTCAGCTTCACTCGACAACGTCTTTGAGTTCTTGATGCTGAGTGGCCTCAGTCTGCCACAGGCAATGGCTGTTCTGGTGCCTGAGAGCTTTAACGACAAGAATCCTATCAGCGAAGACCTGAAGGCTTTCTATGAGTATCATTCTATTCTGATGGAGCCTTGGGACGGTCCTGCAGCGCTGCTCTTCAGCGATGGTCGCTATGCTGGTGGAATGCTCGACAGGAACGGTCTTCGTCCAAGCCGTTATACCATTACCAAGAGTGGCATGATGGTGGTAGCCAGTGAGGTCGGTGTGATGGACTTTGAGCCAAGCGACGTAGTGAGCAAAGGCCGCCTGCAGCCAGGTAAGATTCTGCTTATCGATACCCAGGAGGGTAAGATATACTATGATGGTGAAATCAAGGAAAAACTTGCTAAGGCTCATCCTTATCGCGAATGGCTGAACGAGAACCGTGTGCAGCTGGAGAAGCTGAAAAGCGGTCGTCACGTTGATAACAGCGTGAAGGACTATGAGCAGAAACTGGTGACCTTCGGCTTCGGTCAGGAGGATATCGACAAGACCATCGTTCCAATGGCTACAGCAGGACAGGAGCCTGTAGCAGCTATGGGTAACGACACACCGCTGGCAGTCATTTCAGACCGTCCACAGGTGCTGTTCAACTACTTCCGTCAGCAGTTTGCACAGGTGACCAACCCTGCTATTGACCCAATCCGTGAGGAACTGGTGATGAGTCTGACAGAATACATCGGTGCTGTCGGCACAAACATCCTGACACCAGATGCATCGAACTGTAAGATGGTGCGTCTGCCACAGCCTGTGCTGACCAATACACAGCTCGATATACTTTGCAACATCCGCTATAAGGGCTTCAAGACCCAGAAGTTGGCTATGCTCTTCGAAATGTCACAGGGCGAGGAAGGTCTGCGTAAGGCTCTTGAAAAACTGTGCCATGATGCAGAGACCAGCGTTGACGAGGGCGTCAACTACATCATACTGAGCGATCGCGACATCGATGACAAGCATGCGGCTATCCCATCATTGTTGGCAGTAAGTGCTGTTCACCACTATCTTATCAGCGTGGGCAAGCGAGTGCAGACTGCCCTGATTGTCGAGAGCGGTGAGATTCGTGAGGTGATGCATGCTGCTCTGCTGCTGGGCTATGGCGCAAGTGCTATTTGTCCTTATATGACATTCGCTGTACTCGACGACCTCGTAAAACGAGGAAAGATTCAGGAAGATTACGCTACCGCAGAGGCTCACTATATCAAGGCTGTTGATAAGGGTCTGAAGAAGATTATGAGTAAGATGGGTATCTCTACCATCCGCTCTTATCGTGGTGCTAAGATTTTCGAGAGCATTGGTTTGAGCGAAGACCTGTTGCGTCGCTACTTCGGCACAGAGGTCAGCACCATTGGCGGTGTAGGGCTGAAGGAAATCGCTCGCGATGCTATCCGTCTGCACGAACAAGGAATGGCGGTAGCTAATTCTTCACTCTTCACTCTTCACTCTTCACTTCCTAATAACGGTCAGTTTGCTTGGCGTAAGGACGGTATAAAGCATGCATGGAATCCTGAGACGATTGCTAACTTGCAGTTGGCCACACGTCTGGGTAGCTATAAGAAATTCAAGGAGTGGGCTGCTCAGGTCGATGAGAAGGAGAGCCCGATATTCATCCGCGACTTCTTCAAATTCAAGAAGGCTGCCAAGCCAACACCTATCGAGGAGGTTGAGTCAGTAGAGAGTATCGTGAAGCATTTCGTAACGGGTGCCATGAGCTTTGGTGCTCTGAGCATCGAGGCTCACGAAGCACTGGCTTTGGCTATGAACAAACTTGGCGCACGAAGCAACACCGGAGAGGGTGGTGAAGACAACGCCCGCTATCATAACGAGGTTGACGGTGTAAGTCTGAGCAGTAAGACAAAGCAGATTGCATCAGGACGTTTTGGCGTGACAGCCGAGTATCTGGTGAATGCTGAGGAAATACAGATTAAGGTGGCACAAGGAGCAAAACCTGGTGAGGGCGGACAGCTGCCTGGTTTCAAGGTCAACGAGATTATCGCCAAGACTCGTAATGCTATTCCTGGCATCTCGCTCATCTCGCCACCACCACATCATGACATTTACTCAATCGAAGACTTGGCTCAGCTCATCTTCGACCTGAAGAATATCAATCCGACAGCTGCTGTCAGCGTAAAACTGGTAGCCGAGAGTGGTGTAGGAACCATCGCTGCGGGTGTCGCTAAGGCTAAGGCCGACCTGATTGTCATCAGCGGTGCCGAAGGTGGTACTGGTGCCAGCCCTGCAAGTTCTATGCGTTTCGCAGGTATAAGTCCTGAGATCGGTCTCGCTGAGACTCAGCAGACATTGGTTATCAACGGCCTGCGTAATCAGGTACGCCTGCAGACCGACGGACAGCTGAAGACTGCTAAGGATGTCATCATCATGGCGATGCTTGGTGCTGACGAGTTCTCGTTCGGTACACTGCCGCTGATTGTGTTGGGCTGTGTTATGATGCGTAAGTGTAACACTAATACCTGTCCGATGGGTGTGGCAACTCAGAATCCTGAACTGCGCAAGCACTTCGAGGGTCGTGCCGAGTATGTCGTAAACTTCTTCACCTTCTTGGCAGAGCAGGTGCGTGAGTACCTCAGCGAGATAGGTGTGAAGAGCCTGAAAGAGATTATTGGTCACACAGAGCTGATAGAGATTGACACAACAAATGCTACTGATAAGCAGAAGACTATCGACTTTGCACGTCTGCTGCATAGGCCTGACACAGATAAGGCAATGTTCTGGAATCGTGGTGCATTCACCAAGGTCAGCGGTGTGAAGGATGAGGAGATTATCAAGGCTGCACAGAAGGCTATCGACAGCCAGGAGGAGATTATACTCGACTACACCATCAAGAATACCGACCGTGCCGTTACTACAATGCTCTCAGGAGTCATCGCCAAGAAATATGGTGAGGCGGGTCTGCCAGATAACACTATCAACATCAAGTTCAAGGGTTCGGCAGGTCAGAGCTTCGGCGCTTTTGCAGTGAAGGGTGTGAACCTGAAGCTCGAGGGTGAGTGTAACGACTATTTTGGAAAGGGCCTCTCAGGCGGTCGCATCTCAATTCTGCCTCCAGCCCGCAGTGGTGAGGATTTCCACGCCGAGGATAACATCATCGCCGGTAACACTGGTCTGTATGGTGCCACTTCTGGTGAACTTTATATCAATGGTAAGGTGGGTGAGCGCTTTGGTGTGCGTAACTCTGGTGCCATTGCTGTGATTGAAGGTGCTGGTGACCACTGCTGCGAGTATATGACTGGTGGACGTGTCGTCGTGCTGGGCAAGACTGGTCGCAACTTCGCCGCTGGTATGTCAGGCGGTGTGGCTTACGTCTATGATCCTGACCATACTTTCGACTACTTCTGTAATATGGATATGGTTGAAATCAACTTGGTTGAGGACAGCGTATCACGCAAGGAACTGCTCGAACTCATCCGTCAGCATTACCTGCATACAGGTTCTGCATTGGCTGGTCGTATGCTCGACAATTGGAGCCACTACTGCGAGGAGTTCGTACAGGTAGTACCTATCGAGTACAAGCGCGTTCTGCAGGAAGAGCAGATGAAGAAGCTGCACGAGAAGATTGCCGACATCCAGCGCGACTACTAAAAGGTATGGGAAATCCAAAAGCATTTTTAGAGATACACCGCCAGGAGGCGGGATACCGTCCGATTCACGATAGAATCCACGATTTTGGCGAGGTAGAGCAGACGCTAAGCACTCGCGAACGCAAACTGCAGGCATCACGCTGCATGGACTGTGGCGTACCTTTCTGCCACTGGGCCTGTCCGTTGGGCAACAAAGCCCCTGAGTGGAACGATGCCCTGTACAAGGGTGATTGGGAACTGGCCTTTAAGCTGCTGACTTCCACGAACCCCTTCCCAGAGTTCACTGGTCGCATCTGTCCTGCACTTTGTGAGAAAGCCTGCGTGCTGAACCGCTTTAACCACGAGCCAACCACCAACAGGGAAGATGAGTGCGCCATCATCGAGGGTGCTTTCCGTGAGGGATATATACAGCCCAAGACAGACATTGAGCGCAATGGTAAGAAGGTGGCAGTTATTGGTGCCGGTCCTGCCGGACTGGCTGCTGCCAACGACCTGAATAAAATGGGCTACAAGGTAACAGTATTCGAGAAGAACGAGGCTGCTGGCGGACTGCTCCGCTATGGTATTCCTAACTTCAAACTGAATAAGGCCATCATCGACCGCCGCATCGCTCTGCTTGAGGCAGAAGGCATAGAGTTCCGTTACGGCGTAGCCGTTGATCTAGGTAATCTAGTAGAACTAGAGAAACTAGTCAATGACTTCTCCGCTGTCGTAATCTCAACCGGCACTCCGACAGCTCGTGATCTCAAGGCCCCAGGTCGTGAACTCAAGGGTGTACACTTCGCTCTCGAACTGCTCTCTCAGCAGAACCGCGTTCTGGCAGGCATAGAGTTTGGTAAGGATGAGCGCATCACGGCCAAGGACAAGGATGTCCTCGTGATTGGTGGTGGTGATACTGGTAGCGACTGTATCGGTACTGCTCACCGTCAGGGTTGCAAGAGCGTCACCCAGATAGAGATTATGCCTAAGCCTGTTGAAGGTCCTGAAGACCCACAGAATCCTTGGCCCAACTGGCCTCGCACCCTCAAGACGACATCGAGTCATGAGGAGGGCTGCACCCGTCGTTGGAACATCAACACTCTCGAATTCCTGGGTGAGAATGGCAAGCTGACTGGTGTAAAGGTTCAGGAGATAGACTGGAAGCCAAACCCAGAAGGCGGCCGCCCCATTATGGTTGAAAAGGGCAAGCCCGAAATCATCAAGGCAGAGCTTTGTCTCTTGGCTATGGGTTTCCTCAAGCCGGAGCATCCTGAGTACCCCAAGAACGTTTTTGTCTGTGGTGACTCTGCTAATGGCGCCTCTCTCGTAGTTCGCGCTATGGCAAGCGGCAAGCAGACAGCCACCGCCGTTCATCGTTTTCTCTCGAAATAACGAAATGTCGTAATAACGTTATAACGCAAAAGCATGACAAAAATACCCTTTACCAAGATGCATGGCGCAGGCAACGACTATATATATGTCGATGTCTCATGCTGCCCCGTTGCAGACCCTGTGAAGGCTGCCATACGGTGGAGCGACCGCCACAAGGGCATCGGCTCCGATGGATTGGTGCTGATAGACAAGTCGTCTGTTCCTGAGGCAGACTTCTCTATGCGCATCTTCAATGCCGATGGCTCAGAGGCTATGATGTGCGGCAATGCATCAAGGTGCATAGGGAAATATCTCTACGAGCGCGGACTGACAAATAAGACGGAGATACTTTTGCAGACGCTGTCAGGCATAAAGACGCTGAAGCTGAACGTCGTCAACGGCATCGTGGAGAGTGTTACTGTCGATATGCTTGAGCCTGTGCTGAACAATGAGGCACAGTTTGTCGCAGTCGAGGGCTTGGTAGATGGCACTTTCGTCTCTATGGGTAATCCTCATTATGTTATCTTTACCGACGACATCGACCAGGTGGGTGTGACAGGGCCAGTCCTTGAAAATCATCCTGCTTTTCCACAGCGTTGCAATATAGAGTTTGCGCATATTCTGAAGGACGGTTCGATACGTACCCGTGTGTGGGAGCGGGGTAGTGGTATCACCCAGGCTTGCGGCACAGGCGCTTGTGCTACCGCTGTAGCAGCCAGCCTCAGAGGTCTTGCCTCACGTCAGAGTAACATAATCATGGATGGCGGCATACTCAGCATCGAATGGAGCAAAAATGATAATCACGTCTATATGACAGGCCCCGCTGCCTTCGTCTTCGACGGAGAAATAGAACTGTAAACCGTAATCTGTAAACTGTAAACTGTAAACTAGATACAATGGCATTAGTAAATATTCATTTTTTAAATCTTCAGAACAACTATCTGTTCGCTGACATTGCCAAGAAGGTGAATGCCTTTAAGGTCACCCATCCGAAGGCAGATGTTATCTCCCTAGGCATAGGCGATGTCACCCAGCCGCTCTGTCCTGCTGTCATTGAGGCTATGCATAAGGCTACTGACGAGATGGCAACAGTAGAGGGTTTCCACGGCTACGGCCCTGAACAGGGATATGAATTCCTGCGTGAGGCCATACTGAAGAACGACTTCCTGCCGCGTGGTGTACATCTCGACATCGATGAGATATTCATCAACGATGGTGCAAAGTCCGATACCGGCAACTTCCAGGAGTTGCTGCATTGGGATAATTTCATCGGCGTGACAGACCCTATCTATCCCGTCTATATCGATTCGAATGTTATGATAGGCCGCTGTGGCACCTATCGTGAGGACCGCTGGACAAATGTGCGTTATATGCCTTGTGTCGCAGAGAACGGTTTCGTGCCGCCGCTGCCTTCAGGACGTCCTGTTGATGTGATGTACCTGTGCTATCCCAACAACCCTACAGGAACCGTTATCACCAAGCAGGAACTGCGTAAGTGGGTCAACTATGCTTTGAAGAATGATGTGCTCATCCTTTACGATGCAGCCTATCAGGCATATATTACCGATCCGCAGATACCTCGTTCTATCTACGAGATTCGCGGTGCCCGCAAGTGTGCCGTAGAGTTCCGCAGTTTTTCCAAGACAGCCGGCTTCACTGGTGTCCGCTGCGGCTATACTGTAGTGCCAAAGGATGTCACCGTTTCCACCTTCGAGGGTGAACGCATTTCTCTGAACAAGCTGTGGCTGCGTCGTCAGTGTACGAAGTTCAACGGCACCAGCTACATCAGCCAGCGTGCTGCTGAGGCAACATACTCTCCAGAGGGTAAGCAACAGATACAGGCTACCATCGACTATTATATGGAGAATGCCCATAAGATGCTTGCTACGCTGCGCTCCCTCGGTTATGAGTGCTATGGCGGCGAGAATGCTCCTTATATCTGGATGCGTACACCAGGCGGTGAGCCTTCATGGCAGTTTTTCGAGGAGTTGCTCTATGGCGCCAACGTGGTATGTACCCCAGGCGTGGGCTTCGGTCCGAGCGGTGAGGGCTATGTGCGCTTTACGGCCTTCGGAACACATGAGGCAACCGATGAGGCTTTAGAGAGAATAAAACAGTGGGGGAGGGGTTGATTAAAGGTTAAGGGTTCTTTGCAAGCAAAGCGGCCGCTCGACCTTGGTCGCTTGCCAGAGCAAGAAAAGCCGTTGTTTTCTCCCATGTCAGTAAGCTCTTTCGTGCTGACATGGGTATTTTTTTCTGTTTTTGTTTCAAAGGAGCATCCTGCGCCATTGGTTATAGACTTGAAACCTGAAACCTGAAACCTGGAACCCTCATTGTGTGCGAGCACAATAAGGGGCAAAATGACTTTTTGCTAAGGAAAGGCGCGGAAATGGCGCAAAGTGTAAACAAATAGAAAGTGAAAACGATGTAAAGGTTTACAAAATGTCACTTGTAACCATTTTAAATAAACAAAGTGTGAGAAAATCCTTGCGTATTATGGCAAAATGTCGTAATTTTGCACTCGAAAACCAGAGATGGTAAAAAGTCAAGGATAATTATGCATTATGCATCATGAATTATTAATTAAATAATAAGATTATGCAAACATTAAGATTTCAAGTAGTCGGTGAGGCATTCAAGAAGAAGCCACTCGACGTAAAGGCACCAAGTGAGAGACCTGCACAGTATTTCGGAAGCAAGGTTTTCAATCGTGAGAAGATGTACAAATATCTTCCGAAGGACGTCTATGAAAAGATGGTTGATGTTATGGACAATGGCGCACGCCTCGATCGTGATGTCGCCGACGCTGTTGCCGCAGGCATGAAGCAGTGGGCCACCGAGAATGGTGTGACACACTATACCCACTGGTTCCAGCCACTTACCGAAGGAACAGCCGAGAAGCACGACTCCTTCATTGAGCACGATGGCAAGGGCGGCATGGTGGAGGAATTCTCAGGAAAGCTGCTCGTTCAGCAGGAGCCTGACGCCAGCTCATTCCCTTCTGGCGGCATCCGCTCTACCTTTGAGGCTCGTGGCTATTCTGCATGGGACCCAACATCCCCTGTCTTCATCATCGACGACACCCTCTGTATCCCTACCGTATTCATCTCCTATAGCGGTGAGGCCCTCGACTATAAGGCACCGCTGTTGCGTGCCCTGCATGCTGTCAATGTAGCTGCTACTGAGGTGTGTCACTATTTCGACCCAAGCGTGAAGAAGGTTACCTCAAACCTCGGTTGGGAGCAGGAATATTTCCTCGTTGACGAAGGCCTCTATGCCGCACGTCCCGACCTGCTGCTGACAGGCCGCACCCTGATGGGTCACGACTCTGCCAAGAACCAGCAGATGGACGACCACTACTTCGGAAGCATTCCAGAGCGCGTGGCAGCCTTCATGCGTGAACTGGAGATTGTGGCTCTTGAGCTCGGTATTCCTTGTAAGACACGTCATAACGAGGTTGCACCAAACCAGTTCGAGCTGGCTCCTATCTTTGAGGAGACAAACCTCGCTGTTGACCACAACATGCTCCTCATGTCAGTCATGAAGCGTGTGGCCCGCAAGCACGGTTTCCGCGTTCTGTTGCACGAAAAGCCTTTCGCAGGCATCAACGGTAGCGGTAAGCACAACAACTGGTCTCTTAGCACCGACAACGGCATCCTGCTCCATGCCCCAGGCAAGACGGCAGAGCAGAACCTGCGCTTCGCTACCTTCATCGTCGAGACGCTGATGGGTGTGTATAAGCACAACGGACTGCTGAAGGCCAGCATCATGTCGGCAACCAATGCCCATCGTCTGGGCGCTAACGAGGCACCTCCAGCAATCATCTCTTCATTCCTCGGCCGTCAGGTCAGCGAACTGCTCGACCACATCGAGAAGGCCGACAAGGAAGATATCCTTGCCATCGCAGGCAAGCAGGGCATGAAGATGGATATCCCTGAGATACCAGAACTGCTCATCGACAATACCGACCGTAACCGTACCTCTCCGTTCGCCTTCACCGGCAACCGCTTCGAGTTCCGTGCCGTAGGTTCTGAGGCTAACTGTGCTTCTGCTATGATAACCCTCAACAGCGCCGTTGCTGAAGCCCTCGTTGACTTCAAGAAGCGCGTTGACGCACGCATCGCCGAGACAGAGAAGCAGTACGAGGGAACAGGCCATACAGCCAAGTATCATGCCATCATCGACATCCTTCGTGAAGACATCAAGACCTGTAAGCCCATCCGCTTCGACGGCAACGGCTATAGCGACGAATGGAAGGTCGAGGCAGAGAAGCGCGGCCTGGATGTCGAGAAGTCTTGTCCTAAGATTTTCGAGCGTTACCTCGACAAGGAGAGCATCCAGATGTTCGAGAGCCTTGGCGTGATGACCAAGAAAGAGCTTGAGGCACGCAACGAGGTGAAGTGGGAGACCTACACCAAGAAGATACAGATTGAGGCTCGCGTGCTTGGCGACCTCTCCATGAACCATATCATTCCTGTTGCTACCAGCTACCAGAGTGCATTGCTGCAGAATGTCGGTGATATGACAGCCGTCTTCTCTGCTGAGCAGACTAAGAAACTCTCTGCCCGCAATATCAAGCTGATAGAAGAGATTTCAGAGCGCACAAGCAAGATAGAGTGTATGGTCGATGAACTTGTCAACGCCCGCAAGGTCGCAAACAAGATTGAGGACGAGCACGACAAGGCCATCGCCTACCACGACACGGTAGAGCCAAAGCTCGACGAGATACGCTATCAGATAGACAAGCTGGAGCTCATCGTCGATGACTCACTCTGGCCACTGCCAAAGTATCGCGAACTGCTTTTCATTCGATAATGACGGTGTGTATTCGTTATGCACCAAATATAATAGAACTCGCTGTGACAGCGGGTTCTATTTGGTGTAGATACACCAAATAGAACTGTTTTGGAACAAAAATAGCCGCCGCGCACACCCCCGCACCCCTGCGTCGGCGGCAGTAGTCTATAAACAATCAAGCGGAGGCCGCATCAGTTTAAATGCAGTCTCCGCTTTACCTTAAACTCTTAAACTATTTAAACTCTTAAACTGTTATTTCAAATGTCACGTCGTCTACCCTGTCTACCCTGTCACACCTAGAGAAGAGTAACTCCAGTCTTGCGGAACAGGGCTTGTGAGGTTGCATATTCTTCTCTGATTTTCTCCACCAGATGGTCACTGACAAGTCTGCCAATTCTTTTTCTCGCAGAGCCGTTGTTGTTGAGTCCAAAGCACCTCATAACATCTTCATTCGTGAACTCTTCGGGCAGGCGGTTGAAGGCTTCGATGGTCTTCTGACGGCGCTGAACATTGACGTTGGCATCCCTCAGTTTGTTGTCGAAGTAATTCTCGGCCATTGCTCCAAAGTAATACTTCTGACAGGCAAACTGAATGTTTGTTATCAGTTCTGCCAGACGCCAGTCCGTCTCGTCCGTCTCAAACTCTCCGCACCAGTAGTTACCGTCCTGCTTCATCTGTTCCCAATGACGCATCACGATGAAGGGCGCAGAGAAGTTGATGCCATGATAGGCACAGCGTTTCAGCAGCATCTCGTCTGCCCTGGAGTCATTATCCTTGGCATCCATCATGCGCCTTGCAGTCCAGTCATAGAGCTCATCAACAATCTTCTGGATAGACAGCTCGCCCTTCGTCCTGTCAAGCTTTCGAGCCCACTCCGTCAGACGGGCGTCGCTGTCATAGTCAACAGACTCTTCCCTCGACATCATCTCGAAGTTCGTAGCA
>CACYKA010000014.1 GCA_902774795.1 uncultured Prevotellaceae bacterium | reverse complement strand
ATAAGAAACCTGAAAGTAATATTCCTTTTCGTAAGGTATCTGCTTTTCTTCAAATGCCACTTTCAGAGCCTCTTGATAGATGTATTCGTTTAACCATGGTCCCAGTTCTTTATGGACATCCAGACAACAGCCAATAACGTCGTAGACGTGCGATTTAAGTCTGGTTAAAACTTCTGGAGTTATATTTGGTTCACGGATAATCTTCATATTCCCTTTTATGAAAAAACGGATTTGAAATGCTAAATATTATGTAATAACACGTAATAACACGGTTTTTTAGGCTCAAAGAGCCGAGGTTTTTCCTGACAAGGGCATAAACCTGATGTTAAGCAGGTGCAGGAATTCGAGGGATATGGGCTTAAAAGCTCGCTTTTAGAGAACATATAACTTGAAATGCTGCAATAGTCTTGTAAAAGACTTATGCCATTGACAGGGGTTTTCCTGGTTTTTGTTTAAAAGCCCTGCGCGCAAGCTAAACGCTAAACGCTAACCGCTAACCCTTAACTTCGAGTTCTTTTTGGCCTTTGGCGGCGATGAGGGTTAGGGTATCGCCTTTGTTGAGGACGTTGGCGTCTAGGACGGGTTTGCCTTTATGCAGGACGATGCTATAGCCGCGACGGAGGATGTTTATTGGATCTACCGCCTTTATTCTTTGTTCCAACATCTGCAGCAGGTGACGCTGCTTGATGAAATAGAGCGAGATGCTGTTTGTTATGCGGCGGTCCATGGCCTCCATCTTCAGCTTTTCTGTTTCGAGGCGTCGCTGCACAGCCCTCTGTATGCGGAGGGCAGCATTGCCCAATGTTTCCATTGTGGCAGCGAGGTTATCGATGAGGAATGCCGCTACGGCAGTGGGAGTCTTCACGCTGACCCTTGCTATGGCATCGATGACTGTCTCGTCGCGTTCGTGTCCTATACCCGTGATTACGGGAAGTGGGAAGTTGGCGATATTCTCTGCCAGTTCGAGAGTATCGAAGCCTGCCAGGTCTGCCGTGCTACCTCCGCCTCTGATTATCACCACCACATCATAGTTCTCTTCGTCAGCATTTATGGCATCAAGGGCAGAGATGATGCTACTGCTTGTCTGTTCGCCCTGCATAATGGCCGGAAAGAGTGTGGTCTGGAAGGCAAAACCATAGTCGTTCTCCTCCAATTGGTTGCAGAAATCGCCATAGCCCGCCGCTGAGGCACTGCTTATCACGGCAATTCTTGTGGCAAAGGGTGATATGGGCAGTTCCTTCTGCATATCGATGATGCCAACCTCCTTGAGTTTTTTGAGTATCTCTGCCCTGCGACGTGCCATCTCACCGATGGTATATGTAGGGTCTATATCCTCCACTATCCAAGAAAAGCCGTATGCCTCATGGAAGTTGGCCCTTAGAAGGAAGAGCATTCTCAAGCCGCGCCAGGCACTGACATCACCTTGCTGAGAGCCCAGAGTCTCTTCGCACTTTCTCTTTACCTCGCGCCATGTATTGCTCCAGCAGCAAGCCCGGGCCTGTGCTATGGGAGTGTTGTAGGCATCGTCTTTCTCCACCAGTTCCATGTAGCAGTGGCCTTTCTCGCGGATATCGAGGACTTCTGCCTGTACCCACAGGGCTTCCGGCAGGGCCATTTCGACTGCTTCTCTGACGAGGCTGTTGGCTTCGGAGAGGCTTATGTGTGTGTTATCGTCTGAAAATATCAGCATCGGTGCGACAAAAGTACAAATATTTATTGAGACGGCAAAATTTTTATACATTTTTGGCAAAAAGATGGTGGGTTTACGGTTAGCGGTTAGCGATTAGCGGTTAGCGGTTAGCGGTTAGCGGTTAGCGATTTTTATTTCCCGCAGATATCGCAGATCTCGCAGAAAATTTTATGTTAACAAAAACATTGAAAACCCCTGTCAATAGTATAAGTCTTTTACAAGACTATTGCAGTAATTCAAGTTCTATATCCTTCGTAAGCGAGCTTCCAAGTCTATACTCCTTGAATTTCTGTACCTGCTTAACATCAGGTTTATACTATTTCCAGGAAAAACATGCGGCTTTTGTAAAGCCTAAAAACAATTTTTACGTTAATCCGTCAAATTATAAATCGTTTATCTCACTTTAGGGAGTCTAATACAAGAACTGGTTTTTAGGTTTGGAACAAAGTTGCGATTAAGTGAGCGCAGAGTCAAATGTATTTGAACTATGCCGAGCGTGAGCAAGTTCGACAAAGTCAAACCGCTTGTTTTTCTTTTTGAAAGTTTAAATATCCGTTAGGATAGGTTCTGATGTCGGTAGGAAGATGGTGGAAGTGTACTTACGACCAGATTCATAACGATAGCAAAACAAAAAGCACAAAGTGCTAAAACTTTCAAAAAGTGTTTTCTTGGTTTTTGTTCTAAATTATAAACAACTGAAAGTTAAATTTTACACTTATTTTTGCATTTGTCGTAACTTTTTCGTACCTTTGCAACCGCTTAGATAAATAATAAAGAATGTCAAATAAAAAAGCTGCTTTAGAATTAGGCACAAAACCTGTCAGTCAGTTGCTGGCGCAATATGCTCTGCCGGCGATCGTTGCAATGGTGGCAATGTCGCTGTACAACGTGGTGGACAGCATATTCATCGGTCAAGGTGTTGGTCCCTTAGCCATAGCAGGACTGGCAATCACCTTTCCATTCATGAACCTCAGCGCCGCCTTTGGTGCAGGTATCGGTGTGGGAGCATCGACGCTGCTCAGTGTGAAGCTAGGCCAACGTGACTATGACATCGCCAACCGCATATTGGGCAATAACGTGATGCTCAACATCATAGTGGGCATAATCTTTGCCGGCATTTCGCTGTTGTGGTTAGACGATATCCTATTATTCTTCGGTGCCAGTGAGGCTACACTGCCTTATGCGCGCGATTATATGGTAATCATCCTTTTGGGTAATGCCGTGACGCATCTGCACCTGGGTCTTAACGCCATGCTGAGGTCTGCAGGAAAGCCTCGGGAGGCGATGTATCTCACCATAGCGACCGTCATTCTCAATGCCTTCCTCGACCCGATATTCATCTATGTCCTTGGTCTTGGCATCAGAGGTGCGGCATTCGCTACCATCCTGTCGCAGATAGCCGCTCTGGTATGTCAGTGGTGGCTGTTCAGCAAAAAGGACGAGCTGGTACATCTGGAATATTCGAAGGTACATCTCGAGGCTCCCATTGTGAAAAGTATCTTCAGTATCGGTATATCACCGTTTGCCATGAATGCCTGTGCATGTCTCGTAGTAATCTTCATCAACAACAGCCTCATGAAGTATGGCGGTGACATGGCGGTAGGTGCCTTTGGTATTGCAAACCGCTTTGCATTCATCTTCGTAATGGTGACGCTGGGTGTATGTCAGGGCATGCAGCCCATTACCGGTTACAACTTCGGAGCACAGAACTATAACCGCATGCTGGAAGCACTGAAACTGGCCTCAATATCAGGTACGGTAGTATGTGCCGTAGGATTCATGATAGCGATGTTCTGCCCACGTTTTGTGGCAAGCATGTTTACCTCTGACGAGACACTGATAGCCCACTCTATAGTTGCGATGAAGTATATCATGGCCCTGTTCATCATCATCGGTGCACAGATGGTCATCACCAACTTCTTCCAGAGTATCGGAAGTGCCAAGGTGTCGATATTCCTGAGTCTTTCACGTCAGCTGCTGTTTCTCGTGCCACTAATACTGATACTCCCACTTAGCAGGGGTTTGGAAGGCGTATGGCTGGCAATGCCGGTATCTGACGCAATAGCAGCCGTTATGGCGTATGCTATGATAGCAATATATATACATAGAATAAAAAAGGAAAGAAAATTCTGATTTATCATCATGGATAATCTGATTATAAGTGTCGGACGCCAGATAGGAAGCGGCGGATGTGAGATAGCCCAGATGCTCGCAAGGGAATTTGGCTGCAAATTCTACGACAAGGAGATAATAAACCTTGCTGCAGAGAAGAGCGGCTTCAATCCAAAGGTCTTTGAGCGCTGCGACGAGAGTCACGGACTGATACAGTCGGTGGGCGGTTTCTTTGAGAGGCTTTTCAACCCCTACTCCAACAGCATATCATCCGAAAACCTCTTCCAGATACAGAGTGAGGTGATATTCAAGATTGGCAAGAACGAGAACTGCGTCATCATGGGACGCTGTGCTGACTACATACTGCGCAACAACCCGAATCTTTTCTCGGTATTTATCACTGCTGATGACGACGTAAGGTTCAAAGAGGTGGCACGACGTCTTGACAGCGACTATGAGACAGCACGTAAATTTGTACTGAAGCACGAAACAGAACGTGCCAACTACTATAATTACTACACTTCCAAGACATGGGGGGCAGCACAAAACTATGACCTCTGCATAAACTCATCCATACTGGGATGGGAAGGAACGGCAAACTTGATATCATCCATTATACGTAAAAAATTCAATCTTTTAACCCTACAGGCATAATGAAAAAGATCCTCCTCCTCGGCTCAGGTGAACTGGGCAAAGAATTTGTTATTGCAGCAAAACGTGCTGGCCAGTATGTAATCGCGTGTGACCGCTACGACAATGCCCCTGCCATGCAGGTAGCAGACGAGCGTGAGGTTTTCTCCATGCTTGACGGTGATGCTCTTGCAGCTGTCGTCAACAAGCATCAACCAGACATCATTGTCCCAGAAGTAGAGGCTATCCGCACAGAGCGTCTCTTCGACTTTGAAAAGCAAGGCATTCAGGTGGTTCCATCTGCCCGTGCAGTGAACTACACCATGAACAGGCAGGCCATACGTGACCTCGCAGCCAAGGAACTGGGTCTGCGCACTGCAAAGTATTTCTATGCCAAGACTTTCGAAGAACTTGAGGCTGCAAGCCGTGAAATCGGTTTCCCATGTGTCATCAAGCCCCTTATGTCATCATCAGGTCACGGTCAGAGCACAGTAAAGTCTGAGAGCGACCTGCGCAAGGCCTTTGACGATGCTATGGAAGGTGCACGCGGTGACGTGAAAGAGGTTATTATAGAGGAGTTTATACATTTCACTTCAGAGTTCACCCTTCTGACTGTGACCCAGAAGAATGGCGAGACATTGTTCTGCCCACCAATCGGTCACGTACAGATAGGCGGTGACTACCGTGAATCATGGCAGCCATATGCCATTTCAGAGAAAGACCTCAAGGACGCACAGGAAATGGCAAAGAAGGTTACAGCAGCCCTCACAGGTGCCGGCATCTGGGGCGTAGAATTCTTCCTGACCGACACTGGCGTTGTCTTCTCAGAGCTCTCTCCACGTCCACACGATACCGGTATGGTAACACTTGGACATACCACCAACCTGTCAGAGTTTGAGCTTCATTTCCGTGCCGTGATGGGTCTGCCTATCCACGATATACGTCTGGAGCATGCAGGCTGCTCAGCAGTTATCCTTGCTGACAAGGACTATAATAGCGCTCCTGAGTATAACCTTACCCCTGCCCTGCAGGAAGAGTGCACACGCATACGTATCTTTGGTAAGCCTGAGGCACATTTCGGTCGCCGCATGGGTGTGACATTGTGCTATGGTGACTGTGATGCAGACCTCAATGCACTTCGTGACAAGGCTAAGCGTCTTGCTGCCACCGTACTCGGTACAAACCCATATATGGAAAAGTAAGAGGTAAGAGGTATGAGGTAAGAAGAATTATGAATTCTGTAGCTGTCTTTCACTCTCCCTTCCCGACAAAATTCGGTATTCCGCGTCAGGCAGGAGTGGTAAGCGACATTCCAGGCACGATAATATTCGAGAAACCCTTCCGCACTCCTGATGCCATCAGGGGTATGGAAGGGTTCGATTATATATGGATAATATGGCAGGCAGTCTCTGCCAGTTCCTCACCAACAGTGAGACCGCCACGCCTGGGAGGCAATACCCGCGTTGGAGTTTTTGCCTCACGCTCTCCGCTGCGTCCCAATCCGATAGGACTGTCATCGGTAAGGATTGACCATATAGACTACGATGCTTCTGAAGGTCCGGTGATACACGTCACAGGGGCAGATATCATGGACGGTACACCAATACTGGACATAAAGCCATATATACCATATACTGACAGTCATCCTGATGCCAGGGCCGGATTTACGGACACTACAGAGTGGAAGGCGCTTAAGGTTGTCGGAACGGATGATCCGATCTTACGGAAGATTCTGGAGCAGGACCCACGTCCGCATTATCATAATGACCCGGACCGCGTCTATGGGATGCAGTATAATGGTAAGGATATACACTTTGTGGTGAAAAACGGGGTTGTAATGGTTAGAGGTTAGCGGTTAGCGGTTAGAGGTTAGTGATTATAGGTTATAGGTTATTGGTTATTGGTTATAGGTTATAGATAATAGATGATAGATGATAGATGATAGATGATAGATAATATATAAAAAATTGTTATTTTTCTTGCATTATTCAAAACTTAATTGTACCTTTGCAACCGATTTTTCAAGGAGAGGTGCTCGAGTGGTTGAAGAGGCACGCCTGGAAAGCGTGTAACCGACAAAATCGGTTCGCAGGTTCGAATCCTGTTCTCTCCGCGAAATAATGGTTAGAGGTTCTTTCAGTCGCTCCGCTTTGTGAAAGCGCCCCTTCGGGTCGAGCGAAAGGTTAGCGGTTAGCGATTAGCGATTTTCATGAGATCACCCCGGAATACATATTTTTTTAAGACTTTTGGCTTTTGGCTTTTGGCTATGGCGTCTTTTATGCTGACTTCGTGTCAGGATGCTGAGACACAGGCACGGATTACCAGGGAGCAGAAGGAGGCAGAGCGCAAAGCTGACTCTGCGGCATTGAAGATTGCCGTTCTGCCCACTACGGAATGTCTGCCAATAGTAGTAGCAAAGGAACTGAGACTCTTTGACACACTGAATGTTGATGTGCGTCTGAGGAAATACACCTCATTGTCAGAATGTCGCAAGGCCTTAAAGAACAAAAGCGTAGAAGGTGCAGACACCTTCATGACCTTCGCTATGCTCACGGCCAAAAAAGCCCGCCTCAGTCGTATCAGTCAGCTGCCTGACAAGATTATAGCCGCTGACAGATTTGGCATATCAAAGGACATTGCCGCTGCTGCCATAGACTCACTGCTGAAGCGCAAAGAGCATGTTTTCATAGTGCAGGTGGAAGATCTGAACGTGAGATATGACATGCTGAGGAACGGAAATGTCGATGCTGCCCTGCTGCCAGAACCCTACGCCACTAAGGCAAGGCAACTGGGAGCCAAGGAACTGTCAATAACGAAGTACTACAAAGATACCACGAAGGTGGCAGACAGAGGTGTAGTATTCCGCAAGGGTGTCATGGAGCATCCTGACCGTCAAAAGCAGAAGGCACTTTTCAATCAGGCAGTGAAAGCAGCCAACGACTCCATAAAGCAATACGGAGCAGATAGTTATATAAGGAGATTCCTGACATGGTAACTGAACTGATAAATAATGGCATGATTACGGATGCCATTGCACAGTTGAAAGACCGTGCCCTGAAATATCCCAATGAGAATTTCATTGACAGGATAGAAGCCATAGCCACAGATTTTAAGTATATGTCGGACTTCATGCTCCAAGGCATGCAGGACGAACATCGTGGGGAACTGTATTCTGCCATGCAGCAGAAACTCCACGACATAGACTATGACCTGGAAGTACGTAAGAATATGTGGGATCGTCCGGAGGTAGTACAGTACAAAAAAATCTTCACCCATCCGGACTTTTCTGCGGAGATGCTGCAGACAATACTTATTGAGCCCACTGATGCCCAGGAGCATCATATACGACTAACGAATATTTTCATGGCGCTATATGCCTCACTACACTGGAATGACACAGAATCACTGCTATGGAGCACATTCCTGTCAGACAAAGAGGTTAACCCCATAGACGCAGCTACCCTCGTCACTGCCATCACACTAAATGTTTTGGAATATTATAATGCCCCAAAGGCAGACTGCATCAAGAGGATTTACCAACACAGCACTTCACAATTGGTGCGGCAACGTGCCCTGGTGGCTTTGGTGTTGCTGGGAGAAGAAGTATCCATAGAGACCCACATGCAGATAGCAGCCTGTGCGAATGCAGACCAAGACAGTAACGAGATAAGACAGAACATCATGCCCAACATCATCAAGAACCAACCCCTCAAGATGGTTAACGGCAAATGGAAGGTCGATGAAGACGGAGAAAACACCAGCGGAGAATACGACCCAGAGGCTGACAAGCGAGAAGAAGAAAGCATCGAGGCTATGGAGGAGAGTGTCAACAAGATGCTCAAAATGCAGAAGAAAGGTTCGGACATCTTCTTTGAAGGCTTCTCTCAGATGAAACGCTTCCCGTTCTTCAACAAGCTCATCAACTGGTTTATGCCCTACTACCCAGAGCATCCGGACATACAATACGTCATGAGTTCCATAGGAAACAGTTCCTTCATAGAAACGGTGATGAAACGCGGTCCGTTCTGTGAGTCAGACAAATATTCCTTCATCATTGCCATGTCATCTGTGCTGCAACAGTTGCCAGAAAGTGTGCGTACACTGATGGAAGGCGGTGACTTAGGTCCAATAGGGATGCGAGGAGAAGATGCAGACATGGACGACCCTGCATTCATACGACTGCAGTACCTGCAGGATCTGTACCGATTCTTCCGTCTAAGCAATATAGGTATCAAGCCACGTAATCCCTTCACCCATCTTGATGATATACTGGAAGGTTTTATTAACACAACAACACACAGCGACACACAGGACACAGATTACACAACGTTGTATTCCTACTATGCCAACTGGAAGTTGAAGAAGGGGGAATATAACACCGCCCTGGAATACTATGCCAAGTGCCTTAAGGCCCGTCCCAACAGCATATCCATTATGCGGGGCATGGCAAGAGCCTACTATGCTGTGGGTGACTATGAGAAGTCTGCATCATATTTTGATGCCCTCATAACACTCAACCCAGACAACCTCAACAACAGACTTAACTATGCCAAGGCCATGACCAAGGCAGGCAAGCCAGAGGAAGTGCTCAACGGACTGTATAAGCTGGACTTTGAGAATCCCGACAATGTCTCCATTCAGGACACATTAGGCTGGGCCCTGCTCTATGCCGGCAAGGCAGCAGAGGCAGAACAGTACTGCCACGACGTTATAGCAAAGGCTTATGCCCTGCTGTTCAACAATAAGCCACAGGAGGCAATAGAGGCTCTCAGAGGCTATTCTGCCCGTCAGATAAAAGAGAATATGGATGCTGATGCACAGCTATTGCGGAAATACGGCATCGGAGAAGCTGAGGCAGCTATAATATTATCAGCAATACCGCCGTCCAATGGGCAATAGCCCCTAACAGCACAAAGATGTGCCACACGCCATGATAATACTTTTTGTCATCATGAGCGAAGAAGTACGTACCAATTGTGTAAAGCACACCCTCAGCAACAATACACATCATAGCCGCTGTTGAGAGAGAAATTATAACCGGCTTTATGATGAGCAGCACACTCCATCCCATTATAAGATACAAGGCCAGCGACAGTCGTGGGAAGCGCCCCATAGCAAATACCTTATAGAATATACCTCCAATCACGACAGCCCACTGGAGACCGAACACAGTCCAACCCAGCCATCCACCTATCACAGACACACAGATAGGTGTGTAGCTGCAAGCTATCATAACATAAATGGAGATATGGTCAAGGCGCTGTAACACCTTCTTGGCAGTCATCTTATTCTTCGGAACCCAGTGGTAAGCCGTGCTTGCCAAGAACATCAGGAACATACCCACAATGAAGAACAGCACTCCGAAGGCATATTCCCAGCCACGATACACAGCAGGCCACACCATCCATATTGAAGACAGTGCAAAGACAACACCAATGAGATGTGTTATAGTATTTAATTTCTCTGACATTTTACCTGTTTTTAAACGTATAAAAATGGCGAAACGCCCTGACTTCGCAGCAAGGACGTTCCAATCTCAATAGGTATTAGCCTTTTAAGGTAAAAAGATTGTATTCAGGATAACGTTTGCAAATGTATAGGATTTTCATCAATTGTGCAAATTTTTTCAACTATTTTTTTTGATTTCGGTCAAAATTTGTGAATTTTGTACCAAATTACCACAAAAAATGGCCCATTTCTGTGTATTTTGTGTAATTTTTTGTTATTTTTTGTTGTGCACATATTTTATTAGCCCATAAATCACACAAAGCACAACCAAACCCACTATTATGAACTTGATATATTCCGCGTATTCCTCTATTTTTTCGTTCAATTCACTTCTTGAAACAAAAGAATGCATGTACCATCCCATACCCGCAAGAATGATGTTCCACACTCCTGCACCGATGGTGGTAAAAAGCAGAAATCGCAGGTAGTTCATCTTTGCCAGGCCGGCAGGAATAGAAATAAGATGTCTTATTCCCGGCACGAGACGTCCTGTGATGGTAGCCACAGCGCCATGATTGTCGAAATACTTCTCAGCCTGTTCCACCTTCTTCTGGTTCAGCAGGCACATCTTTCCCCATTTGCTGTTTGCGAAAGCATATATTATGGGGCGTCCGAGATAGTAGCCCGCAAGATAGTTTATCGTAGCGCCGCAGTCAGCTCCAAATGTGGCAACAAGAATTATCAACCACAGATTATAATCGCCTTCTGCCGCATTGAAGGCAGCAGGAGCCACAACCAGTTCGGAAGGAACAGGCAGCACAGTGCTCTCCATAAGCATCAGGAGGAACACAGTATAGTAGTTAAGATTTGAAAGTAAGCTTGTAAACATAATTAAAGTGAAGAGTGAAGAGTTAAGAGTGAAGAGTCAAGAGTGAAGAATAATTACTGATTATTTTTTTCGTCAGAGATACACTTATCTATTATTTCCTGTACGATCGGAGGACACTCAGACATCAAGTCTGCTTCCTCGAAAGGCTTCTTTATCATCTCCATCATATTGAGTGCCGCATCCTTATAGCCCAATTCGTAGAATGCCAGACCCACACGTATCATAACGGCAAGGTCGTATCCAGACTTCTCAATTGTCTTAAGGAACTCCTCCACACCCTTTGCCGTGTTGTTCTTCTCCAGATGGAGAGCTCCGAGGAACATATTCGGTTGTGGGTCGTCAACAGATATCGCCTGTGCAAATTCGGCACTCTGTATGGCATCGTCTATGAGATTTTCCTGATACTGTGCGTCACACAGATGTATCCACGCAGAGAAAGAATAAGAATCAACATCGAGCGCCTTATTCCATGCCACGATAGCTTCCTTGAAGCGTTCCTGCATGTGATATGTGCGCCCCCATGTTTCCCAATATTCAAATTCCATATCCTCTATGACCCCATTAGTCAGCTTGAGCCACTTCTCCGCACAGTCAGGCAGTCCGTGGTCGCTGTACATCATGGCAATATCGAGAGGGAAATGTTCAAGAGCATCACGGAAATCCTCCATTTCCTCCTCAAACTCATCATCATAGCTGTCAACACGTCCTGAGGTATCAACTGACTCCTCATACTGACGTTTCAGGTCCTCGTATTTCCTGTCAAGGAAAGCCTCAGCCTCCTCGACTTTATTACGGCATACGAGAATCTCTGCATACACATACGCCTCCTCTACGCTATCGTCTTTCTGCGGCAAGGCAGAGTAAATCTTCTCTGCCTTCTCGTAGTCGCCATAGTCTATCAGCGCCATACGGGCTTTGAAAAGCAAGGGGCTGTCATTGTCAGGATACATTCTGTGACAATAGTCTGCCGCAGCCTCAGCCTCATCAAAGGCCTCTATGGAATGATAATATTCTGCAATGTCTATTATATCGTTGAGATCGATATAGCATTCAGTATCCTCTTCACGCGATTTCTCATATCGCTGAAGAAGCTCCTGAAACTCAGGCGAAGCAGTATATTTCTGAAAATCACTAAGCATTAGCAGGTTTCCATGTATCCTTCAGACCCACTGTTTTGTTGAACACCAGGTGGTCCGGAGTTGATGTATAATCCAATGTATAGTATCCGATGCGCTGGAACTGCAGATAGTCGAGAGGCTTTCTAGTAGAGCACCATTTCTCCACATACGCCTTTTTAATCTCCAGACTGTCAGGATTGAGGAATTTGCGCATATCGTCGATATCGATACGGTCCTTGCCCTGTTCCTTGGAATATGCAGCCACTTCATCACGAGGATTCTCTACCATCCACAGACGGTCATAGTTTCTCACCTCAGCCTCCAAGCAGTGGTTGCAACTTACCCAGTGTATGGTCTTACCCTTTATCTTCATGTTGCTGTTAGCCTCGCCCGTCTTTGTCTCAGGTATCAGCTCAGCATACACCTCAACAATATTGCCGTCAGCATCCTTCTTACAGCAGTCAGTTTCCGGACACCTTATTATATATGAGTTCTTCAGACGCACCTCCTTACCCGGTCCGAGGCGGAAAAATTTCTTCGGAGCATCCTCCATAAAGTCGTCGCGCTCTATCCACAATTCCCTTGAGAATTCTATCTCGTGTGTGCCGTCAGCCTCATTCTCAGGATTGTTTACGGCATTATACACCTCCGTCTTACCCTCCGGGAAGTTTGTTATCACCAGTTTCACTGGGTCCAGCACTGCGCTAACCCTCATAGCCCTCTTGTTGAGGTCTTCCCTTACGGCACTCTCGAAGAGTGACATCTGGTTCAGGGCATCAAACTTAGTATAACCTATCTTATCAATGAAAGCCAGGATGCTCTCAGGAGAATAGCCTTTTCTGCGGAAAGCACTTATTGTAGGCATGCGAGGGTCGTCCCAGCCATCAACAACGTGCTCGTTCACAAGAATCAGGAGGTTACGCTTTGAAAGCAGGATATGAGTAAGGTTCAGCTTATTGAATTCTGTCTGTCTAGAACGATAGTCGTTTATATCCCAGTTGTCAGCAGGATTCAACTCAGGGTGCTTACCCAAGTCATGGTCAACCTCCTTAGCCCAATCAACGAACAGGTCATACAACGGGCGGTGGCTGACAAATTCCAGGGTACACAATGAATGTGTAACGCCCTCCCAGTAGTCACACTGTCCGTGAGTGTAGTCATACATAGGGTATGCATTCCACTTGTTTCCCGTACGCCAATGCGGCATATTCAGTACGCGATACATTATCGGGTCGCGGAAATGCATATTGTCAGATGTCATATCAATCTTCGCCCTCAGCACCATTTTTCCTGGCTCCACATTACCGCTGTTCATCTCCTCGAAGAGTTTCAGTGACTCCTCTACGGGACGGTTGCGATAAGGAGACTCTATGCCAGGTGTTGTGGGAGTACCCTTCTGGGCTGCTATCTCCTCAGCACTCTGTTCATCAACGTATGCCTTGCCACGTTTAATCAGCTCTACAGCCAAGTCCCACAGTTCCTGAAAATAATCAGAAGCATACAGCACCTTGCCCCATTTGAAACCCAGCCATTCTATGTCGTGCTCTATGGCCCTTACATATTCCATATCCTCCTTCTGAGGATTGGTATCATCCATACGGAGGTTACATACACCACCATATTTCTTTGCTATACCGAAGTCCAGTGCTATGGCCTTGGCATGACCTATATGCAAGTAACCATTAGGCTCTGGTGGGAAACGTGTCTGTAACCTGCCACCATTCTTACCCTCAGCCAAGTCGGCCTCAACTATCTGCTCAATAAAGTTCAGACTTCTCTTCTCTTCCTGTATGTTATTCTCTGTCATAGCGTATATTGTAATAATTTTCCATTCTTATATTTCTCTCCTTCTCTGTACCAGTTCCTAAGTGTCGTCTCCTCAAACCCTAACTTCCGAAATATTTTCAGTGAGGCAACATTATCCTCCTCTATTGTGACGTAAAGAGTGTGCAGCAGTAATTCTTCCCTGGCATATTTCATCATCTTTATGACAGCCTTGGTACCCAAGCCCTTGCCCCGCCATTCAGGTTCTATCTCTAATCCCAATTCAGCCCTGTCGTTGAGAGGGGAGTAATTGAACAGTTCCACCACTCCCACTTCCCTACCCTCAGGGTTACATATCGGGAAACACTCCTGCCGGTCTATAATCACCTCACTCATAGACTGTACCGAAGGTGCCCTTTATGTCGCAGAATGCCATTGAGAGGCATGTTATGGCTCCAAGATAGAAGAACGATACTACGTCAGTCATAGCATACAATCCGAAATGAGCCACTGCAAGCAGCACAAAGAATGCGAAGCGGATTCGTGACAGCACCCTGTATTTTCCCTGGAATCTGTCTTTCCTCACATACCACAGCAGCAACGGTATTGCAACAATGGTCACAATCGTCATGAGATACTGGCAATAGAATAATGTCATGTTCATTTCTTAACCTCCTTTATAAATCCATGTCTGAAAGCATAGAGCAGTTCCCTGAGGTCTGCTATCTGCTTCATCAATTCCTTTCCCCTGTCAGTGTCAGCCACCAGCATACGTCTGCCAACGGTTGCCACTATCTGTGTTGTCGATTTGATATCGCGTCCTTCCCTGATGGCATCTTCTACATTGGTAAATGGCTCATGCTGCACCAATTCGAATTCTCGGGAGTGATACACAAGGGTATATCCGGCGATACCTGTTTCCTTATGGTACGGCTCAGCAAAGCCTCCATCAATCACCATTAACTTTCCGTTAGCCTTGATAGGAGTCTCACCCTTCTTCACATGCACAGGCACATGTCCGTTGATGATATGTCGGTTAGGTCCCTCAACGCCAAAGGCATCGAGAATGGTGTCTGCAGTCTTCTCCTGTTCACGAAGTTTGAAGAACCACCCCTTCTCTTCAACATGCGTCTCTTTCTCAGCCAGGAAGTAACGCTCAAAGGTAGCCATCTTTGCCTTATCGAACAGGCAAGAGTCAGGACCGCACCACAGGTACATGAAGTAATCTTTGGCATACTGCTTCTCCTCAGCAGGAGCATCATTGGCAAATGCCAGGCGTACCAAATGACCAGTCTCGTTGAACAGTTCCATTCCGGAATATTTTTCTCCCGGCTTCAGTTCCACCTGCTTCAGAGAACCGTCTTCATTCAACGGTATGGAAGCGTGGAACAGCAGGTTGTTATTGTATATGGCATACATACATCCGTGAGACAGGATTGTCTTTATGTGTCTCTGCAGTTTCTCCGATACACGGAACGAGTGATGCAGTTTCTTCATCAGCAGTTCCTCCTCTGCCGTAAATGCTGACGGGTCATCAGGATTAATGGTCGGGAAGTTCATGTCGAGCATCTTATACTCCTTACCTCCGATGTTGCAGGTACCCTTATTGAAGTCTATAGCCTCAAGCATGCAGCGGTCGTCCATCTTCCATGACGGATTCCTCTTGATTATCTTTGCCTCAGCCTTGAACTGCAATACCGACACAGCCTTATGCATCATTGCCATCAGGCGCAGAGTCTTGCGGTCGAACTTATCCTTGTTCTCTGGATTCAGGATTGGTTCGAATGCCGTACACGGATCGTCAGCGTATGTCTCCATCGCGAATGTCGCCAGCGGCATCAAACTTATTCCGTATCCGTCATCCAAAGTGAGAAGATTGGCATATCTCAGCGACAGGCGTATTACATTACAGATACACGCATCGTTTCCTGCACATGCTCCTGCCCACAGGATATCGTGATTACCCCACTGAATGTCCCATGAATGGTAAGTTGACAGTTTGTCCATGATGATGTGTGCACCAGGTCCACGGTCATACACATCACCCAGAATGTGCAACTGTGCTATTGCCAGACGCTGTATCACATTAGACAGAGCAATGATAAAATCATCGGCACTGTCGGTAGATATTATCTCCTCGATGATGACGCTGACATAGCCAGCCTTGTCCTTCTCGTCGGCACGCTCATGAAGCAGTTCTTCCAGGATATAAGAATACTCCTGCGGCAATGTCTTGCGCACCTTGCTACGGGTATATTTCGAGCTTATCTCCCTGAACACCATCACCAGCTGGTTCAGTGTCATGCGATACCATTCTGCCCTGCTGTCATGCTCCTCCAACTGGCTCTTCACCAGTTCCAATTTCTGCTCAGGGTAGTATATCAGCGTACACAGTTCTTTCTTGGCATACGCAGGCATATATTCACCGAATATCTCGTCCACCTTCTTCGATATACGTCCCGAAGCATTCTTCAGTACGTGCAAGAATGCCTCATGCTCACCATGAATGTCGGCAAGGAAATGTTCCGTTCCCTTAGGCAGGTTCAGTATTGCAGAGAGATTGATAATCTCCGTTGATGCTGCCGCTACATTAGGAAAAGACTTTGCCAGCAACTTCAGATAGTGCATGTCACTGTTGATGTCATATTTAGGATGGCTCATAATATATTATATCCAGGTTTTAAGAAAAATAATTCTGTCAGGTAATCTTGTATCTTTAGTGTAGTCTTTTTCAGTCCGTGTTTCTTTATCTCGCGAGCTGCCTGATCTTCATCGAAATCTACATAGCGGAACATATTATACAACTCCGCCCAGTGGCGCAGGGTGAGATTCTTCAATCCTATCTTCTTGGATGCCATAATCATCTTCACCACCTCCTTGTCAGCAAAGCCTCCCAGAGGTTTTCTTTTTCCCACCGGGTATCGCATATCATCCGTCACCTCAGGCAATTCCGGCATTGGCATATTCAGTTTCCTTGCGCCCTCTTCCATCATCTCCAAGGCATCCTCGTCATGAGCATAGAATGCTATCCTACGTGTTGACAGGTTATGAATATAAGGTGGTGCTATTTGGTCACCGGCATCCAGGACTGCCAACTGCACCATAGCGGTGACATACTGTTTCTCAAGAGGAGTGATATAGCGCTTGTAGTTGGTGTCGAGTGTCTTATTATAAATGGCAAACATGAAGTCCTTCTGGACATCCTCGTCTATCATCGATGGCTCAGGCAGTACCTCAATACCACTTTCCCTCAGTTTCGTAGTGCGGAATATGCCGTCTTCATGGCTGTCCTGCATTATCAGCACATAGGCATTACGGATAAGCCAGTACTGATATGTCACAAACTGCCAGAATCTGCGCTTTATAGGATTCCATTCCAAAACACTTGACATAATGCCCCTCATCGGAGAATATACCAGTGCCTTGTTCTTTATGTATGCAGCATATGCCACCACACCGATGTGCCAGTCCCAGGCACCGTATATGTGTACTATGTCAGGGTCAGCCTCGTTAATCCTGGAACATACATACCTGTAGAATGCCACCACATTTTTTGATGGGGCACACTCCAGGATGATGTTCTCCACCTTATCACTCAACGGTGCAAGAACGCCTGCTGTCTGATTATAATGAAGTACCTTCAATTTTACGTTCTATTATAGTAAATAAGCCTTAGGCAGTTTTCTGCAGTTATACTGACATGCCATTATCTCGCCGTAAGCACCTGCTGAGCGCAATGCTATAAGGTCGCCACGACGGCATTCAGGCAGTTTCTCGTCCTTGCCGAACACGTCAGATGACTCGCATATCGGACCTACTACGTCATAGGTGCATTCTTCCCTGCCTTCAGAATCCTCTGCCAGCTGTATTTCGTGATGAGCATCATAGAGGGCAGGACGTATCAGGTCGCTCATTCCTGCATCCACAATTACGAATGACTTCACATGAGCATGCTTCACATAGAGCACACGTGTTATCAGACTTCCCATCTGGCCCACTACAGCCCTACCGAGTTCGCAGTGCATCTCCTGTCCTTCGCGAAGCTTCAGGTTCTTGGCATAGGTATTGAAGTAAGCATCAAAGTCTGGTATTGGTTTTCCGTCTGGGTCATCATATGCCACACCCAGTCCTCCGCCTACGTTTATCACTTTTGGCTTTATTCCCTGTGCCTCCAGTCTGTCCTGCAACTCATTGATGCGGTTACACAGTGCCTCGAAGTCTGTCATCTCCAGTATCTGACTGCCAATGTGGAAGTGAAGACCCAGGAATTCTATGTTAGGAAGTTCCTCTGCCTCCCTTATAGCCTCTTCCATATCCTGCATTGAGATACCGAATTTGTTTTCTGCCAGACCAGTGGTGATATTTGCGTGGGTATGTGCACCCACATTAGGATTAATGCGGAAACATACACGTGCCGTCTTACCCTTCTTGCCTGCAAGTTCATTTATAACCTGCAATTCAGGCTCAGACTCAACATTGAAGCAGAATATCCCTGCATCAAGACCCAGATTTATCTCCCAGTCAGCCTTACCGACACCAGCATATACTATCTTGCCTGCATCGAAACCAGCATCAAGAGCCTGCTGTATTTCTCCGCCACTGACACAATCTACGCCAAAACCAGCCTTCTGTATCTCCCTAAGCACATCCTTGTTGGCATTTGCCTTCACAGCATAATGCAGATGGTATGCAGGGAAGTTCTTCAGACAGCTATTAATTGTCTGCAGGGTTTCGTTCAGCAATGCCTTGTCATAATAATAGAAAGGAGTCTCAAGATTCCTGAACTTCTCTATCTTGTCTTTGAAATAACTACTCATAATTATGAATTTTGAATTATGAATTATTACTGCTTCATCAAAAAATCCTTGAAATCGCTGAACTCCTTCGACATAGGAATACTCTGTTTCGTACCCTTCATGAAGGCCTGCAGACGTGCCGGTATCTCGATATCCGTAGAGAGTATGTCATCCACCTTCTCCTTGAACTTAGCAGGATGAGCAGTCTCACAGAAGACTCCTGTTTCTCCCTCTTTCAGCAAGTCTTTCAGAGCCTGATATCCGCATGCTCCATGAGGGTCGAGGACATATCCTGTCTCCTCATAGCACTCCTGCATTGTAGCACGTATCTGCTCGTCCTTATATGTAGCTCCGCTTATGAGGCTGGTGATAGCTGCATGGTCACCCTTGTACAGGTCGTATATGCGAGCAAAGTTACTTGGGTCGCCCACATCCATAGCATTTGCCAGCGTAGCCTTTGAAGGCTGAGGACAATACTTGCCTGTCTGTAGGTAGTTGTAGAAAATATCATTGGCATTGTTGGCTGCAATAAAGCGCTTTATGGGCAGTCCCATAGCATGTCCGAAAAGTGCGGCACAGATATTACCGAAGTTACCGCTCGGTACACACATCACCATATTGTCAGCCTTACCCAGTGCCTTCATACGGGCATAGGCATTGAAGTAATAGAATGCCTGAGGCAGGAAACGTGCCACATTTATTGAGTTGGCTGAAGTGAGCTTCATGTGTGCATTAAGGTCTGCATCCATGAAGGCTGCCTTTACCAGTGCCTGACAATCGTCGAAGACACCATCGACCTCGATAGCGGTAATATTCTTTCCCAGTGTGGTAAACTGGCACTCCTGTATCGGACTTACCTTGCCCTTCGGATAGAGCACATAGACATGTATGCCCTCAACACCCAGGAAACCGTTTGCTACTGCTGAACCAGTATCACCAGAAGTTGCTACAAGGACATTGACCTCAGAACCTTGAACTTCTTGAACTCCTTGAACCTTTGAACCCTTCCTTAGGAAGTACTGCAGCAGACGTGCCATGAAACGTGCGCCCACATCCTTGAACGCCAGCGTAGGACCATGGAACAGTTCCAAGGTATAGATATCCGTGTCGTCCTTTCCTTTAGGGGTGACAGGCACTACAGGACAGTCGAAGGAAAGAGTGTCACACACAATGTTCCTCAGAGCTTCTTTCTCTACGTCTTCTCCAAAGAAGGCATCAGCCACTGCACAGGCGATATCCTGAAATGACATCTTGTCGATGTTCTCGAAGAACTCCTTAGGGAGCTTCTTTATTGTCTCTGGCATATAAAGACCCTTGTCTTCTGCCAGGCCTTTAACCACAGCCTTCTCAAGTGTGGCTATAGGAGCTTTCTTGTTGGTTGAGTAATATTTCATAATGACATTAATGTTTTCATAAATTCATTTAACTTCAGTATGCCGTAGCCACCATTGACACAAGTAAACTCATCATATTTCTCAACGCTGTCAGGTTCAATGCCGTTGTAGTATATGATGAATGGCACAGGCTCACCCACGTGGATGCGCATCTCGACAGGAGTATAGTGGTCGGGCAGTACGGCTATGCATACCGGCTCGTCCCATGTCTTTGTCTCCTCGTATATCGGACCTATCATGCGAGAGTCAAGATTCTCTATCGTCCTGACCTTCAGCTCCACATCGCCGTCATGACCAGCCTCGTCGCTGGCTTCCACATGCAGGAATACAAAGTCTTTTGTCTTCAGGTTGTCCAATGCTGCCTTTGTCTTTGCCTCATAGTCAGTATCCCAAAGTCCTGTAGCACCCTTTACCTTTATGATGTCCAGACCAGCATATTTTCCTATACCCTGAATAAGGTCCACAGCAGATACCACCGCACCTGATTTCACTTGTGGGTATTTCTCCATGAGGGTCCGCATATCAGGACGATATCCCCCACTCCACGGCCAGATGATGTTTGCCTGGTCTTTTCCTTCTGCTGCACGCTTTACGTTCAGAGGAGCCTTGGGAAGCAGTTCGTATGACTTCAGAATAAGGTCATTCAGTAGGTCTGCTGTCTCCTGAGCTGTCATTCTTCCTGGTTCAACAGGAGCATTGGGCTCAGCAGTTACCAACAGCTGGCGCCACTCTTCGTTTGGATGGTCGTGAGGCGGATTGCATATTATATGTTTGCTGCCACCCTTGATTACGAGCAGGTGACGATATTGTATGCCACGTATGAAGCGCACCTTGTCGCTGCCCAGTTTCTCATTGAGAAGCTCGATTAGCGGACCAGCATCTTCTGTTGACAGATTGCCTCCGTTGTGGGTTTTTATTGTGCCCTGCGGAGTGACACTGATGATATTACAGCGTATCGCCATATCCAGCGCATCCATTTCGTAGCCTATAGAAGCAGCCTCCAGCGGTCCTCTGCCCTCATACACCTTGTCAAGGTCATAGCCTAGAATGGCAGTATTTGCCACCTCCGAACCGGGCGAATAGCCCTGTGGTACTGTAACCAGTCGGCCAGTTCTGCCATTCTTTGCGAGGAAGTCCATATAGGGCGTCCTTGCATATTGCAGTGGCGTCTTGCCTCCGAGTTTCTCTATTGGGTTATCGGCCATGCCATCGCCGAGTATTATTATTGTCTTCACTTTCTAAATTGATAATTGATAATTGAAAATTGATAATTGCCTTTGACCCCTCCCCTAACTGGGGGAGGTCGGGAGGGGAGCCTAAATGTTCGCTATCGAAAGTATATTTGCAAATACTCCGGCAGCCGTTACGCTGGCACCGGCACCGAAGCCCTGTATGAGCAGCGGATACTCTTTGTAACGCGTGGTGGTAAGGGTAACGATGTTGTTTGACCCTTCCAACTCGTAGAAGGAATGGTTCAGCGGCACCTCACGCAATGACACGCTACACTTCACCTGACCGTCTATCACCTCCATCGCTGCTACAAATCTCTGGCGACAGTTCTTTGCCTCCAGTTCCTTGCGCTTTGCCTCAAACTGTGCATCCAGTTCTGGGAGGCGACGCCAGAAGTCATCCAAGCTGCCTGTGAAGAAATCGTCGGGCACGAACAGATGTTTCTCCACATCGCTCTGCTCCACTTCATATCCAGCCTCACGAGTGAGGATGACGAGCTTGCGCACCACGTCTGTTCCGCTGAGGTCTATACGCGGGTCAGGCTCTGCGAAGCCCAATTCGCGGGCTTTCTTAACGGTCTCAGAGAAAGGCACCTCTGCCGACAAGGCATTGAAGATATAGTTCACAGTACCTGACAGTACAGCCTCAATCTTCAGAATCTTATCACCAGAGTTGGTGAGGTCGTTCATGGTTCCGATGATGGGCAGTCCGGCACCTACGTTTGTCTCGTAGCGGAACTTCACTCCTACCCTCTTGGCTGTATCCTTCAAGGTGCGGTATGTGTTGTAGTCGCCTGATGCTGCTATCTTGTTTGCCGTAATTACGTTAACGTTATGCTCCAGCAAAGCCTGATAAAGGTCTGCCACCTCCTTTGAGGCTGTACAATCGACGAAGACACTGTTGAAGATATTCATATTCAGTATGCCCTGCAGCATCTTTCTTGAATCAGACGGTTCTGCCTTGTCCAGTTCTTCCCGGTACGTCTGCAGATTTATTCCCTCACGTGAGAATATAGCTTTCTTCGACGATGCTATGCCCACAACGTTGAGCAGCAGTCCTGATTCCTTCTTCAGCGTCTCATACTGTGACGATATCTGCTCTATAAGTTTTGAGCCTACGGTTCCGACACCGCAGATGAAGAGGTTCAGCACCTTATATTCTGACAGGAAGAACGAGTCGTGGATAACGTTCAGCGACTTACGCAGGAACTCACTCTTTACCACGAATGAGATATTTGTCTCGGAAGCACCCTGGGCGCATGCTATGATTGAAATACCCGACCTTCCCAGACAGCCGAACAGCTTTCCTGCAATACCTGGTGTCTGCTTCATGTTCTCGCCCACTATGGCTATTGTTGCCAGTCCTGTCTCTGCCTTCATGGGGAACATTGCCCCTGTTTCTATTTCCTTGGCAAATTCATTGTTGAGCACCCTTACTGCGTCTTCCGCAACATCTTCCTTGACGCCTATTGAGGTAGAGTTCTCTGATGATGCCTGCGACACCATGAATACAGATATGCCATTGCGAGCCAGCGTAGTGAATATGCGTTGGTTTACGCCTATCACGCCCACCATCGACAATCCCGTAACAGTTATCAGGGCCGTGCCGTTGATGCTTGAGATACCCTTGATAGGCTTATGGTCGCCAGCCACCTTCTCTGTGATGATAGTGCCCTCAGCCTCTGGGTTGAAGGTGTTCTTCACCTTGATGGGGATATTCTTCACACAAACCGGATATATCGTAGGAGGATAGATAACCTTTGCTCCGAAGTTACACAGCTCCATTGCCTCGACAAACGACAGTTCCCTGATAGGATAAGCAGAAGTAATAACCCTTGGGTCAGCTGTCATGAAGCCGTCCACGTCAGTCCATATCTCCAATATCTCTGCATCCAGCGCAGCAGCTATTATGGCAGCGGTATAGTCAGAGCCGCCACGTCCCAGGTTGGTTGTCTCGCCAGTGGTCTTGTCCTTCGAGATGAATCCTGGCACCAGCGATATTCGTGGCAGAGGAGAGAATGTGTCCCTAACCAGTTTATTGGTGAGTTCCGCATCCAGTGAGTTGCGACCAAACTTCTTGTCGGTCTTGATAAAATTGCGCGAGTCGAACCATCGCGCACCCTTTATCAGGGTTGCTACTATATTTGAGCTCAGACGCTCTCCGTACGCCAGTATGGCATCCTGCGTCTTGGGCGAAATGTCATGAATAAGATATACTCCGAAATAAAGGCTTCTCAATTGCTCCAGCAGAGCATCAATAGTATTGAAAAGACGTTCGCGATCCATCGGATCAGTGATGATAGTATCTATCATCTTGTGGTGCCTATCTACTATCGCATCAAACTCATCGCGATAGTGTTCGTCACCTCCAAGTGCCAATCGTGAAGTAAGTAGGAGTTTGTCTGTAATGCCTCCCAGTGCACTTACCACTACGATGACAGGCTGTTTCTTAGCCTCTTTTTCTACAATAGCCTTCAGGCTGAGGATACTCTCTACGGAACCCACGCTGGTTCCGCCAAATTTCAGTACTTTCATAAATACTGCACCCTTTCACTTTGCGTTACGCGGTGCGGACGTTTTTGATGATTAAAATTCCCCTTTACAGCAGGGGTTGACTTTGACCTTTATACAAAAAGCGGGTGCAAATTTAATAAAATTATTATAAACTGCAAAACATTTCCTCAAAAAAGGCTTTCTAAATAGAAAAAAATTGATTTTCCTCTCGTGAGAAATGTTTTTACTCCTAAAGGAATTTTATATTTCCAGTGCGGAAACTACTGTACGCAGTGCAGAAACTACTGTACGCGCAGCGGAAACTACTGTACGCGGTGCGGAAATATAAAATATATCGAAGGGTAAGGAAAAATTCCTTTAAGGCTTAAAATAAAGTGGAATTATACTTTAATAATATTAGAACTACTGTTTAACAGAAGCGGAACTGCGGCATTTTTGTTAAAAATAGCTAAAAAGCTCGCCCATCAGCCTTAATTCTTCACTCTTCACTCTTCACTCTTCATTTTTTTTAGTACTTTTGCACCCGCTTTACGAGTTAAAGCATATTCACATCTATTCATTAACACAAAAGTTAAAACAAATGGCAACAAAAATTCGTTTACAGCGCAGCGGTCGTAAGGCATATGCTTTCTATCGTATCGTTATCGCTGACGTAAGAGCTCCACGTGATGGTAAGTTTACTGAAAAGATTGGTACTTACAACCCTAACACCAATCCTGCCACAGTAGATCTGGATTTCGACCGTGCTCTTTATTGGGTTGAGTGTGGCGCACAGCCAACTGACACAGTTCGTAACATTCTCTCTGCAGAAGGTGTTTATATGATGAAGCACCTCCGTGGCGGTGTTAAGAAGGGTGCTTTTGACGAGGCTACCGCACAGGCTAAGTTTGAGGCATGGAAGAAGGCAAAGGTAGCTGGCTTTGACGCCATCAAGGCTGCCGAGGCTAAGGCTAAGGCTGAGAAGAAGGCTGCTAATCTGGCTGCAGAGAAGCAGTACAACGAGGCTAAGGCAAAGGCTATTGCCGAGAAGAAAGCTGCCGCAGAGGCAGAGGCTAAGGCTGCTGAAGAAGCTGCCGCTGCTGAAGCTAAAGCTGCTGAAGAAGCTACTGAAGAGGCTCCTGCTGAGGCACAGGAAGAAACTCCTGCTGAGGCATAAGACTCTCACAAAAAAGAACAATGGAGAAGCGTATGCCTATAATGGCGTATGCTTCTTTTGGTTTTAATGAAAGAAGAACGCTTTTTTTACGTCCCAAATGCAACTGATGTTGACAGACTGCCCCAGGAAGAGGCAGCCCATGCCACTCGTGTGCTCAGACTGAAAGAAGGCGACAGCATATTCCTCATTGACGGAGAGGGAGGAATACACCAGGCTGTGGTAACCATTGCCACAAACAAGCAATGCCAGTATAAGATTACAAATACCACAACATTACCACAGTCTGAGAACAGAATACACATCGCCATTGCTCCAACGAAGATGATGGAACGCATGGAGTGGATGGCAGAAAAGGCTACGGAGATAGGCATTGACGAGATATCGTTCTTGGAAGGACAGTTCTCTGAACGACGCAAGATGCGTGTTGACCGCATAGAGAAGACAGTCGTCTCGGCCATGAAGCAAAGCAGGAAAGCATGGATGCCTGCCATCAACGACATGATACCAGTGAAGCAGTTTATCGACACCCCACGCGAGGGGCGCAAATTCATCTGCCACTGCCACGAAGAGATTCCACGAACCTCACTACAGCAAAAGCTGGAAGAAGTTCAAAGTTCAATGTTCAATGTTCAATGTTCAACAGCCAATGGCCAATCATTCACCGTCCTCATAGGTCCGGAGGGTGATTTCTCTATAGAAGAAGTAGAATATGCCCTGAAGCATGGATACGAAAGCGTATCGCTTGGGGACTTCAGATTAAGAACAGAAACAGCTGCCCTCGTGGCGCTGATGACGATAAGATTAAAGGTTAAAGGTTAAAGGTTAGAGGTTAAAGGTTAGAGGTTAAAGGTTATAGTGAAGAATTATGAAATCTAAATGTCATTTTTTATCAGTATTCACACTATTGGTTATACTGCTATCGAGTTGCAGTAAAGGTAATTACGTCAACAACCTCCCCAAGAATGCGGTAGCCCTGCTTTCCATTAATGGAGAGAAACTCATTGGGGCCTATTCGCCATTCAATGTGCTGCTGATGCCTTTTGTCAATGACGACAAGACCCAGCTCAAGGGCATAGACCTTACGAAGGACATTTACTTCTTCGAGACTGCTGACGGTTCTTTTGGCATGTGTGCCCCAATAGCTGACGACTATGAGTTCCACGACTTCATAACACGCCTGTGCAACATCGGAGGCCTCTCGGAACTGAAACACGAAAAGGACTTCAACTACTGCTTCTATAAGAATCAGTGGGCCATTATGTATAACAATCACTGCCTGCTGGTAATGGGCCCTACGATGGCGAGCAAGCAGGCTCAGGAAAAGATAATCAGCCGCATGCAGGCCCAGATGGACGACAAGGAAGAGACCAGTTGTCAGGGTGGCGAGCTTTGGCAGCATCACCATGAGACAACAGCGCCTGTACGCTTTGCTGCACGTGCCTCTGCCCTTCCTGCACACATGGTCAGCACCATCACCTTCGGCACCCCTGCAGGAACAGATCCAGATGATGTGATTATCGAGGCTGAGATGACATACCGCGATGGCACTCTATATATGGACGGAAGCACCTGCTCTTCTATACCACATGTAAAACAAGCTTTGGAAAAGGCTGTAGGCATATACCGCCCTCTCACCTTCGACTGGGAAAAGGAAGTCAACGACACAGCCCTCGCTACTGTGTTCCTCAACGTCAAAGGAAAGGACTTTGCCGCCAACCTAAAAGGCAATAACACTCTCATATCCCTGCTACAGGGCACTGGCGCTTTCGACCAGATAGTAAACTACAACGGACAAACGGCCATCACCCTGGCACCTCGCGGCAACAACATTCTTGAGGGCATAGAGGCCAAGGTGAGGAGAATCCCTCAGGGCAACAAGAAAAACAAGGAACGCCTCGTGGCTGTATTTAATACAGACAAGATTATGGGACATGTAGGTCCAAGCCTCTTCTCTTCATTGGGAAAGATAAAGAGGGTGGTGTTCTTGATAGATGATTGATAACGGTTAAAGGTGAGCGGTTAGCGGTTAGCGTTAAGGTTAAGGTTAAGGTTAAGGTTAAAATAATGCTGAATAATATTTCATTCCATAATGTCACGCCAAGGGTGTTTGAGGGTACAGAGCTGTCTTCTGAGATATGGCAGTGTGAGGCTACCTTCGAACGTGGCAAGACATATCTCGTAGAAGCAGAGTCAGGAAAAGGCAAGAGTACCTTCTGCAGCTATATCCTGGGCTATCGCAACGACTACTCAGGCAACATACACTTCGATGGTGAGGACATACGCAGATACTCCCCCAACCGCTGGGCAGACATCAGACAGAAGAGCATCAGCCACCTCTTTCAGGAACTGAGGCTTTTCCCTGAGCTTACAGCAATGGAGAATATTCTGATTAAAAGTCAACTTACGAAAGACGAGAAGACATGGAGCCGCAAAGAGATAACATCATGGTTCGAGCGCCTCGGAATACCTGACAAGATTGACAACAAAATAGGCAAGATGTCATTCGGTCAGCAACAGAGGGTTGCCATGATACGTGCCCTCGTGCAGCCTTTCGACGTGCTGCTGGTAGATGAGCCAATAAGCCACCTCGACGACAACAACTCCCAGATAATGGCATCAATCATGATGGAGGAGGCACACAAGCAGAATGCCTGCGTTATAGTAACGTCAATAGGCAAACACATGGACCTGCCCTACGACAGGGTTTACAGACTTTAAAACAGGGAGGCAAACGATATGAAACTACTTTGGAAACTGCTCCGACAGCATATAAGCATAGGCCAATTCTTCGGCTTTGTTTTTGCCAACCTCTTTGGTATGATAATAGTCCTTGCCGGCTATCAGTTCTATAATGATGTGCTACCCATATTCACCAGCGGCGACTCATTCATGAAGCCCAACTATATTATGGTGACAAAGCACATCGGAATGGGCAACACCCTTTCTGGAAATGCCAGCACATTCTCTGAAAGCGACATACAAGACCTGCGCAATCAGCCCTTTACGGAGAAGATAGGCTGCTTCACCACTACGGAATACAAGGTCAGCGTCAGTCTCGCTATCAGTAACGTACCAATAATAAGGACAGAGGCATTCTTCGAGAGCGTTCCTGATGACTTTATCGATGTAAACCTCTCTGACTGGCAATATACCGAAGGACAGGAAATTGTTCCTATTATCCTGCCACGTAACTACGTCAACGCCTATAATTTCAGCGTTGCCCGCCAGCGTTCGCTGCCACAGATTTCAGAAGGTCTCATGAGCATGATAGATGTACAAATATATGCTCATGGCAATGGCAAGGAGCAGACATTCAAGGGCAAGGTGGTGGCATTCTCTTCTACCCTCAATGCCGTCTTGGTGCCACAGGCATTCATAGACTGGAGCAACAAGGAGTTTGCACCTGAAGACCATACCCGTCCATCAAGGCTCCTCATGCAGGTCAGCAATCCTGCTGATGAGAAGATTACGACATACTTCCAGCAGAACGGCCTTGAAATGGAGAGCGACCGCCTGAATGCAGAGAAGACGACATACTTCCTGCGCCTCATAGTAACCATCGTAATGGTAATAGGACTCATCATCAGTGCCCTGAGCTTCTACATCCTCATGCTGAGCATATACCTACTGGTGCAGAAGAATACTGAGAAGCTGCAGAATCTCCTTCTCATAGGCTACCGTCGCACACGCATTGCCCTACCCTATCAGTTGCTCACAATGGCGCTCAACGTCATAGTGTTGCTCGTAGCGACACTGGCAATAATTCCAATCAGAAACTACTACATGACGACCATAGACGCTCTCTATCCAGAGATAGCTCATGGCGGCATGCTAAATACCATCATCTTGGGCATCATACTGCTTTGTGTGGTGACAACGCTTAATGCAATAATCATACGACGCAAAATCAACCACATTTGACAACCTTAGAACTCCTTTCTCCTGCCAAGAACCTTGAATGCGGCATTGCTGCCATTGACCATGGAGCTGATGCCGTTTACATCGGAGCAACACGCTTCGGAGCGAGGGCTGCTGCAGATAATTCTGTGGAGGATATCCGCACGCTGTGCGAATATGCACATCAATATGACGCTAAGGTTTATGTCACCATCAATACCCTGCTCTATGATTCAGAAATCGACGATGCCGTAACGCTATGCCGTGAGGTTCATGAGGCAGGTGCTGATGCCATCCTCATACAAGACCTCACACTTCTCTCACAGCCTAGTCTGGAAGATATAACCTTCCACGCCTCAACCCAGACGGATAACCGCACCATAGAGAAAGTGAAGGAACTAGAAGAAATGGGATTCCGCAGGGTGGTATTGGCAAGGGAACTGTCGATAAAGGAGATTGCTGCCATTCATGCCGCTGTGCCTGATGTGGAACTGGAAGTTTTTGTTCATGGTGCTTTGTGTGTCAGTTATTCAGGACGCTGCTATGCTTCAGAATACTGTTTCGGACGCAGTGCCAACAGAGGCGAATGTGCACAATTCTGCCGCCTGCCGTTTACACTGAAGGATGCAGACGGCAACATCATAGAACAGGACCGTCATCTGCTCTCGCTGAAAGATATGGCACAGCTCGACAATATGGAGCGGCTGGTGAATGCAGGAGCAGTATCGTTCAAGATTGAAGGACGCCTGAAGGATGCAGACTATGTAAAGAATATCACAGCAGCCTATTCAGAACGACTCGACAATATCATAAAGTCACATCCAAACCTCTACAGACGTGCCTCAATGGGCAGGAGTACATACACCTTCAAGCCTGACATACACAAGAGTTTCAACAGAGGTTTTACTAACTACTTTGCTGACGGGCGTGCAGAACATCAAGCATCATTCCTGACGCCAAAATCCATTGGCGAATATGTTGGCAAGGTCAAGGAAATCAGGGGAGGACGCATCATCGTATCTTCTGTGTCAGCATTCTCCAACGGTGACGGACTGTGTTTCTTCAACTCCCAAAGCCGTCTGGTCGGCTTCAGGGTAAACATTGCCGAGGGCAACAGAATCACTCCCTTCAAGATGCCTGCGGGGATACAACCTGGAACGATGCTATATCGCAACTTCGACCAGGCTTTCCAGAAGATACTTACCAAGCCGTCAGCAGAACGCAAGGCGCAACTCGACATGTTGTTCACCATTAAGGCTGACGAATTGCAGCTCTCCATTACTGACGAACATGGCAAAAAGGGCTATGCCGCCCTGCCCTACTCCTATCAAGAGACACACAGCGAGCAGGAGGAGAATATCCGCAAGCAACTCACGAAACTGGGAGGCACCGCCTATCGCGTAGGAAAACTCGAAATCATCTGCGAGGTAGAGAAGCCTTTTATTCCCAGCAGTCATCTGGCAAACCTCAGACGCCAAGCAATAGAAGTTTATAGGACCAATAAGCCCAATAGGGCCTATGAGTCTTATAAGGCCAACAGCCAACAGCTAAAGTCCAATAGCTTTCAAGTTCCCCAAGAGCTGATGCACTGCCGCTACTGCCTGCGTCACGAACTGGGTTTCTGTACCAAATCAGGGCGTAAGCCAGCATGGCGCGAACCATTGTCACTCCATCTGTCAGACGGAAAGTCGTTCACACTAAAATTTGATTGCAGACAATGCGAAATGTATATTATGCGATAATAGCAACACTGCTACTCCTTACAACCACATCTTGCTACCGTGAGCGCTTACAGACACTCGACGGTGGTGAGGATGACACGCTTGTCATCGACAGCAGCCGCCACTATTCCATCGGCTACAATTTCATTGTCAGAGGTGACAGCATCATACTCATCTCGCAGCAGCCTGAAGAGCATGTATCACAACTGGAAACAGACTCTTTCTCCATACGCCACAATCGCCATCTGGCAGTAACAGACATAAACATTCTACCTCAGGACAGCATAGACTCAGTATGGGTTCAGGTGGTAAGCGACCAAGGACGTTTGGGATGGATTCACGAAAGACAACTGCTCAACAATGTTGTTCCTACAGACCCTATCTCACAGTTCATCATGTTCTTCTCCAGCACTCACGTAGTACTGGCAGTAATATTGGTGGTCATGATGTCTGTATTCTACATCATGCGACTTGTCACTCAACGCAATGCTCCCTTGGTTCATCTGCGCGACATTGACTCTTTCTATCCCTCCCTACTGTGCATCATCGTAGCATGCTCAGCCACTTTCTATGCCTCCCTGCAGATGTTCGGAGCAGACACGTGGCAGCATTTCTACTATCACCCGTCAGTCAATCCGTTCATCATGCCCCCAATTCTCGGAATATTCATTTCCTCTATATGGGCAATGCTAATAGTAGGCATAGCGACCATTGACGATGTGCGCCATAAACTGCCGTTAGAAGATGCCATATTGTATCTATTCGGTCTCATAGGAGTGTGCTCAATGCTCTATATCGTATTTTCCATTTCTACATTATATTATATAGGCTACCCTCTGCTGATAGCCTACTGTTATTACGCCATAACAAAATATTTCAAGCCAAATGAAGAAGCTTAAGTGGATTTTATTCATAGCTGTATCAGCAATCATAGTTTCCTGTTCCGACAATACAGAAGAACCCGACGTACCCGTAGTGGTGCCTGCCCAGCGTACAATCATTGCATACATGGACGGCAACCAAGTAGGTAACAGCCTGCCCCAGTTCCTTAATCTCGACATAAAGGAGATGGCTAAAGGCTCTGATAAACTGCCTGCTGACGTCAACCTCGTCGTCTTCGCCAATATCCGTGGCGAGAAGCCCTACATTGCTGAACTTGCCGGAGGTGAAAGCACAAAAGTGCGCGAATGGGAATCAAACTTCCTTGCCACCAACCCCGACAGCATGCTGTCCGTCATGAAGTGGATAATAGATAAATATCCTGCCTATGAGTATGCCACCATCTTCGGTGGCCACGGCACAGGCAGTCTCGTATATACTGACACCGTTGCCACCAATCTGCGTCGTGCCTATGCCTACGGATGGGACTATGACAATGACAAGGCTATCTGGATGAATTCGCAGACTCTGGGAACCGTTATGAGCCATCTGCCCCACATGAAGTTTGTCTTCTTCGACTGCTGCCTGATGCAGGATATTGAGGTCGCTAACAATATTCAAAGATATACCGACTACATCATAGCCCCCGTCTGCGAGACGCCCATCACGGGAGCCCCTTACGAGAACATCGTGCCTTTGCTCTCCACTTCTGATATTGAGACGCTATGCACCGATGTCATCAATGCCTACACCGAAGCCAACGGCATCTGCATCTCTGCCCTGCGTACCAGCGGAATAACAAACCTTTTCAACGTCACACGCGAGGCAATCAAGGAGATTATGCCAGTTATCAATAACAACGCAACGGTACTGTATCGCAACTGCATCTATTACTATCGCAGAAATAAAATCAGCGACCCTGTGCTGTATGAGTTGCAGGACATTCTCTACGAGCAGAATCAGGGTCACATTCTCTCAGATGCCACATATCAGAGATTCCTTGACGCCATCAGCCAGTGTGTCTTCTATAAGCACTTTGTCACCTGGTGGGTTTCAGACCCTTCAGTTGGCATCAATTTCAACGACTTCACTGTCACCGATGAAAACTTCGGTGGCCTCTCCATCAGCCGCGAAACAATAGACGATATAATAAAATAGAATAACAATCCAAGAACTTTGGCATGCTTTTTGAATATTTGGCTATTGGCTGAAAAAGCAAAGCAAAAAATAATATAAATTCACTTAAAAATTACATTAAGAAAATGAACATTCAACCATTAGCAGACCGCGTGCTCATCAAGCCAGCAGCGGCAGAAGAGAAGATTGGCAGTATCATCGTTCCTGACACTGCAAAGGAGAAGCCCCTGAAAGGTGAAGTAGTTGCAGCAGGCAACGGCACTAAAGACGAAGAGATGATACTGAAGGCAGGCGACACCGTACTGTACGGTAAGTATGCAGGCACAGAACTGGAATTCGAAGGTGAGAAATATCTCATTATGCGCCAGTCTGACGTATTGGCGGTAGTGAAGTAGTCGAAATTACGGAATAACAGGATTACGAAATAACGAAATAAAACAACAAAATGGCAAAAGAAATCAAATTCAATACAGAGGCCCGCGAGGCTCTCAAAAAGGGTGTTGACCAGCTGGCTGACGCCGTTAAGGTTACACTGGGTCCTAAGGGCCGCAACGTAGTAATCGAGAAGAAGTTTGGTGCTCCACAGATTACCAAGGACGGTGTTACCGTTGCTAAGGAGATTGAACTGGAGGACAAGTTCGAGAATACTGGTGCACAGCTGGTTAAGAGCGTTGCCTCAAAGACTGGTGACGACGCTGGTGACGGCACAACAACTGCTACCATCCTGACTCAGGCTATCGTTACTGAAGGTCTGAAGAACGTTACCGCAGGTGCTAATCCAATGGACCTGAAGCGTGGTATCGACAAGGCTGTTACGGCAGTAGTAGATTTCATCAAGAATAATGCAGAGCAGGTTGGTGACAACTACGACAAGATTGAGCAGGTTGCCACAGTTTCTGCAAACAACGACTCTGAAATCGGTAAACTGCTTGCTGACGCTATGCGCAAGGTTAGCAAGGATGGTGTCATCACCATTGAGGAGAGCAAGTCACGCGAAACATCTATCGGTGTGGTAGAAGGTATGCAGTTCGATCGCGGTTACCTGTCAGGATACTTTGTTACTGACGCAGAGAAACTGGAGTGTGTGATGGAGAATCCATACATTCTGATATATGACAAGAAGATTTCTACACTGAAGGATTTCCTGACTATACTGCAGGCTGCAGCTGACAGCGGCAGGGGTCTGCTGATTATTGCCGAGGACGTTGACAGCGAGGCTCTGACAACACTCGTTGTGAACCGTCTGCGTGCAGGACTGAAGATTTGTGCTGTCAAGGCTCCTGGTTTCGGCGACCGTCGCAAGGCTATGCTTGAAGACATCGCTATCCTCACAGGAGGTACAGTAATCTCTGAAGAGAAGGGTCTGAAACTGGAGCAGGCTACACTCGACATGTGCGGTTCTGCCGACAAGGTAACAATCTCCAAGGACAACACCATCATCGCTGGCGGCAGCGGCAGCAAGGAAAACATTGCCGACCGTGTCAGCGCCATCAAGAAGGAAATTGAGATGACAACATCTTCTTACGACAAGGAGAAGCTGCAGGAGCGTCTTGCAAAGCTCGCCGGTGGTGTTGCCGTTCTCTATATCGGTGCTAACAGTGAGGTTGAGATGAAGGAGAAGAAAGACCGCGTAGATGACGCTCTGTGTGCTACACGTGCAGCCATTGAGGAAGGCGTAGTTGCTGGTGGCGGTACTACATACATCCGTGCCTTGGAGACCCTGAGCAGCCTGAAGGGCGAGAATGCTGACGAGCAGACAGGTATCAACATTGTTGTTCGCGCAATTGAAGAGCCACTGCGCCAAATTGTCAGCAATGCTGGCGGTGAGGGTGCCGTAGTAGTTCAGAAGGTACGCGAAGGCAAGGGAGACTTCGGTTACAATGCCCGTACTGGCAACTATGAGGACATGCGCAAGGCTGGCATCATAGACCCTGCCAAAGTGGCACGCGTAGCACTTGAGAATGCTGCATCAATCGCAGGTATGTTCCTGACCACAGAGTCTGTAATCTGTGACAAGCCTGCACCAGAACCACAGATGCCTATGGGCGGTGCACCAGGAATGGGCGGAATGATGTAAGATAAAGTTGAAAGTTTAAAGTTGAGAGTTTAAAGTTTAAAGTTAACTCTACGAAAGGTAAGGTTTTAGATACCTGCCTGTGATACTATCACTAATATTGATTATCGCTTCCGGAGTTCCGGAGGCGATAATTTTTCCTCCCCTGTCACCACCCTCAGGACCAAGGTCGATAATATGGTCGGCACACTTTATGACGTCCATATTATGCTCTATGACGATAACGGTATGTCCACGTTTGATAAGTTCGTCAAACGCATGAAGGAGTTTCCGAATATCATGAAAATGCAGGCCCGTTGTAGGTTCATCGAAGATAAATACCGTAGAAGCACGATTCTCCATACCGATATAGTATGCCAACTTTACACGTTGGTTCTCACCGCCAGAAAGGGTTGAAGACGACTGTCCCAACTGTATATATCCCAGACCAACGTCTGCTAGAGGCTTCAGCTTATCGGTAACTGACTTCTCGCCATCGAAGAATGCTATAGCCTCATCGACCGTCATATCAAGAACCTCGGAGATATTCTTTCCCTTATAGCGCACTTCGAGAACATTATGTTGGAAACGCTTGCCATGACAGGCATCGCAAGTAAGCTGCAGGTCGGCCATAAACTGCATCTCAACAGTTACCACACCGGCTCCCTTACACTCTTCACAGCGGCCTCCCTCTGCATTGAAGGAAAAATGAACAGGCGTGATGCCCAATTGCTTTGCCAACGGCTGGGAAGCAAAGAGCTGACGGATGGCATCGTAAGCCTTGATGTATGTGGCAGGATTGGAACGGGTGCTCTTGCCGATAGGATTCTGATCTACCATCTCCACATTATCCACCCCATAGTCCTTGGGATTGCGGCTAAGCATAGGATAGAGTATTCCACGCACGAGGCTGGATTTTCCTGAACCGCTGACACCTGTGACAACAGTCATAACATTGAGAGGGAAATCTGCATCGACACCCTTCAGGTTATTCAGCGTAGCCCCTTTGACATGAATAACTCTGTTCCAAGGTCTGCGCGAATCAGGCACAGCAATCTTCTCGCGTCCCGTAAGGTAGTCAATGGTATGAGAAGCAACAGGAGAAGATGACTCTGCCTGAGCCTTGATATCTGACGGATTGCCTTGGAACACAACCTGTCCCCCGAAAGTGCCGGCATCAGGACCTATATCTATAATGTAGTCAGCTGCACGAAGTATCTCTTCGTCATGTTCCACAACTACGACGGTATTTCCTATCTCCTGAAGCCTGCGAAGTACCGCTATAAGTCTCTCGGTATCACGAGAATGCATACCAATGCTGGGTTCATCAAGGATATAAAGACTTCCTATGAGGGAAGAACCCAAAGAGGTCGTAAGATTTATGCGCTGACTCTCTCCGCCAGAGAGGGTATTAGACGGACGGTTGAGGGTAAGATAGCCCAAACCCACCTGCAACAGGAATTCCAGACGGCTGTTTATCTCTTTCAGAAGACGCTCCGACACCTGAGTCTCATGCTCTGAAAGCTGCAAGCCTTTGAGCCACTCATAGACATCAACGAGCGGCATATCGACAAGCTGAGAGATAGTCTTATCAGCTACGCGAACATAATTGGCCTCCTTACGCAGACGCGTCCCATGACAGTTAGGACAAATAGTCTTGCCACGATAGCGGCTTAGCATGACACGATACTGTATCTTATATTGGTTCTCGCGCACCATGCGGAAGAAATTGTCTATGCTGGCAACTTCATATTTGTCAGCATTACGGTCGCAAGGCAGTCCGTGCCACAGCCATCCCTTATGCTCTTCAGACAATTCGTTATATGGCGTAAAAATAGGAAAGCCATCAATCTCGGCCCTGCGGATGAAATAACGTTTCCACTCCCCCATCTTCTCTCCCTTCCAGCATTGTACACAGCCGTCATAGACACTCAAGGACGGGTCAGGAATAACCAGTGACTCATCTATGCCCATCACCTTGCCAAAGCCTTCACAGGTGGGACACACGCCTACGGGAGAATTAAAAGAAAAGAGATTATCTGACAGTTCCTCGAATATCATACCGTCACATTCCAGACGAGTACTGAAGGATTGCAGCGTCTCGGTATCAGGGAAATAGAGGGCACACTCGCCCTGTCCCTCATAGAAAGCTGTCTCTGCTGAGTCGGTAAGACGTGAGACAGTTTCCTTACGGTCGCTGACCTTAAGCCTGTCAACAACGAGGTATATATGCCCCTGTATTTCGAGAGTGCGGTCAAAGCCCTGCATACGCTCCGCCTCAAGCTGCTGTTCCAAAGTGCGACCTTCCTGCACCTTCACAGGGGAGAGCAGGATAAATTTCTCGCCCTCATCATGAGACAGCATGGCTGCAACAACATCATCAGTGGTATGTTTCTTAACCTCCTGACCTGAAATAGGGGAATAAATCTTTCCTATGCGCGCAAAGAGCAGACGGAGGAATTCGTAAATCTCAGTGGAAGTACCCACAGTAGAACGCGGATTGCGGGCTATCACCTTCTGCTCTATGGCAATGGCTGGGGGCAAACCTTTTATAAAATCGCACTCTGGCTTACTCATACGCCCAAGGAACTGCCGGGCATAGGCTGAGAGACTTTCGACATAGCGCCGCTGACCCTCAGCATACAACGTATCAAAGGCAAGAGATGACTTACCGGAGCCGCTGACACCAGAAATCACAACAAATTTGTTGCGCGGAATGTCAACAGACAGATTCTTCAGGTTATTAACCCTTGCACCTTTAATCTGTATGACATCCTTTTCCATGACTGATTGTGGGGAAATGATTACCCCCCGACATTGTCGAGGGGAAAATTGTTGCGGTGCGTACGGGACTCGGACCCGTGACCTCCAGCGTGACAGGCTGGCATTCTAACCAACTGAACTAACGCACCTTCCTTAAATTGCAATCAAGAGATGTTTCTCTGAAATTGCGGTGCAAAGGTAATATATTTTTCTGACACCACCAAATAAATTAACACTTTTTGACATCTATATCGTCTTTCATGTCAATTTCCTCTCCCTGTGTATCAACAAAACGATACTGGAGGAATGCCAATTCCTGGGAAGGAACGACATTTACAGCCCATTTGTAACGCCATATCCACTTACGCTTGATACTCCAGAAACCTTGTGATATATATGCATAAACATAAGGATGGACGTAGAGAGTGAAGCGTTTCATGCCAACATGATTGACAAGCTGCTCAATTTTCCTTTCAAGAGTATCAACAAACAATATGCTGCTCTTGATTTTTCCTTTTCCGTGACATACAGGACATTCTTCATCGACAACCACATCCATAACAGGACGTACACGCTGGCGCGTAATCTGCATAAGACCGAACTTACTCAATGGGAGTATATTGTGCTTTGCACGGTCTTTTTGCATATTCTTACACATACGCTCGTAGAGTAGCTGACGATCTTCTGCAAGATGCATATCAACAAAATCGACCACGATAATACCTCCCATATCACGCAGACGCAACTGGCGAGCCAGTTCATCGGCCGCTCCAAGGTTAACATCAAGGGCATTAGCCTCCTGACCTTCAACGCCACGTGAGCGATTGCCACTGTTCACATCGACAACATGCATCGCCTCCGTATGTTCTATAATAAGGTAGGCTCCACGGGAGTAGTTTACTGTAGTACCGAAAGATGACTTGAGCTGCTTTGTAACATCAAAGGCGTCAAAGATAGGTACACTGCCCGTATAGCGCTTTACCACACCTACCCTATCTGGAGCTATGAGGGAAACATAGTCACGTATTTCCTGATAGATCTGGTCATCGTTGACATATATATTCTCATAGGTAGGATTGAACAGGTCACGCAACAGGGATACAGCACGCGAAGTCTCCTCGAACACCAATGCTGGGCGTTCATGACTCTTCTGTGCTTTCTGAATACGACGGCATGTCTCTTCCCAACGGCCCAGAAGCACTTCATACTCGTGGGTCAGTTCCTCAGTACGCAAACCTTCAGCTACTGTACGCACAATAACCCCGAAATTCTTTTTGTTAACCTTCTGGATTATCTGCTTCAGGCGTGTACGCTCCGCACCGTTTCGGATTTTCGAGGACACATTGACCTTTTCGCCGAAAGGCATAAGCACGAGGTAGCGTCCGGCAAACGACAATTCACCAGACAGCCTCGGTCCCTTGGTGGAGATAGGCTCCTTGACGACCTGCACAAGCACATCGTCTCCCTGCTTGAGAGTCTTGGCTATGCTTCCTTCCTTCGGCAGGTCAGCCAGTCGTATGGCCTTGGAGAAAGGATAGACATTCTTGAAGTCGCTTGCAAGTTGCTTGAGATACTTTTCAAAAGAGGTATACTGAAGTCCGAGGTCAAGATAATGGAGAAAAGCATCGCGCTCATAGCCTACATCTACAAAGCACGCATTAAGTCCAGGCATTATCTTCTTGACCTTGGCAAGGTAGATATTACCCACACAAAAAGATGCCCCGCGAGATACGTTTTGGTATTCCACGAGACTCTTATCTTCCAATAAAGCTATGGAGATATCTTTCTCCTTTGCCTCAATAATGACTTCGCTCGTCACGAGTTAGTTCCTAATTAACTATTTATTTGCTCTTATGACGATTCTTTCTCAGTCTTTTCTTACGCTTGTGAGTAGCCATTTTATGGCCCTTCTTCTTTTTTCCGTTTGGCATAATAATTTGTATTTAGAGATTAATCTTTTGCTGTTACATCTTCACCCTTCATGCGCTGTTGGAAGCTCTTAGCGGGCTTGAATCCAGGGAAATTATGTGCAGGAACGATAACTGATGTCTTCTTTGTTATGTTACGTCCAACCTTTTGTGCACGTCTTTTAACAACGAATGTCCCGAAACCACGGAGATAAACATTCTCCTCCTGGCACATTGCATCTTTTATAACTTTCATGAAGGCTTCCACACATACTGAAACATCGGTCTTCTGAACACCAGTAAGAGTGGAAATTTCATTGACGATATCTGATTTTGTCATATCAATATTAGTGAATTTTTAAATTTCGGCTGCAAAGGTACAAAAAAAATCGGAAGTAATAGTATGTAATATCACTTAAAGGGGAATAAAAAGACAGTTTTAAGGTTTCTTAACAGTTTCAAAGCAACCTATATCATGCACCTGGTCAGAATAACGCTCATTTCCTTTACGGTCAGTTGGCAACGTAAATTCCCCATTGGCTTTTGATATCGGAAGGGTATTCTCCTTCGGGGTAAAATCATAGAAGAAATTATCTGTATCGAAGAGAACAAAACTATTTTCCGGATAATAGTCGCTATTATTTGGATCCTCAAATATGCAGTCCTTAAACATATACTGATAGTCGGAGAGTGCTTCAGTACGCAGGATGCATGATGTAAAGGTAGCATCTATCGGTTCCTTGCCAGCAACATTAGCGCTCCACAGCATAACATCATCTGCATAACCCTTTATAAGACAGTTATATGCACGCAGGGTGAGTGGATAATCAACCGTTTCTATCCTATTATGAAAAGACATCGCATATCCCCTTGCAGAATCGAACGGATAGTATTGGGCTATAGTGCAATGGGTCATCTCAACATTTCCTCCGAGAACAGACAGACAATCACCGAAGGTATTGCTAATCTGAGTATTCTCCATCAGGATATTGCAGGAGTTGGAAGAGAGACCAACACCCTTTGTATTATGAATAGTAGCATGCCTGAGCGTGAGGGTTGTCTGATTCTGGTTTTTGGCAGAGTCACACACTATCGCATCCGTTGCTCCATGAATATCGACGTAGTCGAACTCATTATCATGGGAAATATCCGTAAAATGTATGCCGCCCCACTGACCTGGATTATTATCGTAGGTGAGGTTGGAAACCATCCTGTCAAGTCGGTCGCAGCGCAGCGTCACCTCATTCACCTTATTATTTTCATTTTTCTCACCTTGTATCCTCAGAGTGCCGTTGACGCGTATGCCGGCTCCGGAATGGAAATACATCGTAGTTCCCTTGGCGATGGTCACCGTAGCATTGGTATCAACGGTGAGGGTGCCATAAACCACTACTGGACGATGGTGGACATTGCTGATGACTGAATCCTTCTTCAACGTCGCATCCTTCATGAGGATAGCATCCCACGAATAGGCTTTGAGAGAAACATACTGCATGGTGCCGTTTTCAAGCTGGAACATCAAGCGGTCTTCAAGCAGCTTGGGAACAGTATCTCCATTATTTCGCGAGGTAAGTTCCACAAATACCCTCAAGGAGTCACCTTCACGCAATTCCATCTCACGAGTCTGGAATCCGGCATCGCTGCCAAGATAGGTACCATTGACATTAACGCGAAAACCAGTCTGGTTCATTTTCTCGAGATAGACACGTGAAATACGTATTCCGTTACCACTATTATTATATACCATCAACGTCTTGTGAGGCGTAGGAATCGTCGAGAAACACGTATCCAGCGACAGAGTGTCCGCTTCAAACGTCAGGCTTCCTGAACCGAAAGTATCGTTGTCGTTACAGGAAACGAGAGAGAAGAGCAGCCACAGGCCGGCAATAACATATATAATATTCCCTATAGTCTTCATATGTTGGAATAACGCAGTTCGAGGATGTTTATTGTATTTTCCGTACACGCAACCTTATGACAGACGCGATGACCTACAAGCCATATTATCTCTCCTTCGGCATCACACACCACAGGTTGCGAATGTCGCTCATAGGCTTCTATTTTCAGGTCTGTAAGGAAATCGCTGACCAGTTTTGAACAGCCTTTCATGCCAAACGGCTTGAACCTGTCGCCTTCCTTCACATAACGCATTACAAGGGGAGTCTTAACCTTGTCGGCATCAAGGGTAATGAGGAATGGTTCTTTACTGGGTTTGAAACCGTTGCCCTTTTGATAGGTCTGAACAGAAAGAGTGCCCATAGGACTTTCATCCCCTACCCTTTCCTTGCCCATTTTCCACCTGCCGTCGGCAATAGCCTCAATCTGTTTGGAGGTAAAGCCGAGAGGTTTGAGAAGAGTGAACAGGTCAAGTTCTGCTGACCTGCCGCCATTGACTACTGTCTCCGTTTTTTGAAGATAGCGCATGGTCTTGACAAGATTCTTGCGCACAGAGGGGAATATCTCCTCCATGAGGGGCAGAAGCTGTAATCTTATCTTGTTACGAATGACATCAGTCTCGAGGTTCGTGCTGTCTGTAACATAATCCTGCCCTCTCTCAGCAAGAAAAACAAGTATCTCCTGACGCGTCATATCGAGCAGGGGGCGCACAATATGTCCGTTACGTTCTTTCATACCTGTCAGACCGCTTATGCCTGTGCCACGCATGAGATTGAACAGCATCGTCTCTATATTGTCATCCTGATGATGGGCAACGAGAATGTCGTCTGCCCCAAGTTCCTGGCGCACCTCTTCAAACCACGCATAACGCAATTCACGTGCCGCCATCTCTATACTCACCTTATGCTCGCTGGCATAGGCAGCAGTATCGAAATGCTTCACACGAAGACGCACACCAAGTTTCCGGCAGAGGCTATGGCAGAACTCCTCATCACGGTCGCTCTCTGCTCCGCGTAAATGGAAATTGCAATGTAATGCCTCGACGGAATGGCCTGCCTCGACAGTCTTCAGGAGAAGACATACCGAGTCGGCGCCACCTGATAATGCGACAATCTTCATTCTACGTAAAGAACTAATCCCTTAAGATATTCTCCTTCAGGATGATATATATTTATCGGATGATCTGCCGGTTGATGAAGCTGATGAAGTATCCTTACCTTCCTGCCGCTCTGGGCTGCCGCTGTAAAGACTGCATTACGGAAATGGTCCTTTGTAACTACCTGAGAACACGAGAATGTAAAGAGTATGCCGCCTGGGGCAATTTTCTCGAAAGCCTTGGCATTGAGGCGGGTATATCCTTTGAGGGCATTATGGAGTGCTCCGCGATGCTTGGCAAATGCCGGAGGGTCAAGGATGATAAGGTCGTATGGGGCTTCCGCTCCGGAGGTAGTGCTGTCAGGAATGTTTGACAGGAATTTAAAGGCATCCTCACAGAAAGCCTTATGGCGGGCATCACCGGGGAAATTGAGTTCCACGTTTGCATTGGTGAGGGCAATAGCCTTCTCCGACGAGTCAACAGAATGTACTGTCTCTGCCCCACCCCTCATGGCATAGAAAGAGAATCCGCCAGTATAGCAGAACATGTTTAACACACGCCTTCCGGAAGAATACTTCTCCAGCAAAGCACGATTCTCACGCTGGTCCACAAAGAAGCCGGTCTTCTGACCACGCAGCCAGTCGACATGGAATTTCAGTCCGTTCTCTACTGCGATGTCGTCTTTTGTCTCGCCATAAAGGAATCCATTTGCCACCTCTTCCTTGAACGGCAGGGTCATCTCGCTCTTGTAATAGACATTCTCAACAGTATCAGACATAACAGCCATCAGGGCACGCCCTATCTCGCGGCGACATACATGCATACCGATTGAGTGAGCCTGCATCACTGCCGTCTTGCCATAGATATCGATAACAAGTCCCGGGAGGCAATCGCCCTCGCCGTGTACAAGTCTGTAAGCGGTAGTCTGAGAACCGAAACCTATCTTCTTCCTAACATCATAGGCTACACGAAGACGCTCCTGCCAATAACCCTCGTCAATAGGTTCGTCATTAAAGGTCAACACACGCACCATGATGGAACCACGCTGGAAATGTCCGCGAGCGATGAAGTCGCCGCCACTGGTGATTACATCAACGATGTCGCCTTCCTCGATACCGTCGTCCATACGTTCTACGGCACCTGAGAATATCCATGGATGGAAGCGTTTCAGCGACTCTTCCTTACCTCTGCGCAAATATACCTTTTTCAATAATGACATCCCTATAAATTATTTTTCACCTCTTCCTCTTCTATAACCTTTTCAAGAAAATAGTCTTTGGTCTTTTTCAATCGCACATATTCCTCATAGAGCATTACGCACGCCCACGCATCAGTGGCAGCATAATCTTGCTGTTTGGTACTGAGCACATCGGCCTCCCAGTTTGACAACTGCTCACGCTTAGATATGCGCTGTCCGAATAAGTTAGCATAGAGCTTTGCCAGGCTCATGTCCTCAACGCCCAGTTCCTTCATGTGATCCTGGAGTTCAAAGAAACCTTTGGCAGTAAACTCTCCCAGACCATGCAGAGCACGGACATCATCACTCCATGACAGACCCACTTTCTTCACACCTTCCGCCTCCAGCAGTCTGACAACAGCCGGACAGAGTCCGAAACGGTTGAGCCTGAACAGGAAACAGGTGTCGTGGGTGCTTACCTGCAGCAGCGATACCACATTCTGCTTGCCTTTCTTGAAATTAGGACGCGTCTCTGTGTCAAAGCCCAGTATGTCGGCCTTCAAAAGGTAATCAACTGCTTTCTCTGCCTCGGCTTCTGTCAGAACTATAATGATGCGGCCCTGAAAGGTTACACGAGGAAGGTCCTTTATCTTCGTCTTGTCGTATTTAGAATATATCTTCTTCAATTAGAATTGTTCTAACACTTGTATTCGTTTTGCAGTATCGGGATGGGTAGCAAACATGCTGTTGAAGAATCCCTGAATACCACCACTGAAGGCATGCGGCTTTATGATGAACAGTTGCGCCACATCCTCACGTTTAACATCCTGTAATCCCGGTGCACCACTGATTTTCTTCAGGGCAGAAGCCAGTGCAAGCGGATTTCCGCACAGCTCAGCACCTCCTGCATCTGCCATGTACTCACGCTTGCGGCTGATGGCGAAGCGGGTAAGGAGAGTAAAGAAATATGCTATGACACAGCATACCAGTCCCACCAGCATAATGACTACCGCACCGGCGCCGTTACGCTTGTTGTCGCGACTGCTGCCGCCAAACATCATATGGTTGAACAGCATCCTCACCACAAGGCTCATAATTGTTGACACAATGCCCACAAAGATGATGGAGGTTATGAGAAGACGTGTATCGCGATTGCGGATATGAGTCAGTTCGTGTCCAATGACGCCCGCCAGCTCATCGTCATTAAGCAGATTGAGCAAACCGGTTGTGACTGTCACCGTGTATGTCTTCTTGTTTATGCCCGAAGCAAAGGCGTTGAGCATATCATCGTGCACAACATTTATCTGCGGCATATCCATACCACACGTCATGCAGAGATTCTCCACAATATTATATACACGCGGATTCTCACGTCTCTCAAGAGGACGCGCATTAGTGGCATTGGCTATGATGGAGGTATTGGCAAAATAGGCTATCGTAAACCATATTCCCACGCCTATGACAACCCAAGGCAGAGCGCCGAGGAAATACATATTCACCTCATTCCAGGAAATCTCACTTACCCATTCTCCTGCATTATCATAGTATCCTCCGTTAAGATAACTGACTACAGCAATGAAAACATACACCATACCCAGCAATATGCACGGAAAAAGCAGGAGCAGCAGGATGCTCATCCTGTTGTTCCTGTCTATTTGGGTTTGAATACCAACGTATTTCACGCTTTTATTCTATTTTTAATGCACAATGCATAATGCATAATGCATAATTTTCAATTATCAATTATCAATTAATCAGAAGCTTACCGTCGGAGCCTTCTCTATGGCAGCACGCTGCTCTGGAGCAACCTCGAACATCGGTTCCTTGTGGAAGCCGAACATATTGGCAATAAGGTTGTTAGGGAATGACTGAACAGAATTATTAAGCTCCTTTGTAGCGCTGTTGAAGAAGCGGCGTACAGCAGCGAGTTTGTTCTCGATATCAGCCAATTCACTCTGCAACTGCAGGAAATTCTGGTTAGCCTTCAAGTCAGGATAGTTCTCAACGCTGACCTTCAATCCAGCCAACGCGCTTGTGAGCATATTGTCTGCTGCCACCTTGTCGTTCACGGTCTGTGCATTCATGCAGGCACTACGGGCTGCGGTGATGCGCTCCAGGAGTTCCTTCTCATGACTTGCATAGCCTTTGACGGTATTTACAAGCTGAGGCACTAAGTCATAACGCTGCTGCAATTGCACGTCGATATTTGCAAAAGCATTCTCACGATTGTTGCGGAGTCTTACCAAAGAGTTGTAAGCACCGATAAGCCAGAGGACTATCACCGCAACGACTACAATAATAACGATAACTGTTGTTGACATAATGTTTACTGTTTTTTAATCAGTATGCAAAAATACAACTTTTATGCCAAATATCATCATTCATTGCCAATGTTTATATTAAATAAAGTGAAAATTTGGCCAAAACTTGCCTGTTTCAAGAAAAAAAACTATCTTTGTGACGCTTATTTTGTGTCCGCAAAACTTAATTTATTACATAAATATCAACCGAACTATGAAAAAAATGCTATTTTCGTCACTTCTTCTGGCTGCTGCCCTTAATGTAGGCGCTGTCAATAACATGAAGGTGACTGTTTCCAAACCCGGTGCTCCGATACAAAGCACCATGTATGGTATCTTCTTTGAAGACATCAACTATGCTGCCGACGGCGGTCTGTATGCCGAACTGGTGATGAACCGTTCATTTGAGTTCCCCAACAACTTCGCCGGATGGGACATCTCCGGTAAGGTTTCGCTGAAGGACGACGGTCCTTTCGACAAGAATCCTCATTATGTTCGTCTGGCTCCTTCCGGCCACAACGACAAGCACACCATGATTGAGAACTCAGGCTTCTTCGGCATGGGTGTTAAGGGCGGTGAGGAATATCGCTTCTCCGTTTGGGCCCGTGTGCCGGACGGTGGCAATTCCAAGCTGTGGATAGACCTCGTGGACAATGCTACCATGAGCGACGACCAGAAACTTGGCAATGCCAGCGTCGAAGTCAGCGGCAAGGAATGGAAGAAATATACTGCCATCATCAAGCCTAAGCGCACCTTTGACAGGGCACACCTCCGCATTTGGGGTGACAGCAAGGTGACTACCGACGTTGAGCATGTATCACTCTTCCCTGTCAAGACTTGGAAGGGTCGTGAGAACGGCATGCGTCAGGATCTTGCGCAGGCTCTTGCCGACCTGAAGCCCGGCATCTTCCGCTTCCCTGGCGGATGTATCGTCGAGGGTACCGACCTTGAGACCCGCTACCAGTGGAAGAATACTGTAGGACCTGTTGAGAACCGTCCTCTGAACGAGAACCGCTGGCACTACACCTTCACTTCACGTTACTTCCCTAACTACTTCCAGACCTACGGACTGGGATTCTTCGAGTTCTTCCAGCTTTGTGAGGACTTTGGCTGCGACGCCCTTCCTGTTCTCTCTTGCGGACTGGCATGTCAGTACCAGAACGACGTAAATCATGGCAAGGAGACTGTGGCTCTTGAAGACCTCGACCCATACATTCAGGATGCTCTCGACCTCATCGAGTTTGCCAACGGCGCTCCTGACACCAAGTGGGGCAAGGTACGTGCCGACATGGGACACCCTGCACCATTCAACCTGAAGTACATGGGCATCGGCAACGAGCAGTGGGACTATAAGGACAATCCTGTCTTCACAGTCCGTCTGAAGAAATTCCTCGACGTACTGAAGAAGCAGCACCCTGAAATCAAGTATATCGGTACCACCGGTCCTGACTCTGAGGGTGACAAGTTCGACATGCTCCAGCCAAAGATGAAAGAGCTGAAGGCCGACCTCTATGATGAGCACTACTATCGCAACGAGGCTTGGTTCATGGACAAGGTGAACCGTCATCGCTATGACAACTACGACCGCAAGGGCCCGAAGGTCTTTGCCGGCGAGTATGCCTGCCACGGAAAGGGCAAGAAGTGGAACCACTTCAATGCTGCCCTGATGGAGGCTGCCTTCATGACAGGCTTTGAGCGCAACTGCGACATCGTCCACATGGCAACCTATGCCCCACTCTTCGCACATGTTGAGGGATGGCAGTGGCGTCCAGACGCTATCTGGTACGACAACCTCAACTCTTTCAAGACATGTTCTTACTACGTTCAGCAGCTCTATGGTCTCTATAAGGGAACCAATGTCCTGCCTATGACTATGAACGGCAAGGCTATTGCAGGCGATGAAGACCAGAACGGCCTCTTCGCTACAGCAGCCATCGACAAGAAAGAGGGTGCTATATATATAAAGGTGGCGAACGTCAGCGACCAGCCACAGCAGATTATGGTAGAGCTGAAGGGTCTCAAGGCTGCCAACAAGGCTGTGAAGGTTGTCTCCCTGATGAGCACAGACCCCATAGCAGAGAATTCTATCCAGAATCCAGACAAGATTAAGCCTACAGAGAGTTCCGTAACCCTCGACGGCTCAGTACTGAATACTGACGTTCCTGCAAAGTCATTCCAGGTTTACATAATAAAGTAATTGACAATTGATAATTGATAATTGACAATTGATAATTGATAATGAATAAATACATCTTCCTTCTTACATCTTACATCTTCTTTCTCACCCCTGCCGTAGCGCAGGACAGGCTCTACGCCAATGAGTTTGCCTTGGGTGATGTCACCCTGCTCGACGGACCGTTGAAGAAGGCCCGCGACCTGAATATCCGCGTTCTGATGCAGTATGACAACGACCGTCTGCTGGCGCCTTATCTTAAGGAGGCAGGTCTTACGCCTAAAGGGAAGTCCTATCGCAACTGGGATGGTCTTGACGGCCACGTAGGAGGACACTACCTTACGGCTCTTGCCATCAATGCCTCTACAGGATGCAAGGAGTGTCAGGAGCGTATGGAATACTGGATTAGTGAGTTGCAGGCCTGTGCCGATGCCAATGCAAAAAACCATCCTGACTGGGGCAAAGGCTACGTAGGCGGAGTTCCTGGCAGCGACCGTATATGGTCAGCTTTCAAGAGGGGCGACTTCGGCCCTTATCGTGGAGCCTGGGTGCCATTCTATAATCTTCACAAGATGTATGCCGGCCTTCGCGATGCGTGGGTATATTGCGGCAACGAGCAGGCAAAACAGCTCTTCCTAGGCTTCTGCGACTGGGCCATCGACCTCACGGCAGGCCTTTCTGATGCCCAGATGGAGCGCGCCCTCGATACTGAGCATGGAGGCATGAACGAAGTATTGGCAGACGCCTACGCCATTACCGGCGACAAGAAATACCTCGACGTAGCCAAGCGTTTCTCACACCGCCGTCTGCTGTCATCCATGATGCAGCGTCGCGACTGCCTCGACAATATGCACGCCAATACCCAGGTGCCGAAGGTGGTGGGCTTTGAGCGCATCGCAGAGCTTTCTGGAGATGAGTCTTACCATACCGCAGGAGCTTATTTCTGGGACATCGTGACTGGTGAGCGCACTCTCGCCTTTGGCGGCAACAGCCGTCGTGAGCACTTCCCAAGCAAGGAAGCCTGCAAGGACTTTGTTACTGACATCGACGGCCCTGAGAGCTGTAATACCAACAACATGCTGAAGCTTACCGAAGAATTGCACCGTCGCAATCCTGAGGCACGCTATGCCGATTTCTTCGAGCTGGCTACCTTCAACCATATTCTCTCAACCCAGCATCCTGAGCATGGAGGATATGTCTATTTCACTTCGGCACGCCCACGCCATTACCGCAACTACTCGGCTCCTAACGAGGCCATGTGGTGTTGCGTCGGCACAGGCATGGAGAATCATGGCAAGTACGGCCAGTTCATCTATACCCACAAGGGCGACAACCTCTTCGTGAATCTCTTTGTGGCATCAGAGCTTAACTGGAAGGAGCAGAAGATAAAGCTCCGTCAGGAGACTCAGTTCCCATACTCTGAGACCAGCAAGATAACCGTCACCGAGGGCAAGGGACAGTTCACCATGCAGGTGCGCTATCCAGGCTGGGTAAAGCCAGGGCAGTTCTCTGTCAAGGTCAACGGCAAGCCTGTCAGCATCATAACAGGTCCTTCGTCCTATGTTGCCATCAGCCGTCAGTGGAAGAAAGGCGACGTAGTGGAGATGACCTTCCCAATGTACAACTACGTCAGGTATCTGCCCAACCTGCCACAGTACATCGCCCTGATGCACGGTCCTGTAATGCTCGCCATGAAGACGGGGACGGAAGACCTGGCACACCTGATAGCCGACGACAGTCGTTTCGGACAGTTGGCAGTAGGCAAGAAACTGCCTACAGACCAGGCTCCTATCCTTATTAATAATAATATAGAGGATATTGCCAACCAGCTTCAGCCCATCGACGGCAAGCCGCTGCACTTCACCCTCTCCACCCGCATGGAGAATGAGATACGCAACGAGCTGATGCCGTTCTTCGAGCTCCACGATGCCCGCTACATGATGTACTGGCTCGCCCTCTCTGAGGACAGCTACAAGAGCTACATCAACAACCTCACAAAGCAGGAGCAGGAGCGTCAGGCACTCGAAAACCGCACCGTTGACAAGGTGCAGCCGGGCGAGCAGCAGCCGGAGAGCGACCACTTCATGGAGACCGACAATTCCTCTGTCGGCAACACCAACGATGTCTTCTATCGTGATGCCAGCGACGGCCACTATTTCAGCTATCTCATGCAGACAGGCGGAGAGAGTGAGCTGAGCCTGCGTCTGAAATACTGGGGTGTTGGCGAATGGAAGAGCCACGAGTTCGACATCTTCGTCGATGACGTCCTTGTGACCTCTGTCAACAATACCGGCAAGTACCGCATCTCCGAATTCAAGTACGAAACCTACCCCATCCCGGCCAGTGCGCTGAAGGGTAAGAAGCAGGTCCGTGTGAAGTTCGTTGCCAAGCCTCGTAAGCAAATCGGCGAGATCTACGAAGTCCGCCTCGTAAAAGGCAACTGATTCCCCCAACAATAAGAAAAATTGCTTAAAAGATGAAAACAAGAATTATTCTATTGTTCGTTGCTGCTCTTCTGATGCAGTTCACAACCGTCAGTGCCGACAACTATACCGACGGAATAATAAAACTCATGGACAATGAGGCAATCTCAACATTTAACACACAGATGGTTGAGAAGATGTCTCAGACTCCAGTTGTTGATGTTGACTACTTCAAGTCCCAGTTCAAGACAGACGTTGCAGAATGGATGGCAGAGCATTATCGTCAGAATATGCCCGAGAATGAATTCAGTGACATGGTCTCTTTCTTCCTGCAACCGGAAGTGCTGGCTGTTCAGAAGAAAGTCCTTTCTGCCATTGCTTCAAGTCAGGAGGAGGAGTTTAAGCAGAAACTGTTCCCCCAGATGATGGCTCTCGTTATGGGCGGAACGCCCGAAGACCTGAAGGAGCCTGATTGTGACCCGGAGCTGAAGCAGGAAATACTCCATTGGATGGATGTTAATTTTGTCCGTGAGAATTTAAAAGCCACCATTGAGGCTACAAAAAGTGTTGTCGCAGATAATGCTCTTGCAAATTCAAAACTTCCGGAAGAGCAGAAGGAAAGGGTGACAAAAACGGTGAACGGTGTCCTCTCTTTTATGGAGAGGAATACTACTCCGCTGCTGATGATGTCGTTGGTTGGAAATGTGGATTTGCATGATATGCAGGTGCTTAATTCTATGGAGAAAGAGCCATTCTTTGAAAGTTACAGGCAGACCAATCTTTCTTTGGACAACGATATGTCAACCTTTATGTCGCAGATTATTACTCACATGAAAAAGAAATAAATTAACCAATTAACCAATATACCAATTAACCAATATACCAATTAAGAGTGCCCCTGCAATTTCTGCAAGAGCACTCAACTCTTTGACTCCATTCTCACTCCATTCTCACTCCGTTTTCACTCCACTTCCCCCTTTTGGGGTCTCAGCTTGGGGTCTCAGCTTGTAGTCAATTCCCAGTATCGTTGCGGCGAACGTTAGGAACTGCGCGACTGCGAGCAATACATTTGCTGCGATGTCGTGGTCTTGGCTAATCAGCATCGAAGTGAATGCCAAGGCTCCAGCAACTGCGAATGATGCTACTGCAAGTAAGCGTTCCAAAAACCGCGACTGCATGGCCTACAGACTAATCGTTAGACACACCACCCTGTGACTCGCGGACACTGACAGTGAACCAAGTTGTCTCGGTGCCGTCGATGACCTTCTTGACAGTCAGGGTGTTGCCGTTAGCGACTTCGCCGTCCCACTGCAGGGTGCCCTGTGAAGGCATTGTCACTGTACCTACCTCGCTTGAGCCGTTGTAAACCTTCAGGTTAGCAGCGGTGCCGTTCAGGCTGACTGCAAACTGCATCTGTGTCAGAGGGCCAGTAACTGTTGTGGAACCACCAGATACGTTGGCGTCAGATGTAGCGCCGTTAGCC
>CACYKA010000013.1 GCA_902774795.1 uncultured Prevotellaceae bacterium | reverse complement strand
TCACGTGCACCGCTGTTGTCACATACTGTAAGTCTTGATTCTGCCTGTATCATAATTACTTAGCTTTTTCAATTATTGAAACTAATCTCCATCTCTTTGTCTTAGAGAGTGGACGTGTCTCCATAATGAGGACTGTATCACCTACGTTTGCCTCATTCTTCTCATCGTGTGCATGATACTTCTTAGTCTTCTGCACAAACTTACCATAGATTGGGTGCTTCTCCTTGAACTTGGATGCAATAACAATGGTTTTATCCATCTTGTTGCTTGTAACAACACCCTGTCTTGTCTTTCTTAAATTACGCATTTCCATATGGACCATTATTATTTATTAAGTTCACGTAAGCGAATCTCTGTTTTCATACGTGCGATGTCACGACGAGCCGCTTTAATCTGTGATGGATTCTCAAGTGGAGACACCATATGGTTCAGCTTCATTGTGTCGAGAGCTGCTTCTGCATTCTCCAGCTTCTCTGTCAATTCCTTGACATCGAGTTCTTTTAATTCTTTAATCTTCATAGTTTAAGCGTTTTTGTCGTAGTCACGACGTACAACAAATTTTGTTTTAACAGGTAATTTCTGTGCGCCAAGACGCAGAGCCTCTTTTGCGATATCGAAAGGCACGCCTTCTATCTCAAAGAGAATACGTCCTGGAGTAACAGGAGCCACCCATCCTGCTGGGTCACCCTTTCCTTTACCCATACGTACATCCGCAGGCTTTCTTGTGATTGGTTTGTCAGGGAAGATACGAATCCAAACCTGACCCTCACGGTTCATCTTGCGGTTGATTGCCACACGGGCAGCCTCAATCTGACGGCTATCTATCCACTTTGGTTCAAGGGTCTTGATACCGAAAGAACCGAAAGCAAGCTGAGTACCACGGTGAGCGTTGCCTTTATTGCCACGCCCGTCTTGCGGTCTTCTATATTTTACTCTTTTTGGCTGTAACATAGTAGCTTCTGTTTTTAACGATTATTGTTTCTCTTACGGTTTCCACCACGTCCTTCGCGACGACCAGAACCGGCACGATTGCCACCAGCCTTCTCCTGAGAGAAGTTAGGTGCGAGATCACGCTTTCCGTAAACCTCACCGCGACAGATCCATACCTTGATTCCAAGGAGTCCCACCTTTGTGAGAGCCTCAGTCTTGCAGTAGTCGATGTCAGCACGGAAGGTATGAAGTGGTGTACGACCCTCCTTGAACATTTCAGAACGTGCAATTTCAGCACCGTTCAGACGACCAGAAATCTGAACCTTGATACCTTCTGCACCAGCGCGCATAGTATTCTGGATAGCCATCTTAATAGCGCGACGATATGCTATCTTGCCCTCTACCTGGCGAGCGATAGAATTAGCTACGATATTAGCATCGAGGTCTGGTTTCTTAATTTCGAAGATATTGATCTGTATCTCTTTGCCATAGAGCTTCTTCAATTCTTCTTTCAGTTTGTCGACATCCTGTCCGCCCTTACCAATGACGATACCCGGACGAGCCGTGCAGATAGTGATAGTGACACGCTTCAAAGTACGCTCGATGACAATGCGTGATACGCTAGCCTTTGCAAGACGCTCGTTGAGGTACTTACGTATTTTCTGATCCTCTACGAGATTCTCTCCAAAGCTCTTACCACCGAACCAGTTTGAATCCCAGCCACGGACAATGCCGAGGCGATTTGCTATTGGATTAACTTTCTGTCCCATACTACTTATTTTTCATCATTGGTTTTGGTATCTACAAACAGCGTCACGTGATTAGAACGCTTACGGATACGATATCCGCGTCCCTGTGGTGCAGGACGCATACGCTTCATCGTAACGCCTTCGTCAACAAAAATCTTTGAGATGTATAACTCTCCATCTTCAGCCTTGCGGTCATTCTTGACCTCCCAGTTTGCGATGGCAGAGCGCAGCAGTTTCTCTACGTCAGCAGATGCCTGCTTCTTAGAGAAACGCAGTACGCCAAGAGCTCTGTTTACCTCCATGCCACGAATCATGTCTACAACGTAGCGCATCTTACGTGGAGAAGAGGGAACGCCAACGAGCTTGGCAAAATATTGATTCTTCTTAGCTGCCTTAATAGCTTCAGCAGCATTATGTTTTCTAGCTCCCATTTCGTTTTCTTTTTAATGGATTAGCCCCGCCTTATTTCTTGTTGCCGGCATGTCCGCCGAAACGACGTGTTGGAGCAAACTCGCCGAACTTGTGTCCGACCATGTTCTCCGTCACATAGACAGGAATAAATTTATTACCGTTATGAACAGCTACTGTATGACCCACGAAATCAGGTGAGATTACAGAAGCTCTGGCCCATGTCTTTACGACATTCTTCTTTCCGCTCTCGTTCATAGCGAGAATCTTCTTCTCGAGAGAGACGTTGATATATGGACCTTTTTTAAGTGAACGACTCATAATTTCTTTTTCTTTAATTTGTGGGTTTACTTCTTGTTAGCTCTTTCTATAATGTACTTATTGCTATGCTTCTTGGGAGCACGAGTCTTGAGACCCTTAGCGTACAAGCCCTTACGTGAACGTGGATGACCACCAGACTGACGTCCTTCACCACCACCCATTGGGTGATCTACTGGGTTCATTACAACACCACGGTTGTGTGGACGACGTCCGAGCCAGCGTGAGCGTCCGGCCTTACCTGACTGCTCAAGTGCGTGGTCAGAATTGCCTACGGCACCGACTGTTGCCTTACAAGCTGAGAGCACTTTACGTGTCTCGCCTGAAGGGAGTTTAATTACACAGTAACTGCCTTCACGAGAAGTCAACTGAGCGAAATTTCCTGCCGAACGAACGAGCAGAGCACCCTGTCCTGGGCGAAGCTCGATGTTGTGGATAACGGTACCTACTGGGATGTTTGCCAAAGGAAGAGCGTTACCTACCTCAGGTGCAGCTTCTGCACCTGACATCAAGGTAGCACCTACCTTAAGTCCGTTAGGAGCGATAATGTAACGCTTCTCACCGTCAACATAATACAATAGAGCGATACGAGCCGAACGGTTTGGATCATACTCTATTGACTTTACTACAGCTGGAACACCATCTTTCTCTCGCTTGAAGTCGATCAGACGATACTTCTTCTTGTGACCACCACGAGACTTCTCTGGCACGGATGCAGTAATATCCTCGAACGTGCCAATAACTTTGTGTCTTTGACCAGGTGTAACTGGTTTTAATTTACGTACTGCCATTTTCTATTATTATATATTGCTGTAAAAATCTATTTCCTCGCCCTCCTTAAGAGTAACGATTGCTTTCTTGAAGGCGTTCTTCTGACCACGGATAAGGCCGGCCTTTGTATAGCGGCTTGAGCGCTTGCCTGCATATCTCATGGTGTTTACGTCTTCTACTGTAACATTGTAGCGAGCCTCAACCTCCTGCTTAATCTGGATCTTGTTGGCCTCTGGCTTAACGATAAAGCCATAGCGGTTTGGGCGCTTTTCTGTAATCCTTGTCATCTTCTCAGTGACAATAGGCTTAATGATAAATGCCATAATCTGTTTCTCCTTTTTAAGTTTACTTGATTAAGACTTCTTCTATTTTCTTGACAGCATTCTCGCAGAGAACTACAGTATCAGCGTTGAGCAACTTATATGCGTTAACCATTGCTGCACCCATTACTTCTACCTTCTGGAGGTTGCGTGCTGAAAGATATACACTCTTGTTTTCTTCAGGCATGAGGAAGAGGACCTTCTTTCCTTCAACTCCGAGAGCCTTCATGATATCCAGAATCTCCTTTGTCTTAGGTGTCTGGATTGTAAAATCCTCAACTACGATAATGCCCTTATCATCCTTAACCTTGTAAGAAAGAGCGCTCTTACGAGCCAGCTGCTTTGTCTTAAGGTTGAGTTTGAAACGATAGTCGCGTGGACGTGGACCAAACACGCGTGCACCACCCACGAGTACTGGTGAATTGATATCACCACGGCGTGCACCGCCGCCGCCCTTCTGGCGACCGAGTTTGCGTGTAGAGCCAGACATCTCACTGCGCTCTTTAGCTTTTGCTGTACCCTGACGCTGGTTAGCGAGGTACTGCTTTACATCAAGGTAGAGAACATGGTCGTTAGGCTCGATAGCGTAGATAGCATCGTTCAGAACCACTTTGCGGCCTGTCTCTTTGCCCTGTATATTCAATACATTTACTTCCATGACCTTACTTCTTAATTAATACGGTTGAACCATTATATCCAGCAACAGAGCCCTTCACGATAACGAGGTTGCTCTCTGGGATAACTTTAATAACTCGCAGATTCTGCGTTGTAACACGCTCGTTGCCCATGTGTCCGCCCATGCGCATACCCTTGAATACCTTTGCAGGGTATGAGCAGGCACCTATAGAACCTGGCTTACGCAGACGGTCATCCTGACCGTGAGTAGCCTGACCTACACCGCCGAACCCATGACGCTTTACGACACCCTGGAAACCCTTACCCTTTGAAGTGCCGACTACGTCAACGAAGTCGCCTTCAGAGAAGATTTCTGCTGTGATGGTGTCGCCGAGGTTCTTCTCCTCGTCGAACTTGAACTCGGCCAAGTGCTGCTTTGGTGTTGTGCCTGCCTTCTTGAAGGCTCCCATCATTGGCTTGGTAGTACGAGACTCCTTACGCTCGCCGAAGCCAAGCTGATATGCGGCATAACCGTCCTTTTCAACGGTCTTTACCTGGGTTACAACACAAGGACCAGCTTCGATAACAGTGCACGGCGTATTCTTGCCGTCGGCACTGAAAACGGATGTCATTCCGATTTTTCTTCCAATTAATCCTGGCATTTCAATTAAATTTTAAAATTTATTCCTTGTAATTCTTTTTAACTAGACTTTGATTTCTACTTCTACACCTGAAGGAAGATCGAGCTTCATCAGTGCGTCAACAGTCTTTGTTGTTGAGCTGTAGATGTCGATCAGACGCTTGTAGTCAGACAGCTGGAACTGCTCACGAGCCTTCTTGTTTACGAAGGTTGAACGGTTGACTGTGTAGATGCGCTTGTGTGTTGGGAGTGGAATAGGACCACTTACGATAGCGCCAGTAGCCTTCACGGCCTTGACGATTTTCTCAGCTGACTTGTCAACCAGTGTGTGGTCGTAAGACTTCAGCTTGATGCGGATTTTTTGACTCATAATTGAATTCTAATTAATTTTGTTTTTATTTGTTTATTAAGTGGGTGCCCGTAAAGAGTCATTTGCTCACGGGCACCTTATTTATTATACGAGGTCAGCACGACCGCCGTTCTCTTCCAATATTGTCTTAGCGATTGAGCTTGATACTGGCTCATGGTGATCATACTCCATAGAAGAAGTAGCACGACCAGAAGTGATGGTACGCAATGCTGTTACATAGCCGAACATCTCAGCCAGTGGAACCATAGCCTTAACCACCTTCGCTCCTGAACGGGCGTCATCCATACCCTGTACCATACCACGACGCTTGTTGAGGTCACCGATTACGTCACCCATATTCTCTTCAGGTGTAACGACCTCTACCTTCATGATAGGCTCCATCAGACAAGGACCTGCCTTAGGACAAGCATTCTTGAAGGCGTTGCGAGCAGCAAGTTCGAATGACAGCTGGTCAGAGTCAACTGGGTGGAAGCTACCATCGATGAGGGTAACCTTCAGACCAGTAACAGGATAACCACCGAGAACACCATTCTTGAGGCAATCCTCAAAGCCCTTCTGGACAGCAGGAATGAACTCCTTAGGCACATTACCACCCTTCACCTCATTGATGAACTGCAGATCGCCTTCCTTGTAATCCTCATCCTTAGGACCGATGTTAACGATGATATCAGCGAACTTACCACGACCACCTGACTGCTTCTTGTAAACCTCACGGAGGTTAACCTCCTTGGTGATAGCCTCTTTATAGTTAACCTGTGGCTTACCCTGGTTACATTCGACCTTGAACTCACGCTTCAGACGGTCAATAATGATATCGAGGTGAAGCTCACCCATACCGCTGATGACTGTCTGTCCGCTCTGCTCGTCAGTACGAACTGTGAATGTAGGATCTTCCTCAGCAAGCTTAGCAAGACCGTTATCGAGCTTAGCGATGTCAGCCTGTGACTTTGGCTCTACTGCGATAGAGATCACAGTATCAGGGAATGTCATAGACTCAAGTACTATCTGATGATCCTCATCGCAGAGGGTATCACCTGTACGGATATCCTTGAAGCCTACGCCTGAACCGATATCACCTGCAGCAATTTCGTCAACAGGGTTCTGCTTGTTTGAGTGCATCTGGAACAGACGGCTGATACGCTCCTTCTTGCCAGAACGTGGGTTATACACATATGAACCAGCCTCAATCTTACCAGAATAAACGCGGAAGAATACGAGACGGCCTACATATGGGTCTGTTGCAATCTTGAATGCGAGAGCTGCTGTAGGAGCATCCTCCTTTGCCTCGAACTTAACCTCTACAGACTCGTCGCCTGGCTCTGTACCTATTACCTCTGGATTATCCAGTGGTGAAGGAAGCAGTGCACAAACGTAGTCGAGCATTGTCTGTACGCCCTTGTTCTTGAAAGAAGAACCGCAGAGCATTGGCACGCATTCGAGAGCAAGTGTACCCTTACGGATAGCAGCGATAATCTCTTCCTCTGTGATGGTTGATGGATCCTCGAAGTACTTCTCCATGAGAGCCTCATCGAAGTTTGCTGCAGACTCAAGGAGCTTCTCACGCCATTCGTTGCACTCGTCAACGAGGTCTGCAGGAATCTCTTCAACGTCATAGTCAGCACCCATTGTCTCATCATGCCACAGAATAGCCTTCATCTTAACGAGGTCAACGAGACCCTTGAAGGTTTCTTCTGCACCGATAGGAACGCAGAGAGGTACAGGATTAGCACCCAGCACATCCTTCATCTGCTGCACAACATCGAAGAAGTTGGCACCAGAGCGGTCCATCTTGTTTACATAGCCGATACGTGGTACTTCGTACTTGTCAGCCTGACGCCATACAGTCTCTGACTGAGGCTCAACACCACCTACTGCACAGTAGGTAGCCACAGCGCCGTCCAGCACACGGAGTGAACGCTCTACCTCAGCGGTGAAGTCCACGTGTCCCGGAGTATCGATAAGATTAATCTTATACTGCTTGTCGTTATACTTCCAGAAACAGGTTGTTGCAGCAGAGGTGATTGTGATACCACGCTCCTGCTCCTGTTCCATCCAGTCCATTGTAGCAGCACCCTCATGTACCTCACCAATCTTGTGAGTCTTACCAGTATAGAAAAGGATACGCTCGGAAGTTGTTGTCTTACCGGCATCAATATGAGCCATGATACCGATGTTTCTTGTCAAATGAAGATCGTGTTTTGCCATTTCTCTTATTTGTTACTTTAACGATTAGAAACGGAAATGTGCAAAAGCACGGTTAGCCTCAGCCATGCGATGCATATCTTCCTTACGCTTGAAGGCACCACCCTGGTTGTTGTATGCATCCATAATCTCCGCTGCGAGTTTTTCTGCCATACCCTTACCGCCACGCTTACGAGCGAACGAGATAAGATTCTTCATAGAGATTGATTCCCTGCGGTCAGGACGGATTTCTGTTGGCACCTGGAATGTTGCACCACCGATACGACGGCTCTTAACCTCAACGTGTGGAGTAACATTATCAAGAGCCTGCTTCCATATATCCAGTGCAGGCTTTTCTTCACTCTTCATCTTCTCACCAACTGTGTTGATAGCAGCATAGAAAATCTCATAAGATGTATTCTTCTTGCCATCGTACATCAGGTGGTTTACAAACTTTGACACTTTCTTGTCATTGTAAACGGGATCTGGTAGAACTACCCTTTTCTTTGGTTTTGCTTTTCTCATTTTTAGCTTTAAAATTTTCTTGGTTGTTTTCTCTGACCTTTCGGTCTAACTTCGGCTTCAATGCCCTTCACGGGTCATTTACTCAACCTTTGTTTTCTTTTTACCTTTGGCTTCCTGATTTTTACTTCTTAGCAGCCTTAGGCCTCTTTGCTCCGTACTTAGAGCGACGCTGTGTACGTGAAGCAACACCTGCTGTATCGAGTGTTCCACGTACGATGTGATAACGTACACCTGGAAGGTCTTTTACACGACCACCACGTACAAGAACGATTGAGTGTTCCTGCAAGTTGTGTCCTTCTCCAGGTATGTATGAGTTCACTTCTTTTGTGTTCGTCAGTCGAACACGGGCTACCTTACGCATAGCCGAGTTAGGCTTCTTAGGGGTAGTTGTATACACACGCACGCACACCCCACGACGCTGTGGACATGAGTCCAAAGCTGGTGACTTGCTCTTGTCTACAAGTACCTTCCTGCCTTTTCTTACCAATTGTTGAATTGTAGGCATTTTTTTAATCTTTTTTGTTTATACTTTATTATATATTAATGATGTTTACAGCATAAGGCGATGCTAACCGAGGAGCTCTTTTCCAAGGTCGCACCTGCAAAAACACGGCTTGCCAAGCGGTATTATTCGGGTAGAGGCCATAAATTTGCGGCTGCAAAGGTACGAAATATATTAAACATGGCAAAAGAAATACATTCTTTTCTACCCTTAACAATACTGATTTTACGGTTTTTTAACATTTTTGTGCACTTTTTAATCCTGCCAAAAAGACAAAAAGAGAGAAGAGAGGTAAAAATCAGGAGGAGAAACAGCACGATGTGTGTTAGGGGAAAAATTTGTAATCCCTAAGGATAAAAATTGCAACCCTTAAGGGAAACAAAAATTTGCTGCATAACTATGAAAAATTTGTTCCCTAGGCAGAAAACATTTTCTTCCCAGTTAGGGAAAAATAATTCCTAGGCGGACAAAATTGCATTCATAGGCGGACAAATTGTACACAGATATGTACTAAAAAGAGCATTTTGGAGGCTTTTTCTTTGTCCTTTTTACCTCTTTTTAGGATATTTTAAAATTTTTCTTGCATATATTATAAAAAATAAGTATCTTTGCCGCGAATTTTATTAGAAAGACATTTATGCCAAACTATAAAGAACATATCCGAAGATTAGCCTCATGGTATTTTTCTAAGAATACCCTGCCCTATTGGTGCGTCTTGGCTATCGACTGTATCATTATTGTGTTTGCAGGAATACTAGCCACTTATTTCGTCCAAGGAGAAAACTCCCTGACAAATAATTTCTGGTATATCTTGCGAACATGGTGCCTGACTCTGCCGTTCTTCATCATCGGCATGAGATTGTTCCATACTTATTCTGGCATCATGCGCTACAGCAGCACCATCGACATGATGAGACAGGCTTTTGCGCTGATGGTAGGATTCATACTAGTATTGATTATAAGGGAACTCATGACGTATGGTTCCATCATACATAGCACCCGACGCCTTACGTTCGTTGTAATGTTCCTCCTCGCACTTTTCGGACAATGGGCTTTACGAATTATAATAAAGTATCTGTATGAGGTAGTACAGGTAACAAGGAATCGCCAAAAGGTTGCTATTTATGGTGTCAAGGAAGGTGGCCTATCCATTGCACAGGCCTTACTGAAGAATCCTAATTCCAAGTACGAAATAGGCGGCTTTATCAGTCCTGACGGTTCACTCAACAGCAAGTACCTTATGGGCAAGAAAGTACGCCGAGCAGGACCACACATCATACAGCATCTCCGGAAAGCAGGCATAAGCGCCATTATTGTCAGCCCGCTTCAGGTAGATAACTTCCGCGAAAACGAAGAACTGGTAAACAAACTCATCAAGGCGCAGATAAAGATCCTGATGATGATCCAGGAAGAAGAGTGGGATCCTACGAAAGATATTAAACAGGAACAACTTAAGGATGTCGAGGTTGAGGACTTGCTGCCACGAGAAAAGATTGTCATTGATACCACAGCTATCGGCGAGATGCTCAAGGGAAAAACAATCCTCATTACTGGTGCCGCAGGCTCCATCGGAAGCGAGATGGTTCACCAGATAGCAAAGTTCAAGCCAGCGAATCTCATTCTTGTTGATCAGGCAGAGACTCCAATGCACGATGTGCGCCTCTACATGAATCGGAAATATTCTGACATCCCGTGCGAGACAATCGTAGGAAGCATCTGTGCCTCTGTTCTTATGGAGTATGTATTCGAGCACTATAAACCAGAATACGTCTTCCACGCTGCTGCCTACAAGCACGTTCCGATGATGGAGAACAATCCTGGTGTCGCCATTACCAATAATGTATATGGCACACGCATCATAGCAGACCTTGCTGTCAAATATGGCACAAAGAAGTTTGTCATGATTTCAACAGACAAGGCTGTCAACCCAACGAACGTTATGGGATGCAGCAAGCGTATCTGCGAGATTTATTGTCAGGCGCTGAACGCCCACCAGAAGGGCACACAGTTCATTACCACACGTTTTGGCAATGTCCTTGGTTCAAACGGCTCCGTAATACCGCTGTTCAGACAACAACTCAAGAAGGGAGGTCCGCTGACAGTGACACATCCAGACATCATACGCTACTTCATGCTCATACCAGAGGCATGTCAACTTGTTCTTGAGGCAGGCACTATGGGCAAAGGCGGTGAGATTTACATCTTCGATATGGGAAAGCCAGTACGCATTGCAGACCTTGCACAGCGAATGATAGACCTTTCCGGAGCAAAAGATGTGGAGATAAAATACACAGGATTGCGCGACGGAGAGAAGTTGTATGAAGAACTGCTCAACGATGAAGAGCAGACAAAACCAACCATTCATCCGAAGATTAAGATAGCCAAAGTACGTGAGTATCCGTATGAGCAGGCTCTCAAGAACGAAGAGGAACTGTTCAAACTGGCTCTGCTGTATGACGATATGGCTATCGTGAAGAAGATGAAGGAAGTAGTACCTGAATATAAGAGTCAACATAGTAAGTACGAGGTCTTGGATTAGGCCTTGTACATTTTTTTTTCAATAAACAAAAAAATTATGAAAAAACTCTGCACAATGATTGTTGCTTTACTTGGCTTCACAAGTATTGCAAGTGCCGGAGGTCTTATGACCAACACAAACTATCACATTGCCTTTGACCGCATGTTTGCACGTGGCGCTACGACAGAGATTGATGCTGCTTACTCCAACCCTGCAGGTCTTGCATGGGGACACGAAGGATGGCAGCTTTCCATCAATTTCCAGAAACCTTGGCAGAACCGCGACGTCGAGATTAACATCGACAACTTCCTTGCAAACCCTTTAGTGGGAAATCCTGGCGAAACCTTTCACAAGAAGTATAATGGTAAAGCATCAGCACCCATCGTACCAGCCCTTTTCGCTTCTTATAAGAAAGACCGTTGGGCAATATCTACCATGATAGGCATCGTAGGTAGTGGTGGTTTCGTGGAGTATGATGAAGGTGTTCCAATGTTCAACGTTCCTGTTACTGCAAAGATATATTCAACCCTCTTCCAGAAGATAGCAGCTACCCCTTATGCTGCTCAGGCTGATGCGCTCGCTCGCGACTTTACCCTTGATTCTTCTATGAAAGGCAAGCAATATATCTATGGCGGCCAGGTAAACTTCACCTATAAGTTCTTTGACTTCCTCTCAGCAGCAGTAGGTTTCCGTGCCAATTACTATGATGGCTACTACAGGGGACATGTTACTGCTATACCAGGTCAGAAGATAGCAACTATGGTGGGCACCACTCCTCTGATGGACCTTCAACTCGACTGCTTACAGCGTGGATGGGGATTTGCTCCTCTTATCAGCCTTGACTTCCACAAGAATAAGTGGACCGTTGCCTTACGCTATGAGTTCCGCACTAAGATTAATCCTAAGAACGACACACGCACCCTCCTTATCGGCGCATCAGGCAATGTTGTTGATGTAAAGGCTATGGCAGAGAAAATGGGCACTGAACAAACTATTGCTGCACTCTCACAAACTGCTCTTGGCGATATGGCAGGTAAAGTGGCAGCTTATCTGCCTGATGAGGAGACACGCTACGACATGCCTGCACTCTTCGTTGCTGCTGTAGGTTATGATTTCACCCCACGTCTTCGTGCTGCTGCAGAATTCCACTTCTTCGATGACAAGAATGCAAAGATGGGTGGCAAGCGTCAGGAGACGCTCTCTCATGGCACATACGAGGTACTTGCCGGAGTGGAGTATGACATCAACAAGAAGTTTACCATAAGCTGTGGTGGTCAGCGTACTGACTATGGACTTACTGATGATTATCAGCAGAACACCTCATTCGCTTGCGACAGTTGGTCGCTTGGTCTTGGCGGAGCATGGAACATCAACGAAAAGATGCGCCTCAACGCAAGCTATTTCTGCTCGCTCTACAGCGATTACAAGAAGCACCTCGAAAAAGCTTATGGAACTCCTTATACTGCAGATAAGATATATAGCCGTACTAATCATGTAATAGGTGTGGGCTTAGACTATAAGTTCTAATCCCTCTCTTATACCTTATATATAATATATAGGGATAGATAAACAGAAATTGCCCAACCTTTCGGCTGGGCAATTTTCTTTTTATGCACTGAGCTCCGATTGCGGAGCTTTTTGAGTCTTTCTTACTCTACCGTCCAGATATCGTTTGTCTCCAGCAGCTCCGCGAAGTTATGATACTTCTTCGCAGCCTTAACCTCCTCTATCTGAGCAGCAACAGAGTCATCATATGTAGGAGCATCAACATCCCTGATAACACCAAGAGCTACAGGCAAGCCGTCATTGACTCCCATCAAAGCCAGCTTCAGCTGCAGGGTATTATCCTCACAATGTGCATCGTGAACGAGGATGTCGTCAATAGACCACACGCCGCCATCTGGCTTTGCGTCGCCTAACCTTACTTTCTTCACTCCGAAGCCATCCTGTACGAGGCCAAACTCATTCTCAACACCAAATACGAGTGGTTTTCCGTGCTCAACGTAAATGGCGTTTTCAGCACGTCCAGCCTTATTATATACGGCAGCATGCGTACCATCGTTGAAGATGACACAATTCTGCAGTACCTCTGTAACGCTGGCCCCCTTGTGGGCATTAGCGGCCTTCAGCACTTCTACGGTATGAGCACCGTCAGTAGCAACAGTACGAGCGAAGAAGTGTCCGCGAGCACCAAAGCAGAGCTCTGCTGGGCGGAAAGGATCTTCTACTGTACCGTAAGGGCTTGACTTAGACACGAAGCCACGTGGTGAAGTAGGAGAATACTGACCCTTCGTAAGACCATAGATACGGTTGTTCAGAAGAATCATATTGAGGTTTATGTTACGTCTGTTAGCATGGATGAAGTGGTTACCACCAATGGCAAGTCCGTCGCCGTCACCTGATATCTGCCAAACGGTGAGGTCAGGGTTAGCAATCTTACATCCTGTAGCTATGGCAGCTGCACGTCCGTGTATGGTGTTCATTCCGTATGTAGCCATATAGTGTGGCAGACGTGAAGAACAGCCAATACCAGAGATAACTGCAATATTCCAAGGTGCTACGCCAATCTCCGCACATGCCTTATGGAGAGATGCGAGGAAGAAATGGTCACCACAGCCAGGACACCAGCGAGGCTGACCTTTTTTATAATCTTGTGCAGTAAATTCCATATCTTGTTCCTTTCTTTTTACTTTATTAATGCATTAAAGGCCTCAACCAACTCATTGACTACGAATGGCTGACCTTTGACCTGATTGAACTGTGCTGGAACGAATCCGTCAACCTTCATACGCAGATAGCCTGCCAGCTGTCCCATATTCTGCTCTGCCACAACAACCTTCTTGTACTTCATGAGTACCTCAGCAGTATTCTTTGGCAGCGGATTGAGATAACGGAACTGTGCGAGAGCCACCTTCTTGCCCTGCTGACGCATCTCGTCCATAGCAGCATGCAAGTGTCCGTATGTAGAACCGAAGCTTACAATCAGCAGGTCTGCATCATCAACATCACCCACCACCTGAAGGTCTGGCACCACGATATTTTCAATCTTTGCCTGACGCTTGCGAGTCATCAGGTCGTGGTTCTCTGGAGCTGTTGAGATAGCGCCCGTCTTGTCATCTTTCTCCAATCCACCGAGGATATGCTGGAATCCTTCGCGTCCAGGCACAGCCCAGTAGCGAGTGCCATTCTCTGCACGCATATATGGTGTCCAAGTACCCTTCATCTCTTCAGGCACATAAGGAGGATTGATAGGATCCATTTTTTCCAGATCAGGCAGTTTGAATGCGCCTGAGCCGTTTGCTATGAAAGCATCTGTAAGCAGAACAACTGGTGTCATATGCTCCAGAGCCATCTTTGATGCATCGTATGCAGCATTGAAGCAATCCACTGGTGATAGAGCAGCGATGACAGGCATCGGAGACTCACCATTTCTTCCAAAGAGAACCTGCAGAAGGTCTGTCTGCTCAGACTTTGTAGGCAGTCCTGTTGCAGGTCCGCCACGCTGAACGTCAAGAACAACGAGTGGCAACTCCATAATAACAGCCAGGTTCATAGCCTCAGACTTTAGGCAGATGCCAGGACCGGAAGTACTTGTAACAGCCAGCGCACCACCAAATGCAGCACCTACTGAACTTGCACACCCAGCTATCTCGTCCTCACACTGTACAGTAGTAACACCAAGACTCTTATGCTTTGAGAGTTCATGGAGCACATCTGTAGCAGGAGTGATAGGATAAGAACCCAGATACAGCTTCAGGCCTGCCTTCTCAGCAGCAGCGATGAAACCGTATGCCGTAGCCTTGTTACCAGTAATATCCATATAGCGTCCAGGTACTTTCTGCTTAGACTCTATGCGATATACGTTTGTTGCAGACGAATGGGTATTGTGACCATAGTCATAACCAGCCTGAATAACCTTGATATTAGCCTCAGCGATAGCAGGCTTCTTGGCAAACTTCTCTCTCAGGAAGTTGAACACCAGGTTCAGGTCGCGGCTGAAGAGCCAGCAGACGAGTCCCAAAGCGAACATATTCCTACACTTGAGCATTGCCTTGTTGTCCATGCCTGAGTCAGCAAGGGTATCCTTCACCATCGTTGTGATAGGACAAGCTATGACGCGGTCTGGATCTATGCCCATTTCACCGAGGTAGTCAGTAGTCTTGAACTGTGCCTTATCCAGATCTGTCTGACCAAAGGAGTCAGTATCGATGATGATAGTTGCTCCAGGCTTAGCATACCTGTACTGAGTCTTCAGAGCTGCGGCATTCATTGCCACCAGCACATCACACTGGTCTCCTGGGGTATAAACCACGTCAGCACCTATGTGTACCTGGAATCCTGACACACCAGTCAGCGAACCTTGCGGGGCGCGGATGTCTGCAGGATAGTCAGGGAAGGTAGAAATGCTGTTACCTACTGTGGCTGATACCGTAGAGAAGATGTTTCCGGCCAGCTGCATGCCGTCGCCGGAGTCTCCTGAAAAACGAACCACGACATTGTCGAGTTCCTTGATTTCTAATGTTTCTGCCATAATCTTTTTTTTACCTTATTTTATCTTTGTCTTTAACGGATTCTGAATTTGTGTCAGGTATTTCCTGAGATATTCAAGCCAAGCATCAAAACTGGTGATTCCATCGCCATCATATCGTGCCCAGGCCGAACCGAAATAGTATGTATCAGAAGCTGGAGCTATGAGCAGATGTCCCTGTTCCTTGCTTGTCTTACCTTTTGGAGCGAGGCAGGCAATCTGTATGCCGTCCTTGTCTTCGTATGCTATGAAGCCTTCTTCCTCAGCATTTTTGTTGTCGCTGTTATGCATCACTATGCCTGCAACAAACGGTTTTTTTGCCTCTATTACAGACTTCACCATGTTGCTATGAGCATCTATGGAGAGTGTGCGCACCTCGTTGGCGTATGTCAGACGGACTGTCAGGCGTAGAGGACCGTTGTCGAGTACCTCAGCAGTCTTGAACGACTCCTGAAACTCCAGTTTTCCGTCGCTGCCCTTGTATGCAATTGCTCCGCCACCGAGAGTCTTACCTACATCATACTGGTCCATTCCCTCACCATGATCTACATGATACGAGAACACCTCGTTATACATCTTGTCAGCAAGGTCCTGACGGCCCAGCCTTGACAGCTTTGCACGCATGGAGTGAACCTCATTGTCACATTGCAACTTGTAGAGCTTCTCAAGATACAGGTTGCTGGTGCGCTTGCTGAAGATGTCGTAGCCATATATCCCTTTTGAGCCAGGACCATAGAGGCGATATGCCACTCTGTCGTTCTCAAATGAGAAGTCGCCGTCGCGCTCAGGGAAGTTTCTTCCGAATACCTCGCTCTTGAACGCCTTGTCTGCCCCACCCTCTTGTGCGAAGAACTTTGCCTTTCCTTTGGCCTTCAGCGTAGGACAAGGGAATATGAGCTTACCGTCGTAAGTAACCTGCGAAGGCAGGGTGTCGCCCTTCTCGTCAGTCACAACGTATTGCTTTGCCGTAGCATCCTGCGGCAAGCTAACCTCCACCATCTCTGGAACGAAGCGTTCTGAACCCATCGGATTCATAACGTTAATGACAAACGACAAAAGCAAAGCACTAAGTACACTCATGACGAAAATTCTATGCTCTTATATATAAATAATGTGTAAATCGCGTGCAAAGTTACAATTAAGTTATGAGAAATGCAAGAAAACAGCGAAGAAAATTTTTTTAGCCCCTTATGTTTTTTGTATTTCCGCACCGCGAACTTATGTTTCTGCACCGAGGACAGTAGTTTCTGCACCGCGTACAGTAGTTTCTGCACTGGAAACATAAAATTCCCCTAGAGGAAAAGAAAAATATCTCGAAGAGAAAATAAAAAATTCATAGGGGGAAAGATAATGCAAACACCTATTTTATGTTAAATAAAGGCGGTATGTTATATTTTGAAAGATAAATGTAATAAAAAATAATGGAGTGTTGTAAAAATCTTCTTATCTTTGCACCCAGATATAATATAAAACCAAAAAAATTCATGAAAAGACTGTATGTTTGTTTCGCGGTATGTCTCTTTGCCACATTATCATGGGCACAGGGTGTAAAGCCGCTGCCAACGCTCCACGTTGAGGGCAAATGGCTCGCAGATCAGGAAGGCAACCACGTGGTGCTGCATGGTGTGATGGACACTCCGAATATGTTTTTCAATGGCTGGCGATGGGGGTCTCCCTGGGATGGCTCAGGCGTAGGATATAACTCAACAGGCGTCACCAAATGTAAGAATTACTTTGAAAGGATACTCACTGCCTTGGAGAAAGCCAAGTGTAACGTATTCCGCCTGCATCTTGACCCAGCATGGACAAATGACCCAAGCAACAGCTATACATACCCTGGTGCAGCCGACCAGCCTGCTGAAGCAACGTCCGAGGCCGACATAAGCAAGTTCAACCCTTCACGTCTGAGGTCCTACCTTACGGCTCTCTATTGGCCGCTGATGCAGAAGGCTATGAATCATGGTATGTATGTCGTAGTGCGCCCTCCTGGCGTATGTCCTCCAAACCTTAAGGTGGGCGACTACTATCAGCAATATCTGATGACCGTGTGGGACATCGTATCAAGTAATGCCAACATCAAGAAATATGCAGGTCAGATAAGCCTCGAGCTGGCTAACGAGCCTGTAAATCTGAAGAATGCCAACAATCAAGACGATCCTAAGGCTCTGTACGACTATTTCCAGCCCATTGTAGAAAAGATTCGCGCCAACGGATTCACAGGCATTATCTGGATTCCAGGCACAGGCTGGCAGTCTAACTATACAAGCTATGCCACCTACCCCATCGAGGGTTATAACATCGGCTATGCCGTTCACGACTACTGCGGATGGTATGGCAGCAGCGATAACAATCCTGACCCACAGACCAAGATAACCAACTTCCACAATCAGGTGCCAGTGGTTGATACAGCTCCTGTCATCATCACTGAGGTCGATTGGAGTCCTGTGAACCCCGATGCCGAAGGTCACTATGACGAGCACGGCAACTGGGTGGAGCCAAACTATGGCACATGGGCTACTGGCTCTACATCAAAATGGGGAGCAGCCTACAAGGCTAATATCGACCACTATGGCAATATCTCCATGACTCTCTCAGGCACAGGATGTCTCATCGACATCGATGCCTACCTGAACAGTAATGCTGTGAAACCAGCCTTTAACGGCTTGGAAGAGGCCTGTGGCAAAGCCTGCATGGACTGGTATGCTGATTACTATAATGTAGATTGGCCACATGCTGATATTATGGAATACGGCGAGGATATGCTCACTGTAGAGAAACTGGAAGTTGCAGATGAGAATGTAGAGTTGATGATTGGCAATAGCAGCAGTCCCAAGCTGACTGCAACATACCGCTATGGCCACACAGCCTATGTGGGTTCAATGTCCGAGTATGAAGCAAACAGCGACGTAGTTGCCATAGAGGACGGACAGATAAAGGGTGTGAAAGATGGTAAGGCTAACGTCACAGCCAAATATACCGACCCATTGGGCAACACTAAGGAAGCATCATTCACAGTAAACTCTGCTTTCTTCCCATTTGGGGCAAAGTACATCAAGAAAAACCTCTACGGAGAAGGCACATATTGGGAGAAAACCCATACCTTCAAACCATCACAATACGGACAGATGGGATGGGTATATCCAAACGGTGTTGACATGTCTGGTTACAAATACCTCGTCATAAAGCTTAAGGTAGCAAGTAGCAATAGCCACCTGAATATCTTCACAGAGAATAGTATCTGGTCGCCATGCTGCAGCACCTCTGACTTCTCAACAAAAAAACAGATTGTCCTGAATCTGGAAACAGCAAAATACACCAACGACAGCGACAAGAAGGGACAGCCTCTCGACACCAAGAACATTCGCATCGTCAGCTTCTGGGGCAATGGCAGCCAGAATATCATGGTAGATGATATGTACCTGACAAACAATAGCGACTACTCACGCGAAGAATATCCGATAGGCATCGAGGGCGACGTTAACGGTGACGGAATCGTAAACGGTACTGACATCCAGGCTGTCATCAACTTCATTGTTGCTGGTGAGTTTGACGAGAATGCTGATGTAAATAAGGATGGTAAAGTAAATGGTACTGACATCCAGGAGATTATCAACATCATCGTTGGTCAGAATTAATTACATTAGCTATTATGTACAATTATTTATTGAGGCTTTAAAATGGGCTTATTTCTCCGTCAGAAATCCTTTGGCGGAGATTTTTTTGATTTTTTCTTGCATTTATCACAATTTAATCGTACTTTTGCAAAAATATTTTTCAATAACAATGACGATAAAGGATTTCCACAAGGCGGCAATTATCACTCCAGAGCATGAAGTGAGTTATGCTGAGATGATGCAACGCATAACTGAGTATGCGGAGAAATTGAACATAAGTAAAGAAACAGCAGCAAGCCAGAAGGACACCGCTGACAAATATGCTGAAAGGATTATCATCTTCTCAGAGAACAGGGAAGAATGGATATACGCTTTCTTCGGCATCTGGAAGAAACACCTTATCGCCGTTCCTGTTGATGCTACAAGCACCGTCAGCGATCTTGCATACATCATCAAAGACTGCACGCCGAGTGCCATCTGGGTATCAGAGAATACTGCCGAAGTAGCAAAAGAGGCCATAGCACAGGTGGGACATGAGATGGCTTTGATGAATCTGGAAGACAAGAGCGCAGGCAACTCTCAGCCGGAGGCAATTAAAGAAATGGTTTTTGAAGGCGACAAAGACAAGCCCTGCCTCATTATTTACACATCAGGCACTACTGGTTCTCCGAAGGGTGTGATGCTGTCATACGACAACCTGGAAGCTAACATCAGCGGCGTAGCCGACGAAGTCCCCATCTTCTCTACGGAGCGACGGACTCTCATACTGCTGCCTGTACACCATATCCTGCCTCTGATGGGATGCCTCATTGCCCCCATCACAAGAGGAGGAGGCGTCGCAATATGCCCTACCCTCTCAGGACCTGACATCATGAATATGCTGTGCAAGGGCAAGATTGCCATCATGATTGGTGTGCCTCGCCTGTGGCAGACATTATATTATGGTATAAAGAAGAAAATCGATGCAAGTTTCATAACTCGCGCACTCTTCTCGCTGTGTGCTTCAGTCAACAATCAGTCATTCTCAAGATTTATCTTCCAAAGTGTACACAAGAAGATGGGCGGACACTTGGATTACTGCGTATCAGGTGGTGCAGCCCTTGATACGGAGATTGGTAACGGACTTAAGACCCTCGGCCTCGAAGTGCTTGAAGGCTACGGCATGACTGAGACTGCACCTATCATCTCATTTACACGCCCTGGAGACTACATTCCTGGCTGCAGCGGAAAGCCGCTACCTTCTGTAGAGGTGAAAATCGTGGATGATGAACTGTGTGCACGAGGCAGGAACCTAATGCTGGGATATTACAACCGACCTGAAGAGACTGCTGATGTAATAGACAAAGACGGCTTCCTGCATACAGGAGACCTGGCAAGTCTTGACGAAGAAGGAAGAGTCACCATCACAGGAAGAAAGAAGGAAATCATAGTCCTGTCAAACGGTAAGAACGTACAGCCTAACGAAATAGAATTCCAGTTAGAGAAGTACGACACCTACGTAAAAGAGGCTGCTGTTACGGAGAAGGATGATGCGCTTTGGGCGATAATAGTGCCGCAAAGGGCCGATGCAACCGAGGATTTTATCAAGGAGAACGTCATACAACCCTACAACAGAAGCGTAGAGAACTATAAGAAGATAATGAATATCTTTATCTTCAACGGAGACCTTCCAAGAACAAAACTGGAAAAGCTACAGAGATTCAAGCTCAAGGACATTCTTGAGAACAAAGGCGGCGATGTTGCCCCAAAGAAGGTAGAGGTTCCTGAATTCCCAGATAACAAGGAATTGGATGTCATAGCAAAATATATCTTTGAGGAAAAACATATCGCTATCAAGGCAAACAGCCACATAGAGACAGACCTGGCTTTCGACAGCCTTGATAAAGTCGGACTGCAAAGCTTCATCGAAGAAAGATTTGGCATCACTATAGATGCCGATGAAATGGCTGGATTTAAGGATATGGCTGCAATAGCAGAAAAATGCAAACAACAAAGTGGAGAACGACACGAAGAGAAAAATGTTGGTTCCATAAACTGGCACGACATCATGCTAAGCGAATCCAGTAATCTCGTTCTGCCGTCGACTTCCTCTTCACATATTCTTGTTGCAAAGCTATTCAAATCCTATCTGAAGTTTAACAATCGCCTCACAATAATCGGAAAAGAGAATATTCCTGCTCATGGTCCTGTTATCATGGCACCTAATCATCAGAGTTTTATTGATGGTCCGCTGGTTGTAACAGGTTTGACAGCACAGCAGATAAGGGAATATTATTTCTATGCTACAGAGGAACACGTGCAAGGCTCAATAAGGAGACGCTTTGCCGGCCGCCACAACATCATCCTGATGGAACGCAAGAACTTGAAGAACTCCATACTCAAAATGGCAGAGGTACTGAAGCAGGGAAAGAGCATCGTCATCTTCCCAGAAGGAAAGCGCACTCACGATGGAGCAATGAACACTTTCCACAAAACATTTGCCATCCTGTCAAAGGAGTTGAATGTGCCCATTCTGCCAGTATGCATAAAGGGTGCCTTCAATGCGTTACCAAGAGGCCGCATGTTGCCTACACCACATCATATCTCTGTTGAATACCTACCCCTTATAAAACCAAATGCCGCCAACTCCTATGAGGAACTGGCAGCATTAGTTCAAAGCGAAATAAATGCTAAGCTGTAGTCAATACAGCTTAGTTTCTATATTCGAAAACGTTTTGACGGCTCATTGAACGGCGGTCCATCTCTTCGCGCGAACCTACTATAATCTTTTCGAATTCGCGCAGACCTGTACCAGCTGGAATCAGATGTCCGCAGATAACGTTCTCCTTCATTCCCTGTAAGTAGTCAACCTTACGACGTACAGCAGCCTCGTTCAGGACTTTCGTTGTCTCCTGGAACGATGCAGCAGACATGAAGCTCTTCGTCTGAAGGGCTGCACGTGTGATACCCTGCAGTATCTGTGTAGATGTAGCAGGAACGGCATCACGTACGGTAACCCTCTTGAGGTCATGACGCTGCAGGAAGGCATTCTCGTCACGAAGCTTGCGGGCACTTACAATCTGTCCCTTATGGAAGTTCTCAGAATCGCCAGCATCGATGACAACCTTCTTGCCCCAGATACGATCGTTCTCCTCGGTGAAATCGAGCTTATCCACAACATCACTCTCAAGGAAGATAGTATCACCTGGGTCATTAATCTGTACCTTACGCATCATCTGACGTACAATAATCTCAAAGTGCTTGTCGTTAATCTTCACACCCTGCAGACGATATACGTCCTGTACCTCATTTACGATATACTCCTGTACAGCGGTAAGACCCCTGATCTGAAGAATATCATTCAGAGTGATTACACCTGCAGAAAGAGGTGTACCCGCACGAACGGCATCATGTTCTTGAACAAGCAACTGCTTAGACAATGGCACAAGATACTTACGCTGTTCACCAGACTTAGACGTAATGGTTATCTCACGGTTACCACGCTTCAATGGTCCCATTGTTACCTCGCCATCGATTTCTGATACGACAGCAGGGTTGCTTGGGTTACGTGCCTCGAAGAGCTCTGTCACACGTGGCAGACCACCGGTGATATCACCTGCACGACCTACTGTACGTGGAATCTTTACTACGGTTTCACCAGTAGCAATCTTCTGACCGTTCTCAACTACTACGTGACCATCAACAGGCAGGTTATAAGTAGCTACCACCTGACCAGTCTCATCGACGATTTCAACAGTAGGAATCATAGAGCGATCCTTTGATTCTATGATAATCTTCTCAGTCATACCAGTAGAATCATCCGTCTCAGCCTTATAGGTAACACCTTCAACGAAGTCCTTGATACGTACCTTGCCGCCGAACTCAGACACGATGACAGCATTAAACGGATCCCATCGTGCTATAATGTCGCCCTTCTTGACGATATCACCGTTCTTAAAGAACAGAGAAGAACCGTAAGGAACAGGAACGTTAGAGAGTATAATACCTGTGTTGGTATCAACGAAACGGCACTCCGTCAGACGGCTTACTACCATCTCGCACTCTACACTTCCACCCTCACTCTTATCTATGAAAGGAACAGTACGCAACTCATCAAACTCTACCTTAGCCTCAACCGCTCTGCACTTTACAGATGCATTGGCAGCAGCATTACCGGCAATACCACCGGCGTGGAAAGTACGCAGAGTAAGCTGAGTTCCTGGCTCACCGATAGCCTGTGCAGCGATGACGCCGACAGCCTCACCCTTCTGTACCATGCGCTGTGTAGCAAGGTTACGTCCATAACACTTCTTACATACACCCTGACGGCTTTCGCAAGTAAGTACTGAACGTATCTCAACAGTTTCAATACCAGCATCCTCTATCTCCTTAGCGCGAGCCTCGTTAATCTCTTCGCCTGCAGGACAGATAATCTTGTTGGTATGAGGATTGATGATGTCATGAACGCTGACACGACCAAGAATACGGTCATACAGAGAAGATATTACATCATCACCATTCTTCAAAGCCGAGCATGAGAGGCCACGGAGAGTACCACAGTCATCCTCATTGATGATAACATCGTGAGAAACGTCAACAAGACGACGTGTCAGATAACCTGCATCGGCAGTCTTCATAGCGGTATCTGCCAGACCCTTACGCGCACCGTGAGATGCGATGAAGTACTCCAGCACAGACATACCTTCCTTGAAGTTCGACAGAATCGGGTTCTCAATGGTAGGACGATCATCAGCACCAGCCTTCTGAGGCTTTGACATCAGACCACGGATACCTGAAAGCTGCTTAATCTGGTCCTTAGAACCACGGGCACCAGAGTCAAGCATCATGAATACGGCATTGAATCCCTGGTCTGCCTCTGTCATCTCCTTAAGCAGGATATTACCTATATCATTGTTGACATGTGTCCATGTATCAATAACCTGATTGTAACGCTCGGTATCTGTGATAAAGCCCATGTTATAGTTATCGGTAATCTGCTGTACCTCCTCATTACCCTTATTGATAAGTTCATCCTTCTCTGGTGGAATGATGATATCATCAAGGTTGAATGAAAGACCGGCAAGATATGCCATACGATAACCCAAGTTCTTGATTCCATCGAGGAATGTACATGCACGGGCAAAACCTACGAGGTTGATGACATTCTGAATGATGTCACGAAGTGACTTCTTGGAAATGATGGTATTTACATACCCCACCTCATCAGGAATAATATTGTTGACGATAACACGTCCAACAGAAGTCTCCACCATGTGGCGAACAGGCTCTCCTTCAACAATATCGTTAACCATCACCTTAACAGGTGCATGGAGGTCACAGCGTTTCTCGTTATATGCAATGATAGCCTCTTCCGGACCATAGAATGTCAGTCCTTCACCCTTTGCTCCCGGACGCATCTTTGTGATGTAGTAAAGTCCGAGTACCATATCCTGTGAAGGTACGGTAATAGGAGCACCATTTGCAGGATTCAGAATGTTATGGCTCTGAAGCATCAACAACTGTGCTTCCAGTATTGCCTCGTTTGACAATGGAAGGTGTACAGCCATCTGGTCACCATCGAAGTCAGCATTGAACGCCGTACATGCCAATGGATGAAGTTGAATAGCCTTTCCTTCAATGAGTTTTGGCTGGAAAGCCTGTATACCAAGACGGTGAAGTGTTGGAGCACGGTTCAAGAGAACAGGATGTCCCTTCATGACATTCTCAAGGATGTCATAGATTATCGGCTCCCTGCGGTCAACAATACGCTTTGCACTCTTAACAGTCTTCACTATACCGCGCTCTATGAGTTTGCGGATAATGAATGGCTTATAAAGTTCTGCTGCCATAAGCTTCGGCAAGCCACACTCACCCATATTCAGTTCGGGACCTACGACGATAACGGAACGTGCAGAATAGTCAACACGCTTACCGAGAAGGTTCTGACGGAAACGTCCAGCCTTACCCTTCAGAGAGTCAGAGAGAGACTTCAACGGACGATTGCTCTCGCTCTTAACAGCACTGCTCTTGCGAGAATTGTCGAAGAGAGAATCAACAGCCTCCTGAAGCATACGCTTCTCATTACGCAAAATAACCTCTGGGGCATGAATTTCCATTAGCCTCTTCAGACGGTTATTACGTATAATAACTCGACGATAGAGGTCATTAAGGTCTGATGTGGCGAAACGTCCACCATCCAATGGTACGAGAGGACGAAGTTCCGGTGGTGTGACAGGAAGAATCTTCATAATCATCCATTCCGGACGGTTCTTTGTACCGTCTTCTCCACGACTTGAACGGAAAGCCTCGACAACCTGCAGACGCTTCAGGGCCTCAGTCTTACGCTGTACAGAGCCCTCATTACTTGCCTGATCGCGCAACTCGTATGATAGAGCGTCCAAATCAAGGTTAGCAAGAAGCTCATAGATTGCAACAGCACCCATCTTGGCAATGAACTTCTTCGGATCGCTATCCTCAAGATTGTAGTTGGATGCACCAAGGCGGTTATCAACTATGTCGATATACTCTTCCTCTGTGATGAAATCAAGACGATGTGAGCCATTCAGTTCCTCACCGCTCTCATCCTTTGCACCAGCAAGTTTTCCAGGCTGGATAACAACATATCTCTCATAGTAGATGACACTCTCCAGTTTCTTTGTAGGTATACCGAGAAGGTATCCTATCTTATTTGGCAAAGAACGGAAATACCATATATGAGCAACAGGAACAACAAGTTCAATGTGTCCTGCACGCTCACGACGTACCTTCTTTTCAGTTACCTCAACACCACAACGGTCGCAGACAATGCCCTTATAGCGGATACGCTTATATTTTCCACAAGCACATTCAAAATCCTTAGTAGGACCAAAAATCTTCTCGCAGAAAAGACCATCGCGCTCAGGCTTATAAGTGCGGTAGTTTATGGTTTCAGGCTTAGTAACCTCACCATATGAATTCTCAAGAATTTCTTCTGGAGAAGCCAGACCAATAGTAATCTTGGTGAAGTTATTCTTTATTTTATTTTCTTTCTTAAAAGCCATATTCTAGGTATTTACAGATTGACAAATTGAATAAATTAATCCAATGTTACACTAAGTCCAAGACCACGCAGTTCATGGAGAAGCACATTGAGAGACTCTGGTATTCCCGGCGTTGGAAGGTTGTCACCCTTGACAATAGCCTCATAGCTCTTAGAGCGTCCGGTCACATCATCAGACTTCACGGTCAGAATCTCCTGCAGCACATGGCTGGCGCCGAATGCCTCAATAGCCCAGACCTCCATTTCTCCGAAACGCTGACCACCAAACTGTGCCTTACCACCAAGCGGCTGCTGTGTAATAAGAGAGTATGGGCCGATAGAACGTGCATGCATCTTATCCTCTACCATGTGTCCGAGTTTGAGGAAGTATGTTACGCCCACTGTAGCCGGCTGGTCGAACATTTCACCGGTTTCACCGTCATAAAGGTGTGTGGAACAATAGCGTGGCAGTCCGGCCTTGTCTGTCCATTCGTTGAGGTCTTCAAGTTTTGCACCATCGAAAATAGGAGTAGCAAACTTAACACCCAAACGCTTTCCTGCTGCACCAAGCACGGCTTCAAAAATCTGTCCCAGATTCATACGTGAAGGCACACCCAATGGGTTCAGTACAAGATCCACAGGACGTCCGTCCTCCAGGAACGGCATATCCTCCTGACGTACCACCTTGGATACAATACCCTTGTTACCGTGACGGCCGGCAAGCTTATCACCGACACCAATCTTACGTTTCTTGGCAATATATACCTTAGCCATCTGAAGCACACCGCTTGGCAGGTCATCACCAATTGTCACAGCAAACTTCTGACGCTTGAGCTCTGCATCAAGTTGCTTGTACTTCTTGATGTAATTCATTATGAGTTTCTGAATCATTGCGTCAGTATGTGAATCACCTGTCCACTTATTTGACTGCACACCATCATACTCAAGATTTGCGAGCATAGCAGGAGTGAATTTGCTGCCTTTGGTAATTACCTCTGCATTAGTATAATCCTTGATACCCTGACAAGTCTTGCCCTTAGTAAGTGTCATCAGTTTCTCTATCAGGATTTCCTTCAGGTCATCAGTCTTAGCCTTATATTCCTGATCAATCTTTGCAAGGATAATCTTATCCTGTTTCTTTGACTCACGTGTCTTGACAGAACGAGAGAACAGTTTCTTGTCAATAACAACACCTGAAAGAGAAGGATTAGCCTTGAGAGAAGAATCCTTTACATCACCGGCCTTGTCACCGAAGATAGCACGCAGGAGTTTCTCTTCTGGAGAAGGATCACTCTCACCCTTAGGAGAAATCTTACCTATCATGATATCACCAGGTACAACACGAGCACCTATACGAATGATACCATTCTCATCAAGGTCTTTTGTTGCATCCTCTGAGACATTAGGAATATCTGCTGTGAGTTCCTCCATACCACGCTTTGTTTCACGAACGTCAAGAGAATACTCATCTACATGAACAGATGTCAGCACATCGTCACGAACGATACGCTCAGAAAGAACGATTGCATCCTCATAGTTGTAACCTTTCCAAGGCATGTATGCGACAAGAAGGTTACGGCCAAGTGCCAGTTCTCCGTTCTCTGTTGCATATCCCTCTGTAAGAATATCACCAGCTTTTACACGCTGACCTTTTTCACATATAGGACGAAGGTCGATAACCATGTTCTGGTTCGTGCGGCGGAACTTCGGAATACGATATTCCTTGACTGCAGGCTCAAAGCTTACGAAGTCTTCGTCTTCTGTGCGGTCATAGAGAATACGTATGGTTGTTGCATCAACATATTCTATAACTCCTTCACCTTCAGCAGTAATCATTGTACGTGAGTCCTCACATACCTGACGCTCCAAACCTGTACCAACGATAGGTGCATCATTGTGAAGCAGAGGCACAGCCTGACGCATCATGTTACATCCCATCAGTGCACGGTGACCGTCATCGTGCTCCAAGAAAGGAATAAGACCAGCCGAAACAGAAGCTATCTGCTGTGGAGATACGTCCATATGATCGACCTGTGATGGGGGCACGACAGGGAAGTCGGCATTCTCACGGCACTTGACAACGGCTCTAATGAATGTACCGTCATCGTTCAGCGGAGCATTACCCTGACCGATAATATGGTTCTCCTCCTCCTCTGCGGTAAGATATACAACGTGATCATTATCAAGATCAACCACGCTATCCTTAACCTTACGGTATGGAGTCTCAATAAATCCAAGGTCGTTAATCTGAGCATACATACAGAGTGACGAGATAAGACCGATGTTAGGTCCTTCAGGTGACTCAATAGGACAGAGACGACCATAGTGTGTATAGTGCACGTCACGCACCTCAAAGCCAGCACGCTCACGAGACAGACCGCCAGGACCGAGTGCTGAAAGACGACGCTTATGGGTCACCTCAGCAAGAGGGTTTGTCTGGTCCATGAACTGGCTCAACGGGTTGGTACCGAAGAATGAGTTTATGACGCTTGATATAGTCTTTGCATTAATCAAATCGGCAGGAGTGAATACCTCATTGTCACGAACGTTCATACGCTCGCGGATAGTACGGCTCATACGACTCAAGCCAATAGAGAACTGATTTGCCAACTGCTCACCCACGGTACGAACACGACGGTTGGAGAGGTGGTCAATATCATCAACAGTAGCATTACTGTTAATAAGGTTTATGAGATATTTTATAATCTCAATAATGTCCTCATTGGTAAGAGTACGGACATCCATACTGGTATTGAGGCTCAGTTTCTTGTTAATACGATAGCGTCCTACCTCGCCCAAATCGTATCTCTTATCAGAGAAGAACAGATTCTGTATCACCTCACGTGCGCTTGCCTCATCTGCAGGGTCTGCATTGCGCAACTGACGGTAGATATAATAAACTGCCTCTTTTTCTGAATTTGCTGTATCCTTTGCAAGAGTATTGAAAATGATATCATACTTTGCTGCAGTCTCTTCATCCTTATGTACAAGGATAGATGATTGCTCGCTGTCAAGGATGTCCTGGATATTTTCTTCCGTAATCTCTGTCTCACGTGGCATCAGGATTTCGTTACGCTCCAAAGAAACTACTTCACCAGTATCCTCATCTACGAAATCCTCCGCCCATGTTCTCATAATATGAGCAGCAAGTTTGCGACCTACGAGCTGGGTGAGATTCTTCTTATTAACCTTAACCTCTTCGGCAAGGTCGAAGATGTTCAGAATATCCTTATCCTTTTCATATCCGATGGCACGGAGCAGAGTTGTAACTGGCAACTTCTTCTTACGGTCGATGTATGCATACATCACGTTGTTTATATCTGTTGCGAACTCTATCCATGAACCCTTGAAAGGAATAATACGGGCAGAATACAGTACTGATCCGTTAGCATGTACGCCCTGACCGAAGAATACGCCGGGAGAACGATGCAACTGTGAAACCACGACACGCTCAGCACCATTGATAATAAAGGTGCCGTTATTGGTCATGTAAGGTATTGTTCCGAGGAATACGTCAGAGATAATTGTCTCGAAATCAGTATGCTCCTCATCGTTACAATACAGTTTCATCTTGGCCTTCAGAGGCACGCTGTATGTCAACCCACACTCTAGACACTCCTCTATGGTATAGCGTGGCGGGTCAATAAAGTAGTCGAGGAACTCGAGTACATAGTTATTACGAGTATCTGTTATAGGGAAGTTCTCAGCGAACACCTTATACAGACCATCTTTCCTACGCTCCTCAGGAGGTGTATCCAGTTGCAGGAATTCGCGGAAGGATTTCAGCTGCACGTCAAGAAAATCCGGATAAGGCATCGGATTCTTCACACGAGCAAAATTGATTCTGTTTTCTGCCTTCTTAGATGTCATTTGTTTTATCTATAAAATATGAAAAGATTAGAATCCATCTACTTGACAGATTCTAACCTTTAAAAAATTTCTTTTTATAAACTCACTCTAATTGATGAGTGAGTCTGAGGATGTTGAATTTTACTTCAGCTCAATCTTAGCACCAGCCTCTTCGATAGCCTTCTTCAGGTTCTCAGCTTCAGCCTTTGGCATACCCTCCTTGATGGTAGCAGGAGCACCGTCAACGAGATCCTTTGCGTCCTTAAGACCAAGACCACAAGCTTCCTTGACAGCCTTAACAACTGCAAGCTTGTTAGCACCTACTTCTGCGAGAACTACATCGAATGAATCCTTCTCCTCAGCAGCAGCCTCAGCAGCGCCAGCAGCTGGACCAGCAGCAACAGCAACAGCTGCAGCAGCAGGCTCAATTCCATACTCGTCCTTCAGGACCTGTGCAAGTTCATTTACTTCTTTAACGGTGAGGTTAACGAGTTCCTCAGCGATTTTTTTAATATCTGCCATGATTATTAAAATTTAAATTGTTTTTCTTTTTTGTTAATTGATAATTTTTTACTCTGGACGTTCTCCAAGGGTCTTAAGCAGACCATGGATAGTACCAGCACCAGACTGAAGACCGGAAACAACATTCTTTGCCGGAGACTGGAGCAGTGCAATAACGTCTGCAATAAGTTCGTTCTTGCTCTTCAGTGCTGCAAGTTCAGCCAACTTATCTGCACCTACAAAGAAACTCTCTTCTGCATAAGCAGCCTTCAAAGTAGGATTAACATCCTTGTACTTCTTCAAGAGTTTTGCAGGAACATTTGCTGTCTCACAGAACATAAGAGCAGTATTGCCCTTCAGAGTTGGATAGAGTTCAGAGAAATCAGTCTCAGCCGCATCGAAAGCCTTAATGAGAAGCTTATTCTTAACCACTACGGTCTTGATCTTCTGATTGAAGGCTTCACGACGGAAATCACTTGTCTGCTGAGCATTCAGACCAGTCACATCTACAATGTAGAAATGAGGATAGGCCTTAATCTGCTCGCCAAGCTGTGAGATAATGGTATCTTTTACTTCCTTTTTCATTGTTGTAAAAACTTTTAGAGTTATTCAGCTGATTTAGGATCAATCTTGATACCCTTACTCATTGTACTTGAAATAAAGATACTCTTGATGTATGTACCCTTCGCAGCAGCAGGCTTGAGCTTGTTAACGGTAGAGATGAACTCCTTGGCATTACCAGCAATAGCCTCAGCACTCATAGATACCTTACCTATAGAAGTGTGAATAATACCAGTCTTGTCAACCTTAAAATCAATCTTACCAGACTTAACTTCCTTCACAGCTTTCGCAACGTCCATTGTTACGGTACCGCTCTTAGGGTTTGGCATCAGTCCACGTGGACCGAGAATACGTCCGATAGGACCAATCTTACCCATGCATGAAGGCATAGTGATGATGACATCAACGTCTGTCCAGCCACCTTTGATCTTCTCGATGTATTCATCAAGACCAACATAGTCAGCACCAGCCTCTTTAGCAGCAGCCTCCTGGTCAGCTGTCACAAGTGCGAGCACACGTGTAACTTTACCAGTACCGTTTGGCAGGGAAACAACGCCACGCACCATTTGGTTGGCCTTGCGAGGATCTACACCCAGACGAACGTCAACATCAACAGAAGCGTCGAACTTCGTTGTGGTAATCTCCTTTACAAGAGCGGCAGCCTCGTTGATGGTGTACAGCTTACCCTGTTCTACCTTGTCAGCAACTGCTTTTTGATTTTTTGTCAGTTTACTCATTTTTTTGAAGTTTTTTCGGTTCTAACGGCAAATGTTTTGCCTCCCGGAAATGTTAAATAAATCAGCGGACACGAAGTCACAACTGTTATCACTTTCTTTGCATTAAGCAGGGAAGTCACCCTTGATGGTGATACCCAAACTGCGTGCTGTACCAGCAACCTGCTTCATAGCAGACTCAATGGTAAAGCAGTTAAGATCCTTCATCTTGTCCTCAGCAATAGCCTTAACCTGATCCCATGTTATCTCGGCAACCTTCTTACGGTTTGGAGAAGCAGAACCAGACTTAATCTTTGCAGCTTCCTTCAGCTGTACAGCAGCAGGAGAAGTCTTGATGACAAAGTCGAAAGATTTGTCTGCATAGTAAGTAATAACAACTGGGAGTACCTTGCCAGCCTTGTCCTGAGTACGTGCATTGAACTCCTTACAGAAGCCCATAATGTTGATACCCTTAGAACCCAGTGCAGGTCCTACTGGAGGAGACGGATTGGCAGCGCCACCCTTAATCTGTAACTTAAGTTGTCCAGCAACTTCTTTAGCCATCTTGTTGTTATTAATTAAATTATTTACTTATATAGAAAGGGGTCTTTTGGAAGCATTATATTTAAAAACCCTCAGTCTTCTTATCCTTCTTTCTCTACTTGCATGAAGTTCAGTTCCATTGGAGTATCCCTTCCAAAGATCTTCACAACAACCTTCAATGTGCGTTTTTCCTCATTTATCGCCTCGATTGTTCCAGCGAAACCGCTGAAAGGTCCGTCTGTGACCTTTATCGTTTCTCCCTGGAAATAAGGGATATCCATTTCCTCAGTCAGTGCAGTTTCCTCTGCAGCACCTATCATGCGGTTAATATCCGACTGACGTACAGGCGTAGGACTATCCAAACCACCGAGGAATCCCATACAGTTAGGCATAAAACGTAAAGTGTGCGCAGTATCGCCCACCAATTCTGCCTCTATAAAAAGATAACCCGGTAATGAAGTCTTTTCCTTAATGACACGCTTGCCGTTCTTCAGGACTGCATGCTTTTCCATTGGCAGGAGAACCTGTGCAACATGCTTTGCCAACTCTTCGTTATGAGAACATTCCTTCTCAATATATTCCTTGAGTTTAGCCTCCTTGCCGCTGACGGCACGCACAGCATACCATTTAAAACCCTTTTCCTGCATGACTAATACCCTTGATTAATTTATTAATTAGGATAAATGGCACTCATTAAAGAACGGAATACAGAGTCCATGCCAAAAACCACCAAGGCAATAACAAGTGAAGCAGACAACACTACCATTGCCGAATGTGTCAACTGCTGTCTCGTTGGCCAAGTAGTCTTGTGTGCTAACTCTTCATAGCAAGCCTTACAATAGTTAACTATCTTATTCATGTCTATTTGTATTTATTAGCACGGGAGGAAGGAATCGAACCCTCATTGACGGTTTTGGAGACCGCTTTCCTACCATTGAAAGACTCCCGTAGATAAAGTTCCTGCAGCCATGCAGCATACAGGAACTTTTATAGGTTTGTCCTAATTGGATTTCGGACTGATATTAATCTTCGTAAACCTCTGTAATCTGACCAGAACCTACGGTACGACCACCCTCACGGATAGCGAAACGCAGACCTGCATTCAGAGCCACAGCGTAGATGAGCTCTACAGTGATCTCTACGTTATCACCAGGCATTACCATCTCAACACCTGCTGGGAGAGTAATCTCACCTGTGCAGTCCATTGTGCGGAGATAGAACTGTGGACGATACTTGTTTCCGAATGGAGTATGACGGCCACCCTCTTCCTTCTTCAGAACGTAGATAGAAGCCTTGAACCTCTTGAAAGGCTTAATCTGTCCTGGGTGACAGAGCACCATACCACGCTTGATTTCGTTCTTATCGATACCACGGAGCAGCAGACCAACGTTATCACCAGCCTGACCCTCGTCAAGAATCTTACGGAACATCTCAACACCAGTAACTGTTGACTTCTTGTCCTCACCGAGGCCGAGGAGCTCAACTTCGTCACCAACGTGGATACGACCTGTCTCGATACGGCCTGTAGCAACAGTACCACGACCAGTGATTGAGAACACGTCCTCAACTGGCATCAAGAATGGCTTGTCGAGGTCACGTGGAGGATCCTGAATCCATGTGTCGCAGGCATCCATCAGCTCCATAATCTTCTCTTCCCACTTCTCTACACCGTTCAGTGCGCCAAGAGCAGAACCACGGATGATAGGAGTATTGTCGCCATCGAAATCATACTGATCAAGGAGCTCACGCATTTCCATCTCAACGAGCTCAAGCATCTCCTCATCGTCAACCATATCACACTTGTTGAGGAATACAACAAGACGTGGAACGTTCACCTGACGAGCGAGAAGCACGTGCTCACGAGTCTGAGGCATAGGACCATCAGTAGCAGCAACCACGATGATAGCTCCATCCATCTGAGCAGCACCAGTTACCATGTTCTTCACATAGTCGGCGTGTCCCGGACAGTCAACGTGTGCATAGTGACGTTTTGCTGTCTGATACTCTACGTGTGCAGTGTTAATTGTAATACCGCGCTCTTTCTCCTCAGGAGCATTATCAATCTGGTCGAAAGACTTAACCTCAGAGAGGCCCTTCTTTGCAAGCACAGTTGTAATAGCAGCGGTGAGAGTTGTCTTACCGTGGTCAACGTGACCAATGGTACCAATGTTTACGTGAATTTTGTCACGCTGGAAAGTCTCTTTTGCCATTGTTTCTTTCTTTGTTAATTTATATTATCTTTTTAAAAAATGTGGAGCTGTATCTGAGAGTTGAACTCAGGACCTCTTCCTTACCAAGGAAGTGCTCTACCACTGAGCTAATACAGCGTCATTTGTTCCACTCTCCTCTCGGGCTCTCTATTATGGAGCGGAAAACGGGGCTCAAACCCGCGACCCCCAGCTTGGAAGGCTAGTGCTCTATCGACTGAGCTATTTCCGCGAAAAAATTTTGCGAGGACGTTTGCTTCTTTTGCAAATCTCAAACCGTTGTTGATGGGAATCACAAAAACAAGCGTTTCCGCAAACTTCTTTGGTGGGTGGTGATGGATTCGAACCACCGAAGTCGAAAGACAGCAGATTTACAGTCTGCCCCATTTGGCCACTCTGGTAACCACCCTTTGTACTTATGCACCCGCACATCTCTGTGCCATTATCTCCTTCTTGAGGGAGCCTCTTGTCGGATTCGAACCAACGACCCCGAGATTACAAATCACGTGCTCTGGCCAACTGAGCTAAAGAGGCGAGTCCCTGTCCCGAATTTCCGATGTCTGGACATCCTGTGGGAATTTGCGGGTGCAAAGGTACGTATAAAATTTCAAATCACCAAATTTTTCTAGAAGAAATTTAATGATTCCTTGATTTTTCTTTGATTTTGGTCAATTTTACCTTCAATGCATCGACACACAAGTCAATACCTTCTTCAAAAGTATCACATGTTTTCTCTACATATTGTGTTCCGCCAGGTATTGCCACACTGATGCTAGTTGTTTTGTTCATAGCAGTCTGTGGCTTCTCAACCTTTAATTGCACCTCTACTTTCTTTATATCTTCGTAAGACCTTGAGAGTTTTTCTACTTTCTTTGTAGTGAACTCTTGTAATTTCTCTGTAGCGTCGAAATGGACAGCCTGAATTTTAATCTCCATAGTCATTTAGTTTTTTTAGGTTATAACTTTGAGTTTTTGCCCTCTCTTGGATGGGCACTTGTGTAACTTCGCTTCAGTTCCTCAAAAGTGACATGCGTGTATATCTGTGTCGTATTGAGGCTTTCATGACCCAGCAGCTTCTGCACGCTACCCAGTTTTGCATCGTGATTGAGCATCACTGTGGCGAATGTGTGCCTTAGCACGTGTGGAGAGCGTTTTTTCTGAGTAGTAACAAGGGAGAGGTAGTTCCTTACGATGTGGTAAACCATACTGTAGGTTATCGCCTTCCCTTTGTCGTCCCTGAACAGAGAGCGGCTATTGTCCGTAGCAGGAGTTTTTTCATCTCTCTGCTGTTGGTAGCTTTTGATGGTCTCTACCATCTCGTCACCCAACGGAACAATGCGCTGCTTTCTTCTCTTTCCCGTCACCTTTATCTCACGTGTGATAAGATTTACATTATCATCAGTGAGGCTCACGACCTCGGCACTGCGGATACCTGTAGAATATAACAATAATAATAATGTACGCGCACGAACATCTTTTATGTCATCCAGGTTCCATTCTAACCTGTCAAAAAGATCATTTGCCTCCTCCTCTCTGAGGAAAGTGGGCAACACCTTTTCTTTTTTCGGTCCTGTGACCTTGTGAGCGGGATCTCGCTCCACGATACCTTTTCTCAGGGCGTAGCGGTAGAGTGATTTTACCGCAGATAATCGTTTACATGCATATGAGGCTTTCAAGCCCCTTTCCATCATGTCTTCAATCCAGTCACGAATAACATCGCTGTCTGCGCCCTCTGGTGTCATCTGATTGTCTAGCTTCGAGAGAAATGCCTGAAAATCGTTCAACGCATCCCGATAAGTATCTACTGTACGGGGCGACGCATCACGCTCTGCCAGCATGTATCTCAGGAAATCTTCAACAATCATGTTGCGAATTTACGCAATAAAATTCAGATTGCCAAAAGAATTAACCTTCTTTAAGAAAAAAGAGGGTTATGCCTCCTCTGCTTGACGCAATTTCTGTACATAGATGGCATGCTCCATCTTGAGTCTCTTCAATACAGAAGGCTTGTTGAACTGCTGACGTGAACGGAGTTCCTTAATTACACCAGTTTTCTCAAACTTCCTCTTGAATTTCTTGAGGGCTCTTTCGATGTTTTCGCCTTCCTTTACAGGTACAATAATCATCTGTCTTTTAAAATTTTAATGTGTTAATAATTTGAATTAATATATCTGCCTTCCTGCACGTGCGTGCGCACATGACAGAGAAAAAAGCGGATGCAAAGGTAATATATTTTTTTCATCTGACCAAAAAAAATAGCGAAAAAGTTGTATATTCCCTATCTTTTCAGTACCTTTGCACCAGATTTTGAACATCACAAATAACATTTTCCTAATAAAAAATAATGAATTTAAGCAAGAATCCATGGAGTTGGGTACCTTCTTTATATTTTGCAGAAGGAATACCCTACGTTGCCGTAATGACAATAGCACTTGTGCTTTACAAGCAGTTAGGGCTATCTAACACAGAAATAACCTATTACACGTCATGGCTCTACCTTCCATGGGTAATAAAACCCCTTTGGAGTCCATTCATTGACCTTATCAAGACCAAACGCTGGTGGATAAACGCCATGCAACTTCTGATAGGTGCAGCCTTCGGCGGTGTTGCTTTCACTATTCCTACCGATTTCTGGCTTCAGGGAACCCTTGCATTTTTCTGGATTATGGCATTTTCAAGTGCCACTCACGACATAGCAGCCGACGGATATTACATGTTGGCCCTTGACGGCCATGAGCAGTCCTGGTTTGTAGGCATACGAAGCACTTTCTACCGTCTCGCCATGATAGTTGGACAAGGAGTCTTGATAATGATAGCGGGAACCCTTGAAATCATCTTCCGCGACCAGATAGCCTATTCATGGAGTCTGCTCTTCTACGGCTGCTGCGGCCTGTTCATAGCTATTTGGCTATGGCATTTATACATACTCCCCCGCCCTACCGAAGATGGTATTCGCGAAGGAGTAACTGCCAGCACCATCCTTGCAGATTTCAAACATACAATAAAGACCTTCTTCCAGAAAGAACAGGTTCTGGTGGGCATTCTCTTCATGCTACTCTACCGCATGCCGGAGGGACTGCTCGTAAAGGTATCCACTCTCTTCCTCATAGACTCTGAAGGCAACGGAGGTCTGGGGCTTTCTCCTCAGGAGTTGGGATTTGTTCAGGGTACTGTCGGAGTAATAGGCCTTACACTGGGAGGCATCCTGGGCGGTATAGTAGCCAGCAATGACGGACTTAAGAAATGGCTGTGGCCAATGGTTTGCGCTATAACGCTTCCAGATATCGTCTATGTCTTCATGGCATATGCCCTTCCTACCAACCTGCTTACCATAAATATCTGCGTTTTCATCGAACAGTTTGGCTATGGATTCGGTTTTACGGCTTATATGCTTTACCTCATATACTACAGCCGGGGAGAATTCAAGACGTCACACTATGCTCTGTGTACGGCCTTCATGGCTTTAAGTATGATGATACCAGGTCTTTTCGCAGGTGCTCTTCAAGAGGCTGTCGGATACCTCACCTTCTTCATCATAGTGATGGCATCATGTAGTGTAACGTTCATTATGGCATCATTCTTAAAAATCGATCCGTCTTTCGGACGCAAAGAGCCACAAGGCGACACACAGCAATAATAATCACATACATCAATACTGTCTGCCATGCTGACAACCTGATTTCCAGGCTGGAGTATGGCAGATTTGTTATCCACTGCAGGGAAGCACTCATCTTCTGTACTACCGCAGACAATGGGGCCTGCAACGGAATACCCACAAGTAGTCCTGCTGCCAGGATTATAATAAGGAATGCCGCAGGAGTAACAATGAAGTTGGTAAGAAGGAAATATGTCGGAAAATTCCCGAAGTAGTGTGCTACCAATGGTGCTACTCCCAGTTGAGCAGTAATAGATATTACTACCATTCCCACAACGCAGTTATAGCACGCCCTGAAGAATATCACCAAAATGGAAGGGGGAAGGTCATCCTCTCTTCTGTATGTCAGGAATCTGTATATTGGTCCATACAGCATCAATATGCCTGTCATTGCAGCAAACGACATCTGGAATCCCACATCAAACAACCACTGAGGGGATATCACGAGCAGCAGCATAGCAGAGAAGAGAAGTACATCCATGCTCTTTGTATTTCTCGACATCATACGTGCCACGCAATACACTGTAAGCATGACGGCAGCCCTGGTGACAGAAGGATGAAAGCCCACCAACATTACAAATGCCCATACAGCAATCATCTCCGCTGCTACAGACAGTTTTGGGAATCTCCTTGTGGGCAAAAGGAACGAAACCAGCATGAACAGAATACTCAGATGCATTCCCGACAATGCCAGAATGTGTGCCCCTCCGCTAGTAGAAAAGACCTTTCTCGTTTCCCTGTCTATGCCTTTTTTCTCGCCCAGCGTCATTGCGGCAACGATATCATAAGTCTCACCTTCAAGTCCATACTCCGCATATCTCGCAGCGAGGTCTTTCCTTATTTCCCCCATCTTTACCGTTACTTTGTCAATATACGGCACATACCTGCCGGAGGAGCCTTCGCTGCTTTTCATAAGGAAAACACCCAGCACAAAGAGCGCTACTATAACAAAAGCCGACGCCACCCTTTCCCATCGCCTCAGTAAGGCTGCAAGAAAGAGTAGCGACAGTAGCAGGTAAACTATTTGGATATTGCTGACAGGCAGTTCCATATACTTGCCAGCGACAATACCCAATATTATCATTATCAGTGCGCTACGCACTTCAGTCCGTTTTGAATAAACACTCCGCTGTTTGGCTTCTTCTTCAGGCGGATTCCCTGCAAGTTGTATATTGCATCATCCTCCCTTGTTTTCTGCTCCTCTGAAAGGTGTGAGGTAATACCTGTTGTAGAAGGGTTATAAGAACTTCCGAACACATACGACTCAGCACCAGGGAAATCAGCACTGTAACCAAACAATCCGTATGGCGTTCCGCCCGGAACTCTCCAAGTGCCGTCAGTCTTGTAGAAACCTACGCCTCTATCACCATTGCGGAACTCATATACATACTTGTATGCAGCCTGTGTAGCCGTAACAACAACGGTGGAATCGCTATAAAATCCCTTTACGTATGTTGTTGAAGGATTAGCATTCGTTGTCTTTGCTGAAGGAACGAATACTGGATTCTTCACCGTTGAGTTGAATACAAAGCCCTTGTTTCCTGAGATTATCTTACCTGCAGGGATTTCTGTAACCTTGAGGGTGTCGTATCCTTCCTTGTATTCATAATTGGTAACAGATAATATTGTCACTCCCTCTGGAACGATTACCGGATATGACGTGTATATAGCGCCCCAGTATTTTCCATATTTCTCAGGTGTTCCCTCCACCTCAATTGTCTCAGCAGTAATTTTCTTCGACTCTCTGAGGTTATATCCCAAATGAGGAGGCTGGTTGTAGCAGCAGTTCTGCTCTATCAGCTGTGCACGGTAGTCCAGGTCATCCATCAAATGCGGAACAATATAGTTCGTTGTATGGTTCGTAGCATTCACAACAAGTTGGTAGCCCGATGTTCCGCCTGTCGTCCAGCATATCACTTCTTCGCGCCAGTCGCCGAAAACGTCGCCTATAAGACAAGCATTGTTCTTTGAGGAATTGTTCGTATTGCCGTATGTATAATTTCCTCCATTGACACATCCTGTAAGGCGTGAGAAACTGTTATAAGCAGGATCCCAGGTCTCTAGAACTCCCTTGCCCCAGAAGTCATCGCCCAACGTACCTGTCCAGTACAGACGGTCTTGGGGAGATGCTCCGCCGCCCCAAGTCTTTGAATCAATAACGCTGTTGCCTTCACCATCGAAGATATTACCCCAAGCAGAAGCCTGCCACAGTGGACCCTCACGTTCCGGGTCGAAGTTTGCCATGAAGCCGCGACCTGTATCGCCTGATGCTGTATTGTGTATTATAAATTCGCCAGTGGTACCGTCACGATAGTCCATACCATAAGGTTTCTCCTCGTGTACCATGAAAACCTCCAATCCTGGGCGTGAGGGGTCAAAATCGCTCACATGCAGGGCATCACCGTGACCAAGTCCCGTACGATACAATGTCGTGCCGTCAGATTTCAAAGAACCGGAACCGAAGATTATCTCCTGTTTGCCGTCAAGATTGACATCAGCGCTTGAGAACCAGTGACAGCCTTCACCATAGACAGTCTTTGAAAGCGTCTTTTTTGTTCCGTTGGCATATTTAACCTCACCGCTGCTGGCAGTTAAAGCCCTGTGCAACCAACGCAGAGTAAGGTTTGTGCCGTCCCAGTCGTAGGCTCCGATAAAGGCACCGTTGTAGTAACCGCGAGAGAAGACCGCACTCGGATTACCACTTTCGCCATCAAGCCATGCTATGCCACCAAGGTAACGCTCTGAGCGGTTCTGCTTGCTGTCGCCCCAATATGCAGAGCCGGCAGAATAGCTGGTATGATAGTCTATCGTCTTCAATTCTGCACCAGTACGTCCGTCGAAGACTGTTATCCATTCTTCGCCACTTTCCTGCTTGCCCCTTGAATTAAGGTAGTTGCCATTTGGATTCTTATCTACGCTGAGGTAGTTTCCTAGGCCGTCTATTGCTCCGTGACCTGTTTTTATCATAAATTCACCGAATCCATCGCCGTCGAGGTCCCATGCCACGAAAGGAGAAGTGTGTGCAGAAGAGAACATATTCGGTCCGCCGGTAAGTATCCAGAGGCGCTTGCCGCTCATCTTGTAACACGCATAGTATTCAGGCGATGTAGTACCCGTAGAAGCTGCATCCTTCTCGTTTGAAGGACTCCATTTCAGGATTATATCGTATTCACCGTCACCGTCCATATCACAAATGGAGGCATCATTCGGACTGTATGTCGCTCCACGTCCCCAGATGTCAGTAGGAGCACCTCCCTCAAGGTCTATGTAATTCACCTGCGACTCCCACGCCTTACAAGTGTCCCTCTCCACTATCTCACCATTACCGTTATATACCTCAACACGATAGTATGACGAAGCCGTGCCGTTAGGGTCTGTGAAGTTCGTCTTGCCGTCTATGAAGTTTCCACCGTTAATCTTGGTATTGATGAACTTAGCACTGGTACCTCTGTACAACTTGAACTTGGTGCCCCTGTCGTCTGTCTTTCTTGAACGCCAGGAAACGAGGGCGCCAGAACTGCCCGACTGTGAAAGGTTCACCGCCACCAAACCTCTCTTCAAAGGTGTTGCTTTCTGGGCAAAAGCCAGAGCTGGTACTAAAGCTAAGAGAAATAATAGAGTCTTTTTCATATTATTTAATTTAGTAATAATTACTTTTCAAAATGCTGATAATCTTTCAATGTACGCCATTCTCCACCCCATCTGAAGCCATGCTGCTTGAATAGACGGTATATCAGGCTGCCTTTCTTTATTTGCGGATTCTTGGCATATTTCCTTCCTGCTTCAGGCTTTACTATATTGCCTTTCACATACGGATTATAGAGTGGATTTATATCTATAGCAAGTCCAAGGGCGTGTTTTGAAAGTTTTTTCTTGGAACCGGTCATCACACGATAGTTGTAACAGGATGTATTGTTTGCCTCCATCATCTTATCATCATCACCACCATATTCGCTCGCAGGCCGCATGCTCTCTATGCGATATTTCGCTTTATATAATTCCGCGAAAATCTCCTGCAGGTCTTTGGCTATGCTCTTGTTACATTCCAACGTTCCCGTCGTCGGCTTTCCGTCTTTGTCATAATGAGGTATCTGCAAGGTTACTATGTCAGAAGCAGCCTCCCCCTGTGCAAAAGTGACAAGTGAAGAATGAAGAGTGAAGAATAATATGAAGAAAACCGAGCGCATCATAATTCTTTAACCTTTAACCGCTAACCGCTAACCGTTTATTTCACCATTTCCAGAAGTTCTTCTCCAGTAAGTCTGTAACTCATATCCGTAGCCTTAAGCACATTGTCAACAAGTTTCTGCTTGCGGCTGTGGAGACGCTGTATCTTCTCTTCTATAGTACCTTCGGAAATGAGGTGATAAACTGTCACAGCCTGCTTCTGTCCTATACGGTGGGCACGGTCAGTAGCCTGCGACTCTATAGCTGGATTCCACCACGGATCCATGTGTATCACATAGTTTGCCTTCGTAAGGTTAAGTCCCAAACCGCCTGCCTTCAGAGAGATGAGGAATACGGGACATTCTCCATTCTGGAAACTCTCTACAAGCTGCTGACGTTCCTTTATCGGCGTAGCACCATCTATGTAGATATAATGTATATGGGCCTCATCAAGGGCACGTTTAATCTGACTAAGGTATGTCGTAAACTGAGAGAATACCAAAGAACTTCCTCCACCCTCCATAATGGTCATCAGCAATTCTGTCAAGGCCACAATCTTTGACTTGCAGCATGCGCAAAGTCTCAACTTCGTAATTTCAGCCAAAGCATTGAAGGAAACATTGTTTGAATTATTATTCCTAATTTCTTCCTCTATGAGGGCCTTTGTCTTCTGCCTCATGGCCTCATACTTCAGTATTTCCTCTTCCGACAGCGAAACATGATGATATATTTCCTCCTTGTCCGGCAGTTCCTTTGCCACCTTATCCTTTGTCCTACGGAGCATAAAGGGTTTTATGAGGTGGTCCAGATTCTCCTGTGCTACCTTGTCATGAAGCTGCTCTATTGGCTGTATGAAGCGCTTATTGAAACTCTCGAAACTACCAAGCAGACCTGGATTGACAAACTGGAAAAGATTCCATAATTCTCCAAGATGATTCTGTACCGGCGTACCCGTAAGCATCACACGATAGTCACTCTTCAGCTTCATAGCCACTGCCGAGGTCTTGGCACCGCGATTCTTTATGATATGCGCCTCATCCAGACATATCGTCTTCCACTGCTTCTTAACGACGGAATCCTTTACACTTAACAGCAGCATATATGACATTACCACCACATCTCCTGCCGCAGCCTTCTCTATAGCCTCAGCACGGTTCTGCTCATAGTTGAGCATTGTGATGTTGAGGCTGGGAGCAAAACGTGAGAATTCCGTATTCCAGTTAGGTGTTACCGAAGCTGGTGCTATAACAAGTGCCGGACCTTCTTCTGCCCTTGCAAGCAACAGAGCTATGGTCTGTATGGTCTTTCCCAAACCCATATCGTCTGCCAGAAGCGCTCCCGCTCCCCACTTGTTCAGTCGCATCATCCACTGATAACCGTCCTTCTGATACTGTCTCAGTGTTGCCTGTAATGTCTTCGGCACATGAGGGCGATATGTTCCGGCATCTCTTATGCGCTGCCGTATCTGCTCCAGTTCCTCATCACCTTCAAGCATAAGTTCGCCGTCAAGCATCTCGTTACTGAGCAAAGCCGCAGAGAATGGTGACATCTGCAGACGTGAGTGATGACGCGATGCTATGGTGGCGAGCCTATTCAGTTGCTGACGCAGTTTCTCTGACAATGCCAGGAACTCACTGTCACTGAGGCGGATATATCTTCCGTGACTCTGTGCCGAAAGTTCCAACAATTGTGACATCGAGAGGACTTTGTCCTGATCAACGTTTATGCTGCCCTCGATGTCGAACCACCCATTTTCGTTACGCCTTATACTGCCGCTCCAGATGCTCGACCGACTCTTGTTCCTTATCGTCAGTGACATTCCTTCCGGCCATTCGCATATTATATTGTCCTGATGCTGCTGTGCATATTCCAGAAGAGGCAACAGGTCAAAAATGTTCAGTTCCATCGTTGTCTGACCAAGCATGCAGGTGGCTTCGTTATAGTCACTGAAAATCTGCTGCTCAAGTTCCAGGTTCCTTCTTATGCGTGTACGCTTATCGCCTAATCCGTCTATAACGACCAGTTTCCCTCTGCCCGGAATAAGCCTCAACCTTCCTCCTTCTATCGGACGTATGAATATTTCAACGGAATATTTCTGTTTCTCTTTCTTGCGTATCTGCATCACCATTTTGGTGTCTGCATCACATATGGGCAAGGTCGAGCCTCCTTCAAGCAGGTCGCTATGTATTTCCAGACGTGAGCCGTCATCAAAACGCTGCATGCTGGCCTTGACAAGGAAATTGCGCAGTTTATCCTCCATCGACAGAGGGAAAATCTTCTCTACAAGGCGATCGTAGTATTTCCTTTGTCTTTCACCGATGCGTATGAAGTCTATAGACGTTCTGCCGCGATGGCTGATAAAAATTCCCTGTTCTATGGCTTCGCGTGGTACATTGCTGTCAACGGTAAATCCCTTGGGAGTACGCGTCACATACATATACGGCATCTCCTCATTCACCTCGATGATATAGTGAGGTGAATACCTGCCTCCGTACAGCGGCGTGCCCTCCAGCACCTCGACGAGCACATCTTCTATAATCTTGGTCTGTCCGGCCATACGCTTGCCGGCTCCCCATTTGCCGTTCTTCAAAAGGGGCTGCATGCGCATCTCCACATTCCTCACACGTGTGCTGGTCATGAAATAGGCTTTTCGCGTCGGCGGAACATATTCCTCTTCTACGCCGTTCTCTTGCGGCATATTCATCAGCAGGGCGTTTTCATTCAGAATGCTCCATTGTATGCGTGTATCAGAAAACTCCTTAATCTGCGGTTCCACCGCCTTTATCCCGATATACTGGCACATCATTTTTGCCAACATCCTGTCAATAGGCTTCTTGCTTGTCAGAAGTTCCATAAGGTCCTTCTTCTGCTGTTTTTCCGAAGAGGCACCGAACAGAATAGCATACAACAGTTTGGCAGCACGTGTCACATTGTCCTCCATAACCCTGCTTATGCCAAAAGCCTTCTTGCGCCCTTCCTCTGTGAAAGTACGCTTTGCTATGGTCACAAGATAGAAATTGGCTACATCCAGCGGCAGATACGGTTTTGAAAGAGAATAACCATTTTCCCTGTTATTCAGCGACAATGCCTTCTTGAAATGCTCCAAGCCTTTCTTGTCGTTTCCGTGCAGGGCTTCATATATGCCGGCGATGATGCGGTGGTCTCGGTTTGAAGACATCAGGTAGTCGGGCATCTTTCCGTAAGCCAGGAAAGCATACAGATCCAGAGTACATTGCAGAACCTCCTTCTGCTGGGCAATATCCGTATTCTGGTAGTTCTTAATCAGGAGAGTCAGGTGATAGATATCTGCCAGTTCTCCCGTTGTGAAGAGGTTGTTAAGAGTCTTTTCGATGAGACCGAAGAAATTGGCCTTGTTCAGGAGCATCAGCAACGGAGCGAAATGATAATCCATAACGGCAGGAACAAGGATATCGAGGTTTCTGCCTATGGCGTAATCATCCATCTTCTCGATGCTTATCTTCTGGTAAGAACTGCTGATAAACTCCCACAGCATCTTCTGCATGACGGTAGGCTGCAGTTCCGACCCCACGGCATTCAGCACCTCCACTGTCTCCTGCGGCGCCTTATCCACCAAGTACTGCATCACCTTGACAAGCAAATGCGGTTTTACGCAATGGTCATAGGTATCAGTGCGCCAGTTGAAGGAATATTCATCAACCAGCCCCATCGAAAGCAGAGTTCTGATAAGATGCTTCAGGTCAGTACACGGCTCACCCGGCAGACTGTTCAGTATGGGCAATACCTTGTTAGCCTGCGAGCCCTCTGTATTGAAAAGGGCATAAATAGCGAGCAGCTGCAGCTGTTGTCTATTAAGTGCTGAAAGCAAGAGCGTATGCTTTTATGCGTTTTACCATAGCGAGCAGTCCGTTGGAACGGGTAGGAGAAAGATGTTCTTTCAGACCTATTGCCTCCATGAAATAGAGGTCGGCATTAAGAATTTCCTTTGCCGACTGGTCGTTGATGACACGTATGAGCAATGCTATGATACCCTTTACAATCAAGGCATCACTGTCAGCCTGGAAATGCAGAATCTTTCCTTCCGCTTCCTCCTTTGCGTCGCACTGTATCCACACGCGACTCTGGCATCCGTCGATAAGATTCTGTTCCGTCTTGTATTTCTCGTCCAGGGCGTCCTGTTCACTACCAAGGTCAATGAGCAACTGGTATTTGTCCATCCAGTCGTCAAGGTCGTTAAACTCCTCTATTATCTCGTCCTGTCTCTCGTTTATGGTCATATATCTCGTATGTTAATTGTAGTTTTATACTTTCTCCAGAATAAACAGTTTGTCGTTAGGCCTTACCTTGTCGGGCACGGCGATGCTTATTCTCTGTCCTTTCTTTGCGGTTTCAACGGGCTTGAGGTCATATCTTATCTCCTTTACCTCATCGATATACAGCGCTCCTGTCGTAGGGCCGGTTATCAGGAGTTTGTCTCCTACGCTGATGTCGTGAGCCTCAACCTGGAACTCTGCCACGCCAATCTTCGAAAAATACTTGATGGTCTTGGCGGCATACACTTTCTTCTCCGTAGCCTTTGAGCCGTACGCCTCGTTCCATTCGCCCAGCGTCTGTCCCTGATAGTATCCATCCCAGAAACCTCTGTTGAAAACTCTGGCCAGTCTTTCGTCCCACGCGTCCTTTGCTGCCTCAGTGAATTTCTTTTCGCTGCCTTCGGGTGCGTTCTTGTCGGCAAGCACCGCATTCACGGCTTCCCTGTAGCATCTCACCACCGTATCGACATATTCTGGTCCGCGTGCCCTGCCTTCTATCTTGAACACTTCTACTCCTGCATCAATCATCCTGTCGATGAAACGGATGGTTTTAAGGTCTTTCGGTGACATGATGTATTTGTTGTCCACCAGCAGTTGGTTGCCCGTCTCAACATCGGTCACCTCATAGCCTCTGCGGCATATCTGCACGCACTCGCCCCTGTTGGCACTTCTGTTGGCATTGTGCAGCGACAGGTAACACTTTCCTGATATTGCCATACACAACGCTCCGTGGCAGAACATCTCTATGCGTATCGGATTGCCCGACGGGCCGCAGATATTCTCCTTCAGAGCCTGCTCGTGTATCGCCTTCACCTGCTCCATGTTCAGCTCGCGGGCCAGCACTACGACATCCGCAAACTGGGCATAGAAGCGCAAAGCCTCTATGTTCGAGATATTCAGCTGTGTGGAAAGGTGTACCTCCTGCCCCACTTGGCGGCAGTACATCATAACGGCGATGTCCGACGCTATCACGGCACTTATCTTTGCCTCCTTCGCCGCATCGATGATTTCGTGCATCTGCGGTATGTCCTCGCCGTATATGATGGTGTTGACGGTGAGATATGACTTTATGCCGTGCTCCTCACACAGGGCGGCAATCTCCCGCAGGTCGTCAATGGTGAATACCGATGCCGAATGGGCACGCATATTCAGCTTTCCTATGCCGAAGTATATGCTGTCTGCTCCGGCATTGATTGCTGCGGCCAAGGATTCCCTCGACCCTACGGGGGCCATTATCTCTAGATTTCCCATATTGCTCCGTCAGGAGTGTCCTTGATGATGATTCCTGCTTCGTTCAGGTCGTCGCGTATCTTGTCTGATGTTGCCCAATCCTTGTCAGCCTTTGCCTTGGCGCGGATGTCGAGCACCATCTTCATAACCTTGTCGAGGGCCTTGTTGTCGCCGGCATTGTCGGTAGTATTGACAAGTCCCAGTATCTCCTCTATCCACAGATGCATGGTCTGTGAGAGTGTCTCAAGGTCATCGGCACCAATCTTGAACTTCCTGTCCACAAGCAGGTTCACCTGGTGGCAGGCCTCAAACAACTCGCTGATGACGACAGGTGTCTGCATATCGTCGTTCATAGCAGAGTACAGCTTGTCGCTCAGTCCCTTTACGTAAGCCGCTATCTCCGGACTTGATCCCTTTGCCGGCTGTATGCGCTTCAGGTCCTTCAGACCGCCCATCAGGCGTGCCAGACCCTTTTCTGCTGCCTCCAGAGCTTCTGACGAGAAATCGACAGTTCCCCTATAGTGGGCTGAGAGAATGAAGAAACGTATTGTCATAGGGCTGAACGGCTTTGTCAGCAGTTCGTGATCTCCCTTGAAGAACTGATCCAGGGTGATGAAGTTATTATATGACTTACCCATCTTCTGTCCGTTGATGGTAATCATATTGTTGTGCATCCAGTATCTCACTGCCTGATGTCCCATCGAAGCCTGTGCCTGAGCTATCTCACACTCATGATGCGGGAACACGAGATCCATACCGCCGCCGTGAATGTCGAATTCATCTCCCAGATACTTCCTGCCCATAGCGGTACATTCGCAGTGCCAGCCAGGGAAACCGTCACTCCAGGGTGATGGCCAGCGCATGATGTGCTCCGGCTGGGCCTTCTTCCACAGTGCAAAGTCGGCCTGATTCTTCTTCTCGCCCACTCCAGCAAGCGTGTCACGTGAGGCATCCTTCAAGTTTTCAAGTGTCCTGCCTGAGAGAATGCCGTACTTATAGTCCTTGTTATACTTCTCGATGTCGAAATATACCGAACCGTTGGAAACGTAAGCATAGCCGTTGTCAAGAATCTCCTGCACCAGCTGCTGCTGCTCGATGATATGGCCTGTAGCCCTTGGCTCTATCGATGGCGACAGAACATTCAGCTTTTCCATAGCAGCATTGAAGCGGCGTGTGTAGTAATGAGCTATCTCCATCGGCTCCACCTCTTCCAGACGTGCCTTCTTGGCTATCTTGTCCTCACCCTCGTCGGCATCATGCTCCAGGTGCCCTACATCGGTGATGTTGCGGACATAGCGCACCTTATACCCTAGATGCTTCAGGTATCTGAAAAGTATATCAAATGTAATTGCCGGACGGGCGTGTCCCAAGTGAGCATCGCCATATACTGTAGGGCCGCAGACATACATGCCTACATGTCCGGGATTGATAGGCTTGAAAGCCTCCTTCTTGTGTGTTAATGTGTTGTAAATTAAAAGTGTTTTATCCATAATCTTACTTCTTACATCATCCCTCTCACCGCTAACCGTTAACCGCTAACCGTTTAACTCAATTGCAGCATTTTGTTTATTGGTTTTACTGCATCGTCGGCTATTGCCTCATCCACCGTCACTTCGGGTGACTCATTGAGCAGGCAGTCGCGCAGCTTCTGCAGCGTATTCATCTTCATATACTGGCATTCGTTGCATCCGCACGATGTATTTCCTTCCGTCATCTCAGGCGGCACGGGGATAAAGCGACAGTCGCCGCATACCCTCTGCAGCTCGTGCAGTATGCCGGCCTCCGTAGCCACAATGAACGTCGGCGGTTCCATACCGTTGGCATCATTCTCCTTTCTCAGGTGCTTGGCGTAGCGTATCATGTCGGCAGTAGAGCCCTTCACGTCGGCCATAGCGAGCACTGGGGCCTTACACTCCAGATGTGCCATCACTACTGCCTCAGGATATTCTGCCTTTAGCTTTGCTATTGCCTCTACCGAGAAGCGCTCATGAACGTGACAGCCACCGTTCCACAGTTCCATCTCACGACCTGTAACAGAATTGATGTATGCTCCCAGGTTGTAGTCAGGACCGAAGAGTATCTTGGCATCCTTCGGCAGCTGGTCTATCACCTTCTTGGCGTTTCCGCTTGTCACCACCACGTCGGTCAGTGCCTTCGTGGCTGCCGTAGTGTTGACATACTGCACCACGAGATGGTCGGGATGCTCCTCCTTCCACTTGCGCAGGTCCTCGGCATTACAGCTGTCGGCCAGCGAACATCCTGCAGCTGGGTCGGGCACGAGCACCTTCTTCCTTGGCGAGAGAAGCTTACATGTCTCTGCCATGAAATGTACTCCGCACATCACGATGATGTCGGCGTCGGTCTGTGCCGCCTGACGTGCCAGTGCCAGCGAGTCACCGACAAAGTCTGCACACTCCTGTATGTCGCCCGTAGTATAGTAGTGAGCCAATACCACAGCGTTCTTCTCTTCGCATAACTGGCGTATCTCCTCTTGCAGCTCCGCCACCTGCTGTCTCTCTTTCAGTTCTTCCATTTTTTCTATTTAGAAAATTTCGCGGGCAAATCTGCGGTTAAGCGAGGGCAGAAAGAAAACTTTGTTTTCATTATGCCGAGCGCAAGCAGGTTCGCGGCAATTTTGCCGCAAATTTACAAAATTTTCTTCACTCTACAAAATAAAAAGGATTATATTTCCATTTTTGCCTGTATTTTCAAGCGAAAGTACACTTATATTTACATAAAAACAAGCAAAAAAATGTGCCTTAACAGTTAATTATCAAGAAATTGAAGTTTTGACATTTGTCATTAAAATTTACCATTTATGCACTTTTTTTTCGGGGGGGGTAATTTTAATATTTTTTTTGTAATTTTGCATCCGCAAAATAAATTTCATCTAAAATATACTTTTATCAAACAATTTTATTTTTATTTTTATGTTTATGAAACACAAACATTACATGAAACCGACGATTAAACTCGTCCAGTTAAGGCAACAGCGCCACATTTTGGTAACAAGCACTCCTAGATCTAGATCCAGTTTGAAAAATTACGAAGTGCAAGATTATTATGAAGAGTAATAAACCCACAAAAACGAAGAAAGCAATGAAAAAGACAATGAAATATTTTAGCATGGCTGCCCTCGCTTTGGTGGGCGCAGTAATGACAAGTTGCTCCAACAGCAGCGACTTCGAAGAGACACTAACGCAGCCGCAGCCTGCAAGCGGTGACAACGTAGAAACACTGACTGCAAGCGTCCGCATGGCTGGTGGCGAGACTCGTGCACTGACCAGCGGTGGCGTGAAGACGTTTGCCGAAGGTGACAAGATTGCTGTAGTGTATAAGAATACTAGCGGCACAACCGTTAAGGCAGAGAGTGAAGAACTTACAGGCATTAGTGTTGATGGTAAGTCCGCCGATTTCACCGTCACACTGACTAACGCTGACAAGACACAGAATGTAACCTATATTTATCCTGCTTCAATGGCCAATTCAGATGGCACAGTTAACTATGATGCCCTGGCAGAACAGGACGGTACTTTGGCAACCCTTGCCAGCAACCTCGACTACTGCGAATATAGCGGTGCTTGGAGTGAAGGACAATTGCCTACTGGTAATCTGAGCAACCAGCTCGTCGTTTGTGCTTATACTCTTAAGAACAGCGACGGTAGCGCTGATATTACAAGCAATGTAACAACCATGACAGTTAGTGACGGAACCAACGTTTACATCGTTAATCGCACGGCTGCTGCAGGTCCTATCTATGTAGCAATTCAGCCCACAGATAATAAAAATATCAAATATACCGCAATAGCAAGTTCAAAGGTTTATACCAAGAATGTAACAGGCAAGACATATACCAATGGGGAATGGTATCCACTCGGTTTGAGAATGACGCAAAATGATAATATTATGCCGGGCTTGTTCTCTGTAAATGGCAAAAAGGTATATTTCTCTAAGAGTAACCTGCAGGCAAGAGCAACTTATGTAAACGCAAGTACAACTACATGGGAATGGCATTTTGCTGACACTCAGTATGCCAGGGTTGGCACCGGTGCCAACGTATACATAAATGGCAATGGTAAAGTCAACTCTTCTGGCAATGGTCTCAATGTTGACCTCTTCGGATGGAGCACAGCCAAAACATATCTTGGAATAAACAATAGTACCACTAATACCGATTATCAATATGGTGGTAAAACTGATGGTTCTGACTTTATTGATTGGGGCTCACACGAAGATGTGATTGCAGGCATCGGCACAGGTTGGCGTACTCTGAATAAAAATGAATGGAGGTATCTGACGAATACTCGTACTACTCCTTCAGGAATACGCTATGTTATGGCCAAGAAAGGCTCGAGAGGTGGTATGATATTGCTGCCTGATGATTGGAATACTTCATACTACAGTTTGAAAAATTACAATGATGCCAGTGTAGACTTTTCTGCTAATACCCTTGATGATAGTCAATGGGCTACCCTTGAGGCACACGGCGCAGTCTTCCTGCCAGTAACTGGTCAGCGTAGCGGTACTTCTGTCACTGGTTATGATGAACAATTACATTATTGGTCTTCTACAGGCGGTCTTAATGATGGTGGTACGCCTATTGGCTACCATCTGAGGTGGATGCCTAATACGACGACTCCTGTAGCAAATCGAGGTCTGGCACCCGATACCGGCGCCGGCAGATGCAACGGCTATGCTGTCCGCCTTGTTTACGATATTAAGTAAAATTCCGTTCATAGATTTATATCATCTGACAAAACTGAAGTCAGAAACCAATTAGCAGGAACTGCAATCACGCAGTTCCTGCTATTTTTCATATCTGTGTTTTAGTTTTCGAAGTCCCAATCCGTTTCGTAGTGGTCGAAGGTCAGGCCGTCGGTGGGACCGAAGTTGGCAAGGATAGCTAGAATTTCTGCCTGTTCACGGGGCGATAGCTTGTTTTCACCATGATGGTAGCGGTAGTAGGGCCCGCAGCCTCTGCTGAAGTAGTTCATAACCTTGCGACGTGCCTCGGTCCTCAGATAGTATGGCACATTATCATATATATGCGCAAATCCCCACGCTTTCTTCGCTTGTTTTATCTCGCTGAACCGCTGACACTGGCCATTCTTCCATGCATCAGGATAGACGGCAGGTCCGCCAAACCGCTCTTCTGACTTCAGCAGCCAAGCCTGATAGTGCATACATTTGTCTCGCAACAGGCATTCTTCGTTGAAACAAAGCTGATATCCGTAAGGAATATCTTTTCTATTCAGTTTTTTCTCTTCCATATCAGTATTAAATTATTTCAAAAAATCTCTCATCTCTCCCGTCACCCCTTGAAAGGCCTTGTAAACAGGGGCTTGAGCAATGGGAGAGATTTTTTCAATCTCTCCCATATCTCTCCCATCCCCCCCTCTATGCTGCCCGAAGTGGTACCACTTTGTAATAGGCTACGTGAGAATGCTCCTTGTGTTCAAAGCCCAAAGCAGAAATGGTCTTACCAAGTCTTACTCTATTACCAATGGTATTCTGCAGCGTTGGATAGTCCTTCTGCATAATATCAATCATCTGACCGCAACTCATCGTCTTGACCACCTCACCTTCTTCTGGCTGACGGAAACAGGCCACAAACATTTCACCGAGGTCTGTTTTTTCCATAAAATTCTGATTTAACTGCTGAATACGAGCCACCTCATCGTTGTTGAACCAATAAGGAGCCTTCTGCTCCTGCAGTTCATAAACCACCTGCGCATAAAGCTGTCCATAGTCGATATCACCCATATTGTCAATCATCTTACCGTCTGGAATCAGAATACAGATATAGCGTCGCGAACCTGTAACATCCTTCAGCGGATGACGATTGTTGGTAGTTGCTACGAACGATGCGAATCTTGGGCGGTCTTCCTGAGTACGTCCGAAGATTGGGCGACCATTTACCTTACTCACAGACAACGTCTGCTTCAACGATGACTGCTGAGAGGGTCGGATGGCATCCAGTTCGTCGAGATTCACAATAAGATTGTTCGTCAAAGCCATCTCTTTGTCAAACTTGTTGGCCAGATTCAGATGATCAAGATAGTATTCACGCAGATACACAGGCAATAATCGACGCACAAAGGTAGTCTTTCCGCAACCCTGATTTCCGATAATCGTTGGCACACACTCATTGCCATGCAGCATGTCCATTTGCAACCAATGAGCCACTGACGAACGCAGCCAGATGGTCAGATAGTTCAACTGCTCGGAGGTGATGCCAGGCAGACGGCCGAAAATCTGGCCGATGTGATTCTGTCCGTCCCAAACAGGCAGACTCGCGAGAAATGCCTGCACAGGATTGTATTCAGGCACTTCTTCTGAGGTAACATACTCCGTTATCTCCGCTTTGGGGCTTCCCTTCTCCAGCACTTGTTCGCGCTTGGCACGAATAATAATACTGTTCAGGGCTGCTGAAGTCAGAGGACGGAAACCCTCATTAGGCGGTGTTAAACACTCGGCTCCGTCGTTTGGCTTGTCCATACGCTCGGCTTTGCCGCTTGGCTTGTCAAAAAACTCAACCTTCCCGTTCAGCACATTGCGACGGAAAAGGTAATTTTCATTGAGAAACAACTCGATAGCGAGCGTTGTCTCTTGGGAAGCGTCCATAGCTCCCCCATTGGGTAAAATGTGTTTCTTCATAAAAAATAATTAAATTAAAGAGGTTAAACCTGTTCCTTTATTCTTTCTCCTTCGTGTGATTCGTGCTTCTCATGGCATGCTTGCCATATGTTCTTTTGAACGATGCAAAGGTACAAAAAAATATTGATATGTGCAAATTTCTCCAAAATTATTTTTATTACATTTGCAACCAAAACATCAATATTTTCACCTTAATATTATTAAAGTGTGAGATCAAGTGAGAGATGACGGGAGAGATAACGGGAGAGATCAGGGGAGAGATGACAGATAAATTAAAATCCAAAACACCCATAAACAGGGACTTCATAAAGGATTGACGGGAGAGATGGGGATTTTTCAATAACCATCACTTAATTTTCAATAACCCGCCCTTATCGTTCAATAACCTACCTCTGTCATCCAATACCCGTGCCTTATCAGGCAGCAATCCCTATTGCATAAAAAATTCCCACACTGGGAACAAGAAGTTCCCATACTGGGAGTAAAGTATTCCCACCTTGGGAATAATGAAAGCCTCGCATCACGAAGCCATTGACATCCTAAAATAACAACGCCCACCCCGAAGGATGAGCGTT
>CACYKA010000012.1 GCA_902774795.1 uncultured Prevotellaceae bacterium | reverse complement strand
TTGATACATAGGATCAGACAAACATCAAAATCAAGCCAAGGAAACAGGATTGTATCTTCATGCCAACGCGAACATCTCTACGATAGCAAAAGTTTTTTTCATTGTTTCATCAGACCGCTGCCTCGTTCCGGTCCGTTCCCCTAAAAAGGAATGTTTAAGGAGGTTTTTACTATTATGGGAATAATTAAATCAGGAGGCTTAGACTCCAACATTCTCACAGGTACTGTAGGTTCTCACACCTTTCGTTACACCAACCGTCAACTGGTAGTCTCACAGAAGGCTGCCGAAGTTACTGACCGCCGTTCGTATGAGCAGATAGCGCACCGCTCGCTTATGCCGAATGTCTCTCTTACGGCAAAGCTGCTTACCTCTGCGGCTTTCAGGTTCGCCTTTGAAGACAAGAACGTAGGCCAGACGGACTACAACATGTTCTTCAAATACGCTATGCATTACTCTAATCCCGTGTATATCACCAAGGATATGCGCGAGATGAAAATCTGCGTGCCTACGGGCTACGAGGTGTCACGCGGCTCACTCAAGAGCATACAGTGTACGTACAATGCTTCTGAACACGCCTTTGTGACCAATCTCAGTGCAAGTGCCGTAAACACTGACACTGCTGTAGAGGATTTTTCCATTGATTTCCTTACACAGAACAAACCGCTGAAGTGGAAATTCGAGGACAAAATTGTCTATGTAATGCTCACGGGCACCATGGGCGATGACGGCTTTGTTCGTTTCGAGGTATCGGGTGCATCACTGATGTTCAGCGCCGACGACACGGCAAAGGTCTCTGCCGTGCTTCCTGCCATGAAGGTGGTAGGCGGAAAGGTGGCCATTGATGCTGCGACATACTCTTGCGCAGCTATCATCCACGTGCGCTATGATGATGACGGCAACGTGCTTGTCAGCTCGCAGTCACTTGTGCTCAGCGATGCCCTGAAGACCTATGCTGCTGCATACCAGACAGCCGCTGCCAGAGAGGCTGCCATGAGGTCTATCGGAGGATGGAACGACTCACTCATCGGTTCGAAGGCTTCCACCAGCATCGCCGACGGTGAGGTGATTCGTGACAATGAAAACGATAACGAAAACACTGGCGGCAACGGTGGAGGCACAGACCCTAACAACGGAGGCGGTGACACTGGCGGCAACAACGGCGGCGGTGGCGACAACAACGGAGGTGTAAGTAACGACTAAGGCGATGTAAGATGTCTGATGTCTGATGAAAGATGTATGATGTAAGAAGCAGAAGCTGCATGAAAGATTGTAGTTTCTGCTTTTTTAATGTTTTCTTCTAAAGAAAACTTAAATTATCGGGGTATTTGGTGTTTTTGTTTGGTATTTTGCTCACTTTTTAGTAACTTTGCACGCTCATAATAATAATTCATAATTTAAAAACAAAAGAATATATGCTTAGAATTGCAGTTCAGTCAAAAGGTCGTCTGTATGAAGACACCATGGGTCTGTTGAAAGAGACAGGCATCAAAATCAATAGTGCTCGCAGGACTCTGCTGGTACAGTCAAGTAACTTCCCCATTGAGGTGCTGTACATGAGGGACGATGACATTCCCGAGTGTGTAGCAAGCGGCATCGCCGACATCGGCATCGTGGGCGAGAATGAATTCGTGGAGCGCGGCAAGGACGCAAACATCGTGAAGCGCCTGGGCTTCTCAAAGTGCCGCCTGTCACTCGCCATTCCTGAGGCAGAGGAATATACCGGCGTGAAATGGTTCGATGGAAAGAAGATTGCTACCTCCTACCCTAACATCCTTAAGAAATTTGCTGAGGAACAGGGCATCAACATCGAAGTCCACGTGATACAGGGTAGCGTAGAGATAGCTCCCGGCATAGGACTCTCTGACGGTATCTTCGACATCGTATCATCAGGCTCAACACTTATCAGCAACAAGCTGCGCGAGGTGGAAACAGTGATGAAGAGTGAGGCTCTGCTCATTGGCAACAAGGAACTGACACCTGAGAAGCAGGCTACGCTGGATGACTTCCTCTTCCGCATACAGAGCGTGCTCGTGGCCGACGACAAGAAATACGTCCTCATGAATGCACCTACCGACAAGGTGAAGGATATCTGCAGCATTCTGCCGGGCATCAAGTCGCCTACGGTGCTGCCTCTGGCTACTGAGGGATGGACAAGCATTCACACCGTCGTTGACCAGAAGCATTTCTGGGAGATTGTAGGTCAGCTGAAGGAAAAGGGCGCTGAAGGTATCCTCGTTCTGCCGATTGAGAAGATGATTCTTTGATGGTTAAGGGTTAATGGTTAACGGTTAAAGGTTATAGAAGTGAATATTAACTACATAAAATATCCGACTGAGGCGGAGTATGCCGGTATATGCGAACGGCCGCAGATGGATGTGTCGCAGCTGAACAGCATCGTGGCTGACGTGCTGGCCGACATAAAGGCCAACGGCGACAAGGCCGTGAAGGCATACGAAGAGAAGTTTGACAAGGTAAGGCTGGAATCGCTCGCCGTTACCGAGGACGAGATAGCAGAAGCGGAGACACTGGTGTCGCCGGAGCTGAAGGAGGCCCTCATACTGGCGCACAAAAATATTGCCGCCTTCCACGAATCGCAGAAGTTCGAGGGCAAGAAGATAGAGACCGCCCCCGGTGTTACCTGCTGGCAGAAGAGCGTCGCCATAGAGAAGGTGGGCCTTTACATACCAGGCGGTACGGCACCGCTGTTCTCTACCGTGCTGATGCTTGCCACTCCTGCCAAGATAGCAGGATGCAAGGAAATCGTCCTCTGCACACCTCCGGGAAAGGACGGCAAGGTGAATCCTGCCATACTGATGGCGGCCAAGGTGGCCGGCGTAAACAGAATATTCAAGGCCGGCGGCGTACAGGCTATCGGTGCTATGGCATACGGTACGGAGACAGTGCCGAAGGTGTATAAGATATTCGGTCCGGGCAATCAGTTCGTCATGGCTGCCAAGCAACAGGTATCGCTACACGACGTTGCCATCGACATGCCCGCAGGACCGTCGGAGGTCTGCGTTATTGCCGACGAGACGAGCAACCCCGTATTCGTTGCTGCCGACCTGCTGTCACAGGCAGAGCACGGTGCTGACTCACAGGTGATACTTATCTCTACATCGGAGGAGATGATAGAGAAGGTTAGCCGCGAAGTAGAAAAGCAGCTTGCCCTGCTGCCACGTTCGGAGATGGCGGAGAAGTCGTTGAGCAACTCGAAGTATGTGTTGGTTAGGGACAAGGACGAGGCAATGGCGCTGAGCAATGCCTACGCTCCGGAGCACCTCATCATCGCCACCGACGACTATGAGGAACTTGCGGAGAAGGTTATAAATGCCGGTTCGGTATTCCTTGGAACCTATGCCTGCGAGAGTGCCGGTGACTATGCTTCAGGCACCAACCACACCCTGCCGACACACGGATATGCCCTGGCATACAATGGTGTAAACCTTGACTCATACAACAGGAAGATTACCTTCCAGCACCTCACGGAAGAGGGCATAGACAGCATAGGCAATGCCGTTGTCTGCATGGCAGAAAACGAACAGCTTGAGGCTCACGCAAATGCGATGAGGGTGAGGTTAATTAATAATTAACAATTCACAATTAACAATTAACAATTAACAATTAACAATTCACAATTAACAATAATGACAAAGGACGAACTGCTTGCTCTTGTCAGGGAAAAGGACAGCGAGATGACCCTTTACCAGAAGGTGCGTCTCACTACCCTCTTGGCTGTTCCTGCCATCATTGCGCAGTTTTCATTCATCGCAATGCAGATGATTGATGCTGCCATGCTGGGACACCTGAGCACCGACGAGGCGGCAGCAGTAGGTCTTGTGTCAACAACAATATGGCTCTTCGGCGGACTTAACTCTGCCTTTGCCGCAGGCTTCTCCGTGCAGGTAGCTCACCGCATAGGAGCCGGTGACGTGGCAGGAGCACGCGGCGTGATACGTCAGGGACTGACATCGGGACTGATATTCTCGATGATACTTGTGATGATAGGACTCTGCATAAGCCCTTACCTGCCCCATTGGCTGGGAGCATCAGAGCATATCTGCCAACTGTCAACGGAATACTTCTCTATCTTCTGCTGCGGAATGCCGCTGATAGTCATCAACAGTCTGGGAGCAGGCAGTCTGAGATGTTCGGGCAACATAAAGACACCCAGCATGCTGATGGTGATGATGTGCGTGCTCGACATAGTGTTCAACTACATCTTCATCTTCCAGTGCGGAATGGGTACGGCAGGTGCGGCATACGGCACCATGTTGTCATATTTCATCACCATGACGTGCATGATATACCAGATGACAATTGTAGATAAGAACCTGCGCTTTGCTCAGGACACAGAGTCATCATATCGCCCAACAATCAAGATACTGAAGAAAGCAGGCAGAATAGGAGCACCGATAGGTCTGGAGCGCGGCATGATGTGCTCGGCAATGGTGATGATAAGTTCCATCATCGCTCCCCTGGGCTCCGTTGCGATAGCGGCAAACACCTTCGGCATAAACGTAGAGTCGCTGTGTTATATGCCCGGACACGGCATTGCCGATGCTGCCACAACACTCGTAGGACAGAGCAAGGGGGCGGAGAGACGTGACCTTATGCACTCATTTGCATGGATAGCAATGGCAATGGGAGTTGCCATCATGGCTTTTATGGGATTGCTGATGTGGATTTTTGCTCCTGAGATGATGGGACTGATAACACCCGACCAGAACGTGATAACACTGGGAACGGAAGTGCTGCGCATCGAGGCATGGGCAGAGCCAGGCTTTGCTGCTGCCATCATTGCTACATCTGTCTTCGTAGGAGCAGGAAAGACCCTCATACCAAGCATCATGAACTTCGGCAGCATCTGGGTTGTGCGCGTTTCACTGGCTATGGCAATGGCCCCTGCTTACGGCCTTAAAGGCGTATGGCTGGCAATGGCAATAGAGCTTTGTTTCCGAGGTCTGATAATGACACTGAGAATGTGTACACGAGGCTGGTCGTACATCAAGGACAGAAGCGAAAGGTTATCGGTTATCGGTTAGCGGTTAGCGATTAGAGGTTAAAGATTAATGACAAAAATGACTATTATAAAAGATAAGGAATTCGGTGGTGAGAGGCCTTTGTATGCATCTCACGACGTGCGCCTGGAGAATGTTACCATTCACCTGGGCGAGTCGAGCATCAAGGAGAGCAGCAACATCGAGGCTGACCACTGCACTTTCGAGGGCAAGTATGTATTCTGGGAGAATTACGGATTCCGCATCACAAACTGTTACTTCAACGAGAGTGCACGCTCTTCGCTGTGGTATTCCAAAGACTGCACGATGAACGACTGCACAGTCGATGCTCCGAAGATGTTCAGGCGTATGCAGGGCATAGAGATAAACCGCTGTACCTTTAACCACGCACTCGAAACACTGTGGGACTGTAAGGACATCACCATAAAGGACACCACCATAAAGGAGTGTGACTATCTGGGGATGCATTGCGAGAACGTAAGGATAGACAACTACCGTCAGGACGGCAACTACAGCTTTCAGTATGCCAGGAACGTGGAGATACACAATGCCGTACTCAATTCGAAGGATGCCTTTTGGGAGGCAGAGAACGTGACCATATACGACAGCGAGATAAACGGGGAATACTTTGCATGGTATGCGAAGAACATCAGGCTCGTAAGATGCCACATGACAGGCGAGCAGCTGCTTTGCTATGTTGACGGGCTGACCCTCGAAGACTGTACCTTTGGCGACGATGCCAACCTGCTCTTTGAATACTCTACGGTGAACGGCAACATCAAGGGCGACGTACACAGCATCAAGAACCCCACATCAGGAGAGATTATAGTAGAAGGAAAAATAGGAGAAACAATATTTGACGAGAACCAAAAGCAACCGGCAGATGCCACAATACGACTTCGATAAGACAGTAAACCGCATAGGCACGAACTGTTCAAAATGGGACAGTTGGGACTCCTCCACAAAGGATGGTATGGAGGCTATTGCCCTGTGGGTTGCCGACATGGACTTCGAGACGGCACCCTGCGTTATGGAGGCTCTGAAAAAGCGTATGGAGCACGGATGCTTCGGATATACCCACGTGCCTGACTCATTCTATCAGGCTTCCATTGACTGGTACAGCCACCGACACGGATGGGAGATTAAGAAGGAGTGGTTCTTATACACCTCCGGCGTGGTGCCTGCCATATCTGCAATAATAAAGGCTATGACACAGCCGGGCGACAAGGTGCTCATGCATACTCCGGCATACAACTGCTTCTTCTCAAGCATACGCAACAACAACTGTGTATTGGAAACGATACCCGTAAGTCTTGAGGGTCTTGAGGAGCATTGTGCCGACCCAAAGGTAAAGGTGTTCCTGCTCTGCAATCCCCATAATCCGACGGGTCACGTATGGCGCAAGGAAGAACTGAAAAGGATGGCTGAGATATGTCACCGGCACGGAGTCTTTGTCATTGCCGACGAGATACATTGTGAATTCGTCAATCCTGACATGGACGTAAAATATACACCCTTCGGAACCGTTGCCGTAGATGACAACTATGCCACATGCATCTCACCCTCGAAAGCCTTCAATATAGCAGGTCTGCAGATAGCCAATATGATAATCCCCGACAGAAGGATACATATAAAAGTCAACCGAGCCGTAAACATCAATGAGGTGTGTGATGTAAACCCATTTGGAGTAATAGCCCTGCAGGCAGCATACACCCCTGAAGGCGAGGAATGGCTCACGCAGCTGAACAGATACATTTATGACAACTATAACATCGCCAGGAAATTCATTGAAGACAACCTGCCCAAGTGGAAGGTCTTCCCCCTCGAAGGAACATACCTCATGTGGGTCAATGTGGAAGAGACAGGAATGAGCGGCGATGAACTGGCAAAACAGATACTCGAAAAGACAAACGTATATATAAACGGCGGCTCGATGTACGGAGACAATAAGTGCATCCGCATCAATCTCGCTACACAGCGGGCACGCCTGATGGAAGCGTTGAGGAGAGTGAAGAGTGAAGAGTGAAGATTATGAATTATGAATTAAATTAAGATATGCGAACAATTAAAGATTTAGTAAGACCGAATATATGGTCTCTAGCACCATACTCCAGTGCCCGTAACGAATACAGCGGTCACGTGGCACACGTATTCCTTGATGCCAACGAGAATCCGTTCAACGGTCCCTATAACCGCTATCCGGATCCATTGCAGGAGGAACTGAAGGAACGCATCAGCAGTATTAAGAACGTACCGGCAGAGAACATCTTCCTTGGCAACGGCAGCGACGAGGCTATAGACCTTGTATATCGCTGTTTCTGCGAGCCAAAGAAGGACAATGTAGTGGCTATTTGCCCCACCTACGGCATGTATGAAGTATGTGCCGACATTAACGATGTGGAGTACAGGAAGGTGCTGCTCGACGAAGACTATCAGATAAAAGCCGAAAAACTTCTTGCTGCCTGTGATGCCAATACAAAGGCTATATGGATTTGCTCTCCTAACAACCCCACAGGCAACAACATCAATAGCGAGGAGATAGAGAAGGTAATTGAACAGTTCGACGGCATCGTAGTCGTTGACGAGGCATATATCGACTTCTCTAATCAGAAATCATTCAAGCGTTACGTCAGCAACGACAACTATAACGTCATTGTGCTTCAGACCATGAGTAAGGCATGGGGCTCGGCTGCCATCCGTCTCGGTATGGCCTTTGCAAAAGAGGACATCATAGGTATCTTCAACAAGGTGAAATATCCATACAATGTCAACGCACTCACCCAGGAGCAGGCAATGAAACGCCTTAATGACCCTCAGGCTGTCAGTCAGTGGGTCAGCATTCTGCTACAGGAGCGCGGACGCATGGTAGAGGCTTTTGCTGAGCTGCCTATATGCGAGAAGGTCTATCCTACTGACGCCAACTTCTTCCTTGCAAAGGTAGAGGATGCACAAGGCACGTATGACTATCTCGTGGAAAAAGGTATCATCGTGCGCAACAGAACACGCATAACACTATGTAACAACTGTCTCAGAGTGACTATCGGTACACGTGAGGAGAACAACGAGTTGCTCGGAGCTTTAAGAAGCATGAAATGAATTATCTGAAGACTGTATTTACACTCACTGCCGAAGATGAAACATCATTGCAGGCAGCACGCGACCTTCTTGCCGACGAACTCGGAAACTATGGCTATGAAGCCTTTGAAGAAACTCCTGACGGACAACTTGTAGGTTATATCCAACAGGACAACTACCTCGAATCTGTGGTGAACGAGGTAATAGAGAACCGCCTGATGTCCGATGTCACTATCGCCTACTCTACTGAAGAGATAGAAAACCAGGACTGGAACGCAGCGTGGGAGGAAGAGGGCTTCGAGCCTATCATTGTCAAGAACATGATAACCATCTATGATGCAAGGCATACAGATGACAGCACTCTGTTCTCTACCCCCGTGAGCATTGGCATACATGCCACCAACGCCTTCGGCACGGGCACACACGAGACAACACGCATGATGGTTGAGACTCTGCTGGAACTGCCGCTTAACGGCAAGTGTGTCCTCGACTGCGGATGCGGCACAGGCATACTCGGCATCGCTGCATTGAAGTGCGGAGCGAAGCATGTGGTAAGCTATGACATTGATGAATGGAGCGCCGAGAACACCAGATACAACGCAGAGCTTAACGGTGTAGGTCATCAGATGGACATACTTCATGGCGACGTGCATATACTCACTCATGTAGAGGGTATCTTCGACGTGATTGTTGCCAACATAAACCGCAACATCCTGCTTGACGACATGGAGCACTTCCATAACGTGCTTGCCAAGGGTGGCACACTCGCAATCAGCGGGTTCTATGAGGAGGATGCACCCTTGCTGCTGGAGAAAGCACAGTCCTTGGGAATGAACGAGGTAAGGCGTAAAACAGACAACAACTGGTGTACCCTCGTTTTTCAGACAGCTTGCGTCCTGTAGGGAAAAGCCTAACATAATTAGGGATTTTCTTATTTCAACTAAAGAGAAAACATCGTACCTTTGTCGCAGAAAACAAAAAACTTGAGAATTATGAAGAAGTTTATTTTCACTTGTGTATTGTCAGTAATTGCCGGCCACATGATGGCTCAGGACGATGACATGTATTTTGCTTCTGACAAGTCAACAAAGACTCAGAAAGTCAGCAGTTCTGCATCAGGAGGGTATTCTTCACAGCGTTCAGGGGGATATCAGAATTCAAATGATAACTACACCTTCAACCCGAATGACTATAGCGGCTCAAACCGTGATGTTGATGAATACAACCGCAGATACCGCACAAGCGTCGATTCAACTTATTATAACGACTCTGTCTTGATTTCTGCAGGTGAATATGAGAACTATCTGCAGATGAAGAGATGGGACGGCTACCGTTCTACCATTGTCGTTGTCAACGACCCTTGGTATTACGACCCTTGGTATTACTGTTCCTGGTGGTATTATGACCCATGGTACTATGGCTCATGGTCATGGCGTTGGGGCTATTCATACTATCCCTGGTACTCGGGCTATTACTGGAGACCTTATTATTATAGCAGCTGGGGATGGGGCTGGCACGGAAGACCATATTACAGCCACGGTCACGGATGGCATAACCACACCTACATAAGACCTTCCGGTGGCAGTTACTCCACTTATTCCGGCAGAAGAAGCGGATGGACAAACAGAAATGATGTAGGCAGACGTTCATATAACAGACCTTCTTCTTCTGGCTCAACAAGCTATGGTCGCAGAAGCGGCAACTATAATAGCGGTACCGGCGGGCTTCGCAGCAGCACAGGAACATCTTCTACACGCATCAATGGCAACAGCAGCACAAGCACTATGCGCAGAAGCGGTGTCACTTCAAACAACGGTAGCACCATGCGTAGCAGCGGAGGCAATATGCGTAGTAGCAGTGGCAGTAGCGGCGGTATGCGCAGCAGTGGAGGTTTCTCTAGCGGCGGTGGTATGCGCAGCAGTGGAGGATTCTCTGGTGGCGGCGGTATGCGCAGCAGCGGAGGCTTCGGCGGCGGTGGCGGCGGAAGACGCAGGTGATGTGAAGTTTACCGTTTACAGTTTACCGTTTACGGTTTAAAGATAAAAGTTTAAAGTTTAAAGATTTAATTCCATTATATTATGAAGAGATTTTTCTTCTTGGCATGTGTGACTCTCATTGCAGCCGGCATGCAGGCACAGGAAACATACGAAGGTGCCGAACTCGCAACTGAAGACCTCAACGGTACTGCACGCTACATCGGTATGGGTGGTGCTATGGAAGCACTTGGTGCCGACATTTCTACCATCAGTACTAACCCTGCAGGTATCGGTATGTTCCGCAGGTCATGGATTGGAGCATCAGCAGGTGCCACCATTCAGAAGGGTAACTCCTTGAATGGTAGTGTCTATAGTGACAATGGCAAGACAAATGCCGACTTCAACCAGATAGGTTTCGTCTTCGCTATGCAGACAGGCAATGAATCCTATTTCAACTTCGGCTTCAACTATCACAAGAGGCGCAACTTCAACCAGATTCTCAGCGCTATGGGTGCCCTGAGCAACTCCAGCGTCAGTGAGAAAGCTGTACTGGCAAAATGTTCCAATACACCGAGTTATACCAATATGGACGACATAGTTTTTTCCAACTATGAGGAGCAAGGTGTAAAACACCTGCCTTACGGCACACAGTTCTTTGGAATGAACGACAACGAGGGCTACATTGCAGAGTTCGACTTCAATATAAGTGGTAATATTAAGAACCGTCTCTTCCTAGGACTCTCTGTCGGCGTGCATAATGTCAACTTCAAAAGTTTGGCCAACTATTACGAAAACGTAATGTATAACATCCACCGCAATCTTGAGTTTGATCCTACGTCAGACACAGATGCCGACTATGACAGACTGACCGCTAATTATCCATACGCCCTTGAGACTGTCAACGAAAGGAAGATTACCGGCTCAGGAGCCAATATCAAGTTCGGTGCTATCTGGCGTCCAATAGCTACATCTCCATTCCGCGTAGGTTTATATATACACACTCCTACATGGTATCGTCTTTCTCAGGACATCTGGCAGGATACATATACAGACAGTAAGAAGGGTACTTATACTGTCCAGGATTCTTACTATAACGAATACCGTCTGTCAACTCCTTGGAAGTTCGGTGTATCCCTGGGGCACACATTCAGCAACATCGTTGCCGTCGGTGCAACATACGAGTATGCAAAATACAGCAGCATAAACACAGCGGACGAACATTCCAATGATGACCGTGCAGTAAACTACAACACAGAAGAATCTCTTAAGGGCGTACACACCCTCAAACTCGGTGTTGAAGTAAAGCCGGTTCCTGACGTAGCCATTCGTGCCGGTTACAATTATCAAAGTGCTATCTATGATAAGTCTAACGGGTATAAGGACTATGTGGAGCATACTCATAACTCTTATTACTGTGCCGCTTTCTGCACCTCCAACGATTATACCAACTGGGGAGGAACCAACCGCCTCACATTCGGTCTTGGATTTGCGCTGACTAAGAATCTCAACCTCGACCTCTCTTATCAGTATGCATTCCAGAAGGGTGAGTACCATCCTTACGCTACTACATCAGGTAGAATGTATCAGATAAATGACGGCGACGAGCCTACAGGCGAGTTCATTGAGAACGGTACAGTTATGCAGGAAGTCAAGAACGACCGTCACCAGCTTAACTGCACCCTGAGTTACAAGTTCTGAGTCTGTTCCTTAGGCCAGTTTACGAGAAAGAGTTTTTCCGTGGCACGGGTGAAGGCTGTGTATAACCAGTGGATATAGTCAGGCGTCAGCATATCGTCTGTCATATATCCCTGGTCAACATAAACGTGACTCCACTGTCCACCCTGCGCCTTATGACAAGTTACGGCATAGGCAAACTTCACCTGCAGGGCAGTATAGTGTTCATCTTCCCTTATTGCCTTCAGTCTGTCCTCCTTATGCGGCAGGTCGGCATAGTCTTCCATAACGCCGTCAAAGAGTTGTTTTTGCTGCGCAGAGGTAAGAGCCGGGCTGTCTGTCTGGAGACAGTCAAGAATGGTGGTCATAGTCAACTCTACATCGTCATAGTCTGGAAAAGTCAGCGTAAGGTCGGCAAACTTAAAGCCATACAGTTCACGCACATTTCTGACTCTTTCTACAACAGCTAGGTCACCGTTGGCAATAAAGGGCATCGGAGGATTTTCCTCGTTGAAGTAATGGTTCTTGACAATCATTATCCTGTCTCCGGAGGTCAGTTCGTCCTCATGATCCAGCACCCTGGTCCTTATACCATTATTATATATAGTAGCACGCTTGTTGCTGCGTGTTATGACAACGGTATCGTCAATACCCATGCGATAATAGCTGTCTTCAAGACATTCTATCAACTCATTGCCAGGCACGATGCAAATGTCCGCAAAGCCGTCAAACTTTATCTTCGGAAGTTCTGTAGCACTATCGTGGGAAATTAGATAACGAATGTTTGTAGCATTCCACAATATGCCTGACATAGCGTGCTGACGCACTACCTCTTCGAGGTCACATTCAAATGCATTAAGCCCGTAGCACTCTATGACGCCCTTTTGAAGAGCCGGTGCCTCATCCTCTCCGATAGGTGGCAACTGTGCCGTGTCACCGACAAGCATCATCCTACAGTTCCTGCCAGAATAGACATATGCTACAAGGTCATCGATAAGTCCGCCGCCGTTACCACGAAACATTGGCATTCCTGCCGTTTCTATCTGCGGCTCTGTGCTTATCATCGATGCCTCGTCTACGACAAAGAGAGTATCTGTATGCAGATTTACGTCTAGGTTGAAGTCACCGCCCAAGGACTTCTGGCGGTATATCTTACGGTGTATAGTAGTGGCAGGCGTATCGCTGTTTAAAGACAGCACCTTTGCGGCTCTACCTGTCGGAGCCATAAGGATAACCTTCTGCTTCAACTGTTGCAAGGTCTTAACCATTGCTGAAACGAGGGAAGTCTTGCCAGTACCAGCAGAACCACGGAACAGCATTACGGGCATACCTTCACGTTCGCCAATAAACGAGGTGAATACATCCATTGCTGTACGCTGGTCTTGCGTAGGTTCGAAAGACAGCTGCTGTATAATTAGATTCTTAAAAGCCGAAGCAGTCATAAATAACAATTTCAAATTCTTAATAAGAGAACGTAGAGATAGCTTTTTTATTATATCTGTATTAAATTATGTTAAAAACACAATAATATGCAAAGTAATGAATTATGGTTACACAAATTTTTCTTACCTTTGCAGCAGAAAGCATACGCAAAGACTATGTTAAGAAAGATTACTATAATATTTTCACTCATATTTACACTGACCTTTATGCCAGCGTTGCAGAATACTGCATCGGCACGCATTGAGCTCAACGATGTGGAGATGCCCGTCAAGATAGACTTGACCAGCTCTACCCTATCAGTATCAGGAGCTCAGGGAAAGGTGCTGCACATATATAATCTCATTGGTGTGGAGATTATGGCTGTGAAGATAGACAGTAATCTGAAATCATTTGACCTTAGCGTTCTATCAAGAGGTATCTATCTGGTTAAGGTAGGTAATGTATCTAAGAAAATAAATATCCAAAGGTAATTTATGGATGAGCAGGCGCTACTTCAGGCTCTGCGCAACAATGAAACGCGACACAAGGCGTTCACGCTGCTTGTAAACCAATACAGCGAGAAAATCTATTGGGTTGTGCGTCATATCGTCGGCGGTCACGAAGATGCCGATGACGTGGTGCAAAACACTTTTGTGAAACTGTGGAACAAAATGGATGATTTCCGTGGCGACTCGAAACTTTCTACATGGATACACCGTGTGGCAGTAAACGAGGCACTGGACTTTCTTAGGAAAGAGAAAAAGCACAAAGACAACCTTGCCGACACCACGCTGGACTCCAGTGCTGTATCAGGCTCAATATCAAGTTTTAACGACGCATACTTTGACGGAGACGAGATAGATAAACTGCTAAGGGAAATCATTGATACCTTACCCGATGCACAGCGTACAGTCTTCTGCATGAAGTACTACGACAACATGCAGTACAAAGAGATTTCCGAAATACTTGGAACATCAGAAGGAGGACTGAAAGCCAATTATCATCATGCTGTAGAAAAAATAAAATTAAACCTTTCAAAACGTACAACGTCAATAAGATAAAAAGACGTAAAAAAGGATAAAAAATGAACATCGATCTGGAAAAATACAACGACAGAGGGCAGTTCAAGGTGCCTGAGGGATATTTCGATACCCTTGCAGACCGCATAATGGCAAACATTCCTGAGGCTCCGAAGCAGGAGAAGCAGAAGAAGTCAGCAAAGATTATACCCCTCAATACCAGGCTTAAAATTGCTGTTGCTGCAGCAATAGTAGGTGCCGTAATCTGCGGTACAAAAGTACGCCTGTACCAGCAAGGTACAAAAATTGCCAATTTGGACACAAACACAGAAATGACAAACAATTCTGAAACATACGGCGAGGAATATGTCAATGACTACATCGACTATGCTATGGTTGATGACACTGACATATACGAATATATTTCAGAAAACTAAAATTACAACCCACCTTATATGATGATGAAAACAAGAATCTTGCTGATATTGTTGCTGATATGCACATCATTTCCCCTGACATCTAACGCTTCTGCGTACAGAGACTATCAGGGCGATAAGACGCATAAATTTGATCCTGAAAAGTATTCACGTGACCAGGAGGCTTTCATAATCAAGGAAGCACAACTGACACAACAGGAAGTAGCAACTTTCATGCCTCTCTTCAGGGAGATGCAGCAGAAACAGCGTGCCCTATTCAAACAGCACAGACAGTATTCAAGGACTAATCCGCAGAACGACCAGGAAGCTGCACAGCTTATCAAGAATATTGATAACGTGGAGATGCAGATGAAGAAAATTGAGACACAGTACCACGAAAAATTCCTCAAGGTGCTGTCACCGATAAAGGTTTATAAAGTGCATCAAGCCGTAAACAGGTTCAAGCACATCACGATGGAACGTGTAGCAAAGCGAAAGAACTAATAGTCCCTCTTTATTGATTCAGAAAACAATCGGTATATTTCACGAGTCAGATGGTCATCAATCATGGCCATCTGATTTTTTATTACTGTAGCATCACCACGCCTCATAGGACCAGTCTGCGCGTCCTTAGGCGACATCGAGCACGCCTTGGCGGCAGTCTCCATAATCAATGGTCCGAACAGTTTAAAATCAAGTCCTTCCCTTTCCACGAGCCTCTCTGCCAGACGGTAACAATGATTGGAGAGATTGGAAGCAAAGACGGCTGCGAGATGAAGTTTTTTTCGTGTGGTACTATCAGCCTCCTTAACTATGTCGGATATACTACTGGCAAGGGCTTTTATAACCTTCATACTATGTTCGTCAGAAGCCTCAATAAATATTGGAATCTCACGAAAATTTACCTTCCTGTTTTTGGTAAACGACTGCATAGGATACAGGACTCCTGACAGATTTCCCATCGGTACGCTGCCGGCAGTATGCACAACAGCCGGAACATGTTTCCCGTCTCCCTCAAGCACACCGCTGCGCCGTACCTGTTCTGCAACAGAAGAAATTGCATCATCCTTGACGCAGATGACATAAACATCGGCACCCGCAACTAACTTCTCGTCACGATGCCATACCTGCAATATTTCATGGTCTGCATCCTTGAGAGCAGCTTGCAAGTGTGTTCCCACATTTCCCGAACCTAAAATAACTATTTTCATGGTGCCAAAGGTACAAAGTACCTTGGATATTTCTGCATCTTTTGTGCCTTTTTGCTACAAAACCCGCCAATTTAACTTCTTTTAACCCTTATTGCAAGTTTTACTCCTCAAAAAGTTGTACCTTTGCAGCCTGTATGAAGAAAACGATATTTGATTTACTAAGTTTTAAAGGCATCAGGGCGCTCAGCGTTCTGACGGCATACGACTACCTCACAGCAAAGACAATGGACGAGGCGGGAATAGACATGATACTTGTCGGCGACTCGCTGGGCAATGTTGTGATGGGATATGACAACACCCTCGCCGTTACAGTAGAGGACATGATACATCACGGCAAAGCTGTCTGTCGCGGTGCACAGAACACTTTCGTAATGGTTGACATGCCATTTATGTCTTACCAGCCATCTGTAAGGGATGCTGTCATTAATGCCGGACGCATTATAAGGGAGACAAACTGTCAGGCGGTCAAGCTTGAAGGTGGTGTTGAGTATGCGGACAGAATCAAGGCCATTACAGAAGCAGGAATACCTGTTGTGGCACACATAGGAATGACCCCGCAGAGCTTCAATGCTCTTGGAGGATTCAAGGTTCAGGGAAAGACAGAGAAATCTGCACAGAAGATTCTTGACGATGCCAAGGCTGTCGTAGAGGCGGGCGCATTTGCCGTCACTCTGGAGTGTGTTCCTGAATCAATTGCTGCACAGATAACAGAATCAACAGAGGCACTGACCATCGGAATCGGTGCGGGCAACAAATGTGACGCACAGGTGTTGGTATGGCAGGACATGGCTGGCTACAGCAATGGCTTCGTACCAAAATTCGTGAAGAAATATGCCAACATACATGACACTATGCTGGAGGCTTTCAAACAATACAAAGAGGAAGTCTCAAACCATACTTTCCCAAATAGAGAACAAACATTTCACTAAAACAACGATATGCAGATTGTACATAAGATAACAGAAGTCAGGGAGATTGTTTCTGCCTGGAGAAAAGAAGGGCTGACCGTAGGATTAGTGCCTACGATGGGATACCTTCATGAAGGACATCAGAGCCTCATACGCAAGTCAGTAGAACAGAACGACCGCACCGTAGTATCGGTATTCGTCAATCCCATACAGTTCGGTCCCAATGAAGACCTGGCATCATATCCGCGTGACATAAACCGCGACATGCAGAAAGTAGAAGAGGTTGGCGGCGACCTCATCTTCAATCCCGAGCCTGCCGAGATGTATCCGGGGCACTTCACATCATTCATAGACACAACGGAAACGACTGAACTACTCTGCGGTGCCGTCAGGCCTATTCATTTTCGCGGTGTATGTACCGTAGTGGGAAAACTCTTCAACATCGTATGTCCTGACCGTGCCTATTTCGGACAGAAAGACGCACAGCAGTTGGCTACCATAAAGCGCTTCGTAAGAGACCTCAACTTCCCTATTGAGATAGTACCATGTCCCATTGTGCGTGAAGACGACGGCCTGGCAAAGTCAAGCCGCAACACCTACCTCTCACCCGAGGAACGCAAGGCGGCACTCATTCTCTCCAAAAGCCTGAAAATGGGCAAGAAGGCCATTGAGGACGGAGAGGAAAATTCACAGAAGATTATTGACATAATTACGGCAAACCTGAAGACAGAACCGCTGGCACGCATCGACTATGTCGAGGTAGTGGATTTCGAGAACATACAGCGTGTTGACACCATACAAGGAGAGACACTCGTTGCTATTGCCGTATATATTGGTAAAACAAGACTCATAGATAATTTCATATGCAGATAACACTACTGAAGTCTAAGATTCACAGGGCCACAGTAACTCAGGCTGACCTCAACTACGTGGGCAGCATTACCATCGACTCCGTACTGCTTCGTGAGGCAGGAATACTGGAGTACGAGAAGGTGGAGATTGCCGACATCACCAACGGCAACCGCCTTGAAACCTACGCTATTGCGGGCGAGCACAACTCTGGCATTATCTGTCTTAACGGAGCTGCAGCACAGTTAGTCAGTCCTGGTGACAAAATCATCATCATGGCGTATGCTTACATGACTCCGGAGGAGGCTGAGAACCACAAGCCTACGGTGCTCTTTGTTGATGATAAAAATGTGCTCACACGTAAGGCTAACTACGAAAAGCACGGAGTTTTATGCTAACAGGAAAAAACATAGTACTGGGTGTCACAGGTAGCATAGCAGCATACAAAATCGCCAATTTGGCGTCTATGCTCGTGAAGCTGAATGCAAGCGTTCATGTCATAATGACTAAGAATGCATGCCAGTTCATCACGCCTATGACCTTAGAGACTCTGACGGGAAACAAATGTATCATCGATACCTTCGACCGCAATTTTTCGTTTGACGTAAAACACGTTTCGCTGGCCAAACTTGCTGACATCATACTCATTGCGCCGTGTACTGCCAACATTATCGGAAAGATTGCAGGCGGTATATGCGACGATATGCTCACAACAACGGTGATGGCCACCAAGGCACCCGTTGTTATCTCCCCTGCCATGAATACGGGTATGTGGGAGAATCCCATTCTGCAGGACAACATCAAGAAACTGGAGAGCTACGGATACCACTTCATAGAGCCGGTATCAGGACGACTCGCCTGCGGTGACATCGGCAGTGGTAAAATGCCATCTGAGGATGTTCTCTTGCAACACATCCTGCTGCATGTAGCACGCAAGAAAGACTTTACAGGAAAGCGTATTCTGATTACTGCAGGACCAACTCGTGAAGCAATAGACCCTGTACGCTATATCACGAATCATTCTTCCGGAAAGATGGGGTACGCCCTGGCCAAGATGGCCAAGTTGCGTGGAGCTGATGTATCCATAGTGTCAGGTCCTGTTAACATAGAACCTTTCCAAGGTGTACACATAGTAAACGTTACGTCAGCAGAAGAGATGTATGACGTAGTATCTACCCATTATGATTACTTCGACATCATCATTGCCTGTGCAGCTGTAGCCGATTATACTCCGGCAGAATATCAAGATAATAAGATAAAGAAACAGAATAGCGAAACTACGCCACAACTACCTCTCAAGAGGACAAAGGACATTCTGGCTTTCCTCGGAGAAAACAAACGCGACGGGCAGTTGCTCGTTGGCTTCTCTATGGAAACAGAAAATCTTATTGAGAATTCACGCAAAAAACTGACAAGCAAAAACGCTGACATTATATGTGCCAACACCATCGCTGAAGGAAGAAGCGGGTTCCAATGTGACACCAATGAAATAACAATAATCACCCCAACAGCAGTAACCTCTCTGCCCCTGTGCAGCAAGGAGGAGACTGCAGACAAAATTCTTGACGCATGCATTTACTGATTGACATCGGAAACTCTACTGTCGTCGTAGCGCTGACCACAGACGGCGGCAACGTCGATAAGACTTGGCGTTTTAAGACCATTAAGGATCAGACTATGGCATATTATCGCCATGAACTTTATACTGGGTCAAAAAAATACCAAATCAACTTTGCAGATATCACCAAAGTTGTGATATCATCTGTTGTACCTGAAGTTAATGATGATATTGCTCAGGCTATATCAGACCTTACTGGCGTCACACCGCTGTTCTTCAACATCGAACATGCAAAGCGTTTTATGACATTCGATGTAGAATCACCTTCACAGGTAGGAAAAGACAGGTTGGCTGACTCTATTGGCGCTATATGCTGCTATGGCACACCTGCTATTATCATTGATATGGGAACAGCAACGACTGTCAGTGTAATTGACGAAGACAGGCGTTTCCTCGGAGGCATGATAATACCTGGCACAAAGACATCGTTGGCAGCACTGAGCAACAGAGCCTCACAACTACCTTCCATTACCATAGAGCATCCGCATAATGTAATCGGAAAGAATACCCTCGAAAATATGCATAGTGGCATCGTTTATGGTACCGCTGCTATGATTGATGGGATAATTGAAAAAATAATTGCTGAAATGCAGGGTTCTGAGACTGGCAAAAGTCCTAAAATAATTGGAACGGGAGGTATGGCAAAAACGATTATGCCATACTGTCAGCATGACATAATCGTTGATGACCACCTTATTTTTAAAGGATTGAATATTGCCTGCTCCACATCACTCGGAGTAGAGATGACTGCCTGATAGCAGAACTACTCCGTCTTACGAGGTTGTGGCTTATGACGCTTCGGCTTTTGTTTCTGTTCCGGCTTAGGCTGATTCTTTGCAGAAACTTCTTCTACATCTGATAATTCTGAACGCAACTGCCCTTGAATAATTCTTTCAGGAAAGAGGTTGTCCGTCTTGCGTTTGTCGCCCGCAGCGAAGGACGCTTCACAAAGTGTTAGCGGAGCCACTTCTGCACGATGCATCGCAGGCTCTATATCACACATCCATGACTGCCCAGAAGCAATCTGGATAAAGTGATATTGTCTGGTATAGTTTTCCAACAATCTTAGATCGTCAAACGTAAATACCATAGGACGAAGCGGAGCATATTGCTTCTTCCACTCCTCATCGGAAATATTATTATGACGCTGCAAGTCATCACAGACGCCGATTGTACGTATTGCTACAGAGGCATCGTTAGTAAGCAGCAACACCTTCTTACCCTTTGCGAACAGTTCTGTAACCCTACGAATGATTGCAGGGTCGGCAAAAGACGCATGATGCGATTCTGCACCTATACCGTCGATATGCAAACGGTTTTCACGCTGTTGCTGCAGAATAAGACGTTTCGCCATACGGGCAGCAGCATTAAGATAGACGATGTTGTCAGAAAAGTCAGCATCCTTGTGATTCTGAGGTTCCATAAGACATGCAAAACGGTCTATCTCCTCATAAGTCTCTGCCATCATCATGAAACGCCCGCCACGATACGTACATAATTTGGAAATGAACTCCAGCTGACGCTCATACTGCAGTTTTACATTAGCGCCCAAAGGTGTTGCTGCCGCCTGATTAGGCACTGGTTTTCCCATCAACAGTTCCAGCCAGACATTCGTATCTGACACCACAACATCATAGTCAAGAACATTGGTCAGCGTCTCCTGTAAGAATCTGTGACGCTTAACTATCTCCTCCATTGTCAGCATCTGTATCTGCTGGTCGTTAAGGACTATAGCACGTAACGGAGCTTGCTGGAGCTCTATGATATTATGTATCGTGATATTAGGAAGAGGTAGAGGTTTCTGCACTACAACCTCTACGACTGGTTTTTGTTCTTTTTCAGGCTGTTTATCCTTTACATTTCTGACAGGTTTTCTACGCGTAACCTTTTTGGGCTGTGTTTCTGCCTTTACTTCTATTATTTCTGCAGGCTTTTCCTCTGCTTTCTTTTTAGTTGTTTTTCTTGTTGCCATTTTATTTTAATTTTGGTTTAAGTTCATCCGGTGAATCGTTGGTGTACATATTCACCTCTCCAGCAACCTTAACAAAAAGGTCTTTTACAAGCTGAATATCCAGATTCCACTGTGGATGGAACTTTTCTGACTGCATATAATTGATTATAGACTCCCTCATCTGACGTGCTACGATGCGGTTGTCCAAGTTATTCTGTATGTCCATAGTGGTCATTACCAGGCGGCCCTTGCCGATATTACACTCAAAGAGCATGCCTATCTTGCGATTTACAAACCATGTGTCTATGCTTTGCACCAAAGGCTGGAAGTCGGAGGGGAAATCCGTGAACTGCATCACCTGAGCCTTATTGACCAGTTCCCACCATTGCAAGTCGCTGTGGTCGTCTGTTGGGAAATCTGAGAATATCGGGTGTTCATTATTTATATATATACCAGTAGTATGCGGAGGACGCATCTTGAACCATGAGGTGTTCCAAAACACAGGAGTGAAATACTGCTTCACTTCACGGCCGTACGATACCTTGCCAGCAGCACATAACAGTACCTTACCGCCCTTTTTCAGCACTTTCAGGGCATTGCTGTCAAGGGTGTCGGTAATAAGAAATTTTTTGTCATTCTGAACAGTAACATCCTTTGGTGGATAGACCCAGAAGTCCCAATGGTTTTTAGCTCCCATCGCTTCGCTATAGACCGTAAGTGTCAGCTTAGTGGCTTTTGGTATATCGTTAAGAGGGAAAGACACATGTCCCACCGAATTTCCCTGACCAATAGGGTACGAGGCACTTTCCCATTTGCCCTCCTTGTCAACCGACTTATCAGGGGACTGGATGTTCCAATATACCGTACCATCAAGCGAACCTCCCGAGAAATTGTTAAGAGTTATGTCAGCCTCAAAGGACTCATTGTTGGAATATGTGAACTTCGGGAATTTTGCCAAAGGCACAACCTGCGAACAGAATTCCTTGAATTCGGGGGCAGAAATATATCCCTTTTCATCAAAGAAAACATCCGTTAAACCGACCAGGGCAGTTCCCTGACCGCTATAATCATTTAATGACAGCAATTGGAACCCTGCATAGTTCGGAGTACGCAATGTGCGCTCTATCTCATACTTATAGCACAAGGCCTGCAGTTTTCCCGATGCCAACAAGAACTTTCCAGCCATTGATCCCATGCCGTTGTCGTTTAGGATATCACGGAAAATCTCAAAATTCTTGGCACGATTTACACCTGTATATTTCGGTATCTCATTGAAATTAGGGAAAGCACACCACTGCCCAGTTTCATGGCTGACGAAAGGCATCGTAATAGGAGTTCCCGGCATATCCTTGCCATTATACATGTTTATTTTCTCAGAGAAATCCTTCATTGACTCTGGTTTCGTCCTCACCCACTCGTCCAAGCCGCGTGCACCGGCTTTGACAGCAAATTCCGACCCAGGTTGCCAAGCCCAGCCGCCGCCAACGCTGAAGCCACAATACAGATGGCGGGTGTCATACTGCTTAATCATAGCTGTCTTGTCCGTTGACCACCTCACCCAGTTTCCTGCAGGCTCATTGCCGAAAGCGAAGAAAGTAAAAGAAGGATGATTGCCATAAGTATCACAAATGCGTACTGCCTCGTCATACAGATATTTATCTACAAATTCTCCCCTACCCAATTTGACACCATGATTAGGCCACGATGGTCCTTCTGGTTGAATATACATTCCCGTCATATCAGCTGCGAGGAAAGCAGCCTCAGGAGGGCAGTATGTATGGAAACGTACGTGGTTCAAGCCCCACGACTTGCATGTATTAAATAATTTCAGCCAAGAATCGAGATCCGTCGGAGGATAGCCGGTATTTGGGAAATCACAGTTCTCAACAGTTCCACGCAGTTGTATTTCCTTACCATTAACATAGAACATTTTCCCTCGGATTTCAATCTTACGCATGCCGAAATATGTAGCAAGCTTACGCATCTTTTCACCCTGATACAATTCTGCCGTCAGACGGTACATCTGAGGATTATTCTCATCCCACAAAAGCATCCCGTCGCCCATATCAAGGGTTACTTCCTGCACGTCAGCATTCTTGACCTGCACAGGCTTCTCAGTAATGACAACATGACGTGTATCAGTATTAAATGACTCAGCAATAAGAACCAAAGAGCCAGTAGTCTTTTTATTAAACTGCACCTTGATCTTTGCCTTCTTATTGTCAATATCAGGATACACCTGCAAAGATTTTATCGGATTGTATTCCCTGAGTTCAATCTTTCCCACAATACCGTTCCAGTCCCCCTGCGTCTGGTCAGACACGGAATGAGAATCCTTTCCAACATTGGCAGCCTCCAAACGGTTGTCTACACATATAACTATAGTATAGCTGTCAGCCTTGTCATCCATAGGAATATTGTATACGTGAGGTTCCGAAAGGGAATTCTTTTCACCTATAAGGTTTCCGTTAACCCACACTTTAGTTGCTATATGTGGCCGCTCCAAGAATAGTACAGCATCGCCTGATGACCATCCCTTGTCACACTGCAGAGTATATTTATACCACGCTTTACCGACATAATGCTTGACCGGAGTAAGGAAGAACGGAACCTTGACATTTCCTTCTACACGGTATTTCTCCATATACGGATTACGGTAATATGACGAATCATACAATCCACCAACCCACTGTGTGTTGACCGTTACATCATCTCCTTTAAGTCTTTCTGGCATCGAACCAGGGAGAAGTATCTCGTCATTATATCTGAAATCAGGCTTATACCACCCTTCTTTCTCTCCAACATCATTTCTGTCAAGTTGGAAACTCCAATTGCCAGAGAGGTCATAAACACGATAGCCATTAGAATCAACACTTACCTTTGCCGAAGCAAATATTGAGCACAATAAAAAGGACAATATGTAAAACACGTTTCTCATAATGGGGACAAAAATACAAAAAAAATATAAATTACAAAACTTTTGAATCACTTATCTTGGTCTATTAACTTTTTTTTTGTACCTTTGCACGCGTTAAATTTAACAAAAACATCCTTTTAATTATGGATTGGCTGATAAATCTATTTACAAACACTGACAGCGTAGCTCATATCGCTCTGCTGTATGCAGTAGTTATTGCAACAGGTGTCTATCTTGGTAAAATTAAAATCGGCGGAATCTCGCTTGGTGTAACATTTGTGTTGTTTGCCGGTATTGTAGCAGGACATTTCGGTTTTACGGCTCCAATCCCTACTTTAACTTTTGTGCAGGACTTCGGTCTGATACTGTTTGTCTTTATGATTGGACTTCAGGTCGGACCCGGATTCTTTTCCAGCTTCAAGGAAGGAGGTGTCACTCTTAATTTGATGGCGGTGTCAACCATCGTTCTCAATATTTTAGTTATGTTTGCATGTTACTATGCATTCTTTGACACCAACGACCCGCGCAACCTTCCAATGATGATAGGAACCTTGTATGGTGCTGTCACTAACACCCCTGGTCTTGGTGCCGCACAAGAGGCCCTTTCAAGTATCATGGGAGCAAACACTCCTGCAATAGCTAACGGCTATGCCTGTGCTTATCCTCTTGGTGTGATAGGCATTATCGGAGCCACAATAGCTATCAGATATATTTGTCGTGTCAAACTTCAAGATGAAGAGGAGGCATTGAATTCAAAAGAGGATGATGCAACTTCCAAACCGCACATGATGCACCTCATTGTAATGAATGAGTTCCTTGCAGGACACACCATACTTGAAATTCACGACTTCCTGAAACGTGACTTCATCTGTTCAAGAATATTGCGCGACGGAGAACTTATCATCCCGAAGAGCAGCACAACTCTTGAGATTAACGACAAGATTTTTATCGTTTGTCCAGAGGCTGACGCTCCTGCTGTGCAGGCATTCATAGGTAGGGAAACAGTTGTTCCTGAGTTTGCTGAGCAGGAGAAGACAAAGCAGATGATTTCCCGCCGTATCGTCATTACAAGACCGGAAATTAACGGCAAAACACCTGCAAAACTGCATTTCTCAAGCGTATATGGTGTTAACGTAACGCGAGTAACCCGTCAGGGAATGGAAATATTCGCCCGTCCAGACCTTCCTCTTCAGGTTGGTGACAAAGTGATGGTGGTTGGCGACAAGGTCAGTGTAGGACGTATTTCTTCTGTATTAGGAAATATGGAGAAACGTCTAGACACTCCAAACATAGCTACAATATTTGTGGGAATTATTTTAGGTCTGCTCTTTGGCAGTATGCCATTTGCAGTTCCAGGCATTCCTGTTCCACTGAAACTTGGTTTGGCTGGTGGTCCGCTGATTATTGCTATACTTATCGGACGCTATGGATATAAAATGAAATTGGTTACATATACCACCACCTCCGCAAACCTTATGCTTCGCGAGATAGGACTTGTACTGTTCCTTTCATCAGTAGGTATAAAAGCGGGTGCAGATTTCGTGAACACTGTTGTTGAGGGTGACGGACTGTTGTATGTAGGTTGTGGTTTCCTTATAACAGTTATACCTTTGCTTATAACCGGCACTATTGCCAGAAAGGTATATGACTTTAATTATTTCACCATTATGGGTATGATGGCAGGAGCATGCACCGACCCACCAGCTTTGGCTTTCGCAAATGCAACTTGTTCTAAAGATGCACCTTCCATTGGATACTCCACAGTTTATCCATTAAGCATGTTCCTTAGAATCTTTACTGCACAACTTGTAGTATTGTTCTTCTGCTCTTGATAATTCAAATTATTTAATTTATATAATGAAACGCAGTTTATTAACACTTTTTGCACTCGGATTTATGGTATCCAGTGCCTTGGCATACGAAGGCGCTAATTCAGATACTATAGAAAGGCTGAAGCAGGATGATCCTCATGGCTTCGGCATTTCCATACTCTGTATGAGCGTCGTATTCCTATGCCTTGCTCTATTATTTGTTTTTTTCAAGATTTTTGGTTTCGTTGCTGACCGTCAGACAAAACTTGCCGAAGCACAGCCTATCAAACCAATTATCGAGACTGGTAAGAAAATCGATGAAGTTCGTCAGATTACGAAAAACATTCTTCAGGATGGTTTGGAGACCAAGGGACGCGACAAGGAAATCTATATCGCTGTCATCTCTATGGCTCTCATGCAGTATCTGGAGGATGTACATGATGTAGAATCAGGCGTGCTCACCATTCAGGAACACCACACATCATGGTCCGCACCACATTTTAATAACATATAAAACACACATATTATAATTATTTGATTATGGCAAAATATGAATATACAGTACAGGGTGTCGATTACGAAGTAGAAATCCTTGAGGTTGAGGGTACCCTGGCAAAAGTTACCGTTAATGGTATTGATTTTGATGTAGAGATGAAGCAGCCTATCTCTGTTGGTAAGACAATTGCTAAGCCTATTGCTCCTAAGCCACAGGCAGCAAAGGTTGAAGGTGAGGCTCCAAAAGCAGCAGAAGAAGCAAAACCTGTCGTACAGGCTGGCGAGGGAGAGAAGATATGTTCTCCACTGCCGGGAACTATCACAACAATACCAGTAAAAGTTGGTGATGCCGTTGCTGTTGGTGACACCGTCTGCATACTTGAAGCAATGAAGATGCAGAATAACATCGAAGCTGAAACTGCAGGTACTATAACAAGTATTATGGTTAAGGAGGGCGATTCTGTTATGGAAGGTGCTGTCCTCGTTACCATCGCCTAACTCTAATCAATTAAAATAATCAGACTTACTATGAGTATAGGTGATTTTATAGTCAATAACCTTGAGACTTTTCTAAATCTCACAGGTGTTGCGCAATGCCAATACGAGAATCTGCTGATGATTGCAGTAGGTGCTCTGTTTATCTGGCTTGCAATTAAGCACAATTTCGAACCTCTTCTTCTTGTACCTATAGGTATGGGTATCATTATTGGTAACATACCTTTTGTTGCCGGTATGGAAGTAGGACTATATGAAGAAGGTTCTGTTCTCAATATTTTTTATCAGGGTGTACGACTGGGATGGTATCCTCCACTTGTCTTCCTTGGCATAGGAGCGATGACGGACTTCTCCGCACTTATCAGTAATCCTAAGCTGATACTGATTGGAGCAGCTGCCCAGTTTGGTATTTTTGGAGCATACATGATAGCTCTGGCATTAGGATTCGATCCTAATCAGGCAGCATCCATCGCCATAATCGGTGGTGCTGACGGTCCTACGGCTATCTTCCTCTCAAGCAAGCTGTGTCCAAGCTTCCTCGGAGCAATTGCTGTATGTGCTTATTCATACATGGCATTGGTACCAGTGCTTCAGCCTGTGGTTATGCGTTTACTTACTACTAAGAAGGAACGCGTCATCAAGATGAAGCCAGGTCGTAAGGTTTCCCAGACAGAGAAGATTCTCTTCCCTATCATCGGACTCTTGCTGACAACCTTTATTGTACCTTCAGGCCTTCCACTGCTCGGTATGCTCTTCTTTGGCAACCTGCTTAAAGAAAGCGGTAAGACAGACCGTCTGGCAAAGACAGCAACAAATGCATTGAACAATGCTGTGGTAATCCTGCTCGGCCTTACCGTCGGATGCTCTACACAGGCAAGTGTCTTCCTGACAGTAGATACTATCAAGATTTTCGTTCTCGGAGCATTGGCATTCATCATCGCAACCGCAAGTGGTGTGCTCTTTGTAAAGATTATGAACCTCTTCCTCTCTAAGGAGAACAAGATTAATCCGCTCATCGGTAATGCTGGTGTCAGCGCAGTGCCTATGGCAGCACGTATATCCAACAACCTCGGTTTGGAATACGACCGCCACAACTTTCTGCTCATGCACGCTATGGGACCTAATGTAGGTGGTGTCATCGGTTCTGCCGTTGCTGCCGGCGCATTGTTGGGATTCCTTTCATAAAATGACTTTTTTAAACAATTAACATATTAAACATTATATAAAATGAAGATTTCAAGAATTGATCACCTCGGAATAGGTGTTGAAAGCATTGATGCTGTACTTCCTTATTTTGAAAATGTCCTCGGACTCAAGTGCTATGCTGTAGAAGAAGTTGCTGACCAGAAGGTCAAGACTGCTTTCCTGAAGGTTGGTGAAGTAAAATTAGAGCTTCTGGAGCCAACATCTCCTGAGTCTGCCGTTGCTAAATGGCTTGAGAAGGGCGGAAAGGGTGTTCATCATGTAGCCTTTGCAGTAGAAGACGGCGTTCAGGAGGCACTCCTCGAATGTGAATCAAAAGAGATTCGTCTGATTGACAAGGCTCCACGTCCAGGTGCTGAGAATATGATGATTGGATTCTTACATCCAAAGTGCACCGCAGGCATTCTTACAGAACTCTGTGAGCCTAAAAAGTAAGTTTTTCCACATACTTAAGAACACATAATAATCATGTCAGAACAAGCTAATAAGATAAAGAAGCTCATCGAGAATCGTGAAATGGCACGTCTCGGTGGTGGTGAAAAAGCAATAGAGAAGCAGCATGCACGAGGTAAGTACACTGCACGTGAAAGAATTGCTATGCTCCTCGATGAAGGCTCTTTCGAAGAATATGATATGTTCAAGCTCCACCGTTGTACTAACTTCGGAATGGAGAAGAAGCAGTATCTTGGTGACGGCGTTGTCGTAGGCTCAGGCACTGTCGGCGGCCGACTCGTATATGTTTTCGCTCAGGACTTCACAGTCAATGGCGGCTCACTCTCCAAGACTATGTCAGAAAAAATCTGCAAGGTTATGGATATGGCAATGACGATGGGTGCTCCTGTAATCGGTATCAACGACTCTGGTGGTGCACGTATTCAGGAAGGTATTGACGCCCTTGCCGGATATGGTGAGATTTTCGAGCGCAACATCCTCGCATCAGGTGTCGTTCCTCAGATTTCCATGATCTATGGTCCTTGTGCTGGTGGTGCTGTGTACTCCCCTGCCCTCACCGACTTCACCCTGATGATGGAAGGTACATCATACATGTTCCTCACAGGTCCTGCTGTTGTTAAGACAGTTACAGGCGAAGATATTGATTCTGAGCATCTTGGCGGTGCTTCCGTACACAGTTCTAAGTCTGGTGTTACTCACTTTACCGCCCAGACAGAAGAAGAAGGAATAGAGATGGTAAAGACACTGTTGTCTTACATTCCTTCCAACAATATGGAAGAGACACCACGCAAGGCTTGCACAGATCCTATCGACCGTCTTGATGACTCTCTCAACAAGATTATCCCAGAAGATCCAAACCAGGCTTATGACATGTACAAGGTCATCAGCGCGATTACTGATGAAGGTGAATTCTTCGAGGTTCAGCCAAAGTTTGCCAAGAATATCATCATTGGCTTCGCACGCTTCAACGGTCAGTCTGTTGGTATCGTTGCCAATCAGCCTTCTGCTTACGCTGGTGTGCTTGACGTAAACGCTTCCCGTAAGGGCGCACGTTTCGTTCGCTTCTGCGATGCATTCAATATTCCTATTGTATCATTGGTTGACGTACCAGGTTTCCTTCCTGGAACAGGTCAGGAATATAATGCCGTCATCCTTCATGGTGCCAAGCTGCTCTATGCTTACGGTGAGGCAACAGTGCCTAAGGTTACCGTAACATTGAGAAAGAGCTACGGTGGTTCTCACATCGTGATGGGATGTAAGCAGCTGCGTGCTGACATTAACTTCGCATGGCCTTCTGCAGAAATTGCCGTAATGGGTGCTGCAGGTGCCGTAGCAGTATTGCAGACAAAGGAAGCGAAGAAGGTAAAGGAAGAAGGTGGCGACGTAAAGGCATTCCTTGCAGAAAAAGAAAAAGAATACTCTGAGCTTTTCGCTAACCCTTACCAGGCTGCGAAATACGGTTATATCGACGATGTCATCGAACCACGCAACACCCGCTTCCGCATCTGCCGTGCATTGGCACAGCTTCAGACAAAGCAGCAGCGTCTGCCGGCAAAGAAACACGGGTGCATACCAATGTAACAATAAACATTTAATGAAAAAAATACTCTTTATTAATCAGGACATAGCGCCTTACATAGAGGAGACGCCAATGTCTGTGATGAGCAAAGATACCTCATGTGGCATACAGGATGCGGGTTTCGAAACCCGCACCTTCATGCCCAAGTGGGGAATTATCAATGAGCGACGCGGACAACTGCATGAAGTGATACGTCTCTCAGGCATTAATATCTCCATAGGTGACTATGATCTTCCTTTGCTCATTAAAGTTGCAAGTATCGTAGGAACAAAGGTACAGGTTTACTTTATCGAAAACGAAGAACTCTATGGCAAAAAAACTATCAAGAAGTCACGCTCAAAGAATGGTTTACATGCTGAATTTTTTGCTCGGGGAGTTATTGAAACCGTTAAGAAACTAAGATGGAATCCAGACATCATTCACTGTCAGGGTACTATCACACACATGGTTCCTTACCTCTTGAAGAAACTTTATAATGATGAGCCTACGGTTTGTCATGCAAAAGTCATTACAACTCTTTTTGAGAAAGATTCCATTAAGACTGCCCAGTCTGCAATAGACAATTCTGACGGTATCATCCTTGCCTCTGACCACTACAACAAGAATCTCGTGAGATATCTTGCAGAGTCTAAGGTCAAGACTTTGAAGAATGCCGGTGAGGATTTCGCAAAAAAATATATTGAATTCTACAATAAAGTATAGTATAAAGACAATGAGACAGCGTTTTATACCTTTATACCTATTTATATCACTTCTCTTTTTCTACTCATGTACCGAAGATACTGATACTGTCGGTACAACGCTTACTGATGTGGAAAAGATGTTCAATGATACTTCCTATGTATTCCCCGTAACATCGTCCTCTGTTAAGTCATTCAATGTCTATTCACGTTCAAGGAATGGTTATCTGGGAATGATGAAGGATCTTGAGACGGAATGTTATCTTACGTGTAACTACATGACACAGTTGCGTACTATGGGTAAGTATCAGTTCCCCGGCATTGACACCATATATATCAATCCCGACAAGTACGATCCTACCATAGAGAAGTATAAGCAGATTGAAGCTGACTCCTGCTGTCTGGAGCTTTTCATTCTTTCTGCTGTCGGCGACTCTCTCACCCCTATGAAGGTGTCGGTTCACGATATGATTAAGCCATACGAAGAGGGCATCACTTACTATACGGATTTCGACCCTGAACTGGAAGGAATGGTGCGTGCTGGTTTCGGAGCTGTCAACAGCTGCATGACATACACCACAAGCAATCATGTCTATAGTGATGTACAGCGTGCTTCGTCAAGCTATGCCAACCATATCAGCATCGGATTGAACGCCCCCTATGTTGACAAGGATGATCCTACCACAACATATAACAATTACGGAACATACCTTATGAGGAAGTTCTATAACCCCGCATCGAGCGGCGATTTCCTCAACCAGTATAAATTCACTCACAATATCTGTCCTGGCTTCTACATAAAGCATGAAGGCGGTGTAGGCAATATCGCTACCATCTATGTCGCACGACTGATTGTCTATTTCACCAGCAGCATTACCAAAAAGGTTATGAGCAGTGCCTTCGCCGGTACAGAAGAGGTAGTACAGAAGAGCTCTCTCAAACAGAGCGACACCAAGTTACAGCAGCTCATCGACAAGACTGACTGTTCATACATCAAGTCTCCGGCTGGCATCTGGACTGAAATGGAACTGCCGGTAGAAAGTATTATGAAGGGTCATGAAAGTGACACCCTCAATACTGCCCGCATGTTCATACCGCGTATCAACAACAACGCACAGAGCGACTACGCTTTCCAGGTACCGCAGACATTACTCATGGTGCCAACCGACAGCGTTTCTTATTTCTTTGAGACAAAACAGGTAGCCAATTACCGCAATACATACCTGGCATCATACGGCTCAAAAACCAACGGATATACGTTCGAGAACTTGTCCATCCTTATCTCCAACATGTATAAGAACAAGCTGGCAGGCAAGGCTTCTGACAAATGGAACAAGGTGACGCTGATACCGGTAGAGGCAACCTATTCAACAGTGTCATCATCCTCTGCGGTACTTACCAAGGTAACACACGACATGTCGATGTCAAGTACCAAACTGCAGAATAAAGACCTGAAGATTAGTGTCATATACTCCCGAAAGTAGATCTTCTTGGGGACACCATATTTATATAATATAATATAATGGCAGATAATTTTCTGGAATATCATCGCGACGAATACGAAAAGCGCAAAGCTAAGTGGCTTGCAAAGAAACAACATAATAAATTAATATATAGGAATAATGATAAAAATTAGCTTTCCTGACGGCTCTGTCCGTGAATACGAAAATGGAATTACCGGCATGCAGATTGCCGAGAGCATCTCACCTGCTCTTGCCCGCAACTGTGTCGCATGTGGTGTAAATGGTGAGACAACAGAGTTAAACCGTCCTATCAACGAGGACGCAAAAATAAACCTCTATCGTTTTGAGGACAAAGAGGGTCAGCATGCCTTCTGGCACACTTCCGCTCACCTTCTTGCTGAAGCCCTGCAGGAGCTGTTCCCAGGCATACAGTTCGGATTCGGTCCTGCTGTCGAGAACGGTTTCTTCTACGATGTTCTTCTTCCTAATGGGGAGATGATCAAGGAGAGTGACTTCAAGCGCATAGAAGACAAGATGCTTGAACTGGCACGTAAGGACGAGGCTGTCGTACGCTGCGAGGTTTCCAAGGCCGATGCCATAAAGCAGTTCTCTGCACAGGGTCAGGCATATAAGGTTGAACACATCGAGCAAGACCTTGAGGACGGTAGCATTACAACCTATACACAGGGTGCCTTCACTGACCTTTGTAAGGGTCCGCACCTTGTTTCTACAGGCATTATCAAGGCTGTCAAGCTCACCTCCGTTGCAGGTGCATTCTGGCGCGGCGATGCTACCAAGGCACAGCTCCAGCGTCTCTATGGTATCTCCTTCCCAAAGAAGAAGATGCTCGACGAGTATCTCGTAATGCTCGAAGAGGCAAAGAAGCGTGACCACCGCAAGATTGGCAAGGAGATGGAACTCTTCATGTTCTCCGACCGCGTTGGTAAGGGTCTGCCTATATGGCTTCCTAAAGGCACAGACCTCCGTCTTCGCCTGCAGGAGATGCTGCGTACCATCCAGAAGCGCTTCGGCTATCAGGAGGTCATCACTCCGCACATCGGCAGCAAGAACCTCTATGTCACCTCAGGCCACTGGGCTCACTATGGCAAGGATTCCTTCCAGCCAATACACACACCTGAAGAGGATGAGGAATATATGCTGAAGCCAATGAACTGCCCTCACCACTGTGAGGTGTTCGCTTCAAAGCCACGCTCTTATCGTGAGCTTCCTTTCCGCTGTGCAGAGTTCGGAACCGTATATCGCTATGAGCAGAGCGGTGAGCTGCACGGACTGACCCGTGTGCGCTCATTCACACAGGATGATGCACACATCTTCTGCCGTCCCGATCAGGTGAAGAAAGAGTTCCTCCGTGTGCTCGACATCATACAGGCCGTATTCTCCATCTTCGGCTTTAAGGACGACCAGGTTGAGTTCCAGATTTCCCTGCGTGATCCTAACGACAAGGAGAAATATATCGGTACCGACGAGATGTGGCAGAGCGCCGAGCAGGCTATCATCGATGCATGTGCTGAGCGTGGCCTTAATGCCCGCACTGAGACTGGCGAGGCAGCTTTCTATGGTCCTAAGCTCGACTGCATGGTGAAGGATGCTATCGGTCGCCGTTGGCAACTGGGTACCATACAGGTTGACTACAACCTCCCTAACCGCTTCGAACTGGAATATGCTGCCGAGGACAACACCAAGCAGCGTCCTGTCATGATACACCGTGCTCCGTTCGGTTCTATGGAGCGCTTCACTGCTGTGCTCATCGAGCATACCGCAGGTCACTTCCCATTGTGGCTCACACCTGAGCAGGTTGCCATCCTTCCTATCTCCGACAAGTATCTCTCATACGCAGAGAAGGTACAGGACTACCTCGATACAGTAGGCGTTCGTGCCGTTATCGACTCTCGCAGCGAGAAGATTGGCCGCAAGGTGCGCGATACTGAGGTTAAGCGTATTCCTTACATGCTCATCGTGGGTGAGAAGGAAGAGCAGGACGGCACTGTTGCCATGCGTCAGCAGGGTGGCGGCGAGCAGGCTGTGATGTCAATGCAGGACTTCGGAGCTCGCATCAACAGCGAGGTGGCTGAAATGCTGCAGGCTATGAACATCCGTCCGCAAGATTAAATAATAATTTTCAATTTTCAATTCTCAATTTTCAATTATAAGAAGTGTTTGAAAATCTATCAGATAGACTGGAACGCTCGTTTAAGATTCTCAAGGGTGAAGGCAAAATCACCGAGATAAACGTAGCGGAGACCCTCAAAGATGTACGTCGTGCCCTACTCGATGCCGATGTCAATTATAAAGTAGCCAAGACCTTCACTGATACTGTCAAGCAGAAGGCCCTCGGCATGAATGTGCTCAATGCCATCAAGCCAGGACAGCTGATGGTGAAGCTCGTCCACGACGAGATGGCTGAACTCATGGGAGGCGAGGCTGTCGAGCTCAATCTCTCAGGCCGACCTACCATCATCATGATGGCTGGTCTCAACGGTGCCGGTAAGACCACTATGGCTGGCAAGCTGGCACTCTACCTCAAGAAGCAGAAGAACAAGCGCCCGCTCCTTGCTGCCTGCGATACTTTTCGCCCAGCAGCTATGGAACAGTTGCGCGTGCTTGCCGAGCAGGTCGAGGTGCCCATCTACCTTGAAGAGGGCGCAAAAGACCCTGTTCAGGTAGCACTCAACGCCATTGCCGAAGCTAAGGCAAAGAGCTACGACGTAGTAATCGTCGATACCGCAGGCCGTCAGAGCATTGACGAGGAACTCATGCAGCAAGCTGAGGACATCAAGCGTGCCATAGAGCCGCAGGAGACACTCCTCGTGGTCGATGCCATGACAGGTCAGGATGCCGTAAATACTGCCAAGACATTCAACGAGCGCCTTGAGATTGACGGCGTCATACTCTCAAAGCTCGACGGCGATACACGCGGCGGTGCGGCACTTTCCATCCGTAATGTCGTTGACAAACCCATCAAGTTCATCGGTACTGGCGAGAAGATGGAGGCACTCGATGTCTTCCACCCCGACCGTATGGCCGACCGCATACTGGGCATGGGCGATGTTGTGTCACTCGTAGAACGTGCACAGCAGCAGTTCGACCTGGAAGAGGCAAAGCGTCTGCAGAAGAAGATGGCGAAGAACAAGTTCGACTTCGAAGACTTCCTCAACCAGATTCACCAGATACAGAAGATGGGCAACATCAAGGACCTTGCAGGAATGATTCCCGGCGTGGGAAAAGCAATCAAGGACGTTGATATCGACAACGACGCCTTCAAGGGCATCGAGGCCATCATCTACTCCATGACTCCCAAGGAGCGTCATAACCCCGACATTCTCAATCTCTCACGCAAACAGCGCATCGCAAAAGGCTCAGGCCGTGACATAAAGGAAGTCAACCAGCTTATCAAGCAGTTTGAGCAGATGCGTAAAGTCATGCGCATGTTCTCTACTCCAGGCGGTATGGCGAGCATGGCAAAGATGGCCGGCATGATGAAGGGCGGCTTCCCCGGCGGAATGCCCAAACTATAAAGGTTATAGGTTAAAGGTTATAGGTTATAGATAAAACCCTTAAACGGTAAACTGTAAACGGTAAACAGTAAACTATGCAATTAATCGACGGTAAGGCGACAGCCGCAGCTATAAAAGCTGAAATAGCACAGGAAGTAAAGGATATCATGGCAAGCGGAGGCAAGCAGCCCCATCTTGCAGCAGTTCTCGTGGGCCACGATGGTGGTTCTGAGACATACGTTAAGAATAAGGTACTCGCGTGCGAGGCGTGCGGCTTCAAGTCAACCCTCATTCGCTATGAGGACGACATCACTGAGGCAGAGCTTCTCGAATGTGTCAATAAGCTCAACAACGATCCCGACATCGACGGCTTCATCGTACAGCTGCCGTTGCCGAAGCATATTGACGAGCAGAAGATTATCGAGGCCATCGACTACCGCAAAGATGTTGACGGTTTCCACCCCATCAATGTGGGCCGCATGGCAATCGGACTGCCCTGCTTCATCTCTGCTACCCCACTCGGCATCATGACCCTCCTGAAACGCTATAATATTCCTACCAGCGGTAAGAAGTGCGTCGTTCTCGGACGCTCCAACATCGTTGGCAAGCCAATGGCACAGCTCATGATGCAGAAGGAGTATGGTGATGCCACCGTAACCGTATGCCACTCCCACTCTGCCGACCTGAAGAAAGAATGCCGCGAGGCTGACATCATCATTGCTGCCATAGGCCGTCCGGGCTTCGTGACAGCCGATATGGTGAAAGACGGTGCCGTCATCGTCGATGTAGGTACCACCCGCGTTCCTGATGCTACTCGCAAGAGCGGATTCCGCCTCTCCGGCGACGTTGATTTCGAGAATGTAGCCCCCAAGTGCTCATTCATCACTCCCGTCCCAGGCGGCGTCGGTCCTATGACCATCTGCTCGCTGATGAAGAACACCCTACAAGCGGCGAAGAAGATGTAAGAGGGACTCCGAGCTCTGCTCGCCTGAGCACCTACGGAGCGCAAGAAGAGGTAAGAGGTATGATGTCAATAATGAACTATAATATCATCAGGAGGATGTTGCTTTGCGCAGCATTCTTCACTCTTCACTCTTCACTCTTAACTCTCTCAGCGCAGGACAAGCCTTTCAAGGGTGTCATAATCAATAAGGCCAACGATGTCTTCATGCGCATCAATCTCTATGAGGACGACATCAAGATACCTGGGCAGGAGATACTGGGCAACACCTACGGGTACATCAAGAAGAATACCGACTCGCGCGTATGGATAATCATCGGCGTCACGATGGATGAGAAGCACAACAAAGCCCTCCTCGAAATGGTCAACGACTACGGCTCCGAAGACCTCAATGCCGAGCTCTCCATACAGCCTGACTCCACCTACCTCCTTCGCCAGCTCCAAGGCAGCACCATCAAGATGGCTGGCAACGGAAAATGGATAAAACTACCGAAAGAAATGAAATTCATAAAGAAATAGCAAACATAACTGACACAAACATTATTTTTAAAAAACAATAAACTTTTATTTTTTTCTTATCATCATTATTCATCAATTAAAAACCTAAAGAATTATGAAAAAAAGATTTTTTCTAATGGGTTCATTGTTCCTTACGATGGCAGCCATCGTAGGTTGTAGCTCTGAAGACGACGCAGTCAATCCATCACCATCGCCATCAGATCCTACTCAGACAGTCACTAAGGTGTCTATCATCGACCCGATCGGCTATGCCCAGAACTTAGGAGCATGGATGCCGGCATCTGCTACCAACAAGTACAAGAGGCTCCTCGTGGAAGAAGGCCAGCACTATCTGCTGGGCGTTATCTGCGAGCCAAGCACAGTGAAGAATCCTATCATCGACTGGAACTTCGCCAACAGCCAGTTCGAAGAGGCCAACATCAGCGAGCAGGGCATTGTGACTGGTGTGGCTGCAGACCCGAACAACACCAACCAGTGTCTCATCGTAGCCACAACAGACAATAATGTGTCCGACACTATCGAGGTTTGCGTGCTCAAGGAACTGTCCGTTGTCACTGACCTTAAGAACGACAATCCTGACATCGTCATCATCGACGGAGCTTCAAAGCGTTCTACTGCTTACGTATCAGCGATAAATGCCAGCGGAACCCTCAACAACAGGGACCTCATCACAGGCTTCTTCTCCGACAAGAACCGCGCAAACTTCAATGATGCAGCCACCATTACATTCAACTCAGGCACATCATTCGATATTCAGGGCAACGGTGTCGGCGTAAACATCCTGATGACATACTCTAAGGCATATTCTACCACATCTGCCGGAACAGTCTATTTCGACAACGTGCGCGACTATACCGTTCTGACCTCTACGTCAAGACGTCAGGCCCTCATGGTTGACTCTTCATACGTAAGTCTCAACGACCACAACCAGCACATGGCCACTGGCGAGACATACAATCTCTCAGCTACTCTCACAGCAATGAGTCCTCTGAAGCAGGTTCCTGTAAAGTATGCAAGCAGCAATCCTGCAGTAGCAACAGTTGACGCTAATGGTAAGGTGACAGCCGTAAGTCGCGGTTTTGCAACAGTAACAGCATATACCAACCACCTCGCAGAGTCACAGTACTGCGTAGTAAATGTTGACGATGCCGTGCCGGTTGCCGTAACCCGTATCATAGACGTTAACGACCCAACCACAGCACATACCGTTTCTCGTGCCCTCCTCGTTAAGGGTCAGACCAAGCAGCTCTATGACGACTCTCACAAGGACGAGATGACAGCAGCTTCAGGTACAGAGTGGAGGAGCTCTGATGAGTCAATCGTAACTGTTGACGCATCTGGTAAGGTTACAGCAGTCGCTCCTGGTACAGCCGTTATCTACAACACTCCATTCATGGAAGCTAACGGTGTTAAGGAATATGGCATTGCTGACTGCAGCTGCATCACCGTAATGCCAGACTATAGAACTGCACAGCTTGGCGATATCTTCTATGAGGACGGTTCATTCAGCCCAACACCACTGTTAGGCAAGAAGGCTATCGGCATCATAGCATACCTCAACTGCGACACTAACGGCAACCCAGCTGTTGGTACCAACGAACTCTGCGAGAGCGGTGAGACAGGACAGTATGGCGCTATCGATGCAGCACAGAATTTCCACGGCCTCGTTATGGCTCTGAATAATGCCAATGCATCAACAGAAGAAGTATTCTGGGGTGCTGAAGCAAAGCAGACAGGTCTTGTTGGCGTTACCATAGCCTCTGGCAACAATACCGACCCCAACAATACTACTCCTATAGAGGGTACAGCAAGTAACATGAGTGGTTACAATGCAGCTATCTACACCAATGCAATGCATGTTGTTGACGGTTCACAGACCTTCGTTCCTTCTATTGCATATCCAGCAAGCTATAAAGCATGGAACTATAATGTTTCAGTGCCAAGCTTCTGCACAGGATGGTTCTTGCCAAGTGCTCCACAGTGGTATGCCGTATTGACTAAGGGTCTGGGCGGCCTGGGTACAACTACTCTTGCTTGGAACACATCATTTGATTCTGGAAACACTGCATTCACCAAAATAAATGCAAAACTCAGCGGTGTCAGCGGCGATCAGCTCCCAACATCTACTAATGCCCTTATCTGGACTTCTAACGAAAGCAGCACTACCGGCGATAAGGCAACAGTCCTCATTAAGGACGCTTCCGGCCTGAAGTTCACAGAACAGACTAAGACAGCAGCTGTTGGTGTTCCACATACCATCGTTCGTCCATTCTTCGCATTCTAATAAAGCGATAAGATACTAATAATAGCAGGAGTTGCAATCACACAATGCAGCTCCTGCTTTTTTCGTTCCTCTTACATCAGACATTTTTGCTCCCTAGTTAGGAAAAATTTGCGCCCTAGTTAGGTAGCAAAAATTTTGTAGTTTTAGGCCAAGATTACCTTACCCATCCCAGCTAGGCGTGTCGCCGTGTGGATATACTCCTCTATTCTCCTTCCTCGTTGTGCCACAAAAAACTTGGCTCGCCCCAAAAGAGACACCTATTTTTAAGGAAAAAATATGAACCTATAGTTCGTGGCCCAACTAAGCAGGCTTACTTGACTCACGAAACCGGTATAAATTCCTCACGAACCATAGGTTGTTTTTCCCCTTCTTCCCATCGTTCGTGAGCGCAATGATCTGAGGCTTGAAGCACTGATGCCCAGGATTCTCTGAATGTCAGAATCCGAGTAGTTCATATCCAAAAGTATAAGATATGTGTACATACGCGGCGTCAGCCCCTCAAACTCTTTGTTCCACTTATTATACTTCTCAGGAACGAAGATTAGGTAGTAGTCTATCAGGTAGTCCTCAGCCCCTTTAAGGTCATCAGGCTGGCAGTTGCCTTTTTGCAGCTTCTCATATATAGCTTTTCCTCTGCTGATTCGCTCGACAATGGTATTCTTCAGTTTGTCTATCGTCTTTTTCATGTCAGCAATCTCAGCCCTGTTCTCTATTTCCGCCTTCTCCAGCTTCTGTAAGGTTTGCTCATATTCTGCTGTTGTCTCCTGCAATGTCGTTATCTCGCTTTCGAAAGCTTGTTCTTCTGCGTTCCTCTTATTTCGGAAATAATAAAATGTCAATATGCCACATATTACGAACAAGAATAATATGCACCAAAGCAACATATTGTTAATATATACCTCGTCTGCCTCTTGTCGTTTCTTGGTGACACTACTCTTTTCCTTCATCACAGAATCATTCATCTGCAACACGCTATAATAAGCCTGAGCAGCCTCTCTTACATTTCCTTTGTCCAGCAGCTGTTGCACAGCCCGTCTTCCAACCACCTCCACACCATCAGCACCTCCTTTTATGCCTGTCACAATAGCAGCCTTAAGGTATTCCCTTGCCTGGATGCTGTCACCCTCAGCAGAATATTTTCGCGATATCAAACAAAGAACCTTTCCGTATTTATATGGAGCCTCGCGGAAACTCTCTATTTTTCCAACCCTATTCAGGACTTTCTTCATGTCTGCCACCTTTCTATTCTCTATCATTGCTGTCATATAGTGTGAAACGGCAATGCCTATGGTGTCAGTATCTTCCATCTTTATTGCTGTCATCAGCATCTCTTCAGCATAATGTAGCCTTATGCTGTCACACAATTTCCTGTCAGCAAAAGTGGTGAATCTATATGCAATATACAGATGTTCCTCAAACACAAACATCTGTGTAAGGTCCTCCTCTTTCTTCGCCAGTTCCAAAGCCTCCTTTGCTGATTTTACATACAGTCCCTTTACAGAGGTCCTTATAGAGTCATGCAGTTTTATGTATGCCTTGATAGAGTCCAACCCCGTCCTCTGTGGAGGAATGTTGTGATTCTTTATATAAATATGCATATGAGACAGCGTGTCGTAGCAACTTTCGCATGTGTCTGCATACGGCTTGTAGTCTGTCTTAATTCCTGTCCTCGACGTACAAGCCGCAAGTATCAGGCATGATGCAATGAGTGCTTTTATTAATGCTGTCATTTGGAAATAGGTATTAATTCCCTTTTCTCATTGACGGTATAAATAGGATTTTCGGAATCCGTGCGAATGTATTTCAGGCGATTACAATCCTTGAATACATCCTTGCCAATCTTATGCAAGGATTTAGGCAGATTGATTGCATATAGGTGCTTGCAATAAGAAAAGGCATAATTACCAATTTCCAATACGCCTTCAGGGATAGTGACAGAAAGAAGCGTATTGCATGATGTGTAGGCATTATAGCCTATTCTTGTTGTTGTTTCTGGCAGTCTCACGGCAAGCAGATTTCTGCATCCGGAAAAAGCTCCGTTTCCCACCTCCTGCAAACCATCATGGAATATTGCATAGTTGAGATTGCTGCAATTAGAGAAGGCTTGATTCCCCATTCGCTTCAATGTCCTCGGTGCTACGAAGTGCGACAGATAGAAGCAGTTAGAAAATGCCGTATCAGGCAATGCCTCAATCTCCACCTCTTCCATATTGATGGTGCGGAGCAGACCTTTTTTCGACATTTCACGAAGGGTGAAGAAGTCGATGCCATTCATCTTTCCTTTCAGTTTGATGTGGCGAGTGGTAAGCCGCTCTTCAGGAGTGAGAAGCTTTACAAGTGTACCAGCCTCGTTGATAGTAATTTCTTTTGTTGCTGCCTGATAATTGCTTTCAGCCACATCAACCAGCATCCAATGTTGCTGGCTGTAACCTCCTAAGTCATTCAAATCATAGTAGCCGTTACTATCGCCTGCCCAGCCCATATTTACATGTACCTTATCCTTCTTGCACCCGTCAATGATAAACATGTGTCCTTCTCCATTTTTGTTGGTTCCCCTGTAAAGAATTGGTCTTCCTGCCTTCAGTTCTGAGAAGATAAGTTGTCGGTACAAACTGTCTCGTTTGGGAGTTAAGAAATCAGAACGATTATAGATACTCATTTCGTTGCTATATCCGAACAGTCGTTTCATGGCTCCCATGGAAAAATCAAGAAAGGTGCTGCTTGCATCGTCTCCATATTCGGTAAATGAAGAAACTCCGCAATCGCTGATAAGCTTTGCAACAGCAATAATTCCCTTTTTCTGCACATTAGCATTCAATGTGTTGAACATCAGACTCCAATCATATTCATACTGCCCATCGGGACTCATCGATGGATAGCGGTGATAGTTCACCACTTGCGCCATAGCCACAGGACCGCAGCCTGCCAGTTTGTAAGGGTTCTCTTCTTTGCTTTTGTCTGTCACAGGACATAGCAGATTGAAAGGGTAATGCTGTCCCCATTGGGTCTTTATGAGGGGCTTGACCTCTTCTGGGAAGACATATTGTGATACAACTGCGGATGCCCCATTGTCGGCTTTGTCATCGACAATCACTATCGGAAGGGGCTCGTTACCAGCATAGTCCTTCCATCCCTTTCCTTCGACTTGTTGGGGCAACCATCCTTTAGCTTTTGCTGCAGCAACCTGAGCAGTGGTCATTGCATTCCGCTCATTTGTTTCGAGCATGATAAACAGGTTTGCTTTAGTGACAGTTGGCAGATTCTTTATCAGAGAATCCACAGCCGCACCATTTAACTGATTCTGCCAACAGCGTATCCATTCGAGTGCGGTACATCCTGAGGCGTCAAGTCTGGTCAGGCGGTTGCCACCACAGAACAAGAACCTCATAGCTGTATTTTTTGAAATGTCAAGTGATGTAAGCTGGTTCCATCCGACTCTTAGATATGCCAAATCCTTGTTCTTTGAAACATCAATTGACTTGAGTTGGTTCCTGTCCAAGTCGAGGGTTTCCAGTGCTGTAAAGTATTCTATGCCCTTCACGTCGTGAATGTCTGCCCATACAGCCTTAATGTCCATGATGTCAGCAATCTCCTTTTCTGTCAATATTCCGTCTTTGCCGTATGGTTGCGACAATATCCATTTGCGGAAATTCGCGTCAGGGAAATTTACCTCATTTATTTCAACGTCACCCCATGCTGCCTGACATATAGAAATCAGCAGAATAATAATAATGGACTTTACTTTTTCACTCATATCATTTAATGATGTACTGTTAATAAGCTCTTGAATAGATTCTTGTGGATAGCCCTTTTTGACAAAATCCAAGTGCAAAGGTACACTTTTTTTTATTAACGTGCAAGAGTGTTCTATATTTCGCAGAAAATTTGTTGCAATGAGTATTTTGCCATTATCCTGCGGAGTATCAACGTATTAGGGGGTATTTTGAGGGCGTTTTTTTATAAACAATTGCAGCAAAATAATCTCAATCTCCAAAAGGAAAGGGGATAAAAATGAATAATTAACAATGAATAATGAACAACTCTTTTAACCTCTGTTATTTTTCTGAGTTTAATCGTTTTTTCGCAAGACCTAACATCGAGAGAACTCAAGTAGTTGATATTAAATCCATTAGAGTCTAAAGGAGGACTTTAACACCTAACATAAGAGGTAACAAAGACCTAACACAGAGGTAACATGAGAGGTAACATCCGAAGTGGCTCCAGACACATATTTTTAACCTTAATCAGTGTTATGTCTATATTAGGTTTATGTTAGGTATCATGTTACCTCTTGAAGGTATCGAATTCGCTTGAATCGCCCATAAACAGGGGCTTCTTCGAAAAATAATGTTAGGTCTTTCAGCTGTCTTGTACTGAAATAACTTGACAAGTTTTTCGCCATAACAAAAAGTAAAATGTTATGACACGACGTAAGAATTCTCATTACAGTGACGCTTTTAAGCTACAAGTACTGAGTGATTATTATTGTAGTGGTTTGTCGGAGAAAAAGATTGCCCAAAAGTGGAATTTGGGTAATCATGCTTCGATAAACCAATGGAGAAAAATTTGGCCAATTGATTCAAAAGAGCTATCTTTGCCGCAGGAAATCATATCCACGTATCGTATGGGTGGCAAGGACAGAGGCAAGAGCGATGAGCAGATATTACAGGAGCGTATAGCCGGGCTTGAGAAGAGCCTGACTATGGAGCGTCTTCGCTGTCGTGCTTTAGAGAAGGTGATTGAGATAGCAGAGCGTGAGGAGGGCATCTCAATATTAAAAAAAGGTGGTGTCAAGCAGTAGATGCGCTCCGCGAGGAGTATTCACAGGAGAGTGTGGAAACCCTTTGCGGACTGTTTGACAAGCGTAGACAGTGGTACTACGAGAAGCGCAAGGTGCTGTACACGGAGGTACAGCGCGTGAAAGTGATAATAGAATATGTGGAATGGTATCGCATGCAAGCTCCCCGCCTTGGCGGCGTGAAACTGCACGTGTTGCTGACGGAGGAACTGGGCCGTGTATTTGTAGGGGGACGTGACTCATTTCTGGAGCTGCTGCGCCGCCGCCACCTGTTGCTTCCGAAGAAGAAACCCCGGCACACGACGGACTCCAACCATGTGTACTTCAAATATCCCAACCTGACAGTAGGCCTGACGGCTCTGTACCCAAATCATGTATGGTACGCCGACATCACCTACATCTGGATAGAGAACGATGTGCTGTACCTGCATCTGATAACCGACGGCTACTCCCATGCCGTACTTGGTTGGTGCCTGTCAGAGTCGCTGGAGGCAGAGAACACAGCTAAAGCCCTAGACATGGCCATAAGAATGGCTGGAGATGGCAACCTCTGCGGCACCATCCATCACTCCGACCGTGGTGTGCAGTACGCCTGCCAACTATATGTAAAAATTCTGATGGAACACCATGTCCGCATCTCCATGACAGAGTGCTACAATCCCACGGACAACGCTGTAGCGGAGCGAATGAACGGCATACTGAAGGACGAGTGGATCTATCACCAGACCATGTTCAGTAACTATGAGGAGGCAGTACGGGAGATAGGTGCGATGATTGACTTCTACAACAACGTACGTCCGCACATGAGCATCGGGAACAAGAGGCCCTGGGACGTGTACGAGGGTGAGGTGCCAGGCAAGAATCTATGGAAAAAAGACAGATAAAAACTTGCACAGTAGGAAATTTATCACTAACTTTGCACCGCCGGAGAAAAGTCACATGAAGGTTTTATGCCAAGATTCTTCCTGACTGTCAAGCCTTTTAGGAAGAAACAGAAGAGAGTGACAAGGTTTTCAGTATGATGTAAACGATGTTGACAAGTAATTCAGTTTAACCCGGTGAAAATTGACAAGTGATTTCAGGAAAAGGCAAGCAAATGGCGTTTGTCTTTGAATAACCCGCCCTTATCGTAGAATAACCTGCCTCTGTCGTTCAATACTCGTGCGTTATTGAGCGACAGGCGAACATCCTCTTCGAAATCATATTCCCTCCTTGGGAACAAAATATTCCCATACTGGGAAGATAGATTTCCCACCTTGGGAATGCTAAGGCTGTCCGTTGTCTGATGAGCGTTAGACAATAAGAAGATTACGGGAGAGATGGGGAAGAAAAACAAAAATCCTTCAAAAAGTCAAAATAACGATACGGCGTACAGCCCTTCATGATACGGCGTCTCAAAAGTCGCGATACGGCGTATCAATGTGTGCGATACGGCGTATCGTAGCAGCTCTCGCAGGTGTCAGCATACGGATGGAAGTCTGTCTTGACCTCATGTCTTGACGTGCATGACACGAATATCATGCACGTCAAAAGTAGCATTATGTTAACAATATTGTTTTCCACTATCTTTGTTCGTAGATATTGCTTTTTCCTTGCTACCATGTCCGAGACCTGTGGATAATGGCTTGAACATGGTAGTTGAAAAAAATAATCGTCAAATATCATTATCCATCCACTATTCATGAGGTGGCAATAACAACAATGTCGTGTCAGAAACTTCGGAACTTAAAGTGATATCGTTACTGCTGAACAGAACAATATTGATACAATAATATATTTTTCATTGTTCAGGAATCATATATCCATCTGAGGGGCGTTTCGTATGACTTATCTTGCCATTCGCATTTACATATATTATAACGCTTTCAGTTTTTGTTTTGTTATCTGGCCATGTTAGATAGTTAAACGATACGACATATTCATTGCCTTCTTTTTTTATTACAAGAGTGCTTTTCATCAATTCAACATTCTCACACAATCCATTTGTGAAAGGATCATATAATCCTATCTCATTGACAATTTCATTCCACTCCTTGTATAATTCCGCTGTGCAATAGTTTTTCACTATAGAATCAGTTTTTATTTCGTCTGAAAGCAAATACGATAAATATTCTGTGTAAAACTTTTTAAGATCTTCCTTGTTGGAGATCTGCGCCTCACATGTGGCGAGGCCGCAGAATAATAAGAAAAGCGAAAAGAAAAGTCTGTTCATTTTTTATCCTCCAGTCTAAAAGGAATCGGTAGTGTGTATTTTACGCGAACGGGTTTACCGTCTTCTTCTCCAGGATCCCAGTTAGGCATTTCAGAGACAACCCTTACCGCCTCATCATCAAGCAAAGGATGAACAGACTTTGCAACACGAACGTCTGTTAACGAGCCATCTTTTTCAACAATAAATGTCACTATCACTCTTCCCCCGATGTTCTCTTTTTTTGCCGCTGGTGGATAATTAATGTTACTTCGAAGATATTTATACAATTCAGTGAATCCACCCTGAGGATGCGGCATCTTTTCTGCCACGTCACGCACGTCATCTGGACCATAGTTATGTTTTACCAATGGCCGAATCTCACTAGCTTTGAGGACCCTATAACTCTCATCAACATGGCTTGTATTTGTATATAATTGTCCCCATGACTTAGTGCTGTCACGTTTGATTCCATCCTCCTTCTTTTGATGCTGTGCATTACATTCCACTGCTGATAAAGCGAAGCATGCTATTAGGATGTAGTTATATATCTGTTTCATGTTCTTAAACTAAATTCAAGTGCAAAGGTACACTTTTTTTTTAAAATCTGCAAGGGTGTTCTATATTTAATTGAAAATTTGTTGCAATGAGTATTTTGCCATTATCCTGCGGAGTATCAACGTATTAGGGGGTATTTTAGTCGTCTTTTTAAATAAGCAATTGCAACAAAAATTTCTCTAACCACCAAAAGAAAAGGGGAAAAAATGCATAATTCTTTTAGTCGCTACGCTTTGTAAAAGCGGCAGAGCCGAGCGAACAATGAACAATTCTTTTAGCCTCGGTTGTTTCATAAAGGACACCATCCTTGATTTTAAACTTTCGCATGTGTCTGCTTACGGCTTGTAATCCTTCTTCACTTCTGTTCTCGACGTACAAGACGACAATATCAGACATGATACTATGAGTGCTTTAATAAATGCAGCCATCATCTTTGCTAATCAGAAAAGGTATTCAGATGCCTCCTTTTTTGTTTGTCAAAAATTCCGTCTTCCACCGTTGGGGGCCATAGACAAAGAGAACATTATGGGTAAATGGTATGTTACACGGACGGGCTCTCCCTTCACTGTGCCAGGATTCCATTTCGGCATGCTTCTCAATACACGGATGGCCTCTTTGTCAAGAGAGGGATCAACAGACTTTGTAATTCTTATATTTGTTATAGAACCGTCACATTCAACGATGAAAGAACAGCCTACACGTCCCTGAATACCACTATCCTCTGCATCTTCGGGATATCTTATATTTCTTGCCAGAAATCTCATCAAAGCATCCTTGCCTCCTGGAAATGTCGGCATTTTCTCTACAGCACCAAATACTCTGGGGTATCTCAAAGTGAAGAATGCTTCTTTTGTTATAGGCTTGCCGTCTTGATATGCAGGTACCCATTTCGGCATCTTGCCGCATAGGTCGAGAATCTTCTTTTCCGATAAGTATTTTGAACTTTTTTCTATTGTCGGCTGTAGGGGGGTGCCGTCTTCGCTTATTATCAGAGACACTATTATTGTGTCGGCTTCTTCGTTGTCAGAAGCTATGAGGAATTTATTGTCTGCAAGATATTTCTTCAGACCTTCTTCACCACGCAGAAACCGTGGGGAGTCGCAGTTTTTTAGTTCATCCCAACCAACGAGATACCTGAAATAGTCAGTAAAATGTTTCTTCGTTGTTTCGCTGAATATAAACCTACCATCATTCTTCTTTGATGAAAGCTGCAGGCATCTGTCTTCAGCATAGATGTTAATATCATCACCGAAAATGCCCTTTAGACTCTGTGCTGCTGAAGGAATAAATATCTGGTCGATTCCAATAATTTCATGCTTTTGGGTGTCGATAATGAATCCATGGTCAATTCCGTTCGACAACAAGAAGTATTGTGCCTTCATCTTCTGTGCTTCAGGTGTCTGAGGTAGTCCGCTAAGCTTGATTGTACCTGACACAGAGGCGTTAACATGGTAGCATGCGAAACTGCCATCCTGCTCATATTCTTTTTTGATGTTTATGGTGATTTCACCGCCTGTTTCCCTTGAAGAATGTAAATCCCTCTTATGCCAGTTTTTTAGAAAAGAGTCGTAAGCAGTCTTCACGTCACAGTTCTCTTCGCCGAAGATAAGTTTTGCAAGATAATGCTGTACCCCTTCTCCTTCGGGAATATCTAGGTGGGCTGTTAATTCATAATTTGTTTTGTTAAACTGAACCAGACATTTGTCATCAATCGTCATTCCTAATAATTGGGCATTTATGCCTAATGAATATTTGAGCAGGCATAAAATAAAGACTATAGATTTGAAAGTACTCATATTAATTGCCATTATTACAACATTATAATCTTCTTTTAATAGATTCCTATTTAAGATTAAGCGAGTGCAAAGGTAATTCTTTTTTTATTAATCTGCAAGGGTGTTCTATATTTCGCAGAAAATTTGTTGCAATGAGTATTTTGCCATTATCCTGCGGAGTATCAATACATTAGTGGCTGTTTTGAGGGCGAAAAGGGAAGCGCAATTGCAACAAAAAAAACTCATTCTCCAAAAGAAAAGGGCAAATTTTTGTTCGGAGACACATATGTTGGTGTTATGTTTACCTTATACTGATTCTATATTGACCTTATGTTGCTTCTTTTAGAGTTCTTTATGAGTTCAATAGTCCAAATGGTCATGGATTTATTTGGATTTTTATTCTATCCAATTATAAAACTCTCTTACGATATGGGGTGTTAAGAATCTCTGAGAATACTTCTGTCTGTGCCTATTGTCATACAGGGCATAATCAATAAAATATGCCCCTAAAAGATTTGATGTTCCCCCTTTAGTTGTTGGATATTTGTCTTGTCCAATTCTATCATTAGCATCTTTATAACCCGATCCGCCTACAATTTGATACAATCTGATATCTTTCTCCATTAAAAAATCTGGCTGTTGAGATTTGTCAACAACTTGAAGATTATAACCTAGCCACGTGGAATCTTTCTTAATTCCCCAATAATAAGAAGTTTGTTTGTTGGCAGCTATTATTAGTTTTGGACTTAGGCGTTCTATTTCCGACAATGTTATTTCTAGAACACTGACCTGAAAACATTTAACATTTGTATCTATTTCATCTTGGAATTTATTTTGATTTGATTCTGAATAAGGGAACAGGTCTAAATATGCTGTTTTCTCTATCAACGAATTATCATTGCCAAATAATTGCTCCCTTTTGTTTTTCCAGTATGACTTGCCATTTTGTATTGCATCCCTAAAAGTATAATATCCTCCATATGGAAAATGTGGATTAAAACTAGGATTAATACCTGTAATTAGTATTCCACCAATGGGATTGGCACAACACATCGTTACTCCATGTGAGACAAAATCACCATCTACATACAATGGAGAATTTTTTACTGCAGCTTGTTTTAATATACTTAAGTATTGTTCTGCAAGTTCTCTATCATGTACCATTTGCTCAGTTGTCAACATACGGGTTGAGTAGAACTTTTCTACGCTTGGGTAAAGACTGTTTTTATTATCCATAATTTTGTTGTTTTAGTTAATCTGCCTGCAAAGTTAGCAATTATTTTTGAAACGACAAGCAATCTTACATGAAATCTTCAAATGAAATGTAACGTTGTATAATAATTGGACTTTTTGTTAAAATCTTGTTGGTTATTATCATATGCCATTAAAAAGGTATTTCACTTTCAACAACATGTAAATCAAAATCTCCTACCAATTTTTCAAGTGAAGGATTCATTTCCATCATTTTTTTCAATATATCAGCGTCATCTTCCTTTGGACCAACAGGTTCACACATTTTATGCATACTCTTCTCCATAATTGATTCAGTAAACCACTTTTTAGACTGCAATATCGTATCAATATCTGGGTCTGAAAGGTTCTTATACTTATCATCAAGTGCCAGATATGCATATTTCTTTGCGACGCAAATTGCTGCCTCCATATATTCATAATCATCCAAATCCAACCTATTTATAGCTTTGAATTCAGGACTGTTACTAATATCCCTTCGTATTGAATCATTCCACTCCTCAAATAGCGAAGTAACATGACTGCAATCCAATTTTCTTAGATAGTAAATTGCAAGGTTTACTTCTTTGAAATCAATGGGAGTAATTACTGCCCCTTTGCTTCTGTTTGCATACCTATCCAATAATGACAATTCAATAGAAGGTCTCCTCACTGTATTTTCATGAACAATCTGGAATAGTATGTCATTCGCTTCGTCTTCTTTGATATTTCTTCCTGTATGAAAAAGAACTGCCAGATAATCTGTATGAGACAATTTTTCTCTCTCTATTACGAAATCTTTATCCTGTGCTAATCTAAGACAGATGAAATAATAGTCACGTTCTCCTGTAAACTCGTCTATATTGCGAGCTATATATTCAACTGGAAAATGACGAATGATGACCCAAGAGCATTTTTCTTCATGCAATAGTTCCCACAACTCCTTAACTTTAGGTTCGAAAGATTTGTCCCAAAAATTAAGTGCCTTTGAATATGCCCATTGCCTGTCTGCCATTCCAGATTCCAGAAATGCAAGCACAATTTTATTCTGATCCTTACAGTCCAAATAATCGAACCGTCTCCGAATCTCTTTACGGGATTCGGTTACCTTACCGCTTTTCTTGTTGACATAGTTCTTTATCAACGTGGCTATCGGCGTATTTCGTTTTATTGTCTTAAATGAAATCATAAGTTAGCCAAAGGAACAAATACCTTCATCTTTGATTTTTCTGCAAAAGTACGGCAAGGGTACGCCATACTGTGGCAGAGGTTGGAGAAAAAATTGAATTCATTACATTTTTTTGCGGTCAACAGCGTTTGCAAAGATAGTCAAAAAATCTCAATCTCCAAAAGAAAAGGGGAAAAATGCAGAATTCTTTTAGTCGCTACGCTTTGTAAAAGCGCTAAATCGATTACACAATTCATAATTCATAATTCATAATTAAGAATGAAGGATTAATAACAGTCTCAGAGTCTCAAATCTCAGTTCAAAAATAGGGTACCCATCATCTTGAATCCACCTTTTTGTAAGTATAACTTATTGATTATTAATAATATATATATTAATATTTAGATAATAAAGAGAAAGAGGGGTACCTTAAAAAACAACTGAGACTCTGAGACTGAGACTGTGTTTTGCCTAAAAGGCAGATAATCAACAAGATAAGAGGCTGGTAGCGTTACAGTCCTTCTGAAATTGAGCCAAAAACACCCCTATTCCCTCTCCTAAAAGGCCTATTTCCTGATGTTTTTATGGCGTTTTCGATGCGAAAAACCTCACTTTGTGAAAAATATGTTGTTCAAAAAATTGTGACAAATTATCGCAAACATGGGATAATTGTACGAAAACTGCTTGTTTCAGCTGCTTTTTCCTGTTTTTTTCGCAAAAACTATCTCCACAATAAGGCTGCCTTATCGCGCGATAACCCACGCTTAATTTTCAATAACCTGCCATAGTTCAAAAACTATTTTGGCTCTGCCCTCGCTTACTCGGATTGTTGAATAACCCAGCGTTATAGAGCTACAAGATACATCGCCTTGTAAAATTTGCAGCAAAGCCTTCTAACACTTTTTGGAAAGCCATGTAAAATGTGCTGGAAGGCTTCGTAAAAAAGAGTGAGTGATTTTGTTTGGTAATTAAAAAAATGTTGTAACTTTGCAGGCATGAAGCGTGAAGTCTGTTGCGAACACCACAACGAGCGTCTTACCATCAGCCGCAATCAATGCATGGCATTGAATGATATGGCATTGAATGATATGACAAGAAAAATATGCGAAGAAGATACACCCAGATCAGAGATACACCCAGATCAGATAAAATTTAAAAACGAAGACCAAAACGAAAAAAGCAGGAATTGCGTGATTGATTGCAATTCCTGCTATGTTATTTTCTGATTGTGGAAAAATTACTTCACACCGAACTTGTAGATGGTGGTCTGGCGATACTGCTCGCCTGGCTTGAGGACTACTGATGGGAAGTATGCACGGTTTGGTGAATCGGGGAAGTGCTGTGCCTCGAAGCATACTGCCGAGCGGCGTGGTGCCGTGCAGCCATTCTGAATCTTGAAACCGCTCAGGAAGTTACCAGTATAAACCTGGATGCCTGGCTCTGTGGTCCAGCATTCCATAGTACGGCCGCTCTTTGGATCCTCAACACGAACTGCGAATGAAAGCTCACCGACTTCCTTCTTGTTCAGTACCCAGCAGTGGTCG
>CACYKA010000011.1 GCA_902774795.1 uncultured Prevotellaceae bacterium | reverse complement strand
TTAAGGAAGTGTTTTTATTGTTTAACCCTTAAAATTTATCAAACATTATGGCACTTAAAGTTAAGGCAGTAGAACGACTGCTCAAGTTTTCAAAGAACGAGAATGATCCCGGCGTATATCGCTATGTGATGAAGCCGGAACTGTACACCAGTCTCAGTCAGGCTAAGGTTATCAAGGAGGCTGCCCTTCGCAGCGGCGTGAGTCAGGGTGTGATGCAGGCTTGCTGGGATGCAGCTGGTGAGGTTATCAAGGCATGGGCAACTGAAGGTCACTCTGTGGCTCTCCCTGGACTCGGAACCATGCGCTTCGGACTCCGCGCTAAGTCTGTAGAGGACGTCAACGACGTGAAGACTAAGCTCATCAAGACTCGTCGCATCATCTTCACTCCATCAGTTGACCTGAAGGATGAACTGGCAAACACTGCCATTCAGATTGCATGCTACGACCGTAACGGTGAACTCGTCAAGCGCGTCACTTCCGATGCTGGCGAGGTCGAGGACGACGAGAACGAGGACAACGGATCTACGGAATCAGGGAACAACGGATCTACGCAGAACGGCGGTGATACTCCTTCAGGAGGCGGTGACGACAACGGCGGCGGTGGCAACAACAACGGAGGTGTTTCTAACGACTAGTCCTTTAATGGTTAGCGGTTAGTGGTTAGCGGTTAGAGGGCTTATGGCAAAAGCCTAGGCCCTCATTTCTTTAAACTTTAACCTATAAACTTTACATAGACATGGACAAGAAAAGAATTTTCGATATACTGGCTAAGATGATTGTAGCTGCACTCACGGCTGCACTGACAGCGGTAACAACCACATCGTGCATGGGACATGGGCCGTTTTAAGGTTCTTGGACGAACAGAGTATATTGTTTTCCAGTGTTGGCTGTCGTGATGACATCCAACACTTTTTTTATGTTTTTCTTGTTTCTTCGAAATATTATTCCTAAATTTGCAACCAGAAATCTAAATTAAAATATTACGTATGAAAAAGCTAACCTTTCTATTCCTAATAATTCTGCTGCCAATGATGGCTGGTGCCCAAACGCTGATTGACGGAATTTACTACAACCTGAATTCTGACACAAAAACTGCTGAGGTAACGAATAAACCGGATTATTACATTGACGGTGTTATTATTCCGGAAACAGTGATGTATGATGATGTGGCCTATACCGTGACAGGAATAGGATATCAAGCTTTCTTTGGCTGTAGAGGTATGACATATGTTAATCTGCCAAGCAGTATAACATACATTGGGGAATATGCATTTTCTTGGTGTTCTGGCTTGACGGGAATTGTAATACCTGGCAGTGTAAGTGAGATAGGAAGTAATGCATTTTATGGTTGCACTGGCCTTTTCGGCGTCGAACTGGGAGAAGGAGTGACATCAATAGGATATGGTGCTTTTTATGGTTGTAGAGGCATAAATGAAATAACTTTTCCAAACAGTTTGACAACAATAGGTGGTGCTGCTTTCTGTGAATGCTCTGCTTTGTCATCGGTAACAATACCAAGCAGTGTGACATCAATAGACGATTGGGCTTTCGGACACTGCTCCTCACTGATATCAGTAACAATTCCCAAAAACGTACAGACAATAGGCGAAAGTGTTTTCGCGGCATGTACAAGCCTTAATTCTGTTATAGTTGAAAGTGGTAATCCTAACTATGACTCTCGTGACAACTGCAATGCAATAATTGAAACTGCTACCAACACTCTTGTTGCAGGTTGCCATAGAACCATTATCCCCAACAGTGTAACAGCAATAGGCAACTATGCTTTTGCATATCATTCAGAGATACCGTCAGTGATAATACCAAATGGCGTGACAGTAATAGGCAACTATGCTTTTGCCAGCTGCTCTGGCTTTACGTCTGTTACACTCCCCGGCAATATCACTTCAATTGGAGAATCAGCTTTCCGCGACTGCACCGGACTTACATCTTTTGTTATTCCGAACGGCGTGACAGAAATAAGTAATCACACTTTTTATATGTGCACAGGTCTGACTTCCGTAACTATTTCTGGCAGCATAACTTCAATAGGACAAGGGGCTTTCGCCAGTTGTACTGCCTTGACAGATGTATATTGCAATGCAGGAGAGGTGCCGCAGACGGCCAGATATGTATTTGACAGAGTAAAAATGGCTGATGCTACGCTGTATGTGCCGGAAGGTTCAACAGAAGCCTACAAGGCCGTAACACCATGGAGCGAATTCGGCAATATTGTCGCGTGGAACTATATTGAGCCTGAAGTAAAGAAATGTGCTATGCCAATGATAGCTTTCTTCGGTGGTAAACTGATAATAAGATGCAAGACAGAGGGAGTAAAATATGTATGCAATTTAGGATTTGAAACAGACGGAAACAATGTCAGTCTGCCTGCAAAGGTTAAGATTTCAGTATATGCTACAAAAGATGGTTATGAGCCTTCTGATACATTGACGTATGAAATAGACCCGAGAGTCCTTTTGGGCATAATTGGCGATTTGAACAATGATGGCGTTGTCAACGGAACTGACATTCAGGAGGTGATTAATATTATCGTGAATGCGGAGTAACGGTTAGAGTTTACAGTTTATGGTTTACGGTTTACAGTTTACTGTTTAAGTAGTTTAAGAAATAGCGGAGGCTGCATTTGATTGCGGTCTCCGTTATGCCTGAAAGAGGGGTGTGATATTTAATTCTGGGAGGCGCTGGTCGAGTTTGGTGACGGCGTTGAGGATGGTGTGACGTAAGGAAATTGAAAATTGAAAATTGAAAGTTGAAAATTCTTTTGGTTGGCCAAGCGGAACATTGGAAGTTGATGATTGGAAGGCGCTGTGGGCTTGGTCTATGAACTCGTTGATCTCGCTGTCGGTGAATGGGGTGTCGGTGGTGAAAAGGCGGGCGAGGATGCAGTAGCCTTGCAGCTGTGCCATTTCGTAAGGCTGCGCTATGAGCTGGAATGCCATATCCTTGGCATAGGGTAGGTGACGGTAGAGGTTCAAGGCTGCCATCTCGGCTATCTCCTGCGTAGGTGTCTGTTCTACCCAGAGCATTGCGAGGTCAGCAGGGAACTTCTCAGGCGGCATAAGCATCGTGGCGAGTATCTTGCATTCACGGATATTCTCCTTCCAAAGAAGGGAAGAAAGATTGAACATTGAACATTGAAGATTGAAATCGGGATGAGGGTTTTTGGCGACGTCTTCCCTTATCTCTGCTGCCATCTCCTGCAGGTGTTGCAGCGATGCGCCCCAGTTGAGGTGGTAATTGAGGCCCTTCTCGCGAAGCGACTGGGCTGTAACACCATTCATATAGAGCCTAAGGCTCTGCTTTATTTCCTTTAGTTTTTCTTGCAACATTGGTCAAAGGTCTTTCAATGTTCAATGTTCAATGTTCAATAATTAAAAGTCCAGCGATACCTTGGCGTTGAGTTGGCGGCCGGTGAGGTAGTTTGGCACTGCATACTGATGGTTTGTTACATCAGTGACCCAATAGTAGGAATTGACGTTGTTGTGACCGAGAATATTGAGGCAATCAACACCTACCCAGATATTCTTCAGGTTGAACTGCCTGTCCTTCTGGTTAGCACGCTTATAGGCCCTGTAGCTCATGCCGATGTCAATTCGCTGGTATGCCGGAGCACGGAAATTCTGACGCTGGTTGTCGGTATGCGGAGGTCCGAACGGCAGGCCGTCGGCAAAGGCTAGTTTCAATGCCATACGCCAGCGGTCGGTGCCTGGGAAGTAGTCGGTGAAGAAGAGGTTTACGGCATACCTCTGGTCGGTAGGCAGAGGGATGGTGTTGCCGCGATATTTTATGCCTGTCTTCATCAGCGAGAACGATATCCATGAGTCGGTGCCAGGCACGAATTCTCCGTAGAGTTTGAAGTCAATACCTGCGATGTAGCCGTTGCACTCGTTGGTGCCGGTATAGGTTATCTTGAGGTTGTTGACAGAGTAGGGGATCATCTTCGAGAGAATCTTGTAGTAAGCCTCGGCAGTGAACTTAAACGGCCTCTCTGCTATCCTGAACCTATAGTCGTAGGCTGCAATGATATGTATGCTCTGCTGTGACTTTATCTTGTTGTTCAGAGTAGCGTAGGTTACGCCGTTGATGGTGGTAGTATCTTTCACCTCCTTGAAGAACGGAGCCTGATAGTACAGGCCTGCAGCAAACCTCAGCGTGGTGTTTTCGTTCCAGTGAGGGATGACAGCAAGACTTACGCGCGGCGATACTATCGTCTCCTTGTTGAAAGACCAGTTGGCGAAGCGAATGCCATAGTTGAGGGTGTAGAAATTGGTCTCTGCAGGGGAGGTGAATTTCCATGCATCCTGAACGTAGAACTCCAGGCGGCGTGCGTTGAGGGTGTTCTTGGCCGCGATGGTGTATATCATGTTGAGATCCTTACCAGTATGGGGTATTACGTAGCCCGAAGAGTCTCGCATCTCGTATTCGCGTGTATTCTCCTCAATCTTCTCCCACTTCAGGCTGAGACCTGCCTGAATATTGTGGTGCAGGCTCTTGTTCTCAAGCATCAGCTTCATTGTTCCCACGTTGGCAGTGAGGTAGTTACGGGCATATTCCATATAGGTTCCTACACCCAGGTTCTGCTGTGTCTCTGTCTGTGTGAGCCAGTACTGTCCCTGTATGTCGTAGGTCTCCTGCTCTTTGGTGTGGTATGCCGAACCAATGAGCGATACTGCCGTAGCCTGATTGATTTTACGCTTGATGGTCAGGGCTCCGAAATAGGTGCGGAAGAGGTCTTTTTCCTGACCGTCAAAATAAACCTTGAAGGCCTTCAGGTCTTCCTGTGTGCCGAAGGTTGTCTCACGGTCCTTGGGGTAGAAATTATACTTGGACTGGGAGATGTCGCCAATGAAATCAATCTGCCACCGCTGGTTAGGAGTCCATGAGAGGTATGTCTGATAATCAATAAATTGCGGGTCGTATTCGCCAGTAGTATCGAAGGATTTCAGAAGAGCTTTCGTCTGTTTGTAACGGAGACCGTTAGCCCATGAGAATTTCTTGTTGCCGAAACCGAAGTAGGCACTGCCTCCCAAAAGACTTGCGGAGAATGAACCCTCGGAACGTTGCGGCTTGTGATAGGTGATATCGAGAGCCGATGACATCTTGTCGCCATATTTCGCCTCGTATCCGCCGGTAGAGAAGCCGATGCTCTCAACCATGTCGGGATTGATGATGCTGAGACCCTCCTGCTGACCAGAACGGACGAGGAAAGGACGATAGACCTCGATGTTGTTGATATACACAGAATTCTCGTCGAACGAACCACCCCTGACGTTATACTGTGACGACAGTTCGTTGTGGGTACTTACGCCGGCCTGTGTCTGTATCATTTCCTCAACGGCATTGCCGGTAGTTGACGGCGCCTGCTTCATGTCGGTGATATCGAGTTCCTCTGTGCTGCCTGTCTGGCGTTTCTTCTCAACAACGGTGACATCATCGAGCAGCGTCTCGTCCTGCGACAGAGTAATCTGCAGATTCTGCCTGCCGCGAGGTCTTCTCAGCACTCGTGTCTTGCTCTTGTAGCCTATCATAGAGAACTTTATGACTACCGAGTCGGTCGAGATAAGACTGAGGGAGAATTCACCCCTCATATTAGTCATTGTTGCCCTGCCTTGTGCGATACATGACACGGAGGCAAGTTCTACGGGGTTCATGTCGTCGTCCATCACCTTGCCGGTAAGTATAAAATCATTCTGCGCTGAGACAGCGAGAGTGAAAAGCGACAGGGTGAGGGCGAGAAATATGATTAGTTTATATCTTGTCATTTTAAGCCAATTTGTCCTTATTAAGAACGCCGGAGTGCCATTTTTATTGCATCATATATATAAGGAACGTTGAAAATAGGACGTTGTAAATCAAAAAATAGCGTTTTTCTGTCAAAATGTTTGGGAATTTGCTTACTTATTTGTAACTTTGCGGCGAAATGTGCACAAATTTAAATAAAAATACAATATACAATCATGACACAAGGTAAAGTAGATGTGCTCCTCGGACTTCAATGGGGAGACGAAGGAAAAGGTAAGGTAGTTGACGTGCTCACTCCAAAGTATGATGTTATTGCCCGCTTCCAGGGCGGTCCAAATGCCGGTCATACTCTTGAGTTCAACGGTGAGAAATACGTGTTGCGTTCTATTCCGTCAGGTATCTTCCAGGGTGGTAAGATTAATATTATTGGCAACGGCGTTGTGCTTGCGCCGGACCTCTTCATGGACGAGGCAAAGGATCTTGAGAAGAGCGGCCACGACCTCAAATCACGCCTCTTCATCTCAAAGAAGGCACATCTCATCATGCCTACACACCGTGTGCTGGATGCAGCCATCGAGGCATCAAAGGGTAAGAACAAGGTCGGAACAACCGGTAAGGGCATCGGTCCTACTTATTCTGACAAGATTGCCCGCACTGGTCTCAGAGTAGGTGACATCCTCGAGAACTTCGAAGAGAAATATGCTGCCCACAAGGCAAGACACGAGGAAACTCTGCGTTCTATGAACTATACCGACTATGACATCACAGAGGTTGAGAAGAAATGGCTCGAGGGCATAGAGTATATCAAGCAGTTCAAGCTCGTTGACTCAGAGCATGAGATAAACAAGGTGCTGAAGGCTGGCAAGAGCATTCTCTGTGAGGGTGCCCAGGGTACTATGCTCGACGTGGATTTCGGCTCTTATCCTTTCGTAACTTCCAGCAACACCATCTGTGCCGGAGCATGTACAGGACTGGGTCTCGGTCCTAACAAGATTGGTGAGGTGTATGGCATCATGAAGGCATACTGTACCCGTGTAGGTGCTGGTCCGTTCCCTACAGAGCTGTTTGATGAGACTGGCAAGAAGATGCGCGACATAGGTCACGAATACGGTGCCGTAACAGGACGTGAGCGCCGCTGCGGATGGATTGACCTCGTAGCTCTGCGCTATTCTATCATGGTGAATGGTGTGACGAAGCTTATCATGATGAAGAGTGACGTCCTTGACGATTTCCCAACAATCAAGGCTTGTGTGGCTTATAAGGTGAACGGCGTTGAGACTCCTGACTTCCCTTACAGCATAGAAGAGGGCATAGAGCCTGTCTATAAGGAGCTGAAAGGCTGGCAGACGGATATGACGAAATTTACGTCTGAAGACCAGTTCCCACAGGAGTTCAAGGACTATATCAAATTCCTTGAGGAGCAGCTCGAAACTCCTATTACCATCATCTCCATCGGCCCAGACCGCGAACAAACGATAGTAAGAAAGTAAATGGCACAGAAACCTTCTATACCAAAGGGAACCAGAGATTTTGGCTCCCTTGAAATGGCCAAGCGAAATTATATTTTCAATACTATTCGTGGAGTGTTCGAACTCTACGGTTTTCGCCAGATAGAGACTCCTGCAATGGAGAATCTGTCAACCCTCATGGGCAAATACGGTGAAGAGGGTGACAAGCTCCTTTTCAAGATTCTGAACAGCGGCGACTTCCTTCACGGCATGACAGCCGACGAGGTGGCTACGACAAGTACCCTGAAGCTCGCTACGAAGTTCTGCGAGAAGGGTCTGAGATATGACCTCACCGTACCCTTCGCCCGCTATGTCGTGCAGCACAGGGAAGAGCTCCAGATGCCTTTCCGCCGCTACCAGATACAGCCAGTATGGCGTGCCGACAGACCACAGAAAGGACGCTACCGTGAGTTCTACCAGTGCGATGTCGATGTGGTGGGTTCTGACTCTCTGCTCAATGAGGTTGACCTGATGCAGATTACCGATACCATTTTCAAGCGTTTCGGTGTCAGGGTGATAATAAAAATCAACAACCGAAAGATACTCACAGGCATCGCAGAGGCTATTGGAGAGGCCGACAAGATTGTTGACATCACAGTAGCCATTGATAAACTCGACAAGATTGGTCTTGATGCCGTTAATGAGGAATTGCGTAATGACGGCATTTCAGAAGAAGCTATAGCTAAGCTGCAGCCAATCATCAATCTTCAAGGCACTAACGCTCAGAAGCTTGACACTATTGCCGAGGTGCTTAAAGATTCTGAGGTGGGTCAGAAGGGTGTTGAGGAACTTCGCTTTATCCTTAATGCCTGCAATGGTCTGCTGCAGAATGAACTTCAGCTTGACCTCACTCTTGCTCGTGGACTGAACTACTACACAGGAGCCATCTTTGAGGTTAAGGCTGCCGATGTGGAGATAGGTTCCATAACAGGCGGCGGACGCTACGATAACCTTACAGGTATCTTTGGAATGCCGGGACTTTCGGGTGTAGGTATCTCTTTCGGTGCCGACCGCATATATGACGTTCTGAACCAGCTCGACCTCTATCCTAAAGAAGCTATCAATGGTACGCAGCTGCTCTTCATAAACTTCGGAGAGAAAGAGGCTGCATACTGTCTGCCTATTGCCAAAGCTTGCAGGGATGCCGGCATACGCACAGAGGTTTTTGCCGATGCTGTGAAAATGAAGAAACAGATGAGCTATGCCAATGCCCTCGGAATACCATTCGTGGCCCTCGTGGGAGAAAACGAAATGAATGAAGGCAAGGTGATGCTTAAGAATATGACTACAGGCGAACAGAATCTTGTTACTCCAGAAGAAATTGTCAAATGGATCTGAAAGACGTCTCCTTCCTTAATCTGATGCAATGCCGCATCTTCAATGTGCTCATCATAGCCAATCCCTATGATGCCTTTATGCTTGAAGATGACGGACGCGTCGATGAGAAGATTTTTTCAGAATACATGCAGCTCGGACTGCGTTATCCTCCGTCGTTTACACAGGTGTGTACCATCGAGGAGGCATCTGAGGCTGTCAGGAATACCCATTTCGACCTCATCATCTGTATGCCTGGTAATGCCGACAACGATGCTTTCGATGTGGCTCGTGCCGCAAAGGAGATAACACCTGATACACCATGTGTAGTTCTGACGCCGTTCTCTCATGGCATAAGTCGCCGAATGGAGAATCTCAACCTATCCATCTTCGACTATATCTTCTGCTGGTTAGGTAATACGGAACTTATTCTCTCTATCATCAAGCTTATTGAGGACAAGATGAATGTAGAGAATGATACGATGGAGGCTGGTGTGAAATGTCTGCTCCTGGTGGAGGACAATATCCGCTTCTATTCCTCAATACTGCCACACCTCTATAAATACATCCTTACCCAAAGTCTCAACTTCGCTACCGAGGCGCTCACTATGACTGCCGAGATGCTTCGCATGCGTGGTCGTCCGAAGGTGTTGCTGGCACGTAACTATGAAGAGGCATGGGACATATATTCCCGATATAAGGAACACATGCTGGGTGTCATCAGCGACTGTCGTTTCCCCCGTAATGGAGAGATAGATCCTGAGGCCGGTATGAAATTCCTTCATGCCGTACGTGATGCCGACGAATACCTGCCGCTTATAATGGAGACCTCCGAGGATATAGAGAGACTTGCGGCAGAGAATCCGGGACTGAAAGTGCACTATGTCGATAAGAACTCCAAGAAACTCAGTGTAGATCTCCACAGTCTGCTTGCCGGACATTTTGGCTTCGGCGATTTCCGCTTCCGCAATCCCAAGACAAAGGAAGTGGTTCTGAAGGTCAGGAACCTCAAAGAGCTTCAAGATAATATTCTCACTATACCAGCCGACTCCTTGGAACTTCACGTAAGGCGTAACCATATTTCGCGCTGGCTTGCTGCACGTGCCATATTCCCTGTGTCAGAATTCCTGAAGAACATTACGTGGCACAAATACCCTGATGTTGAGACCCATAGGCAGTTTATCTTCGATGCCATAGTGGCATACCGCCACATGAAGAATCTTGGTGTTGTGGCAGTTTTCAACAAAGACCGTTTCGACTCCTATTCCCACTTTGCACGCATCGGTGACGGTTCACTGGGCGGAAAAGGACGCGGCCTTGCTTTCTTGGATAATATCATTAAGAAGCATGATGAGCTTCATCAGTTTGACAATGTTAAGGTGATGATACCTAAGACCGTTGTGCTCTGTACCGATATCTTTGACCAGTTCATGGACAAGAACCATCTGTGGGAGACGGCTCTCTCGGATGTTCCTGACGAGGAGATACTGCAGACCTTCTTGCAAGCCAACCTGCCAGACAGTCTTCATGATGACCTTGATCGACTTATAGAAGCTACACGCAAGCCGCTGGCGGTTCGTTCTTCTTCGTTACTTGAAGACAGTCACTATCAGCCTTTCGCAGGTATTTACAGCACCTATATGATTCCTTATAGTGCTAACCGTGAAGAGATGCTGCGAAACCTATCGAAGTCGATAAAGAGCGTTTATGCTTCTGTATATTACCATGACTCCAAGGCATATATGTCGGCAACGCAGAATGTCATTGACCAAGAGAAGATGGCAGTCATCATTCAGGAGGTTGTTGGTCAGCAGTACGGCAATTTCTATTACCCCAACATTTCGGGTGTGCTGCGTTCCATAAACTATTATCCTGTAGGTGAAGAAAAACCTGAAGAGGGTATTGCTTCACTTGCTCTCGGACTTGGAAAATATATTGTTGACGGCGGTCAGACACTTCGCGTTTGTCCCGCCCATCCGTCACAGGTCATGCAGTTGTCAGAAATGGAGATAGCCTTGCGTCAGACACAGACATCATTCCTGTGTCTTGAGAATATTCAGCAAGAGGATGACTCTGAGGACGAAGCTTCTGACAAATCCCTCGACTTCAAGACCAATGATGGATTCAATATTTCGCGTCGCATGGTGAGCGATGCTGCGGCTGACGGCTCACTGCAATATATCGCTTCAACTTTCGATCCTGTTGATAATATCATACGTCCGGGACTCTATGAGGGGGGACGAAAGATAATATCCCTTAACGGAGTTCTCAATACCGATGTATTCCCACTTCCGGAGATTATGAAGAAATCGCTGCAGCTTGGTGCCGAAGAGATGCGACGTCCCGTTGAGTTAGAGGTGGCATGCAACATCCATCCTGACCGAAACGGAACATTCTATCTGCTTCAGATTCGTCCTATCGTTGACAGCAAGCAGGAACTAAATGAAGACCTCCTTGCCATACCAGATGAAAAGTGCCTGGTTCGCTCGCACAATTCTCTCGGACATGGTGTTGTTGAGGGACTTGAGGATATAGTATATGTAAAGATGCCTGACGATGGTACACTGCCACTGGGCGCTACGGCACTGTCCATACAGGACGAGATAGACCAGATAAATGACGGATTCCTTGATCGTGGTGAGAGCTATGTGTTGATAGGCCCAGGACGCTGGGGTAGTTCTGACGAGTGGCTCGGTGTGCCCGTCAAATGGCCTAATATCTCGGGTGCAAAGCTTATCGTGGAAGAGTTGCTGCCTAATAGGTTCATTGACCCTTCACAGGGTACGCATTTCTTCCAGAATCTTACTTCGCTTGGTGTGGGCTATTTCACTGTTCCGCTGATAAGCCGTGATTATCTCGACAGTCTGCCTGCCGTCAAGGAGACAAAGAATGTGCGACATGTAAAACTGCCATCTCCCGCAACCCTTAAGATGGACGGAATGAAAGGAGAGGGAGTGCTGGTAATTGATAATGCATAAATCACAATTCATAATTGAAAATTGAACACTAAGACCTTCGACAGAGTAGAATTGCTTTTGGGTACGGACTTTCTCAGCCGTGCTCAGAGTGTTCGCATCATCATCTTTGGTGTTGGTGGAGTGGGCTCGTGGTGTGCAGAGAGTCTGGTACGGTCGGGGATTAGTCATATTACCCTTGTTGATGACGATGTTGTCAGCGAGACGAATATCAACCGCCAACTGATGGCTACGTCATCCACTGTAGGTAAGCTGAAGGTGGAGGTGCTGCGTGAGCGCCTTATGGACATCAATCCTGAAGCAGATATCACAATTCTCTGTCAGAGATATACCCCTGCCAGTTCAGAGGATTTTAATCTGCAGCAGTACGACTATATCATAGACTGCATAGACTCGCTCAAGGACAAACTCCATCTGATACTCTATGCCAATTCCCTGCCAGAGGTCGATGGCCGTTATCCGGTATTCTTCTCGTCAATGGGAGCGGCACTCCATATTGATCCTTCTGCCGTCAAGGTAGCAGATTTTTGGAAAGTGCGCAACGACCCCTTTGGAGCACTTCTGCGGAAACGTCTGCGTCAGGCAAAGTCATTTCCCAAGCGCCGTTTCCTCTGTGTATATAGCGAGGAACTTCCCCTGCCCAATTCCGGCGCCACTGATGAGCAATGTGATTATAAGGCTGTAATAAACGGCAGCCTGGCACACATCACAGGTATCTTTGGATTCACCCTCGCTGGTCTTGTCATAAATTCAATTCATAATTCATAATGCATAATTCATAATTGATAATGCAACCGCTTGCAGAACGCCTCCGTCCGCGTACCTTGGACGAATACATAGGTCAGAAGCACCTCGTTGGAGAAGGTGCTGTACTTCGCAGGATGATAGAGTCTGGGAATATTTCCTCTTTCATTCTGTGGGGTCCGCCGGGTGTTGGCAAGACGACGCTGGCACAGATTATAGCCAATAAGCTCGACACGCCGTTCTACACCCTCAGCGCTGTCACAAGCGGAGTTAAGGAAGTGCGCGATGTTATAGACAAAGCCAAGAGCAACAGGTTTTTCTCCACCGCTTCTCCCATACTCTTCATCGACGAGATACACCGCTTCTCGAAGTCGCAGCAGGACTCGCTATTGGGAGCCGTAGAACGTGGCATAGTGACCCTCATTGGAGCTACTACCGAGAATCCGTCGTTCGAGGTTATACGACCCCTTCTGTCGCGCTGTCAGGTCTATGTGCTTGAGAGTCTTGGCAAGGACGACCTGCTGGAGCTCCTGCAGAGAGCCATTACCACCGATGAGGAACTGAAACAGCGTGATATTCGCTTGGCCGAAACGGATGCAATGCTGAGATATTCCGGAGGCGATGCCCGCAAGTTGCTGAATATCCTGCAGCTGATGGTAGAATCAGAATCATCGCAGACGGTGACAATTACTGATGAGGCTGTGGCTAGGAGGTTACAGCAGAATCCTCTGGCCTACGACAAGGATGGAGAAATGCATTACGACATAATCTCGGCCTTCATTAAGAGCATTCGCGGAAGTGACCCCGATGCAGCCCTCTACTGGATGGCACGCATGATAGAGGGTGGGGAAGACCCCCAGTTCATAGCCCGCCGCCTTGTCATCAGTGCTTCCGAAGATATAGGTCTTGCCAATCCCAATGCCCTGCTGCTTGCCAATGCAGCCTTTGACACCGTCATGAAGATAGGATGGCCCGAAGCTCGCATAGCCCTTGCAGAGGCCTGTGTCTATCTCGCAACATCGCCAAAGAGCAACTCAGCCTATTGCGGCATCAACGATGCCCTGCAGCTCGTTAAGGAGACAGGCAACCAGCCTGTTCCTCTGCATCTTCGCAACGCTCCTACAAAACTGATGTCTGAACTGGGCTATTCCGACGGCTATAAATACCCTCACGACTATCCCGGTAACTTTACCCCGCAGCAGTATCTCCCTGACAGTCTGAAAGACAAGCGCCTGTGGCACGCCCAGCACACCCCGTCGGAAGAGAAACTCTACCAACGCATGCTCCAACTCTGGGGAGAACGGTATAAATAGAATTAAAACCTTTACAAGTTAAATATATCTATGCATGGTCTAAACAACAATAACGGAAAACGCAATAAGTGGGCGTGGACGAAGGATCTCATCAAGTCGAATTCTAACCTGATTGTCATCGTCGTAGCTGCATTGTTGATAGAGCTGACGACAGGTGTAATATACTATAACAGTCAGGACATCATAGAGCGCACGACAATACAAGTGATGGAGCGCGAGAATAACGCCCTGTACCTTAGCATCCGTAACAAGTTGGCTGAGGTGGAGGTGGTGCTCAACAATATGTCATGGATAGTAACCGATGACCTGCTGCAGCCAGACTCCCTGTTCAGGACGTCATACCAGATAACGGAGAATAATCCGATGATTCTCGGCAGTTGTATTGCCTGCATCCCCAACCTGTTTCCGGATCGCGGATACTGGTTTGAACCGTATGCAGTCAGAAAACCCGACGGCACGATAGAAATGAAGCAGTTGGGGTCGCCAAGCCATGATTATACCAAGTCTGAGTTCTTCACTGTACCGATGAAGACAGGAAAGAGCCACTGGTGTGAGCCCTATATGGACAATGTAGGTGCCAATACCCATATAACGACCTATTGTGTGCCGGTGCGAAACGGTAAAGGTGAGATAGTGGCGGTTGTAGAGGCCGACTTCGCGCTCAGCTGGCTTGAGGAGATAATAAATGAGGATAAGATATATCCGTCAAATGAGCGTTTCCTCGTTACGGGAAATTTCAATCTCCTTGCAGGCAAAGACAATGCTTTGTTCAGGAAGGCACTCGAATATGTGAAGAAAGATTCTGACAAAAAAGGATACGAGGCTATAAAAGACGAAAACGGCAGGAAAAAGCTGGTGTTCTTTACCCCTGTAGGCGGCAAAACAAACTGGATTCTGTTTAATGTACTTGACGAGAACGATGTCTTCGGCAAGATGCGGCGTATAAGGTGGAATCTCCTTTGGGTTGCTATGACGGGATTGCTGCTGACGGGTTTCATAGTATGGCGTTCGAAGCGTAATCTGGAGCGTCTGCATCAGGTGAATGCCGAGAAAGAACGCATCAGCTCAGAATTGCGCGTTGCCAGCCAGATACAGCAGCGCATGCTGCCCCACAGCCATATGAAGCAAGACGACGTGGACGTCTTTGGTTCGCTGATGCCTGCCCGTGAGGTGGGTGGCGACTTGTTTGACTACGTAATCCGTGACGAGAAACTGTTCTTCTGTATCGGCGACGTCAGCGGAAAGGGCACGCCGGCGGCTATGCTGATGGCAGGAACACGCTCTTTCTTTCGTGCTTTCCTGGCGCATGAAAACAATCCTGCCTATATTATGCATCACATCAACGAGTCGGCCTGTCAGGGTAATGACACCAATATGTTCTCTACCTTGTTCATCGGTGTGCTCGACCTGCCTTCTGGTCACCTGCGCTATTGTGATGCCGGTCACGATGCTCCGATTATTATAGGTAATACAGGCTTGCAGACGCTTCCGTGTAATCCGCATCTGCCCATCGGACTTTTCGACGATGTGAAATACAATGTGCAGGATATCTTCCTGACGCCAGACAGCACCCTGTTCCTCTATACCGACGGACTGACGGAGGCAAAGAATGCTGAGCGGAAACAGTTTGGCTTGCATCGCATAGACGACGTGCTTAAGAACTGTGCCGAAAGGAAATTGGGTCCGAAGGATATCCTTGATGCTATGACAGAGGAAGTACATCGATTCGTGAATGGTGCTGAACAGAGTGACGACCTGACGCTGCTTGCCATCCGCTATACGCCCCAACAGTATGAAAGCATGCAGAGCGAGACGCTGACAATGAAGAATCATGTTCGCGAAGTGTCGAGACTCAGCAGTTTCCAGAAGACTCTGTTCGAGAAGATTGGAATAGAGACGTCGCTGGCCCGTAAGATTCGGTTAGCCGTAGAGGAGGCTGTGGTAAACGTGATAGACTATGCCTATCCCGTCGGCGTGGAGGGCGATATAGAAGTCTGCATGATGACAGATGGTAAGTGCCTGAAAGTTGTTATTACAGACTCTGGCGTACCCTTCGACCCCACTTTGATAGAAGATGTAGATATCTCCCTCTCAGCAGAGGAACGTCAGGTTGGAGGACTGGGCATTCACCTGCTTCGTGAGATTATGGATTCAGTAAATTACGAGCATCTCAACGGGCGTAATACGCTTACGCTGAAGAAGAGATATGATAGAGTTTAGAGTTTAAAGTTTAGAGTTTAAAGGTTAAAGTTTAAAGAATATAAGATTATGAATGCAAAATTTGAAGAAATTGAAGGCAAGTATGTTGCTACGTTAGAAGGAGAAATGGATACTGCAGCTGCTGCTGAGGTGGAAAAAGTTATGGAACCTCTTTACACCAGTGACGGTAAGGATGTTATCATCGATTGCACCAATCTGGAGTATATTGCTTCCAGCGGCCTGCGCATCCTTATCAGCATACTGAAAGGAGCTAAATCGGCAGGCAGCCGTGTGGTGCTTCGTGGTGTAAACGACGATATCAAGAGCGTGTTTAAATTAACTGGATTCGATAGCATTTTCGAGTTTGAATAAGGATTGACAAGTCATATACTAATAACTAAAATTATGAAATCATCTGCACCTTTATCAAAAACACAGTATGGCATATATGTAGAGTGCGTCCAGCACTTAGGAGAATACTGCTACAATATAACCTATTTATATACGCTTGATGGCAGTTTGGATGAAGAAAAGCTTAAAGAGGCGATAGAGTCTGTTGTAGCCGCACATCCTACGTTGTTTACACGCATTGAACTGAACGAACAAGGCGAACCAATGCAAAGCATCGATGACAGTGAGACGTTCTCTCTGGAGGTGGAGCACATCACCGATATAGAAGAGGAAAAGAAGGGGATGGTGAAAGCATTTGACATATATAACGACAGGCTGTTCCGCATTCGTCTTCTGAAGGACAGCAAGTGTCTTTATCTCCTTGTTGATATTCACCATATTATTGGCGACGGCACAACAATGAAGGTAATACTCAACGACATTGATGTTGCCTATAGTGGTAAGACTTTGGAAGCAGAGGGAAAGACACAAGCAGACATTGTACGTGAGGAGTATGAAATGCGTCAAACACCAGCCTTCGAGGAAGATAAGCAGTGGTATGCTCAGAACTTCGACTGCAGCGACACCTTTAGCCAACTAATACCCGACTTGGAAGGGACGGAGTCGGAAATAGGCGCTTTTAAGCGAAAAATGAGTGTTAGGCTTGAGGATATTGATGCCTTCTGCAAGACACATGGCGTTTTCAAAAGCACTTTCTTTACCGGCGCATATAGCTATCTGTTGGCAAAATACAACAACGACCAAGAGGTACTGTTCAATACAGTATATAGCGGTCGTACAGACAAACAACTGGCACGTACTGTTGCCATGTTGGTAAAGACAGTACCTGTATATGCGAAATTCACCAACGATACTACGGTACTCAATTTCCTGAAGTCGGGGGAGGAACAGATGAAGGGGTGTCGGGAACATGAAACCTATTCATATGTCGATGTGGTAAGTGATCTGAAGTTGCAAGTTGATTCATTCTTCGCTTGGCATGGAACGGTATGGGACAATGTTGAGATAGGCGGCAGTCCGACAAATGCTATCAAATTAGACCATACAACGTTGGAAGTTCCGCTATACGTGAATGCTGCAATTATAGATGGTAATTGTTATTTGAATGCAGAGTACAAGACCGATGTCTATTCCGAGCAGATGATAAGTCAGTTCTTAGAGAGCTATGAAGCTGTAGTAGAGGGCTTCCTCAGTGAGGGATATCTGCGTGATATTAACATTGCTACAAAAGCACAGGTTGAGTTGCTTGACACTTTCAATCAGAACGATGTGACTTACGACAATACCCAGACCATCGTCTCTATATTTTGTAAACAGGCAAAGGCAACACCCGATAATATTGCTGTTGTCTTCAAAGATAAGAAATACACTTATAAGGAGGTGGACGAGATATCCGACAGGATTGCAGGATATATAGTTGAAAGTTTAAAGTTAAGAGATAAGAGTGAAGAGTTAAACTGTCAACTGTCAACTCAGGAGCCTGTCGTCTCTATCCTAATTCCGCGTAGCGAGTGGATGGCTATTGCTTCTTTGGGTGTTCTGAAGGCCGGATGTGCTTACCAGCCACTCGATCCAAGCTATCCGAAGGAGCGCCTGAACTTCATGATGCAGGATGCTTCGGCCAAGTTGCTTATAGCAGACGAGGAACTGCGAGACATCGTAGATGAATATCAGGGTGAGGTTCTTTTGACAAAGGATATTGAGAAACTTCCTGATCTTACAGAGGAAGGTAAATCTCAATTGTCAATTGTCAATTGTCAATTAAAGCCCGACGGGCTTTTCATCCTCCTTTACACCTCTGGTTCAACAGGTGTGCCTAAGGGTTGTCAGTTGGAGCACGGAAACGTTGTATGCTTCTGTCATTGGTATCAGCGTTACTATGACCTCAAACCTGGCGACAAGGTTGCTGCTTATGCCAGCTATGGTTTCGATGCTTGCATGATGGATATGTATCCAGCACTGACTTGCGGCGCTTCGGTATATATTATTCCAGAGGAACTACGTTTGGACCTTATCACTCTGAACGAATACTTTGAGCAAAACAACATCACGCATTCGTTCATGACAACTCAGGTTGGTTATCAGTTTGCCACAAGCATCGAGAACCATTCGCTGAAGCATCTCTCCGTAGGTGGCGAAAAACTGGTTTCGCTCACTCCGCCAACGGATTATCGGTTCCATAATGCCTATGGACCAACGGAGTGTACTATCTTCACTACGACATATCCCGTTGACAAGAAACAAAAAGAAATACCTATCGGCAAACCAACTGACAATACGCATCTCTATGTTGTAGATCAACATGGTCATCGTATGCCCGTAGGTGCTACGGGAGAACTGTGGATTAGCGGTCCACAGGTAAGTCGCGGTTATCTGAATCGTCCTGATAAGACGGCAGAGGTGTATATCAAGAATCCATTCTCTGATGATGAAAAACATTCCAATGTTTATCGTTCCGGCGACATAGTGCGCTATCTACCTGACGGCAATATTCAGTTTGTGGGCCGTCGTGACGGACAGGTGAAGATTCGCGGTTTCCGCATAGAACTGAAGGAAGTGGAGGCTGTCATTCGCGAGTTCCCTAGCATCAAGGATGCTACCGTGCAGGCTTTCGACGAAGAAGGTGGCGGAAAATTCATTGCTGCATACATCGTTAGTGATCAGGAGATAGATATTGAGGCACTGAACAATTTCATCCTCGACCAGAAACCACCATACATGGTGCCTGCCGTAACGATGCAGATAGAGGCTATTCCTCTGAACCAGAATCAGAAGGTGAACAAGAAGGCTCTTCCGAAACCGGAGAAGAAGTCAGATGGAAGAAGTCAGATGGAAGAGTCTGCGGCTCCTCTCAATGTATTGGAACAGGAAATTCATAGCATCATTGCAGAGATTATCAATACCGAGGATTTTGGAATTACTACCATACTGGGGTATGTGGGTCTGACGTCTATTATGTCTATCAAGCTGGCGATACAAATAAATAAGCGTTTTGGCGTAATGCTGGATTCGAAGGCTTTGGCGAAGACAGGAAGCATACAGAGCATCGAGAACGAGATTCTGAAGGTAATGATGAGCGGAGGTGGAGCTGCCAATAAGGAAGTTGATGAGGTGAAGCATGCGGATATGAGCAACATCCCGCTGTCATACGCACAGATGGGTGTCTATGTGGATTGCATGAAGCAACCGACTTCTATGGTGTACAATATTCCGGCGGCAATACGTTTCCCGAAGGGAACTGATGTGCAGTTGTTCAGCAAGTCGGTAGAAACTATTATTAAAGCTCACCCGCAGTTCCATGTGCATTTCGATAGCCAGGGAGGTGATATTATACAAATTATTGATACCACTCAACCTGTTGTCATTGAACAAAGCAAGTTAGACGAAGCAGAGATAAATAAATATATGGTTGAGTTCGTCAAGCCATTTAATCTGAGGCAAGGACCTTTGTATCGCATGGAGATTGTCAGCACTGAGGAATATGTTTATCTCTTGGCAGATGTGCATCACCTGATATTTGACGGTGCTTCGTTCAACCTGTTCCTGGATCAGTTGTGCGACTTGATGAACGGTAAGAAGATAGAGTCGGAGAACTTTACTTATGCTGACTTTGTAGCTGCCCAGAAAGCAGCAGAGAATAGTGAGGAATATGCAGAAGCACGTGATTTCTTCCAGGAGCGACTGGGTAAGATTGAAGGTGTTACGGAAGTTCCTGCAGACCTTACCAATCCTCTGGAGCAAGGTGTTGTGGAAACCTTATACCATCCACTAAACTTCGATAAAATAGACAGTTTCTGCCGTCAACACAATATCTCTCCAGCACATCATATCCTTGCTGCCACTTTCTATGCGTTGTCACGATTCACTAACAATGAGCAGTTGTGCATAACCACAATCAGTAACGGACGTTCCGACTTGCGCATCAGCAACACTGTCGGCATGTTTGTCAACACGTTGGCATTGAGTGCTTTCATTGAGGAACAAAGCGTGATGGATTTCATTAATGAAACCAGCAGGAACTTCGATGAGACATTGCGCCACGAGAGTTATCCTTTCGCTCGCATCGCCTCCGACTACGATCTCTCGGCAGAGATAATGTTCGCCTACCAGATGGGAGTATTAGAGGGACATGAGTACAAGGGGCAACCGGTGACTATGGAGTTGTTTGAGTCGGATGCGCCAAAATTCCGAATCGCTTTTTATATCCAGAATAATCCTGAAGGTAGGCCGAGCATCTGCTTGCAATACGACAACGGACGCTACAGTCAGGAACTGATGCAGAGTCTGGCACAGTCAATCAGTAATGCTGCAAATGCCTTCATGAGCAATCCTGATGCTAAACTGAAGAGTGTTTCGTTGCTTGACGATAAGCAGACAACCTTGCTTGACAGTTTCAACAATACTGATGTACCTTACGACAGCACACAGACCATCATCTCCCTGTTCCGCAAGCAGGTAGAAAGTGTGCCTGACAACATTGCCGTGATATATCACGATGTACGACTGACCTATAAGGAGATGGATGAGATGTCAGACCGCATTGCTGCATACCTTATCAGAAAGGGACTTAAGAGCGAAGATGTTGTTTCTATCATCATTCCTCGTAGTGAGTGGATGGCTATTGCCTCACTTGGCGTACTGAAGGCAGGTTGCGCTTATCAGCCACTCGATCCAAGTTATCCTAAGGAGCGCCTGAACTTCATGATGCAGGATGCTTCAGCAAAGTTACTTATTGCGGATGAGGAATTGCGAGGTGTTGTAGATGAATATCAGGGTGAGGTTCTTTTGACAAAGGATATTGAGAAACTTCCTGATCTTACAGAGGAAGGCAAATCTCAATTGTCAATTGTCAATTGTCAATTAAAGCCCGACAGGCTTTTCATCCTGCTATACACCTCTGGTTCTACTGGTGTACCAAAGGGTTGTCAGTTAGAGCACGGTAATCTCGTTTGCTTCTGTCATTGGTATCAGCGTTACTATGACCTCAAACCTGGCGACAAGGTTGCTGCTTATGCCAGCTATGGTTTCGATGCCTGCATGATGGATATGTATCCAGCCCTTACTACAGGTGCTACTGTAGTGATTGTTGGAGAGGACATTCGTTTGAACCTTCCTGACCTGAATGCTTATTTCAATGAAGAGGGTGTAACCCATTCGTTCATGACAACTCAGGTGGGATGCCAGTTTGCGATGAACTGCGATAATCATTCGCTGCGCCACCTCTCTGTCGGAGGCGAGAAGATTCTGCCGCTTACCCCGCCAAAAGGTTATAAGCTTCATAATGGTTACGGACCTACGGAGTGTACCATATTTACAACTACATATCAGCAGACGGAGTTTGAGCAGAATGCTCCTATCGGCAAGCCGCTGGATAACTTGCAACTCTTTATTGTTGATAAGGATATGAACCGCCTTCCACTGGGAGCTGCCGGAGAGATGCTGGTAAGTGGTCCACAGGTGAGCCGAGGATACTTGAACCTGCCTGAGAAGACAGCTGAGACCTACATACAATGGAATGGCAAGCGCTGCTACCGCACAGGTGATGTGGTGCGCTATCTGGCTGATGGTAATATTCAATTCGGGTCAGGTGAAGATTCGTGGTTTCCGCATCGAACTGAAAGAGGTGGAATCTGTGATTCGCGAGTTCCCAGGCATCAAGGATGCTACAGTTCAGGCATTTGACTACGACAATGGCGGTAAGTTTATTGCAGCTTATATCGTCAGCGATGAACAGATAGACATCAATGAACTGAACCATTTCATTGGCAAGCAGAAACCTTCATATATGATTCCTGCTGCCACGATGCAGATTGACAACATTCCTCTGAACCAAAACCAGAAGGTGAACAAGAAGGCACTGCCTGCTCCTGTCGTTCAGGCTGCTGACCACGATTATGTGGAACCTGCCAACGATACCGAGAAACTCTTCTGCAGTATCTTCTGCAATGTGTTGTCTATGGACAAGATTGGTGCTACCGACAATTTCTTCGAACTTGGTGGAACATCACTCATGGTAACGAAGGTTATCATCGAGGCCGACAAGGCTGGTCACCATGTAGCTTATGGTGATGTCTTCACACATGCCACACCACGTTTGTTGGCGCAGCTTGTGACAGGTGATACTCCAGTTGATAATACAGACGACGAAGTGACTAACTTCGATTATACTGGTATCGATGCTATTTTACCACAAAATAATGTGGAAACATTCCTTAAGGGTGAACGCCAGCAGTTGGGCAATGTGCTCCTTACGGGTGCTACAGGCTATTTGGGTATCCATGTGCTGCGCGAACTCATCGATTCCGATGCTACCACCATCACATGTCTTGTGCGTGGTCAGGACCAGCAGGCAGCAGAGCGTCGATTGAAGAACCTGTTGTTCTACTACTTCGAGACATCGTTTAAGGAACTCATTGGCACTCGTCTCTTCGTTGTTAACGGAGACGTGACACAGGACTTTACGGAAATTGTCAATTGTCAATTGTCAACTGTCAACTCTAAAATTGACACCGTCTTCAACTGTGCTGCTAACGTGAAGCACTTCTCAAAGACTTCAGACATTGAAGATGTAAATATTGGCGGAGCACAACGTTGTGTGGAGTTCTGTCTGCAGACTGGTGCCAAACTGGTACATATCTCTACAACTTCTGTTGGTGAGATGTGGGTTATACGCAATAATGGTGAAGAGATACCAAAACTCGACGAGCGCAAGTTCTGGTTTGGACAGTTCCTGGATAACCGTTATATCCACTCTAAGTTCCTTGCTGAACGAATAGTTCTCGATGCCGTTGCCCATCACGGTCTTAGCGGTAAAGTTATGCGTGTGGGCAATCTGGCACCACGAAGCTATGATGGTGAGTTCCAGGTCAACTTCAACAGCAACAGTTATATGGGACGACTCAAGGTATTCTCTACACTTGGTTGTTGTCCTTACGACAGTTATGACGAAAGCATTGAGATGTCGCCTATCAACGAGACGGCAAAGGCTGTAGTACTCCTTGCAACCACTCCAAAAAAGTGTACAGTCTTCCAGCCGTTCAACAACCACACGGAGCTCCTTGGCGACATTCTTCAACTTTTGAGCAAAGTGGAAAGAAATATAAACTTTGTGGAAAATGAGGAATTCGAGAAGGCTCTTGCTGAAGCCGGTCAAGACCAAGAGAAGGCAAAATTGCTCTCTGCAATGATGGCTTATCAGGATATGGCTCACGGACAGAAGGCTGTCTTCATAAATCGTGACAACCGATACACCTGCTCTGTTCTGCATCGTCTCGGATTCCATTGGAGCGATACCGCTTGGGACTATGTGGAGCGCATGCTAACCGCCATCAGCGGATTCGGCTTCTTTGAATAAACATCATACATCTTCTTGCGCTCCGTCGGTGCTCAGGCGAGCAAGCTCGGAGTCCATAATACATCTTACATCGTATGAATTCTTTTTCATCAAAAATTGGAGTATTGCTGGCCGCTGCGGGTAGTGCAGTAGGATTGGGTAGTATATGGAAATTCCCCTACACCGTAGGTGAAAACGGTGGTGGTGCATTCATCATCCTTTATATCGTCTGTTCGATAATCTTCGGATTGCCCCTAGTGATGAACGAGTTCCTGATAGGCAAGCTGTCGCGCAAGAGTGCCTATGGTGCATACCGCACTCTGGGCGGCACTAATCGCTGGCAGTGGCTGGCGTGGACAACGATGTTGTCGGTGTTGCTCATTCTGAGCTTCTATTTTGTCGTCACGGGATGGTGTATCTACTACATGGTCGAGGCAGCGTCTAACACCTTCTCAGGTATGGATGCCGCTGCTCTTACAGCTTACTTCAAGACCTTTGAGGGAAATGCCCCTACTATGATACTCTATGCCATTATAGCTATTATTCTCACGGCATCGGTATTGTGGTTTGACGTCAACAAGGGCATTGAGCGTCTGAGCAAGATTCTCATGCCCATTCTGTTCATCATGTTGATAGTGATGGCTATCCATATGGTGTTTATGGACGGTGGAACCACAGGGTTGCACTTCCTCTTCCATCCTGACTTCTCCAAGATTACTCCGAACGTAATACTCGAAGCCATGGGACTCAGTTTCTTCACCCTGTCCATTGGCCTGGGAATACTCATCACGTATGGAGGATATATGCCGCAGGACCAGGATGTCACCAGCACGTCGTTGCAGATGATACTGCTCGTCATCCTCGTGTCGTTGCTTGCCGGCACCATAGTCTTTCCTGCAGTGTTTGCGTTCGGCTTCAGCCCCACAGAAGGGCCGCAGCTCACATTCGTCACATTACCCGAGGTGTTCCAGCAGATGTTCAGTCCGGCTCTCACCAGCACCGCTTTCTTCGCACTTATGTGTGTGGCAGCCATCACCTCTACCATCTCCATGATGGAGGTTATGGTGGCGTTTGTCTGTGAAGCCACATCAGACACCAAACGTCCTTTGGGCAGACATCAGAGTGTGATAGTAGTCAGTCTGATATTGGTGGCAGCCAATATCCTGTGTATTCTGTCCACGACGGGCAATGCCGCCTGGCTCACCATCATGGGGCATAACCTCTTCGATAATGCCAACACCCTTGTCACAAATTTCCTGATACCACTCGGAGCATTCGCCACCGCCGTGTTTACAGGCTGGTTCGTTCCCAAGGCGCGTTATCAGGGTAGGGGAGCCGCCATATATCTTATCCTCCTCCGCTGGGTAATACCCATAGCCATCTTCATCGTATTCCTCAATTCTCTGAATATATTATAAAGGTTAGCAAAATATCCGCACTCACCAAAAGTGAAGTGCGGAAATTTTTATCTTCCTTCTTCCCTCTTACATCTTCCCTCTTACTCTACTTTCGTCATTTCGAAGGTCGCTGTGAAGGTGGTTCCGTCAGGGTTTTCACGCAGGGCGGTCCAGTTCATCTTATTTCCGTTGATGGTGATTTCCCACCACTCGCGGTTTTCCTGTCCCTGATCTATCCAGCGGCTGCAGAGCAATGTGCCATCGACGAAGTACTCGTTCAACGTATTGGCACTTGGAACCCAATTATTGCCGTCCTTTACATAAAATACATAGGTGCCGTCGGCCTTATACTGCCAGCGGTGTTCCTGTCCGTCGTCGAATACAGAACCAGCGCTTGTGCAGTGGCCCTGCCATGTGCCAACAATGGCATCGCGATAGTCGGCGGTGATCTTCTCGTAGCGGACGAGTTGGTCTTCGGATATTACCACTTTGCCGTTAACCGTCACCGTCAGCTTGCGATTGGCTATTAACTCGCTGTTGTTGATGGCGGTAACAGTCAACTCATCCACTACCGTCTCATGCTGGTTGGGGTGGCTTGTGAGCGTCATTTTGTTGCCATTGATGGCGACATCGTTTTCTGTCTGGGTAGCCCATAGTTCACTCACTTCCGGATGTGTGTTAAGGGATGCGCTTACGTAAGCCTTGGTGGTGGATACGAAGGTGAAGACCATCTTATCGTTGGTCGGAGCGGGTTGTCCGTTCATATCAGCGGTAATCCACTTACCGATAATCTTCTCAGGGAGGTTGTCGATGTTGTTGTCATTGTCATCACTGCTGCAAGAATTGAAGACCATAGCTGTGCAAACCACAAGTGCGGCGAGCATCAGTTGAAAAAATTTTGTTCGCATAAGTCCTTTTGTTTTGGTTATAATGATGCCGCAAAAGTACAAAAAAACCCGCACTCTACAAAAACTATTTTGATATTTTCACAAAAAAAACCTCGCGACCTTCTCAGGTGGCGAGGAAATCCTCGCAAAAGGTTACAAAGGTTACAAAAGTTTTTTTTGTTTTTTTCATGTATTATTGCGATTGGCACATCGTTTGGATGCAGGGTGAATAATACCAATATGCCATAATAGCCGAAGGAAGGGAGAGGGGAGAAATATATAATTTATTATATATTGGGGAGAGAGTTAGTATTTTATTATATATATATGCATGTGTGTGCATGACGCAAGAGGAAAATAACTTTCGTAACTTTTGTAACTTTTGTAACTTTCGTAACTTTCATCACCTCCAATCACCCTCAAAAGACAAAAATGTTAAAACCCACGCTTTTTTTTCGTGAGCTAAAAAAATGTCGTACCTTTGCACCAGAAATCAGCAAGCGCGCAGCTGTTTCGTTACTAAAGCAAAGAAAAAATTCTTCATGCGCATAGAAAATTTTGAAGACTGAAGATTGAAGATTGTGGATAAGAAGAAGGGTGCCATGAAAGATGTTAATTCATTAACTTAATTTTCAATTATCAATTATCAATTTTCAATTTAGTTACTATGTCAATCAAAGTAAAAGCAATCGAGACTGACCTCAGTCATTTCAAAGACAAACAGGGTAATTCACTGGGTTTCCGCTACGTTCTGAAGCCCGAACTCTACAGCAAGCTTTCCGAAAGCAAGGTGATAGCTGAGGCAGCACTGCGCTCAGGAGTGGCAAAGGGTGTGATGGCAGCATGCTGGGATGCAGCCGGAGAGGTCATCAAGGCATGGGCAACGGAAGGTCACTCTGTAGCACTGCCCGGACTCGGCACCATGCGTTTCGGACTCCGTTCCAACAGCGTCGCCGACGTGAACGATGTAGCAGCAAAGCTCATCTCTACACGACGCATCGTGTTCACCCCATCCGTTGACCTGAAGGACGAGCTCAAGTCTGCCTCTGTCAGCATTACATGCTACGACCGCAACGGCGAGGTTGTGAAGCGCGTCACATCAACCGACGATGCAGAGGTCGAAGACCCTGAGAACGAGAACAACGGCGGTGAGAACAACGGCGGCACCAACACTGGTGGTAACACCGGTGGCAACACTGGCGGTGACAACAACGGCGGAGTAAGTAACGACTAGTCCTTTAACGGTGAGCGGTTAGCGATTAGCGGTTAGCGGCTAACCCTCACTTCTTAAAAATTTCAATTGTCAATTTTCAATTATCAATTATCAATTTTCGAAATGGACAAGAAAAGAATTTTCGACATACTGGCGAAGATGATAGTAGCTGCACTCACGGCTGCACTGACAGCAATAACAACCACCAGTTGTATGGGCCACGGACCTTTCTAAATTAGCAAAAAGGGCTGAGATCCCTAGATAAAAATTTTCCGCACTTTTTTTGTAGAGTGCGGATTTTTTTGTAATTTCGCAGCCGATTAAACTTTCTTCATGAAATTGCTTCTAATAAGAGGAGTTTACTGTTTACTGTTTACAGTTTACCGTTTAAAAGTTAAAATATAAATAAGGAGAGGCTGAAAGATGGTTAGAAAAATCTTTTTTCTTTTGTTTGCGTTGAGTGTCGGCATGACGGGATATGCGGACAAGCTGGACTCATTGGAGACTTTACTGAAAGAGAAAACCGTAAAGCAGGAGAAGATTTACATCCATACGGATAATAACTGCTACTTCGTGGGAGACACGATATGGTATAAGGCGTATGTGGTGAACGCTGACAATCTGAAGCCTACGACATACTCGAAGGTGCTGTATGTGGAACTGCTCACGCCTGACGGATACCTCGTGGAGAGGCAGCAGCTGTTTATCAGGGAAGACGGTACGACGACGTGCCAGTTTGCACTGAGCGACAGTCTATACTCGGGTTATTATGAGGTGAGGGCCTACACGAAATGGCAGCTGAACTTCAACAGGAAGATTCGTCCGCACTCTTCGCAGAACAGGTTTGAGTTCTACAGCAAGCAGTTCGAGACGAACTATTTCCGTGAGTACGAAGGACTGTACTCGCGAGTGTTCCCGATATACGAAAAGCCGAAGCAGAACGGCGACTATACCGACAAGTGCATCATACCGCGCCCGAAGCAGAGGGTATATGCCGGCAAGCCTGAGATACAGGTGAATTTCTATCCTGAGGGTGGTCACATCATCGAGGGTCTCGACTGCAGGATTGCCTTCGAGGTGAAGGACAACGACGGCATGGAACTGGGAAGCAGCGTGGGTTCTCTTGACAACGGACTGCTGATAAAGCCGACATACGGCGGCAGGGGTGTGTTTGAATATAAGGCCCAAAATTCTCCCAAGGAGGCGACGTTTGAATATATGGACAAGAAATACACCTTCAAGCTGCCTGAAGTGCAGAAGGCGGGTGTGACGATAAGAGGCGACGAGCCTGGCAAGGGTGACAGGACTTTCACCATAAAGGCAAAAGGCGTGACAGTGGCGGCATACAGCATAACATGCAGGGGCAGGCTGGTAACATTCAAAAAGAACCCTGGAGAGAAAATCGTTGCCCAGAACTGTCCTACCGGCATCAATGACCTGACCCTGTATGACGAGAATGCAAGACCGCTGGCATCGAGACTCTTCTTCGTGGATAACCACGACGTGGGAGAGAAGGCTGCCATATCTCTGACATCGGGCAGCAAGACCGTTGACAAGAAGACGGAGCTGCAGCCTTACGAGAAGATTGACATGACCCTGAAGGGTAAGGCGTCGATGAGTATTGCAGTTCACGACAAGTCATCGCAGGATGAGTCATACGACGACGGCAATATGCTGACCGACATGCTGCTGACAGGCGAGCTGAGGGGATTTGTGGCCAATGTGGCACAGTACTTCAAGCCGGAGGCAGAAGGAAAGCTCGACCTGCTGATGATGGTGCAGGGATGGCGCAGGTATAAGAGAATAGACAAGATTTACTTTCTGCCCGAAAGGAATATGTCTTACGAAGGACAGGTGCTCAATATTCCGTCGAATGCAAACATCATAGATGTCACAGACATCGACGACCTGAGCGAGTACGGTATGGACCGTTCGAACTATGTCCTCGTATCGCCTATGGGCAACAGGTCCCTGACACAAGCCAACTGGCAGGAGATGCAGGGAAGACTGTTCACTGGCGTAGTAGAGACAAAGACGCACACCGCACCGACATTGTCGGAAGAAACAGAGGAGGTAACCGACGAGCCTGAGATGGAGGGATTCCTGGATGCCACCATAGACGAAAACAAATACTCCAATCCTAATCTGACTTACAAGAGATTCAAGAACAAGGACGTAGTGATAGAGGGCGAGATAGTGAAAGGTACTGAGACTGCCGACGTGAAGGCTAATGTGGACGAGAACGGATACTTCAAGATAAACCTGCCGTGGTTTACCGACCAGGCAATACTCTTCATTACTGCGTATGAAAACAAGGACTCAGTGAAAAGAGGTCTTCACGGCGTAAAAAACAGCAAGAAAATGGACGAGACGCAGTATCCGAAATACTATGTGAAGCGCACTATGGACTTCCCTGTCTTTACGGAGCCGTATTCATGGTACCAATGCAACCTTCCAGAGGATGGAAGCTACTGCAAGGACATTGAGGACGATGAGGAAGAGGAGGAACTGGGACCAGAGAACAATAGGCTTGCCGGCGAACATTATCTGCAGAATGTGACGGTTAGAAAATTCCGCAAGACGAAGCGCAAGCTTGACTACAATAAGCCTGCCGTCGTGATGGATGCCTATAAGCTCTATAACGAGATGACCGACTACGGCCTGTCATACGGCGTGCTCGACATGACACGCTTTGCAAAGCAGGCGTCAACATATCTGTTCGGATACCTTGACCAGGCAACGGATGCAAAGATAAGAGGACTTATCAACGACAACAAGACATCCTTCTACCGCAACTATGTGCAGACAAGCAGCGAACATGATATCCCGATGTCGAAGGGTGCCATGCTGCCGATGCTGCGCCTTAGCGGCATGAAGAACATTCGTGCCTATACCGACTACGACAAGCGTAACGGCACACACCTGGAGGTTGACGGCGCACCTGCAGTAACGATAAGCATCGAGGCAATGGACGGCAAGCGCTATACATACAGAGACCGCAGATATATTCTTGACGGTGTTACGTATGCTGAGGAGTTCTACAAACCCGACTACAGCAACGTGAAGCCCGCAGAGCCGACAGACTACAGGCGTACCCTGTACTGGAATCCATACGCCACTCCGGACAGCGACGGAAAGTTCCAGGCAACTTTTTATAATAATGCAAGCAAGGATACGAGGGTGGAGGTAACAGTCTGCGGCCTTGACAAGGAAGGAAAGATTTTTGTAAAGTAATTTTCAATTTTCAATTTTCAATTTATTAAATGAAGTGCGTGATACTTGCTGCGGGAGACTTTCCTACGGCACCGGAACCGCTGAAGGCGTTGCGGGAGGCTGACTATGTGTGCTGTTGTGACAGCGCGGCAAAGGCATTGACAGAATGGGGTAGGGAGCCTGACGCCATTGTTGGCGACGGGGACTCTATTGACGAGGAGATGAGGGAGAAATATGGTGACATCTGGCACCAGATAGACGAGCAGGAGGATAACGACCTGACGAAATCGACAAAGTTCTGCGTGGGGAAGGGGTTTACACATATAACATACCTTGGCGCAACAGGAAAGCGGGAAGACCACACCCTCGGGAACATATCCCTTTTGGCCAGATACAGACGTGAGCTGAACGTCGAGCCCGTCATGATAACCGACTACGGAACTTTTGTGACTGCCCAAGGGCGGAGGACATTCAAGAGCTTTGCAGGTCAGCAGGTGAGCATCTTCCTTATGGATAACAAGGAGGGAAAACTGAAAAGCGAAGGCCTGAGATGGAATTCCTACGGATACAGGGAATGGTGGCAGGGAACACTCAACGAAGCGCTGGGTGACAGCTTCACTTTGGATACTGAGAGAGAGTATGTTGTATTCCAAACCCACGAAAAAAAGGAAAAATCCCGTTTTTAACGTTTTTTAGGCGCTCTGTCGCATTTATGCTATTTTTTTTTTGTACCTTTGGGCCCGAAAAAAAGAAAGTACATAAAAGTAAAAAGAAGTATAAATGGACGAAACACAGACTTTTGACCGTGACAGAATCCTCAAAGTGAACATTGAGGAAGAGATGAAAACGAGCTACATAGACTATTCTATGTCAGTCATTGTAGCGCGTGCCCTGCCCGATGTGCGTGATGGATTTAAGCCGGTACACCGCCGTATCCTCTATGGTATGCTCGGCATCGGCAACACAAGTAATCAACCTTACAAGAAGTGTGCCCGTGTAGTAGGTGAGGTACTGGGTAAGTATCACCCTCACGGCGACTCTTCAGTTTATGGAGCCCTGGTGCGCCTGGCACAGGACTGGAACATGAGATATACGCTGGTCGATGGCCAGGGTAACTTCGGTTCTGTCGATGGCGACTCTGCCGCTGCCATGCGTTATACGGAGTGCCGCCTCTCGAAGATGGGTGAACACATCATGGACGACCTGGAGAAGGACACCGTCGATATGATGAACAACTTCGACGACTCTCTGGAGGAGCCTACCGTAATGCCTACCAAGATACCTAACCTACTGGTTAACGGCGGTAACGGTATTGCTGTAGGTATGGCAACGAACATGCCTACACACAACCTCGGCGAGGTTATTGACGGCTGCTGCGCATACATTGACAATCCGGAAATCGATACCGACGGTCTGATGCAATACATCAAGGGTCCTGACTTCCCAACCGGTGCTTATATCTATGGCATACAGGGCGTGAAGGAGGCATACGAGACAGGCCGAGGCCGCATCATCATGAGGGCAAAGGCTGAAATCGAGTCAGAGGAAAGTCACGACAAGATTGTTGTTACCGAAATACCTTATGGCGTAAACAAGGCACAGCTCATTGAGAATATTGCCGACCTCGTTAAGGAAGGTAAGATAGAAGGCATCTCAAACGTTAACGACGAGACCGGCCGTCAGGGTATGCGTATCGTGGTTGATGTGAAGAGAGACGCCAACGCTAACGTCATACTGAACAAACTCTTCAAGATGACTGCTCTGCAGAGTTCTTTCTCTGTAAACAACATCGCCCTGGTGAAAGGACGTCCACGTCTGCTGACACTGAAGGAATGTGTGAAGTACTTCGTTGAGCACCGTCACGACGTAACAATACGCCGCACGAAGTTCGACAAGGCAAAGGCAGAAGCACGTGCCCACATATTGGAAGGATTGATCATTGCCGTTGACAACATCGATGAGGTTGTAAAACTGATTCGTGCATCAAAGACTCCGACAGACGCGCAGAGAGCTTTGGAGCAGAGATTCAATCTCGACGAGTTGCAGTCAAAGGCTATAGTCGATATGAGACTGTCTCAGTTGACTGGTCTGCGAGTTGAAGAACTGAAGAATGAATATGACGAGGTGATGAAACTCATTGCTTACTTGCAGCAGATTCTGGATGACCCAGAGCTGTGTAAGAAGGTGATGAAGGACGAGCTGCTTGAAGTTAAGGAGAAATATGGTGACGAGAGACGCACCATTATCAAGCTGTCTAATGCAGAATTCAATCCTGAGCAGTTCTATGCCAACGACCCAGTGGTTATCACTATGTCACATCTTGGATATATCAAGAGAACCCTGCAGGCAGACTTCCGTGCACAGAGTCGCGGCGGCGTTGGCTCACGCGGCTCACGTACCCGAGAGCAGGACTTCACAGAATACATCTATGCTGCTGATGCGCACGATATGATACTCTTCTTTACGAAGAAGGGTAGGCTGTACTGGCTGCGTTGCTTCGAGATTCCTGAGGGAGCGAAGGATGCAAAGGGCAGGGCAATACAGAACCTCCTCCAACTGGAGCCTGACGACTCAGTCAATGCATTCCTCGGAATACAGAGCCATAAGTTCATTGACGAAGACTTCCTGACAAGCCACTATGTGGTATTTGCTACGAAGAGCGGTATCGTTAAGAGAACAACCCTGAAGGATTACTCAAGAGTACGCGGTAAGGGCGTAAGGGCTATCAACATTCAGGAGAATGACGAGGTAGTAAACGTAATGCTTACCAACGGCCACAACGAGCTGATACTGGCATCAAAGAACGGTCGCGCAGTACGATTCGACGAAAATGACATCCGCGTAATGTCACGCATAGCAACCGGTGTTAGAGGTATGACCCTGCAGGGCGACGATGACGCCGTAATCGAGATGGTAGTGGCTTACGACCCAGAGCAGTCGCTGATGGTAATATCAGAGAAGGGCTACGGAAAGCGCTCAAAGATTGGTGTGCTGAGCGAGGTAACCAGAGAAGACGGCACTACATACATGAAGGTAGAAGACGGTGGCTACAGACTCACGAAGCGTGGCTCTAAGGGTGTGACAACCCTCAACATCACTGAGAAGACCGGTAAGGTTATCGCCATGAAGTGTGTGAAGGGTGACGAAGACCTTATGATAATAAACAGGAGCGGAATCGCCATCAGATTCGCTATTGCCGATGCAGGTAATGAGAAGGGACGCAATACTCAGGGCGTGAAGCTCATAGAGCTGAAGAAACGCAATGAGTCAATAGCATCCGTTTGCGTAGTACCTCATGAGGACATAGACGAGGAAGAAGATAACGAAAACGATATAGAAAACGAAAACGTTAACGAAAACGATAACATTAACGAAGATAACAACCAATAACATTAATACAACCAAAACAATTATGAAGAAGTTTTTTATTACGATGTTAGCAGCTGTAGCAGCTACTGCATCATTTGCTCAGAATCCAAAAATTGACAAGGAGATTGCAGCAACCAAGAGCTATGCTGCTGGTTTGGAAATCTACAACAATGCGAAGGCCAGCCTCACGCCGGAACTGGAGCAGAAAGCTGCTTTGGCCCTGAACAAGCTCGCAACAGCCGAAGGACAGCCTGCCATTGAGAATATTACCCAGAACAAGGCAACAAATGCTGACTACCGTCTTATTGCCAATATGATTAATGCTGCAAACCTGTGCAAGCAAGTAAATGCCAAGGGTGCTGTAGATCTCGTCAAGAACGTTGCTAATTTCCGTCCTGTGATGATAAACGCAGCAAACTCTACCAACGACAATGACGAGAAGCTGATGTATTCAGAGACTTACGTCAACACAGCTGATGCCAATGACCAGTTTGTGCCTCTCGCATCATTCTTCGCTGCATACGCAATCTTCAACAAGGGCGACTACAATAAGGCTGCACAGTATGCCAAGACAGCTTTCGGTGACGAGAGGGTAAAGGAGAATGCTGAGCAGATTTACCGCATGTCTTTGGAGAAGAACATGAAGACAAGGGAAGATACCCTGAAGTATGTTGATGCCCTGAAGGAACTTGACATTGACAAGTATTTCATTCAGATTTCAAACTTCTATATTGACCTGGGTATGCAGGACAAGGTTCAGGCTCTCGTTGATGAGGCTCTGGCAAAGAATCCTAATAACAAGATGGCTCTCTTCACACAGGGAACTCTGAAGTCTGACAAGAAAGAGTATGACAGCGCTCTGGCTGACTACAAGAAGGTTGTAGAAGTTGATCCTGACTTCATCTATGGTTGGTTCAACCTGGCTGCTTGCTATGGTAACATTGCCGACGACATCAACATTAAGAAGGCTGACAAGTCCGGCCGTCTGTTCGGCGATGACCTGAAGAAGTGTTCAGAGGCTTACGAAGGTGCTGCTGATGCACTGGAGCATGTTCGCACCCTTGACCCGAACCACGAGACAATCAAGAACTGGCCTATGCTTCTGCGTATGTACTACAACCGCATGGGTAAGACAGACAAGGCTAAGGAAATCTCTAAGATTATCGGCGACGAATAAGTATAACGCTTAAAGAAAACAAATGCAAAAAGTATTTTTGCTTTTTACGTTTATATTATTAACAGCTTCATCTGCTTCGGCTTCTTTGCTTGACAATAAGAAGACGAGGCAGATGAAGAATGATTTGGATAATGCCAGAACAGCTGTCAGGAAAGCTGTGAACCTGGCAGAAGATACCGACGAGTCTAGAAAGAGAATAAAAGCTTTACAGGATAGTGAGAGAACGATAAGCAAATATTTCAAGGACTCATTGTTTCGTGACAACAAGGACTTACGATTGGTGTCCCTGGATTTGCTCAAGAAACAATATGATGTATTTAACGACCGTCTATACTTGAAGATGGCTATTGATACAGCCGCTATGGCCCGAAAGGGTTCTCAACTGCTTAAGGAAGCAGAGTCTTTCGACAGTTTGGAGGTTGGCAAGAGCTACAGAAAGAAGCATGCAGAGATGCTGGCTCCGTATCATGGCAACCTGCTGAAGGCAGGAATTTATTTTATGGCCCACGAGAACTGGGCAGAAGCATGGGATTGTCTGGACCTTTTTCTGGACAGCCGTAAGCAACCATTGTTTACAGACATTGAACTTGATAATTCCAATGACGATTTTGCTGCCTTTCTTGCCGTAATGTGCGGTAAGAACATGGACAGCCTCTCGATCATGATGAAATATGCGGATGAAGCTATAAACTATACTCCGCGACGTGAATACACCCTGCAGTTGCTGGCAGAATCGTGGAAGCTGTTCACACCGCAGAAGATGTATGAGCACTATCTGCAGGAAGGGTTTAAGTATTATCCTTACTCAACCTATTTCTTTCCGCGCCTCATTGACTACTACACCACTAACGGAAAGAACGACGAGGCGATGGAATACATAGACGAGGCTATGGAGAAGGATTCTCTGAACCAGTTGTTCCTGCTTGCCAAACATAGCGTACTGATGTCACAGAAAAGATACTGTGAGGCTTTGAAATACGGTGTAACGTTGCTAAGGGATAATCCTGACCAGGCTATACCGAACTATAATGTGGGCTATATCTATTATGAGCGTGGCAAGGATGCCATGAACCAGAAAAATAAGAGCTACAGACAGAAGCTGAAGGATGCCCAGGAAGAGTATAAAAAATGTCTGCCATATATTGAACGATACAAAATGCTGATGCCACAGGAAAGAAACCGTTGGTATCCGATATTGTATGATGTTTATTACAACCTCAATATGGGCTCGAAATTTGAATCCCTACAATGACGGGACGCATACTTTTAGCAGCATTCCTTTCCATTGTTACCTATGCTGTCGTTGATCAGTTGATTAAGCAGCGTGAGCCGCAGAAGATTCTCACTCCGTGGGGATCAGTTATTGGCGAAGAGGAAGACACGCTGGATGCCGACCAATACACCTTGGAAGATATTGTAAAAGGCGGAGAAATGATAATGCTTACATTATCAGGTCCTGAGACGTATTATGACTATCACGGTAAGGGTATGGGCGTGCATTATCTGTTGTGTGAGAAGCTGGCTGAAAGACTTGGAGTAACCTTGAGGGTTGATGTGTGCCGTGATACCCTTGACATGCTGCAAAGGCTGAAGAACAAAGAGGGTGACATCATTGCATTCCCTTTGGCACAGAAAGACCTTATAGGTTTCTTTGCCTGTGCTGCCAACTGGGCTGTCAGCAAAGAAAATCCAGAACTGGCAAAAGAGGTACGCTCTTGGTATAAGCCTTCCATGCTGAAAGAGACAAAAGAAGAGGAACAGTATCTTCTAACGTCTGCAAGCGTAAAGAGACACGTTTATCCGTTCATGCTGTCAGCTAGGTCGGGAAAGATTTCAAAGTACGACCATTTCTTCAGACGTTACGCTCCAATTGCAGGTATGGAATGGACGCTGATGGCAGCACAATGTTATCAGGAGAGCTGTTTTGACCCCAATGCTCACTCATGGGCAGGCGCTTGCGGTTTGATGCAGATAATACCAAGTACCGCTGACCATCTGAAACTGCCACGCAACAAGATGTATGACCCAGAAGAGAACATACATGCTGCGGCAAGGTATATGCGAGAACTGCAGAATCATTTTAGCGATGTTGGCAGTCGTGCCGAGAGAATACGCTTCGCTCTGGCGGCATACAACGGTGGCGCCTACCACATCAGGGATGCCATGAGGCTGACAAAGAAACATGGCGGCAATCCGAACCGCTGGAGGGATGTAAGAAAATTTGTCCTCATGCTGTCACAGCCGGAATATTACAGAGACCCAGATGTGCAGCACGGATATATGAGAGGTTCAGAGACTGTCAACTATGTGGAGAAAATCATGGACCGTCAGTCAAAATACAGGCACACGAAGTGGAGGTGACTCATAATTAATAATTTATAATTAACAATTCATAATTGTAGATGTTCAAAGTTCTTGTTTTTCTATTCTCGTTCTTTGCTCTTCACACAACCTATGCACAGGAACTGCCGAAGATAAAGAAAGATGACTACATAATAAGGCATGCAGCTTATACCTTATTATATAATAAGGAGAAGAACTGTCCTGACTGGGTGGCGTGGAAACTGACGAAGGAACATTTGAAGGGAAATGTTTCGAGAAAGAACAACGACTTTCAGGGTGATCCGGATATTGACATTGAATACAGGGTTACTCCATACGAATACAAAAAGTGCGGCTATGACAGGGGCCACATGTGTCCTGCCGGCGATAACAAATGGAGCAGCACAGCCATGAAGGAGTGCTTCTATATGACAAATATGTGTCCGCAGACATCAACGCTTAACCAGCGATGGTGGAATAATCTTGAGAATGCTTGCAGACGGTGGGCAGAGAAAGAGGATACTCTGTATATATGTTGCGGTCCGATATACCAAGGTGAGACCTTCAAGACCATCGGTGGCAGATATAACTACAGCCTGAAGAGAAAAGGAATAAAGGTCTTTGTTCCCACAGGATTCTACAAAGTGGTTTTGTCACTGAAAAAGGGTAGGGAAAAAGCTATCGGCTTCGTATATGATAACGATGACAGCCGCCAGCCGATGTCAGAGAGATACATGACAGTTGACGAGGTGGAGAAGCTGACAGGCTTGGATTTCTTTGCCGATTTGGATAAACAGTTGGAAAAGAGAATAGAGAAGACCTGCAATATCAGTGATTGGAAATAACCTTTTTATTTACTTCAAGAAGATTATGGGAAACGGTATGTAGGTTGTCTAGGAACGACTGAATGTCTCCGTCGTCTTCGTCGCAAAGGTTTGATATCACCTTGACCATCATGACAGGCACATGATAGAGTGAGCACACAAAGGCAACTGCTGCTCCCTCCATATCAATTAGACGTCCTCCCTGTTGGCGTATAACCTCCATGTCCTCAGCTGTCTGAGAGAATGAGGAACCCGTGGAAACTTTTTCGTACCCTACATCATATCCCTCTTCCTTTAATTGCTCATATAGTTTCTTGGAACCTTCCCAAAGATGATAGTCCCCTATGCTCTGTGTTCCCCAGGCATTATCTCCAGGTACGCGGCGATCGTGGAAAATGGCACCACTGCCAATATATACACGCCCAACGACACCACCGAAGCACTTGAACCCTCCGCATGTTCCGCTGCTAATGACCAGCTCGGGCTTTAACCGCTGAATAGCCGCCATTGTTGTCACACATGCAGCTTCGCAGCCTATCAGGTCGCGTTCGTGGTCAGAACCGGTAAGGACTACAGAAAGTTCCGGAACGGATGGGTTCTGGTACAGCTCGCAAGGCAGAGGCGAGAAGAAATCATCGACCTTCTTGAGGTCGTAAAATTCGATGAGAGGGGCTGCTTCGGCATGTAATGCTATTATAAAACAAATTTTCATAGTTTACTTTCTTTTGTTAATTTGTGGCAAAATTACTATTTTTTCTGAAAATAATTCAAATAAGAGGAAATTTTTTAATACCTTTGCAAAGATTTTCGCAGATATAAGAAGTATGAATAAGGATATTGTATCGGAAGTAATAGAAAAAATGGGCCTTGGAGATTTCTCGAAGGCTACGATAAGAGATTTACAAAGTCTTTCACGCTCCATCGAAGAACAGACAGGTGAGCGCGTGATACATTTGGAGATGGGTGTCCCAGGCCTTCAGCCGTCAGAGATTGCCCTCAAGGCAGAACAGGAGGCACTTGCTAACGGCTGTGCTACGCAGTATCCTCCAAATGGTGGAATACCGAGGATAAAAAAAGCATCTTCAGAATTTGTCAAGGCTTTTATCGGCGTTGAGATCGACCCGCTGTGCTGCATTCCTACGACAGGCTCCATGCAGGGAACATTTGCTTCATTCCTTGCTATAAAGCATGCCATCGGTTCAGAGAAGGATACAGTGCTGCTGATACAGCCAGGCTTCCCCGTTCAGACAACACAATGTGACGTGATAGGTCTGAAACATGTAGGCCTTGACATTCACGGCTTCAGAGGCAAGGCTCTTATAGACAAGCTCGAAGAGATGCTGCAAGGCGGCAATATTAATTCCATAGTATATTCAAATCCCAACAATCCGTCATGGGTTTGCTTCACTGAAGAAGAACTTGAGGGCATCGGAAGGCTTGCTACGAAATATGATGTTATTATATTGGAAGACCTGGCATACTTTGCAATGGACTTCCGCAGGGAATTGAGTCATCCTTATCAGCCGCCTTATCAGGCTACGGTGGCAAAATATACTGAGAATTATGTGCTTTGGGTCAGTGGCTCGAAGGCTTTCTCGTATGCAGGTCAGCGAATAGGTGTAACCTGCATTAGTAATTCCCTCTATCATAGAGTTTATAAGGACTTACAAGATAACTTTGGAGTAGGTGAGTTCGGCGACTTCTTGTGCAACCGTCTGATGTACACCCTTTCCAGCGGTACTACCCACAGCGTTCAACATGCTATGGCAGCGTTGATGGAGGCAGCATGCGACGGCTCATACAATTTCCTTGACGATGTGAAGGAATATGGCAGAAGAGCTAAGTTCATGAAGGACGTACTGCTTGCCAACGGTTTCTATCTTGTTTATGACAACGACATGGGGGCACCTCTGGCTGACGGCTTCTACTTTACCGTACAGTATCCCGGCATGAATGACTTGGAGTTGACACGCGAACTGATGTACTATGGAATAGCAGTATTCCCGCTCGACACTATGGGCAGCACACAGCAGGGTGTAAGAATCTGTACCTCTTTCTTCAGCAAGGACCTTGAGCCCTTGTTCAAAGAGCGTATTGAGAAATTCAAGAAAGAACATTAAGAGCATATACATATAACTAAGGAATACATTATTTTATTATGAAGAAGACATTTTTAATCTCATTGCTGGCAACGCTGTTAACCTTCTCATCAGCAAGTGCACAGACTATGCTCGACCAGACAATACTCTTCCAGAAGGATTCCGTAAACATCATGGAGTCACAAAAAGACAGAATAGGTCTTGTAGTTGAATATATCAGACGCCATCCGGCAGAAACAGTAATCATTATTGGCGGTTTCTGTGGAAGTGATACACCAAAGGAAAAAGTTGACATAATTGGTCAACAAAGAGCAGACGCGGTGAAGAAATATATCGTCGAGACATACAGGATTCCTGAAAGTCGTTTTGTAGCCATATCTGCCGGAGTATGTACAAGATACAGCGAACCGGAACATAACGAAGTTGTATCATTTTTTACAAAATAAAACAGAGAAAAGTTTTCCAAAATGGACAACTTTTTAAATTTTTAGAGGGTGCAAAGTTTTCCAAAAAGAAAATTTTGCACTCTTTATTTTTGAGCAAAGTTTTCAAAACTGAATAACTTTGCTCCGGTTTTATAATAAAAAATCTATTTCTTTATAATATCATATTTAATCCTTTATTATTTAATGAGTTGCTGCGTAGAAATAGCTTTTATATAAGCAAAGTGTCACAAAGAAAAATAGAGAATTTCTTTGTCAGAATTTAAGAAAGTAGTACCTTTGCAAACGAAATTCGCAAATTAATTTTTTAAATTTTTCACTCACTTAAATAATATCTGTTAGGAACTATGATGGAGATTAGAAAGTTCACGATTACGAAGCGTGACGGAACTAAAGATGACTTTTCTTTAGACAAAATTATGAATGCAATCGTTAAGGCTTTTGAAGCAGTGGAAGAGCCTTTTAACGTGTCAAGCATTTCAAAAATCATTGCACATCTCGACATTCAGGATGACATCACCGTTGAGGACATCCAGAACCAGGTTGAGGTAGCTCTCATGAAGGAGGGTTATTATAAGGTGGCAAAGTGTTTCATGCTCTACCGTCAGAGCCACACTGAAGACCGCGAGACCCTCGACAAGCTCAATTTCCTTACTGACTACATGGAAGCTGCCAATGCTGCTACAGGTTCTAAGTTCGATGCCAATGCCAATGTTGAGCACAAGAACATTGCCACGCTCATCGGTGAGTTGCCAAAGTCAAACTTCATTCGTCTGAACCGTCGTCTGCTGACTGATCGCATCAAGAAGATGTATGGCAAGGAACTTGCAGACAAATATATCGACCTGCTGGAACACCATTTTATATATAAGAATGATGAGACCAGCATTGCTCCGTACTGTGCCTCCATCACCATGTATCCATGGCTCATCAACGGTACAACTGCTATCGGCGGTAACTCCACTGCTCCTACGAACCTGAAGAGCTTCTGCGGCGGCTTCGTAAACATGGTGTTCATTGTTAGCTCCATGTTGTCCGGCGCATGTGCTACTCCTGAGTTCCTCATGTACCTTAACTACTTCATTGGCAAGGAATATGGTGTTGACTATTACAAAGATCCAGAACGTATTGTTGACCTCTCACTGCGCCAGCGTTCCATCGACAAGGTTATAACAGATTGTTTCGAACAGATAGTATATTCCATCAACCAGCCTACAGGTGCTCGCAACTTCCAGGCAGTATTCTGGAATGTGGCATATTATGACAAGTACTATTTCGACTCCCTCTTCGGAAACTTCTACTTCCCAGATGGCAGTCAGCCTGACTGGAATGGTCTCTCTTGGCTGCAGAAGCGTTTCATGAAGTGGTTTAACAAGGAACGTACAAAGACTGTGCTGACATTCCCTGTAGAGACAATGGCTCTGCTCACAGATAACGGTGAGTGTCGTGACAGGGAGTGGGGTGAGTTCGCAGCAGAGATGTATTCTGAAGGTCATTCTTTCTTCACATACCTCAGCGACAATGCAGATTCTCTGTCTTCTTGCTGCCGTCTGCGTAACGAGATTCAGGACAATGGTTTCTCTTACACCCTCGGTGCTGGTGGCGTTTCAACAGGTTCAAAGTCTGTGCTGACAGTCAATCTCAACCGTGCCGTACAGTATGCTGTCAATAACGGTCGCGACTATAAGGAATATTTGGAAGAGATTATCGACCTTTGCCACAAGGTTCAGTTGGCATACAACGAGAATCTGAAGGTGCTTAAGGAGCACGGTATGTTGCCACTTTTCGACGCAGGATACATCAATATGTCACGCCAGTACCTGACAATTGGTGTAAACGGTCTCGTAGAGGCAGCAGAGTTCATGGGCATGAAGATTACTCCTAACGAGAAATATAAGGAGTTCGTGCAGGGCATCCTTTCTATCGTCGAGAAACTCAACAAGAAGTATCGCACAAAGGACGTGCTCTTCAACTGCGAGATGATTCCTGCAGAGAACGTAGGTGTGAAGCATGCTAAGTGGGACCGTGAGGACGGTTACTTTGTTCCACGCGACTGCTACAACTCCTATTTCTACATTGTGGAGGACCAGTCTATGAACATCATCGACAAGTTCAAACTCCATGGAGCACCTTACATTGAGCACCTCACTGGCGGATCTGCACTCCATATGAATCTTGAGGAGCACCTGTCAAAGAAGCAGTATCAGCAGCTTTTGAAGGTTGCAGCAAAGGAGGGATGTAACTACTTCACATTCAACATTCCTAACACCATCTGTAACAACTGTGGTGCCATTGACAAGCGCTATCTCCACGAGTGTCCGAACTGTCACTCTACCAATGTGGATTATATGACACGTATCATCGGCTATCTGAAGAGGGTTAGCAACTTCTCTGCAGCACGTCAGAAGGAGGCGGCACGCCGCTACTATGCTGGTCCAAACAAACTGGGACAGCCTGAGACAGTTCAGCAGCAGGCGATGATGCAGGATAAGCAAGCATCATAATTGCCTGGAAGGCTACAAAATCAGTTATACTAAAACCAGCATTTTGTAAATTGAAATACGTAAATACGGGCGTGGTCTTTCAGGAGATTCCTGATGAGGTCACGCTCTCTATAAATATCTCTAACTGCCCTTGCCACTGCCTTGGGTGTCATAGCCAGTACCTTTGGGAAGATATTGGAGAGCCGCTTAATGCTATGTCGCTCGATGTCATGCTCAAAGATTACGGCCAAGATATTACTTGTGTAGCCTTCATGGGAGGCGATGCAACACCAGAAAAAGTCGATTCCCTCGCAGGATGGATGAGAAGTGCCTACCCTGAGCTGAAGACGGCTTGGTATAGCGGAAGGGCTGTATTGTCTGACAAAATACACCTTCGCAATTTCGACTATATAAAGCTCGGCCCATATATTGAGGCTAAAGGACCACTCAATAAGCCTACCACTAATCAGATACTCTATAGGGTTGATCCGAAGGCAGATAACGGCATTGGAGAGAATATAACAAATAAATTTTGGAAGAAATGAAACCCCTATTTATTGCAGGTCCCTGCGTCATAGAAAGCGTATCGTTGCTCGATACCGTCGCCCTGGAACTCGTCTCTATCAATAAAGAGCTGGGTACTGACATCATCTTCAAAGCCTCTTTTGACAAGGCCAATCGTACCAGTATCTCTTCATTCCGTGGCCCAGGAATGGAGAAAGGACTGCAGATGCTAGCCGATATTAAGAGCAAGTATGGTCTGAAAATATTGACCGACATCCATGAATCATGCCAGGCAGCCCCTGTTGCCGAGGTCGCCGATGTACTTCAGATACCTGCTTTCCTATGTCGTCAGACAGACTTGCTTGTGGCAGCAGCTAAAACCGGCAAGGCCATAAACATTAAGAAAGCACAGTTCCTCTCAGGTGTTGACATGCAGTATCCCGTGCAGAAAGCCCGTGAGAGTGGGGCAGAGGATATATGGCTTTGCGAGCGTGGCAATTCGTTTGGCTACAATAATTTGGTAGTCGATTTCCGCAATATTCCTGATATGCTGGAGATCGTGCCGCGAGTGGTGATGGATTGCACCCATAGCGTACAACGTCCTGGAGGCGGCAACGGCTGTACGTCAGGTGACAGGCGTTTTGTACCCGCAATGGCAAAAGCTGCCAAGGCATTCGGAGCTAACGGCTTCTTCTTCGAGGTACACCCCGAGCCAGAGCAAGCCCTTAGTGACGGTCCGAACATGCTCTACCTGAAAGACCTAAAAAAGCTAATTAAAGAACTGATATAAAGATTTTACCATCAAGGTGTGAACTGTTCCTGTGGAGTGATTTGATTTACTTCGTGTTTCAGACCGGGTAGCATTTTGTCTATCTGGCTGAGACGGGCGGAGTGAAGTTCATCGGAGGGGATGGTTAGTGAGCGATAAAGCTCGAAGGCTTCTTCAAGAGGTGGTATAGCAGTAGCATAGTTACCTTGCATATAATACGCCATACCAATATGGAAGAGTACATCGGCCTTGTCGAGACCGCTGACAAGGTATAGCATCCTCTCGTGCAGGGCGAGGGAACCATTATAATCGCCGGTATGGAAGAGACTCTCGCCACAAGCATAGAGATACACAGACTGTTCCTTAGGTGAGAGGGCTGTGAGAGTAGCAGTTTGAGTTGTGTCACTGAGCAACGGAAGAAGTATCTCAGCAGCATCTTCATACTCACCTTCTTTGTAATAAGAGAATCCGAGATAGGCAAGATAGCGAGGAGTGAGCGTATAGCGTTCCTGTAGTTTCTCGAAACATAGTACTGCCTCGTGGTATTTGCTGCCCTGGAAATATTCCGTTGCCTTAATGAGCAGTTCGCGGGCAGCCTTATTGTCAGCATCGGACGGCGGCGTGCGCGGAAAGGCGTATGTAATGCCGATTATGAGAATCAACAGTATGCTGAGTAGCCTCTTAATGTGTGGACGACTCCAGTCAGCAAGATGGTGACGGGTGTTGTTAAATTGCAAGAGGTCGAGGTCCATCATTATCTGCTCTGACTGCGTGCGTCCAAGCTGTCGCTCCATTGATTTGAGGGTGGCAACAAGGTCTGTTTCGGAGAGGATAGTAGTGCCCTTGGCAACGCAGTTGGAGTAGGGGGCACCGACATTATTGGTGTAGTCGGGACTTTTGACAATTTGTGAGAATGTGACATCGGGGAAGTGCTTTTTCAGCATTTCCTTTACCCTTGACATCTGCACCTCGCAGTTGACATTACAGCCGATGGATATGATGAAGCGGTTGGTCAATTATGAATTATGCATTAATCAAAATTCGCTGGTGAAATGGAAACGGATGTTCTCAAAGTCCTGCTGGGCCATGGAGAGGACATATCCTGAATCGGCAAGGAAGACATCGCGGCCGTCCTTGTCCTTTGCCATATACTGATACTTGCGCTTCTTGAAGTTCTCCAGTTCAGCCTCATTGTCGCTCTCTATCCAGCAGGCCTTATGCAGGTGGACAGGCTCCCAGCGGCACTTGGCATTGTATTCGTTCTCAAGACGATACTGAATTACCTCGAACTGAAGCTGTCCCACAGTGCCTACGATGCGGCGTCCGTTAAACTGGTTGACGAAGAGCTGTGCCACACCCTCGTTCATAAGTTGTTCAAGGCCTTTCTGGAACTGCTTTGCCTTCATGGGGTCATCGTTCTCGATGTATTTGAACATTTCTGGGGAGAAAGACGGCAGTCCACGGAAATGAAGTTGCTCCCCCTCCGTGAGGGTGTCGCCTATTTTGAATATACCATTGTCAGGCAGACCAACAATGTCGCCAGCCCATGCCTCATCAATGGTCTCCTTGCGCTGTGCCATAAATTGTGTGGGAGAAGAGAAACGCAGTGTCTTGTTCTGACCCACATGGAGATAAGGCTGGTTTCTTACGAATTTGCCTGAGCATACCTTGCAGAAGGCAATACAAGAACGATGGTTAGGATCTATGTTGGCTGTAATCTTGAAGATGAAGCCTGTGAACTTGGGCTCTTCAGGGTCGACCATGCGCTCCAAAGCTTTTGTTGGACGAGGAGACGGCGCTATCTCAACAAAGCAGTCAAGAAGCTCCTGTACTCCGAAGTTGTTGAGGGCAGAACCAAAGAAAACCGGCGCCAGAGTGCCTTCGCGGTAAACCTCAACGTTAAAGGGGTCGTAGATACCCTCAATCATCTCGAGGTCGTCACGAAGTTGTGATGCATCATCTTCACCCACCTGTGCCTCAAGGTCGGAAGAAGTGATGTCGATGGCAACCTTCTCGGTGACGCGCTGCTTGTCAGGGGTGAAGAGATTAAGCTGTTCCTCATAAATATTATATACCCCCTTGAACTTTGCTCCCTGATTGATAGGCCATGATAGTGGGCGCACCTTTATCTGGAGTTCTTCCTCGAGTTCGTCAAGCAAGTCAAAAGGGTCGCGACCTTCGCGGTCCATCTTGTTGATAAAAATGATGACAGGGGTATTTCGCATGCGACATACCTCCATTAACTTGCGTGTCTGTGTCTCCACACCCTTGGCTGAATCTACCACGATAATGGCAGAGTCAACGGCGGTCAGCGTGCGGTAGGTATCTTCGGCAAAGTCTTGGTGACCAGGGGTGTCGAGGATATTAACCTTATACACCTCGCCAGTAGTGTCGGCAGGTGGGGTATAGTCAAACTCCATGACGGAGGTAGAGACAGAGATACCACGCTGTTTCTCAATGTCCATCCAATCGGAGGTGGCAGTCTTACGTATCTTATTGCTTTTTACGGCACCTGCTACCTGTATTTGTCCACCGAAAAGAAGAAACTTCTCGGTGAGTGTTGTCTTACCCGCATCAGGGTGGGAGATGATGGCAAATGTACGTCTTCTATGTATTTCGTTCATTTTTTTTCTTTATTCTTTTAAATATAATCTATAACCTTTATTTAGTCTTCAAACTTCAGTCCTTTCTCCTTGTCTTCCTTAAAGTAGTCGGAGAGCATGCCAAGAAAGGTAGATATCTCCTTTACGGCATTAGCGGTTGATGCGCTTATCTCCTTGCCCTGTAAGCGGAGCAGCGTAACACCATAGACAGCATTGAGACATGTCTCCACCTCGGAGATATCTTTACTCCCCCTATTGCGCAGTTCTACGATGAAAGGTAACACCTTATAGTATTCGCTGCTGTAAAATGGGAACTTGGGAGATGCTAGCAGTTGGGCATGGAGTTCATTAAGTTGCTGTACAATAATCTTGTTAATCTGAATATGTCCGCCCTGTGCTACGCCCTCTTCGCGTATCATTCGGATGAGGTTGCCGTACCAGTCAATAGTCTCATCGCGTTGTTCGTCGTCGAGTTCAAAGCGAGGAATATATTCGCGTCTGATAGCAGCTAGGTCGCAGTGGTAGGCACGTATAGTGTCTTCTACTTGCCACATATAGAGAAGGTAACCTACAATGTTGTCTTTTCGCAGTTGTTGGGAAATAAGCATAATTAGAATGATATTGAGAAAAGATTGAATGCCGTACCCATAAAGATGGCAAAAGAGAATACCATCACTATGGTTCCGATTATTCTGTTGATTATCACTATGGCATTGAGTGAGAAGTACTCGCGCACTTTGTCAATCATCCAAGTGAGTCCGTACCACCACAACAGTGCTCCGCCAGCAATCGAGAGATAACCCAGTGACATCTCCAGCGGATGGTCGGGTACGACGAATGCAAACTGTGCAAAGGTGGCTAGGAACAGGAATATAATAAGCGGATTGGAGAAGGTAACGATGAATGCTGTTACAAAATTATGTGTCAGCGAACCCTTGATGCCCTTGCCCTGGTGGACCTTCTTGCGGGGATCGCTCCTGAAACAGTATAAGCCGAAGAGAAACAGCAGTATGGAACCAGATATCTGTAAGAAGAACTTGTTCTGCGGATTGTCAATTAGCTCCATGACGAAACTCATGCCAAAGCCAGTCAGCAGGGCATAGATGATATCGCTGAGGGCAGCGCCCAAGCCTGTTACGAAACCATACCAACGGCCTTTGTTGAGCGTGCGCTGTACACAGAGCACTCCGACTGGTCCCATAGGGGCTGAGCATACGATACCAATAATCATTCCCTTGATAATGATATCGAGGAAGTTGAATGGCAATATAAAGGCAAAATTTTCCATATGCTATTTTTGTTTTATATTTTCTCACCGAAGTATCTCAGCAATACCTCTTCGTTGTTCTTATCTGTTTCTAAATAGTCTATCATGCTGCCAATACGCTGTTCCGCTTTGCTGCGGAGGTTTTCATAGGACTCCTTGGGAAAGTACAGCTTCTCTGAGAGGCAACGTTGTCGAGTGTAATAAATCACGGGTATGGTGCGTGCAGCAGCGTAGCGTATTATTTTTTTCTCTGCCATACTTTTAAGGGCTATATGCAGCTGTGACTCGTCGAGTGCCAGACGACGTGAGAGTAGCAGTTCGTCAATATAAGTGAAGTCAGAGAACAAAGTGCCATAGTATCGCAGCAGTCGTGTAAGCACATTTTCTTCTGTCTTGGAGAGCCCATTGACGGCGTTGAGTTCGTGACGCGAGATATTCATGATTACGCGTGCCCTCTCGTTGTGTGCCTCATCGTACTCAATGTAGCCGGCGTTCTGCAGTATGTGGAGTGCTCCGTGCAGTGTAGCAGGCCAGAAGTGGAAGTTGGTGCAGAAACGCTCTTCGTCGAATACGTATGTAGCACCTTCACCGTCTTCTACAGCCAGTTGGAAGAAGTATGCAAGGCTGTCATAGACTTTACTGATGTAGTCACGCGTAGGATACTGCTCATTCAAGTGTGTCATCAGTTGTGTCTTGTCGCGCTTGTCGTAGAGTAGAACGGCATACGAATTCTTACCGTCGCGCCCGGCACGCCCTGCTTCCTGATAGTATGCCTCTATGGAGTCAGGTACGTCGGCATGAATTACGATGCGTACATCGGGCTTATCTATTCCCATGCCAAATGCGTTTGTGGCTACAATGACGCGAATGTCGCCGTTATGCCACAGTTGTTGGTGTTTATTCTTTACACTGAAGTCGAGCCCCGCATGATAGAATGTGGCCTTGATACCCATAGACTGCAGTTTCTGGGCAAGCTCCTTGGTTTTCTCCCTGCTGCGTGTATAAACTATTGCTGAGCCGTCAACAGACTGGAGGATGTTGAGTATTTGACCAATCTTATCGTTTGTATGCCTGACGACGTAGCGCAGATTGGGACGACGGAACGACATCGTGAAAACGTTGAAGTCGCTTTCCTTCTCAGGCGGTGCGAGTTCTTTCTTTATATCTTCTATGACCTCTGCTGTCGCAGTGGCTGTGAGTGCCAATACGGGGCAGTTGGGCAACTCTTTTCTTATTTCCTTTATACACAAATATGCGGGACGGAATTCGTGTCCCCACTGTGATATGCAGTGTGCCTCGTCAACGACGATGAATGACACTTTAATATATTGTAGTTTTGCCAAAAAGAGTGACGATGAAAGACGCTCTGGGGCAACATACAGGAACTTCACAGCTCCATATACTGCATTGTCGAGAATGCGTTGTATCTCATCGCGGCTTTTACCGGTATATATAGCTTCTGCCTTGATGCCGCGTGCCTTGAGGTGCTCCACCTGATCCTGCATCAATGCAATGAGTGGAGAGATGACCAGACACATTCCGTCCATCGCCAGGGCGGGCACCTGAAATGTTATACTTTTACCGCCTCCTGTTGGCATGAGGCCTATGGTGTCATGACCGCTGCCGATACTGTTTATAATGTCCTCCTGTATGAAACGGAAGGAGTCATAACCGAAGTTATCCTTCAGTATGGAAGTGTATGTCATCTATCTGTAGCTGGACGCAACCTTTCTTGTATTGGTTCTCTTCAATGGTATATGCTATATCGAAGGCCTGACGGGACTTTATTTGTTTCACTAACGGTGCCTGACCGAAGGCAATGCCGTTTACTACTGTTGGTGACTTGGAGTCAACCAGTTCCATCTTGATGTGCTTCTGCATACGGCCTACAACTTTCGATGTCCCGAAGTCAAATACTTCCTTTGTCATGAAGTGAGGTTTCATATTGCCAGGACCGAAGGGTGAGAAACGCTTAAGATCGTGGAGCAGACGACGATTGATGTCTGCAAAGTCTATGACAGCATCAATCTTTATTGCCGGCTCTGTCTGAGTCGGGTCAATATGTTCGGCGACATATTTCTCGAAATATTTTTTGAAACGTTCCACATCGCTCCAGCGTATGGTAAGTCCGCAAGCATAAGTGTGTCCTCCGAAATTGATGAGTAATTCGCGGCAGCTTCTGATTGCTGCATAGATGTCGAACCCTGCTACGGAGCGTGCAGAGCCGACGGCATAATCGCCCTCACGGGTGAAGACAATGGTGGGACGGAAATATTCTTCTGCCAGACGTGTTGCCACTATTCCGAGAATACCTTTCTTCCAGGTCTCGTCATATACCACGATGCTAAGGGGCATCTCAGATGCCCAGCGCTTGGAGTCTTCTGTATTCAGCAGTCCGTGAACGAGCTCATTGGCCTCCTCTGTCATCTGCTTGTCAGCCTCACGGCGCTGATCGTTAAACTCATCTATTTCCTTTGCTAGTTCCAATGCCTTGTCAAGATTGCGTTCCACAAGCAAGTTGACTGCCAGTTGACCATTCTCCATTCGTCCTGATGCATTGATGCGGGGCCCGATTTTGAAGATAATATCGTTCATGGTTATCTCTTGGTCTGACAGTCCGCAAGTCTCGATGATGGCCTGTATGCCTGTTGATGGCTTTAGGTTAAGTTGCTTGAGACCATGATATGCTAGTATGCGGTTCTCGTCGGTGATATTGACAAGGTCTGATGCTATTGAGATAGCGCATAGGTCGAGTAGGGGAATGAGTTTTGAGAACGGTATGCCATTGTTCTTGGCAAAGCCCTGCATAAATTTGAATCCAATGCCACATCCGCAGAGATGCTTGAATGGATAGGTGTCTTCCTGCTGCTTGGGATTGAGAATAGCAACGGCTGGTGGCAGAATGTCATGTCCTGCATCATCGATATCCGGGAAATGGTGATCACAGATGATGAAATCTATACCAAGGTCACGGGCGTATGATATATCTTCGTGAGCCTTTATACCACAATCGAGGATTATAATGAGAGTGACACCACGCTGCTTGGCGTAGTCAATGCCCTTCTTGCTTACTCCGTAGCCTTCATCATAGCGGTTAGGAATGTAATACTCAATATTACTGTAATACTGCTGCAGGAATTTATACACCAATGTTACCGCAGTAACTCCGTCAACATCGTAATCACCATAAACCATGATATGTTCCTTGCGTCCGATGGCATCGTTGAGCCTGTCAACGGCAATGTCCATATCCTTCATTCGGAAAGGATTAATTAGGTCAGGCAGTTGAGGACGGAAGAATAGTTTGGCATTCGACTCCGTGGTGATGCCGTGACGCACCAACTGCATAGTAAGTATCTCAGACATGTTGAGTTTTTTACTCAGTTCCCATGCCTGACGATATTGTTCTGCACTATATTGTTCTATATCCCAACGTATCATTTATTCTTCTGCTTGTATTTTTTTGAGGTTGAACTTCGATATAAGTCCATCGGGGGTTATCTCGGCTGTAACGCCGTAGGTTGAGAAACGTTCTTTTGTATTGTCCGTACGGTCAATGTTGAGCGTGACTGTAAATACGGCTTTCAATAGCATGATGTCGTCATCGCCTTCCACACGTTTCACATTGAAAGGATCGATAATTCTGAAATTGAGGTTGGTAACATCTGGCTTATAGAGTTTCTCCATGAATGTCACGATATCTGCATTAGTTGCACTATTGCGATTGAGGAACTGTGTCATGACAGGTTGAACAGTAGATAGCAGATGATCCTCATTGTGTGAATTTATTGCTTGGAAGAAACGGCGGCACACGCTGCGTGCAAAGTCAATATCTTCTGTAGTAGCATTGTACTTAGAAAGTTCTATGATACGATCTTTAGCATCTTCAAGATGTTTGCTTTTAGGATGCATTCGCATGTATTTTTCGTATGCCTCGACGGTATTCAGTTGGCGTGCCAGTGCATAGTCTGTAGAGTCTATGGCATCAAGCTGCTCCTGTTCCTCTCGGTTGCGTTCATTGTCGCGCATACGTTGCAGTAGAGCCTTTACTGAGTCACGGTGTTCACGCGGGGCAGTACCATAGTGTGCCAGAAAGCGTTGCAGTTCTTCTTCGTTGTGGCTTTCGATGGCCTGCTCGTAAGCTTCCTCTTCGTCATGCTGCTGCATCTGACAATACATGTAGTATGAGCCACCGGCAGCAGTTGCAATCAGAAATAGAAAAAAGAACAATATTATAGTCCACCGGTTAGATTTCTTAGCAGTTGACGCCTCGCCCTGTGGTTTGCGTCGTTTGGGTGTGTGCGAAGCGTTAATGTCAGGATTGCCTGCTATCTGTATGCCGCAGTTGGGACAAGTGGCAGCCTTGTCACTAACCTCGTGATTACATTCTGGACAATGAATAAGCATATTTGTATATTAGCTTGTTATTATTATTTAAATTTCTTTACATTTCACCTTTACGATGATGGAAACGTATTTCTTTCAGGGTATGGTCACCCATAAAACGGCTTTTATCTACATATCCGTTGATACCATGGAGGCGTCCCTTTCCGGTATATTGCCATATGAGATAATCTTTGCCGTCTTTGAGAATGGGCTGGGGGGGACGATACTGAGCTATCATGAGGGGGTAGCGGTCCATCTTGCCTGCGAGGTATTTGTTGTAGAAATTGGTACCGCTGTAGATAAGGGGCTTCTGACGGTAATAATGTTCTACGAGGTTAAGAAATTTGAATAGCGAGTCGCAGAATTCCTCTACTCCCATACCCGATGCCACCTCTACGTCAATGAGCGGGATAAGATCCTGCTCACTTGGACGGCACTGGAGTACGAAATTAGCTAGTTGTGTCTCCTGGTCGATTTGTGCACGGTAGAAATGATACGATCCCACCTTCAACCCGTACTGATGAGCGGTAAGTATGTTATTCTCATACTTTTCGTCAATGCGTGTCCCACCTTCCGTTGCCTTGATATAGACGTATGCCATACTGGTATTGTTGGCAACTGTCTCCCAGAATATATTTCCCTGATAATGGGAGATGTCTATGCCATGGACATGAGAACATGTATCCTCACACTCTACACCTTGGGCGAATGTAAAAAGTGGTAAGAGAAGTGTGATGAATAATGTTGTCAGTATTTTCATCTCTATTCCTTAACCTTTATGTTGATACACAGTTCATCGAGCTGGCTGTCATCTATTGCTGATGGCGCGTCAAGCATTACGTCGCGTCCGCTGTTGTTTTTCGGGAATGCTATGCAGTCGCGAATACTATCAAGCCCTGCCATGATGCTTACGAAACGGTCTAAACCGAATGCCAGACCAGCATGTGGTGGAGCTCCATATTTAAATGCATTGATGAGGAATCCGAATTGAGCCATTGCCTTTTCTGGGGTAAATCCGAGCACTTCAAACATCTTTGCCTGAAGCTTACCATCATGGATACGCAGCGAGCCACCGCCGACTTCAATACCGTTGCATACGAAGTCGTAGGCTTTAGCACGCACCTTTGCAGGATTGGTATCGAGCAGAGGTATATCGTCAGGATTAGGCATTGTGAAAGGATGGTGAGTTGACATGAGACGCTGCTCCTCGTCGCTCCACTCGAAGAGAGGAAAATCAACAATCCAGAGACACTCGAACTTATTCTTGTCCATAAGTCCCAGCTGTCGTCCCATTTCGAGACGCAGAGCACAGAGTTGTACACGTGTCTTGTTGGCATTGTCGCCGGAAAGTATAAGACACAGGTCACCCGCCTTGGCACCCATCTTAACTGCCACAGCCTGAAGCTGTTCGGGGGTGTAGAACTTATCGACGGAAGACTTTATGGAGCCGTCTTCATTCACCTTTATATATACAAGTCCCTTGGCTCCCACCTGCTGTGACTTCACGAAGTCGGTAAGTGCGTCGAGCTGCTTGCGAGTATAGCTTGCGCATCCTGTAGCACAGATGCCTCCGATATATGCTGCATTGTCAAATACCTGGAAGGTGCCCAGTTTCAGTACATCATCAAGTTCCACAAACTCCATGCCGAAACGCAGGTCTGGCTTGTCTGAGCCATATTTTGCCATTGCTTCATGCCATGTCATTTGTTTCAGTCTTGCCGGCAGTTCAATACCACGTATTTCGCGAAAGAGATGACGTGCCATCTCTTCAAATATAGATATGACATCCTCCTGATCTACAAATGACATCTCGCAGTCTATTTGTGTGAACTCCGGCTGACGGTCAGCACGAAGATCTTCATCGCGGAAGCATTTTGCAATTTGGAAATAACGGTCGAAACCGCTGACCATAAGCAATTGCTTGAGGGTCTGAGGTGACTGTGGAAGAGCATAGAATTGTCCGGGATTCATACGTGACGGTACGACAAAGTCGCGTGCTCCCTCAGGAGTAGAACCGATAAGTATTGGAGTCTCTACTTCAATGAACTGGCGAGAATCGAGGAAGTTACGTATGAGAATAGTCATCTTATGACGTAGTTCCAGATTTTTACGTACCATCGGGCGACGAAGGTCGAGATAGCGATACTTCATACGCAGTTCATCGCCACCGTCCGTATTGTCTTCAATAGTAAACGGAGGTGTCGCACTCTCGCTAATGATATTGAGCTCAGAGACAATAATTTCAATGTCGCCTGTAGGAATTTTCTTATTCTTTGAATAGCGCTCAGCCACAGTTCCCTTGGCCTGTATGACGTATTCACGTCCAAGACGTGCTGCTTTCTCCTTAAGTAGAGCAGGACAGTCCTCGTTAAATGCCAACTGAGTGATACCATAGCGGTCACGAATATCTATAAAAGTAAGACTACCAAGATTGTGAATACCTTGTACCCATCCGGCAAGAGTTACTGACTGACCAACATTCTCGATGCGGAGTTCTCCGCAGGTATTTGTTCTGTACATATTTTTAGTTTTTAATTTTCCAATAATAGTCCTTCTGCGCGGAATTGGTTGAGAAATTCTTCCACATCATGACGTGCTGTAGCATCGTCGATTTCATATTCGTCTAGTATTATACCTACGAGGTCATCAACCTCGAAAGGTCCCTGCTCCATACGTTTCCATAGTAGCAGTGAAGACTCGTTAAGAGCAACCAATTTAGAGAAGTCAATATTCTCTTCACCCATAGGTACGAGGAAACTCTCTCCACATACCTGATTGAGGACTATTCCTTTCTTAATTTGCATATCTGTAAAAATTTTTTAATTGATTTCTGTATGAAACTCCGAGGATTCCTCTTTGCCCTGTATATAAGCAGGAGAGGATAGCGGAAGGGGCGCAGACGAAGCCATATGTGCCAGTAGCACTTATACCAAAAGTTGTCAACTGGCGTCAGATGCTCGCTGCCCTTGCGGTAAAAACCTGTGGCTACAGCCAGAACATCGTCCCTGCGGATGTATTCGGGAGAGAAATTCCCGTCTCCGTACATTGTTATGTCATCTCCCGATATGTGTACGATGCGATGTAAAGCATAACGCTGTGGAGCTATCTCTGCCAGTATTACATCACCTGTCTTTAGCTCTGACGATGGCTTTGACAATAGCGCCTTGTCACGTCCGTCCTCCAAATAAGGCCGCATGCTGTATCCACGTAGCGGTAATGTAACAGTATGACCAGAACGTATATATTCAGCCACTTGGGGTATTATGATCTCGTTAGGTAACTGCATGCTGTCAAAGCTGATTCTGCATCAGGAAGACAGTGGAGTTCTGTCACCTGAATGGTTTCAACAAATTTGGAACAAGTGCGACATACGTGAGTATAGAGCTCTTCATCCCACTTCATTGCAGAGCAGGCAGAAAGCACTGTCACGAAGGATTCAAGCGCTGATTGCGGAATCATCTCATTATGGTTGTCGCGTTTTATCATTACTATGGCTCCGAGCGGAGTCCTTACATTGCGGTAGCAGGGAGTCTTACCGCTCCATGGTGAACCGTATAGTATAGGATGTATCGAACCGTCAGAGTTCTTTTCTATGCGTATGATGGGGTTGTCGTCATTTACGAGGTCGCACCCCGGAATGTTCCGCAGCCAGTTTGCCACCTGGGTGCTTTTCCCTGTGCCGCTTTTTGCCGTAAATGCATAGGATATTCCGTTGTGTCTCACTACGGAAGCATGAATGAGCAATGTATCATGATAGGCACTAGAAAATGCATATGAAAGCATAAGGGCATTATTCAGTGCAAAACGCATGGTAGGGAGATTACCGCGAATAGCAACTCTGCAGTCCTCGAAATGAGATGAAGTTTGAAGCAGGGCACATGCATAACCGAAAATGTCACGTACAAGGAATTGATATCCTCCTGATGGGAGTTTATCAACACGCGTCATGCCATTGCCGGTATCTACGTCACGTATCAGACGTGCATCTTTTATTTCCTTGAGAGTATCGACAATGGTGAGGTTCATCAGAGGCTGTGACGCCATAGCTGTTTCATCATCCGTCTTGAAAGGAATGAATGAGGGCAGAATGGTATCAAGAAACTGAGTCGCATCGCTGCAGACAGAGTTTACTGTCTTTGCTGTCTCAGAAACCTGAATGGAAATGATATGTCCTGCGAGTGCGTATTTCATCGGCTGAATGAGAATTGGCTTTTGTCTGCAGGCTTGATTGTATAGCCGTTTTTTTGATAGTATTTTGCTTGCTTCATATATTTCTTGTCGAGTTTCTTAAGGTTTGTGTCATAGATAATGGCAGCTGTATATTTGCTCTCACCTATAGATGTAAGGTAGTTAGCAAACTGTTCAGAGAGGGTTGCCCGTTTTGCAAGGAAAGAGGTCTTCTTATCCATAACCATGGAATCAAGACGCTGCTCGTCAGTGAAATATACGACAGAATCAACAGCAGAGAATCCGACTCCATAGAGATATATCGTCTTGGAAATAATCTTATGGAGTTTCTCCGGCTTTGCTGTCGCTTTTTCTTTCATCTTTTCCTTTTTTTGGATTTTTTTCTCTATCTTATCCTTTGGCTTCTTCTCTTTAATGGTCGGATAGATACCGACACCGCCGTCAGGTGTCTGAGTGTTAACAGGTGCTTGTGCATTGACTGTTGATAATACTGAAGAAAGGAATAAAAGAAGGAAAAGGGTGACAGTTTTTCTCATTTTACGTTCTGCTTTTTTACGGATTTGTCTTATTCTCTCACGTGTATATCCCATGAGTTCTGCAATCTCTCTCATATTTAATTTGGTCTTACCCTCCACACCGTAGTAGTGGCAAATGACATCTTGTTCACGTTGGTTTAAGTTCATAATGCGTCTGTGCATATCGTCAGATATTTCAGCCTGCTCAACTGCCTCATGTGTGAAAGGACGTCCTGCGGCCAGTTTGTCGGAAAGATTCTTCTTTATCTCTCCGTGAGGCATAATGCGCTCCATTGCCTTGCGTATGTGGTATATGGCATAATGTGCAAAGACGGGTTCTTTTTCCGGATTCCATTTACGTGCTGCCATAACGAGAGCCATATTGCCCTCTCCGATAAAATCGTCAGCAGTCATCTCCGGACATTTCCGTACATACTGGTATGCAAGGGTTTCCACCACGTGGAGGTTTTCTTTTATGATATCATCTATAGCCATGTGCTTAACAGTTGTGCCATCCAACCATACGTCTTTTGCCAACGTGTACGCCAGTTGTCCCACGACTCTTTTGTGAGCAGAAATGACTTGGCCTTGTCGTTGATGAAGCGTTGGTCGATTTGGCGGGTAATATCTTTATTTACAATAACGGCATTGCATTCATAGTCCCATGCAAGTGATCGTGCATCCAGATTACAGGAGCCGACGGTGGTGAGCTTTCCATCGACAGTGATAGTCTTTGTATGGTGGAAGCCATCCTGGAAGATATACACCTGTGCCCCTTTCTTCATCATCCAATGAAGATGGTAGAATGAAGCATCCGGCTCCATGGGTATGTCGCTCTTCTGTGACATCATAATCTCGATATGCAATCCGCGTTTCAGAGCTCTCTTTATCGCTTTCTTCACACTGTGTGTCAGTGAGAGGTATGGGTTGACAAGACGTATGGTGTCTTTGGCATTGTCGAAACATGATATGTAGAACTGACGCATTATCTTGTTTGTCTTATGCGGCTCGCGGTTTATAATGCCCACCATCATGTTACCCTTTGGTGATGGGGCAGAAGAGTCATTGACAGCTTCGCGTCCAGTTTCTTTCTTCCATGCACGCTGGAATATCTTCTGTAGCGTAGCCACTTCTGTACCAGTAATGGAACAATGCAAATCGCGCCAGGGACCAATTTTTGGAGTACCGTGAATATAATAGTCTGCCACGTTCATGCCTCCTATGAATGCTATGCTGTCATCTATTACAACAATCTTTCTGTGGTCGCGACTGAAGACATTGGTTATCCATGGAAATCCGATAGGGTCAAAGATTTCAATCTCCACACCATGACTGCGCATCTCTGTCAGATGGCTTTCTTTCAATGGACGGTTGTTGCTCTTGTTGCCAAAGGCATCGTATAGCGCACGCACTTTGACCCCGCTCTCAGCCTTCTGCTCTAGCAGGCGGAACAGCTCATTACCGATGCTGTCGTTGCGGAAGTTGAAATATTCGAGATGGACGCTGTAGCGTGCGTTGCGGATGGCTTGGAATTCTGCATCAAATTTCTCCTGGCCGTTCGTGAGCAGCTTGACGTTGTTGTCGTGCGAAAAGGTTATTCCCTTTTCCCTTAACGACTGCACAATGAGGGAGTCGCTGCTCTGTGCAAAGCAGCCGGAAATGGCAAGTGTAAGGGATAGTATAAAAGAGAATATTTTAAGCATTAAGAACTGTCCTGTTAATCAAGCTTTTTGGTGTATGTCGAGCTGTGGGAACGGTATCTCTATATCATTCTCGTTGAGGGCGTTGTATATTGCCTCCAGCACTTCACCATCATCGGCAAATTGGGTAAATACGTTGACCCATATTATAACCTTCAGTATGAGGGCTGAGTCTCCCAATTCCTTAAGGACTACCTTTGGGTCTTTTGAAGGATCAAGACAGTCGAGTCCGCTTATGGCATTGATAATAACCTCTTTGGCTTTCTTAATGTTAGTGCCATAGGCAACACCTACGTCAAGGATATGACACTCATATCCGTGGTTACGTGTCATATTCTTGTAGTTCTTGGTGAATAGCTGTGAGTTTTGGAAAGCTATTACCGAACCGTCAGTAGTGTCTATTGTAGTGGAGATATATGAAATTGATGATACACGTCCTCTGATGCCGTCGCATACTATGAGGTCACCAATCTTTATTCGTCCCGTCATGAGTGATATTCCGTAGTAAATGTTCTCAAGTATATCCTTGGATGCAAAACCGATACCTGTTGACAGGCCGCCTGAGATAACAACCAGCCATGTGCTTGATACATGGAATATTGCCAATGATATGAGGAACCATACACCCCAAATAAATATTTGCAGTATGTTGCGTATCATCATGAAACGCTGTGCTGCATTCTGGGGGTCGTGCTGTTTCAGGCTCATCAGTATGAAGGCCTTTGTTGTGCGATTTATGTAATTGAAGATAAACCACAGCGTCACCACGATGGCAATGTCGAAGATGCTGGCACGGAAATTCTCGATGTTTATGAAATCACGTGTAAAGAAATCGCGTGTCATATCACTGAGGTTGAACACATCAGTTGCCCAGTAGAGGCTTATTACAACACTGGCAATAGCTGCTGTCGGTAACAGTATGGAGTATATGGCACTGTGTATCCAAGTCTCTGTGATTGGCTTGTCGTGAAGTTTGATGCGTAAGGCATACTCTTTATACCAGTCGCGGATACAAGTGATGGTAAGTATGCATGTAAGCTGCATTATCCACCATATCAGTATCTGCACGGAAAGCAGAGTGAAACCTATCATGGAGCTTACCAGAGATACAATGAAAACCAACTGTGAGAAATTGGCATAGTAACGGTCTGTTTTCTCTACGTCAATTTGCTTATGCAGAACGAACCATTGCCACAGGCAGCATATGAGCAGTATAGGCGGGAATATGAGGTTCACCAGAGCGTTAGGTATCAGTACCACACGGAAACTGATAACGAGGAATCCGTTTACCAGCAGTGGTAGGTACAGATACACGGTGTTCATGGTTTTTCCAGCCTGAACGCGGATAATTATCGAGATGATGATGACACTCATGAGCCATGCAAACTGCACCATAAGCCCTGAAGCCATTATGATGAAGTTTTGTTTCGACAAAGCCTGTACTATACCCAGTATGATGGCAAATGTAATTGCCGTAGATGCCATGATGATGCATGCACGCTTTGCCATAAACCAGTTCTGCACCGACTCGCGGGCATCTTTCTTTATGAGCTTTGTACCTATCCAGCGTACAATGATCTGGTTTAGGATGACAGCTATCATACCATAGAACAGTATGACTATGAACAGTCCTAATATCCATCTGCTGTCCCACTGTGAGCGTATATTGTCGTAACGGGTGTATTTCTCTTCGATGCTATTCCGCATCTGGGTTAGGAAGTAACCGAAGCGTGACAGTATGGTAAAGTAGTTGTCGCCGCCGTTCTTAAATATGTTGTTTTGTATTTCTGCATATTTAGCGTTGGCATAGTCGTTAAGGTTCTTCAGGTGTTGCCATGTCGTCTTGTAGTAGATAATATACTCATTCAACTGGTCCCGGCTTTCCACTACCATGCGCCGCGTATTTATAGCAAGAGCAAGACATACATTACGGTTAATCTTAGCTTTCTCATCAAGCATCATGACAGGCATGGAACGTAACGTGGCAATAAGGCTGTCAAATCTTTCTACTTCCGCATCACTCTTCTCTACATATAAGCGAAAAGGTACCAGGTGCTTCTCAAATTGCTGATACTGGTTTATAGCTTCATGGCAAGCGTATGTAAGGTCGAAAACATAGCCGTCCTTCTGCGAGTACAGCATCAGTGCATTCTGGTTACTGTTCTGCATCGTCTGCATAAGGGTCTGGAACACTCTCTGGCCCGTCTGCTTCATGGCTTCGTGCTGCCCGCTGTATTCGTCATGATATTTTGTCAGTTCCTGACGTAGTATTGCCAGAGAACTTGACAGACTGTCCTCTTTCAACACGGCATGCGTCGGCAGTACATAGACCATAGCCAGCAGTACCGTGACAAGTGAAATATATATTTGCTTCATGTTTTTTTGCAAAATTTAGAAAGATGCGCGCAAAGTTACAATAATTTTGGTACATACACAAGCGCGTATGTGAGATTTTTCTTAAAAAAGCATAAAAAGTACATGCGAGGGGAGCCTATATGAACTGTATATTGGATTTTTTTTTACCTTTGCCCCCACTATGCAAAAAGAAAAAAACACAAAGAGTTTAAGATACCTTACTAAAGGTACTATTTGGGATATGCAGGAGAGTGACATTTTCTTTATGTGGCAGAAGCCTGATAAGGAAGATGCAGCTCAGGAACATGCAGAACATTACATGGACATTATTAAGACCGCCTTCGATGTTGAAGAAATACCCCATGTGGGTGACGGCAAGGGAAGGCTGGCGCGTGAAATTGAGAAGAAATTCGAGGCTCGCGGTATGCGCGTGGGCATCATCCCTATAAAACATAAGGAACAGAAATGGGCTATCAAGAAGAAACCCATCAACAGAGTGACGGACCTCACATATGAGAATATTCGTCATATTTCCGCTGCAAAGTTGCTTGAGATTATCGACAGAAACTTCGGCGGTGGTTGGGATAGTCTCAATCAGGCTGTGAAGGATATTATCCTTTCTGGTTTCTATATTGCTACCAATGTCGTTCCTGCTAACAGACTGAAGCGTCCGGGTGGTCTTTACGAACTGAAGATTGCCGACGGCTACGAGGTGCTTGAAATAGAGAAAGGCGGATGGGTTGAAGCCATCTTTGCCAAGGTAAAGCCGGTTGCAGTCAAGCCTCGTCTGCGTATCAATGATGAGCTGGGTGAGGATGATGACGAGAATGAAGACGGACGCAAGAGGCGCCGTCGCCGCAGTCATGATGACATGGACGATGATGACGATTTGGATTCTGACAATGGCATGGACGATGATATGGACTACAAGTATTCTGTGGCTGATGAGGACGACCTTGATGAAATCGATGAGGACGAACTGACAGCAGAGAGCTATCGTACCACCATAGAGGAAGATCCTGACGACCTGTCACTCGATGCCGCAGATCTCTCTGACGACGATTATTAAGAAAATATAAGAGGTCAGATTTCGTCTATGACTTCACATATCTGGTCATAGGTGAAACCTCGCTGCATGGCAAACCTCATCAATTTACCCCTCAGTTCATAGTCGCTTGAGGCTTTGACAGAGCGTTTTTTATTCTGTAATAATGACTTCAATATATCATAGAAGTCATTATTACAGATTTCTTTTAATATGGGTTCGTATATGTCTTTAGGTATGCGCTTCATATATAGTGCCTGCTCTATCTTTTTCTCTCCCCAGTGGTTATACTCTTTCTTTGCCCTGATAAAGGAACGTGCATATCGCTCTTCGTCAATGTATTGCTCCTTTACGAGGTATGCTATGACTTTTTCCTGCATGTCATCCTCAACCTCCCATCGCTCCATCTTGCGACGCATGTCCTCCTTACAGTGTTCCGCTCTGGAACAAACTGCCGTGAGTTTCGTAAGTATCTGCTGTTCTGTCATCTGTAACAAATTATGAAACGTTCCTTGCCGAAAGAATCATGATGCACTTCGATATCACGATATCCAATGTTTTTGAGCATTTGTGTAAGGTCTTCTGCATATAGCGGATTAATCTCAAAAGCAAGCATACCACCTTCTTTCAAGCTGTCGATGCCGTAGCGCGCTATAGTATCATAAAATAACAAAGGTTCTTCATCAGGCACAAAGAGTGCTTCGTGTGGTTCATGGTCAAGCACATTAGACTCCATAAGAGCAGCTTCGTTGCGACAAATATATGGAGGGTTACTGATGATGATATCCCAAGAGGGGGCTAGAGTGCAGGATGCTTGAAAAACATCCTTACATTCGAAGGAAACAGTTGCCTTTAACAGTTCAGCATTCTTTCGAGCTATTGATAGAGCTTTCTCGCTGATGTCCCATGCTGTGACATTAGTTTTTTTCTGTAATGCCAGCGAAATGGCAATACAACCGCTGCCAGTTCCGATATCAAGAATATTCAGTTGACGAGAACCTACTGACATAGAAGAGGTAACTATATTTACAAGTTCCTCCGTTTCCGGACGTGGTATCAATACTCCGGGTTCTACATGAAAGATATGACCACAGAAGGGTGCCATGCCTGTAACATATTGCACAGGTTCCCCCTTCTGAAGCCGTGCTTTGAGAATGGCATACTTCTGTTTGTCGGAGGACGACATTTTTTCCAATGCGCCTCCACAAACATCAGTTAGAGTAATTCCGAAGACATCTTCAAGCAATATCCGTTCCTGTGCATCCACGTTCTTTTATATATAAAATACACTCATGGAAGGTCTTGAAAGTATGATTTTCAGGAATAAGGGTCGGTATGATATGAGTCTTATGCAGTATGGCATCGGCTTGTGGCTGTATGATAGTCATCAGTACCTCTATGCCTTTTGCCTGAAGATCCTTGATAGCAGTTTCCATTGCATATGCACCGGATTGGTCCATAAATGTAACACGTTTCATACGTATGATGACTGTTTTTGCACTATCTGGAACATCGTGCATCACCTGATTGAAACCTGTTATGGAACCAAAGAATACAGGTCCGTTGAGACGTTGAATGTAAACATGCTTAATTATTTCTTCTGGAATGTCTTTTTCGTCATCCCAAGGTTTGTTCTTGTCAAATTCAGCCTCCAGTGTGCGCCCGCCATATTGATTCTCTATAAGGTCTCCTGCACGCATCATGAAGAGGAAACATGCTATAACCATACCTATGCCGACTGCTGTGAGCAAATCTACAAATACTGTCATAAGAAATACTGTGACAAGCACAAAGGCGTCGGCCTTTGGAACATGTGTCAAATCCTTAAAGCCACGGAAGTCAATGATGCCCCATCCAACGGTAATCAGAATACCTGCCAACACAGACAGTGGAACATATTTTACCAAAGAACCGAGTCCCAGGAGAATAGCCAACAGGAACAAAGCATGTACCATACCGCTTATCTGCGTCCTTCCACCACTTTTTACGTTTACTACGGTTCTCATTGTGGCACCAGCTCCGGCTATGCCACAGAAAACACCGGCAAGTGCATTACCGATACCTTGACCTATGAGTTCCTGATTGGGATTGTGCTTTGTCTTGGTGATGTTGTCTGCTACTACCGAGGTTAGCAGAGTGTCTATTGAGCCTAAACCTGCCAGTGTGAGACCAGGCACTATGGCAGCCTCTATTGTTGACAGCCAGTTGATGCCCGACAAATCCATGCCTTCCTTAGCAAAGAATGGCATAGGCAGTCCTGCCGGGATATTGCCGATGGTCAGAGCCGCATCGAAAGAGCATAGTATGCTTATTACCGTCATCACTATAAGAGCCACGAGAGTTGCGGGAATTTTCTTCGTGAGGCGCGGCAGCAGCAGTATTATTGCTATGGTGCCAAGAGCCATGATTAATGCCATGATACTTATGCCGTCAGCACAGGCACCAGGGAAGTTAATTATCATGTCGAGAGTGGCAACAGGAGATTTCTTGCCTATCATAGGATAAATCTGCTGTAGGATAATGATAACGCCGATACCGCTCATGAAGCCCGACAGGACAGGGTAGGGGATATATCTTACATATTTTCCTATGCGTATTATTCCGAAAAGGATTTGGAACAGTCCGCAGAATATTCCCGCCATGGCCATTGCTAATAGCACGGCGGTGAAGTTTCCGCTGCTGGCAGTCCATGCTGCACTGACCAGTGCTGCCGTGATGACTGTCATCGGACCTGTCGGACCTGAGATTTGTGAATGGGTGCCGCCGAAGAGAGCAGCAAAGAATCCTAACAATGTGGCACCTACAAGACCTGCGAGTGCACCCATTGATGCTGCTGCTGGGTCATTAATACCACCGAAAGCCTGAATACCGAAGGCAAGGGCGAGCGGCAGAGCTACAATGCCTGCTGTTATACCGCCAAAGATGTCACCCTTAATGTTGTTTGTCTTAATCATTCTTTTAAAGATTCATCGCCTCCGCAGATTTTTCTGTGAAGGCGATGGTTAGTGATAAATTAAATTTTATAGCCATTGGCTGAAGCCAAAAGCAAAAGTGTATATTACTTCTTGAAGTAACGGTTGTAAAGTCCTTCGAAGCCCTTGCCGTGACGTGCCTCGTCCTTGGCCATCTCGTGAACGGTGTCATGAATAGCGTCCCAGTTCTTAGCCTTGGCATTCTTGGCAATGCGGAACTTGTCCTCGCAAGCGCCTGCCTCAGCATTCATGCGCTTCTCAAGGTTTGTCTTGGTGTCCCAAACCACGTCGCCCAGCAACTCAGCAAACTTTGCTGCATGCTCAGCCTCTTCCCATGCGTAGCGCTTGAAAGCTTCTGCAATTTCTGGATAGCCTTCGCGGTCAGCCTGACGGCTCATAGCAAGATACTGTCCCACCTCTGAGCATTCGCCCATCCAATGGTTGTTGAGGTCTTTTATCATCTCTTCGTCAACACCATATTCCTTGGCGATGCCGATAACGTGTTCCTGTACAAACTGTATGCCGTCAGATGTTTCTTCAAGTTCCTTAAACTTAGATCCTGGAACCTTACACTGTGGGCACTGCTCTGGAGGGGTTGGACCTTCGTGGATATATCCACATACGGTACAGATAAATTTCTTGTTCATTTTTTCTTTCTTTTTAAATTGTTAGTTTGTAAATAAAATAGATTTATATGTTTGTTGTAAATCTAAACTCTCCATTTTGGTGCAAAGTTAAAAAAATCTTTTCAATCTACCAAATAAATCCGACAAAAAACTTCTCATTAATGCCTATTATTGTTACTATTCACACTGTAAAGAAAAAAAATATGTCTGTTTTTTTGTTAAATTAAGAAAAAAGATGTAATTTTGCACCGTTTTATTAAAACACTATATGAAAAAGCGCTGCTCATCTAATTTTTTCCTTCCTGTAGCCCTGGTGGCGACGATGGTCTGCTGTCTGCTTATGACAACAGGTTGCATGGAACGTGCACCGAAGGCAATAGACTCGCTCGATGCTGATACCATCGATATGAGTGGTAAGGGTGAAACGAATCTTGATTCTCTCTCTCAACTGATTTCTCAGGCTCCGATGCCTACGGCGGCGGACGAGTTGTTTGACGACTTCTTCTTCAACTATGCTGCCAATATTAATGTGCAGAAGGCACGAACCATATTCCCCGTAGTGTATGAGGACAACGGTCTTGAGGTGCTCATAGAAAAGAAATCTGACTGGAAGCGCGAATCGTTCTTTATTGCTGACGGATACTATACTATCATCTGTCAGACCAAGAACCAGATGAATCTGCCGAGCGATACTACAGTAAATGAGGTGGTGGTGCAGAAACTGTCGTTCCCGGACAACGAGGTGAAGGAATGGAAGTTCCAGCGTATACGAGGAAAATGGTGTATGAGGACTATTGATGTCAAGGAATTGTCGGAGGAGCCCGACCATGAATTCCTGGAATTCTATAATGAATTTGCTACGGATACTCTGAATCAGGAGAATTATCTTGCGAAATATGTTACCTTCACTGGTCCCGACCCAGACGAAGAATTTTCGACATTGGAGGGGGATATCATGAGAGAGCAGTGGCCTATGTTCAAACCTTGGTTGCCGCAAAACGTTTTCTATTGTATAAGGTACGGCAAGCAGAAAAACCTCAATTCCGACAAACGCTATTTCCTCATCAGAGGCATATCTAACGGAATACAGACAGACCTTGTCTTTATGCGTAAGGGCAATTCGTGGGCACTTATAAAAGTTGAGGCATAATGTACAGTCTTCTTCATCATAATACCTTTGGAATAGATCAGTCGTGTGACGTTTTCTATGAGCCTGCTTCGGAAGAGGAGGTGATGGATATATTGCCAGAACTTCGTGAGCGGCCTTTCCTTGTGATTGGCGGAGGCAGTAACCTGCTCCTGACGAAGGATTTCGATGGTGTGGTGGTTCATCCTGCTATCATGGGTATCTCGGCTTTCGAAGATGAAGACGAGGTGATGCTGCGTTGCGGTGCCGGTGAGAACTGGGACAGCGTGGTGGAATATGCTGTTGCAAAAGGATATTATGGCATGGAGAACCTCTCGCTCATACCTGGTGAGGTGGGTGCATCAGCAGTTCAGAACATCGGAGCTTATGGTGCAGAGGCCAAGGATATTATCTATGCCATTGAAGCCATAGAGATTACTACGGGAGAAAAGTTGGTCATTCCTGCTACAGAATGTCAGTATGCCTATCGCCAGAGTCGTTTCAAAAATGAATGGAAAGGACTGTTCGTCATTACGGCTGTGACCTACCGTCTGTCAAAGACTTTTGTTCCAAGACTTGATTATGGAGGCTTGAAGTCTCAATTTCCCGATATCTCTGCCGTTACCGCTACAGACGTGCGCAATACTATTATAAGAATACGCGAGGAGAAATTGCCTGACTGGCATGTAGAAGGTAATGGCGGCTCGTTTTTCATGAATCCTGTTGTGAGCAACGAAAAGCTTGCAGAACTGCTGAAAGCGTATCCTGATATGCCGCATTATGATACCAAGATACCTGCTGCATGGATGATAGAACAATGCGGATGGAAAGGTAAGACTCTCGGAAATGCCGGCGTGCATGACAGGCAGGCTCTGGTGCTTGTCAACAAGGGTGGGGCAACGGGTAAGGAAGTTCTTGCTCTGTGTAATGCCATCATCAAGGATGTAGAGACCAAATTCGGCATCACACTTCACCCGGAAGTGAATATAATTTGATTACCATCCGAAGGCTTTTTCTGTTGAGAGCCATTTGCCCTGGGCGCGGAGCACTTGTTCCACGATGTCGCGGGCACATCCCTCACCGCCGTTATATGGGCTGACATAGGTTGATATCTCGCGGATGTCAGCACAGGCATCCTTGGGACAGCACGGGCAGCCGCACTCTTTCATAATCTCATAGTCGGGAATGTCATCACCAACGTATATCACTTCTTCGTTGCTGATATTGTGCTCCTTCAGGTAATCCCTGTACTTCACTATCTTTACTCCGCATGAAAGGAAGACATCCTTGATGCCGAGGTAGTTGTAGCGCTTAGCTATGGCTTCGTCGTGCCCGCCGGTTATGATGACAAGGCGCAGACCCATCTTCACAGCAAGCTGCATGGAGTAGCCGTCCTTGATGTTCACAGTACGGAGGGGATTGCCATATTTGTCCATCTGGATGGTATTCTTTGACAATACACCATCGACGTCAAACATGATGGTGGTAATCTTCGTGAGGTCGTAATTTATCATAGCGTTTGTAATCTTTTGGTTGCAAAAATACAAAAAAATATGTAAAATACAAGAAAAATAGAAAAATTCATAAATCATAATTCATTATTCATAATAATTTTTATATCTTTGTAACCGCAATTTTAAGTTTTCATTCTAAAAATCAATAAGAAAATGAACATTAACGATTACAATTTCGCAGGTAAGAAGGCTATTGTACGTGTTGACTTCAATGTGCCTCTTCAGGATGGTAAGATTACCGATGACACCCGTATCCGTGGTGCAGTTCCAACTCTTAAGCTCATTCTTGAGAAGGGTGGTGCCCTCATCATCATGTCTCACATGGGTAAGCCAAAGGGCAAGGTAAAGCCAGAGCTGTCTCTCGGTCAGATTAAGGACGCTGTTGCTAAGGCTCTTGGTGTTGCAGAGGTTAAGTTTGCTCCTGACTGCGCTAAGGCTGACGCAGAGGCTGCTGCTCTGAAGGCTGGTGAGGTTCTGCTGCTTGAGAACCTTCGCTACTATCCGGAAGAGGAAGGTAAGCCAGTAGGTATCGACAAGGCTGATCCTGGTTACGACGCTGCAAAGAAGGAAATGAAGGAGCGTCAGAAGGAGTTCGCAAAGAAGCTCGCTTCTTATGCTGACTGCTGGGTAATGGATGCTTTCGGCACAGCTCACCGTTCACACGCTTCTACTGCTGTTATAGCAAACTATTTCGACAAGGACAACCGCATGCTCGGTCTCCTCATGGAGAAAGAGGTTAAGGCTGTTGACAATGTCCTCAATAACATCCAGCGTCCATTCATCGCTATCATGGGCGGTTCTAAGGTTTCTTCTAAGATTGGTATCATCGAGAACCTTCTCGGCAAGGTTGACAAGCTCATCCTCTGCGGTGGTATGACATATACATTCGCTAAGGCTCACGGTGGTGAGGTTGGTAAGTCTATCTGCGAGAACGACAAGCTCGACGTTGCTCTTGGCGTTGAGGAACTGGCAAAGAAGAATGGCGTAGAGCTCGTTATGGCTCCTGATGCTATCTGTGCTCCTGAGTTCTCTAACGACGCTCCTCAGAGCATCTATCCTTCTGACGCTATCCCTGAGAACCTCGAAGGTCTCGATGCAGGTCCTGAGGCTCAGAAGAACTTTGCTAATGCTATCAAGGGCTGTAAGACCATCCTGTGGAACGGTCCTGCTGGCGTGTTCGAGTTCGACAACTTCTGCGACGGCTCACGTGCTATCGGCAATGCTATTGCAGAGGCTACTGCTAACGGTGCATTCTCACTCATCGGTGGTGGTGACTCTGTTGCATGTGTCAACAAGTTCGGTCTTGCCGACAAGGTTAGCTACATTTCTACTGGTGGTGGTGCTCTTCTCGAGGCTATCGAAGGTAAAGTACTCCCAGGCGTAGCTGCTGTTCAGGGCTAAGAAATGCTAATATCAACATAGTTTATGGCGGAATGCTCCATAGTGGGTGTTCCGCTGTTTTTGGATAATGAAAAAGATTCTTTTTGTCTGCCACGGCAATATCTGTCGCAGCCCGATGGCTGAGTTTATAATGAAGCGCCTTGTCAGCGATGCCGGCAGGGAGGATGAGTTTGAGATAGCATCGGCTGCCACAAGTACCGAGGAGATAGGCAATCCTGTCTATCCGCCTGCACGCCGCAAACTGGCGGAGCACGGCATCAGGTGTGACGGAAAGACGGCACGCCAGCTTACCCGCAGGGACTATGACTACTACGACCTGCTGATAGGCATGGACTCTTATAATATAAGGAATATGACGCGAATGTGTGGCGGAGACCCTGAGGGCAAGATACGCATGCTCCTCAACAGAGACGTCGCCGACCCATGGTACACAGGCAATTTCGACGCTACCTGGAGAGACTGCCTCGAAGGCTGCAAGCAACTCTTAAACTGTAAACGGTAAACTGTAAACGGTAAACTTTAAACTGTAAACAAGAAACCGTCACCAATAACTATACCCCATCTTCATCGCTATATACCCCTTAGGCCATTTCTTCCTGTCAAGGTACAGTTTGGCGTTGCCGGAGGTCAGTAAGAATAGCCCTGACCTTATCTCCTTGAAGTCATAGTGCATTCGGTTCTGGCCCTCGCTATAGCTTATCTGAGCTATCTGCCAGCAGCCGTCGGCAATGTGTACCTCCATATTGTCAAGTTTCACAATATAGAAAGTTCTGTTTCCCTTTGTATAGCTGCCGCTATACTTCATGCCTGTTTCCTGCTTCTTCTTGCGTTTCTTCTGCAGGTCCTTCACCTTGTCGCGCACCTTCTCGTAGAATTTGTCATAGACATTGGCACTCATCATTCCGTCGTGCTTCAGGAATGCTGCTACCTGTTTGTCGGTGAGCGGCTGCTTCATCTCTACCATGCGCACATTCGAGGTGGTTATCTTTCCCTTATTGTAAAGAATATCCTCCGCCATCGTGATGCCGAAATGCTTATGCTCCATCAGGGCAGAGACTATCTGTCCGAAGCCCGCAAGACGTGCCGCAAAGGTTATGGTGCGCCGGTGGGGAATCTCCTTCAGGTCTATGTCTTTTTCCAACTGACACGTTACAGAATACTTCAGCGTATTTACGCGGGCCTTCAGCGGCTTTGCATTTGCCAGAACCTGCTTCAGCAGATATTCCTCGAATGTCATGCCGTCAGCCAGCACCACCGTCTCAGGAAGATTCAGTGTCGCAACAATGTCTTCATTCTCCTGCGCCTGAACGCCAAGAACAAAGAAAGACATAAGGATTATAAATATTTTTATTCTAAGCATCATCAATAACCGCTAAACGCTAAACGCTAACCGTTCAAGCTTCTCGAACGTAATGTTCGAAAAACTTGAAACTGCCAGATTACACAGCGGCTTTATCTCTTCAATGGTGTGCCCGGTCGCTAAGCCTACGGTGAATATCCCTGATGCCATACCAGCCTTGAGTCCGTTGTATGCATCCTCAAACACTATGCACTCTTCGCGTGGCGTGTTCAGCACCTCTGCTGCCCGTATATAGCAGTCGGGGGCAGGTTTAGAGGCTGAAAAGTCCTCTGCCGTCAATATCTTGTCAAACAGCGACGCTATCAGCGGATTATTCTTCATGGCATACGCCATCTTCTGCCTGTTCGACGATGTCGCTATGGCACATTTCACACCGTGAGCCCTTATGTCCCTGATGAATTCCTCCACGTAGGGAAAGAAACTGTAGTCCATCCCTGCCTCGTATTCATCCAGTTCTCTGACGATGGCCTCATGTGTCTCGGGGGCAAAGTATGTCGCAAGAATATTCTCCAGCGTCGTACCTTTTATAATATATTCCAGATCGGGAATGTCAGGACGGTATTTCCTCGAAATCCTGCCCCAGATGACGGTGTACTGATCCTCCGTGTCCGTCAGCGTACCGTCAAGGTCAAACAATGCCGCTTTAAATATTCTGCTCATATTAATTAGTTTACAGTTTACAGTTTACCGTTTACAGTTTAAAATTCTATAACCAATAACCTTTAACCTATAACCTTCACCCCTTCAGAATCTTCCAGAAGGTGATGGGCAGATATACATTCTCCAGTTCTACAGCATCCTGAAACATCGGTGCTATCTCTTCCGGAGTATATCCGGCAATGCCGCATCCGACAGGTGTCACCAGAAATGTCAGTTCCTTGTGAGCCTTGGCACATTCTATGAACTTATCGACAGCCTTCTTCGTATTCTCCAGTCCTTCCATCGTAGGCAGCGCATACGACTGTCCCTGAAGACCCTCGCCGTTGCCCATTTCGGCACCAAATTTCTTGTAGGCAATCCACGCAGCACCGCCTCCGTGCATACCGTGGATATTACTGCCGAAGACAAATATCTCGTTCTCTTTCAGCTCTGTTATCAGCGCCGGAGTAACTCTTTCAATGTTTCTTTTCTCCATTTTATGCGGCCTCCGCTTGTGTGATATGATAATTGTTTATCTCATAAAGAGCATTTCTCTGTATTTCGGGAGGGTCCATTCTTCATCGTCGACTTTTTCTTCGAGTTTGTCGATGTGATAGCGGACCTGCTGCATGAGGGGCTCAACAGTGTCGTGATAGGCAATAGCCTTCTCACGGATAGGAGTAATCTTGTTGGCTACCTTGCGGGCATTGGTAAGGGCCTCACAACCTTCTTCGATGGCCTTGATGCGCTCGGATATCTCGCCGATGAGAGTGAGATTTGACTTGGCAACCTGGTTGAACTGGTCTTCGGGGAGTATGGCCTTGAGGGCTGCTACATTCTCTGCAAGCTTTGTCTGATAGCCTACAACCTTCGGAATAATATGGTTGATGGACAGGTCGCCGAAGATGCGTGCCTCAATCTGTACCTTCTTGGTATAGGTCTCCCACTTGATGTCGTTACGTGCCGCCAGTTCCTTGCGGTTCATGATGTGGAGACTCTCGAACATACGGATGGTGTCAGGGTCTGTATAACGGTCGAATATCAACGGACACGACCTCTCGACGTCAAGTCCGCGACGTGCTGCCTCCTGCAGCCATTCCTCAGAATAGCCGTTACCGTCGAAGCGTACAGGCTTGCAGGTCTTGATGTCTTCGCGCAACACCTCAATGATTGCGGCATTCTTCTCCTTACCGCCAGCTATGAGGGCATCGACACGTGTCTTGAAGTTAACCAAAGCCTCTGCAACGGCAGCATTGAGGGTTATCATGGCTGCTGCACAGTTGGCCTCAGAGCCCGGAGCACGGAATTCGAAGCGGTTGCCGGTGAAGGCGAACGGAGAGGTTCTGTTGCGGTCGGTATTGTCGATGAGCAGTTCAGGGATGGACGGAATATCTATCTTCAGTCCTGCCTTGCCTGCAATGTATATCGTATCGTCGGTGCTGTTCTCGAAATGTTCCAGAACTTCTGTCAGCTGACGTCCGAGGAACGAGGATATAATCATAGGCGGTGCCTCGTGACCTCCCAGACGGTGGGCATTGGTGGCACTCATGATTGATGCCTTCATAAGGCCGTTGTGCTTATATACACCCATCAGGGTCTCTACCACGAAGGTGATAAAGCGCAGATTGCCGAGGTCGTCCTTGCCCGGTGCGTGAAGCAGTATGCCGGTGTCTGTTGCCAACGACCAGTTGTTATGCTTTCCTGAGCCGTTAATGCCGTCGAAGGGCTTTTCGTGAAGCAGACAGCGGAAGCCGTGCTTGCGAGCCACCTTCTGCATCAGCGACATGATGAGCATGTTATGGTCAACGGCAAGGTTACACTCCTCGAAAATAGGAGCCAGCTCAAACTGGTTTGGAGCTACCTCGTTATGGCGTGTCTTGCAAGGAATACCCAGTTCGAGTGCCTGTATCTCAAGGTCTTTCATGAAACTTGCAACACGCTCAGGTATTGCACCAAAGTAATGGTCGTCCATCTGCTGGTCTTTAGCAGAAGAGTGTCCCATGAGGGTGCGTCCTGTGAGAAGAAGATCAGGACGGGCAGAGTAGAGTCCTTCGTCGATGAGGAAATACTCCTGCTCCCAGCCGAGATTGGTGATGACCTTCTTAACCTCAGGATTGAAATACTGCGCAACGGCTGTGGCAGCCTTATTGATAGCCTGCAGACCCTTCAGCAGCGGAGTCTTATAGTCAAGGGCTTCTCCGGTATAAGAGATGAATACGGTAGGAATCATGAGAGTGTCGCCTATCACAAAGACAGGTGAGGTTGGGTCCCATGC
>CACYKA010000010.1 GCA_902774795.1 uncultured Prevotellaceae bacterium | reverse complement strand
AATTCTGCTGCAAAAGTAACTATTTTTTAGTTGCAAACCAAATTTCTTCACATTTTTTTACTACAATACCTTTTATTACGATATATTTTACACAAAAGTGCGAAATAATTTTGTCGTTATAGAAATATTTACTACTTTTGCACACAGAAATCTATTATAAAAAATAACATGAGAAAGCTAACTCTTATATTCATCTGCTTTGTAAGTGTACTAAATATTAGTGCAGAAATATATTCTGGCTCATGCGGTGATAATGCCAGATACTCACTAGATACAACAACAAGAGTTCTTTCCATCACAGGAACAGGAGCAATGAGCAACTACAGTTCTTATAAATATGTACCATGGTATTCCAATGGATTTTATATCAAAACAGTGGATATTGCTGATGGTATAACGTCAATAGGAAACTATGCTTTCTATGGCTGTTCCGGTCTGAAATCTGTTACAATCCCCAACAGTGTCACGTCTATTGGAGATGACACTTTCAATGGATGCTCCGCTTTGACATCTGTTACCATCCCTAACAGCGTGACATCAATAGGAGGTCGTGCTTTCTATGGTTGCTCAGCTCTAATTAAAGTAGAATTAAAAAGTAATGCTATTGTATCTAAATCATACAGTTCGTATTATTCTTATTCTTCTTTAAATGACATCTTTGGCAGTCAAGTTAATGAATATATTTTGGGAGATGATGTTATTTCGATAGGAGATCATGCTTTCCGTAACTGCTCCAACCTGACATCTGTCACTATTCCCAACAGCGTGACATCAATAGAAGACTATGCTTTCTCTGGTTGCTCCAGTCTGACATCTGTAACCATCCCTAACAGCGTGACATATATTGGAGACCATGCTTTCTTTGGTTGCTCAGGCCTGACCTCCGTCACTATCCCTAATATCCCTAACAGCATAATATCAATAGGAGAGTCCGCTTTTTATAATTGCTCAGGCCTGACATCCATTGAAATCCCAAACAGCGTAACATACATAAAAGAAAGGACTTTTGCCGGTTGCTCAGGTCTTACTTCTATTGAAATTCCTAATAGTGTTACATTAATAGGTAATAATGCTTTCGAAAGATGCTCCAACCTGACATCAGTAGAAATCCCCAATAGCGTAAAATCAATAGGAGAAAGTATTTTCGCTTCTTGCTCCAGCCTGATAGATGTATCTATAGGTAGCAACGTGACTTCAATCGGGGGTGATTCTTTCAATGGTTGTACCAACTTGAAGATGGTTGTACTAAACAGTAATGAGATTGCTTCTAAAGCATATAGTTCAGATTCATCAATAAAAGAAATATTTGGTTCACAAGTCGAAGAATATGTTATTGGGGATAGCGTCATGTCTATTGGAGATGATGCTTTCAATGGATGCAAAACAGTTACCTCAATATCTATTGGTTCAAATATTCAGACTATAGGAGAACATGCTTTTGCAAATATTGACAAACTAAACAAATTTACATGTTATTCAGAATTAGTTCCGACAACGGCCAGAACTACCTTTGACAACTCATACATTAATTATGTTGAACTATATGTGCCATCTGCTTCTGTCAATGCATATAAAAACAAATTACCTTGGAGCGGATTCGGAACAATTAACACTTTGTCTGGATTAACCCAATGCGCTACACCAACCATAGATTATGTGAATGGCGAGCTAACCTTCAGTTGCGAGACAGAAGATGTTGAGTTTGTATATGACATTACATCATCCATAAGTGGTCAGGGCACAAATGTTGCTCTGCCTACTAAAACAACATACATCATCACTGTCTATGCAAAGAAAGAGGGCTATGAGAATTCCGAAGTTGCGACCAAGGAAATAGAGGTAAGTGGCGGCAGTGTTAGCAAGAAGGGCGACGTGAACGAGGATGGAAACGTCAACGGCACGGACATTCAGGAGGTAATCAACATTATTGTGAATGGAGATGATGAAGATGAAGATAATAAATTTGAAAAGGCTGGGGTCCGATTCGGATTCTATGAAACTATACCAGGCTATTCAGTAAAAATAAATAAAATAAATATAACAGGATTAGGAGTTGCAGAATTTGGTTCTGATATTATTGGCTCTACAATAGGAACTTCAACTGTTACGCGAACATTGGACAGAGCTGATGGCAATTACACAAATGTTTATTTAAAAGACATCAATGAAGACACGGAGATGGTTGTAGAAGTCGATTTCACTATGATTGCAGATGACGGAAGTGCTGAAACCATTAATCAAAAAGCTACTACAACAGTTGCACCACAAGGAGTGACTCAATGGCAACCCAACAGGAACTATACTTTTATTTATAAAATACTCTTAACACCATTGTATATGATAGAAGACTCTGTCCCAGCGATTTGTTTTGATAGTGTAGTTGTTGATGGTCAAGGAGGTATGACAAGATAATAGGGAGAAATAACATGAGTACAACAGCATTATACACCATGCAGGAAATTGACGATATGCTTGATGAGGCGGAAACTGCTTTTGAGAATGGTGAATATCTTACTAACGATGAGGTGTTCCACCATAACAATTGAGTACGTATGAAAAAGGTAGGAGACATGAAGCTGTATAGCTTTGAGGAATTGCTGGAAGAAGATTACGGCAAAATCGGGACACCAGAGCGTGACGCATTTGAAAGTAGTGTGGACGAAGCTGTTCAGGCCTATCGTGTAGGAGAGGCCATCAAGCAGGCACGCGAGGCACAGAATCTTACATAAGAAATTGCTACTATACTTATAAGGGCTGTCTTTCGAGGCAGCCTTTTTTGTGTTTATTCCGGCTAAAATAATGCTTCCAAAACTTGTTTTTTCATCGAGTTTTGGCTGCGGCTCAACAATATAAAATTTTTTAGATTTTTATTGTATTCGCCTTGCACAAAACTTGCATATTTCAGAATTTTTTTGTATCTTTGCATATGGAAAATAATTCCAACATAACCTTATTTATTCACCATTAAAACACACAACAACTATGAAAAAGAATTGGAAAACCGTACTTCATGTGATTAGTTACATTATTGCCGCCATTTTGGGCGCAGCAGGTGGAGCAACTGCAATGTAAAGAGTAAGATGTAAGGAGGCCTTACATGCCATGGAAAACACACGATTTAAAATCTCTCAGTATGCCTGTGCGGTGCTGCTCATAGTGAGCAGTATCGCTCTGGTGGCTTATCAGGTGGTCGAGATAGACGATGTAGCTTCAGGGCTGCTCTACTACGTTGCGCAGTCGTTTCTGCTCGCAGGTTCTATTTTCGGCCTTGACCAGTATATCAGAATAATAAACAAACACTACCATGAACACAGAAATCAATAACACTGGGGGACTTAGCTGCGTCTTTCGAGCAGTACGACGTTTTCCACGTGGGGGGTGTGGGGGAACATGTCAACGGGTTGGACTTCTGCCACTTTGTAGTCGGCGTCCATCAGGCTGAGGTCGCGGGCTTGGGTGGCTGGATTGCAGCTGACATAGACTATACGTTGCGGCTTTGCATTCAGTATGGTCTTCACCACATCGGGATGCATACCGGCACGGGGTGGGTCGGTAATGATGATGTCGGGTCTGCCATGCTCGGCTATGAAGTCGTCGGTAAGTATGTCCTTCATGTCTCCGGCAAAGAACTGTGTGTTACCGATGCCGTTAATCTCCGAGTTTATCTTTGCATCCTCTATGGCCTCAGGAACATACTCAATACCGATTACCTTCGATGCCTGTTTTGCAACAAAGTTGGCTATTGTGCCTGTACCGGTGTAGAGGTCGTAGATGAGGGGGAGTTTACAGTTTACGGTTGACAGTTTACCGTTTACCGTTGACTGTTTACTGTTGAACGCAAATTCCCTTACGACTTTGTAGAGTTCGTACGCCTGTTCGGTGTTGGTTTGGTAGAACGACTTGGGACCGACTTTGAATTTCAGGTCTTCCATATAAAGGAATATGTGGTCGTTGCCCTTGTAGGTTATTATTTCCTGGTCGCCGATGGTGTCGTTGCACTTCTGGTTGTCGAGGTACATGAGCGACGTCACCTGCGGGAAGGTATCGGCAACATACTGGAGCAGCCCCATAGCCTTCTCTTTGTCTTCAGGAGCTTCGAAGTGGAACTGTACTATCACCATCCACTCTCCGCCGTTGCTGCAACGAATGATGACGTCGCGCAACAGACCCACCTGCTGGCGCAGGTCGAAGAACGAGATGCCGTTCTCCAGAGCATACTCATAGATGCCGTTGCGAATCTCGTTGTGCAGGTCGTCCATCAGCCAGCATTTGCTTATTGGCAGAATCTTGTCAAACGCCCCCGTGATGTGAAATCCTATGGCAGGCGTTTCCTTCACCAGCGTTTCATCTTTCAGCTGTTCGGTGGTCAGCCAACGCTTATTGGCACATCCGAAGTCGAGCTTGTTGCGGTAGCCCTCAGTCTTCACGGAACCCTTTATGGGGTGGAACTCCGGCAGCTCTATCTTTCCTATGCGCGTCAGCTGGTCGTGAACCTGTCTCTGCTTGTATGCCAGCTGCTCTGCATACGGCACGTTCTGCCATTTGCATCCGCCACACAGTCCGAAGTGCTCGCATTTCGGGGCCACACGCTTTGGTGACGGAGTCACGATGCGCACCACCTCGCCCTCGGCAAAGGAATGTTTCTTGCGGCGTATCTGTATGTCGGCAATGTCACCAGGCACACAGAAGGGTACGAAGACAACGAGGTTCTTACCCTCGCTTTCCTCGTTTCCTGTATGCCAATGAAACAGACATTTGCCCTCAGCGGCAAAGTCCTCTATCTCTACGTTTGTAAGTAACGGCAGTGGTTTCTTTCGACTCATGGATTTAGTCGGTTACATTGAATTTATAGCCCAGAGTGAACTGCCAGAGTCTGTTTTTAGAGTTCTCCGGGTCATCCTTCATGACGTTGATGAGACCAAGGTTGTAACGGACGTCAAAGACAATATTGTTGAACTCATAAGAGACACCCAGAGGAATGGCCAGATCAACCTTGTTGAACTGCTTTGAAAGCTCTGATTCCACATATACAGGACGTCCCCAGTAGTTGCGTGCCCATACATAATCGGCACTATATTCCACACCGTCAATCTGAACCCTTCTGCGGAAGCTGAAGCCAACCTGTGCACCAGCCTTGAAAGCGAGTCCGATATTCTCAAAAGGATAATACTCCAGCATAATCGGAACGTTGACATAGTTCTCTTTGATTTTAAACAGGTTGTCCTTAGTCTTAGAGCCCTGCATAGCAAAGAGGAGACCAACTGAGAGGCCGAATTTGTCGTTTATGCCATACTCACCCTCGATACCTCCGACAAACGTGGTGATAGGACGCAGGGTGGCATCATAGTCTGTTCCAGACTGAGTTGGGTCGAAAAGCTTTCCTGTCAGGTCAGCAATACCGACACCTGCTCTTGGCGTAATATAAAAACTACCTTCTTCAATTTGTGCATTTGCACTAACAGAAACCATCAAACCGATAGCAATAATAAATTTTTTCATTGTTATTGTTATTTTTATGTTTAATATTATAATTTTGGCTGCAAAGATAAGATTAAGTTATGAGATATTTATCGCCAAAAGGGAAAGAACACCTTCTTTCCTTTGTATATGTACACACCATGCCGGACGGGAGAAGTGTTGAGACGGTGCCCCTGCAGGTCATAGTATGGGGCATCGGAGATGTCGGAGTCGTCTGCCGAAATGGTGGTGACGGCAGTGGGGGCTTCAATCGCTACGACGTAGCTTTTGAGGTATTCGTAATCTGCAGTTCTTACTTTCAGGTAAACTACACCATTCATCAGGAGGGGCATATAGAACTTGACTTCGGCATCCTGTCCTGCACGGATATAAGCACCTGCTACCATGCTATCGCCATACCTCTTTACTTTGGATGTGGCAAAGTCAGCAGGATCGATGTCTCCATAAAAATCGGGAGTGATATATAGATTGTCCGTAAAGTCTGTGTCGTCGTTGTTGTGGATGGTGAGTGTCAGTTCTATTGTCTCGTTGGGTTTACTTATTGAAGGGTTCAATGTAAGATCCACTACTGTCAAATTCGGCTTCGGCACTTCCGGATTGGTGTAGATGGTGTAGTATTTTCCGTCTTCGGTGCGTCCTACGTTGACATAGTATTCCTGTGAACCATACAATTGCCAATCGCTTTCGGGATGGTGGCGGAATTTCATCATCGGGTAGAGCAGCAACGACTCGCCCGGTTGGATGGCTGCAGTATCTATCTCCACCGTCATTGTGTTGCTTCCGCTGTAAACAATGCTGTCGCTGGGGTCACCAATGAAACGCGGTTTCAATTTACCCTCTGCATCGATGGTGCCGAGCGCATAATCCTGCGTGGGGGCGGGGTAAGACATTCCTCCGAGGTAAATGAACTCGTATACTACGGCAGAATCTGATTTCGGTTTGATGCCATGTAGCACGACACGACCAAGAGGTGGCGGCAATATACCTTCCGATGGCGGCTGTATGCCGACGATGGCACTCTGATCACGGCAGAAACCTAATCTGGTTGCCCTGCCGAGAGAGGCGTCATAATAAGGATTGAGCACACTCAGCGAATAATAGCCATCATTTTCGCCAAACCATCCCCAATTGATGTGGAACATGCCATCGCCATCGTAACCGTCACAGACGAATGAGTGACCGCCAGAATTCTCAACACCACTATAATGCACGGGGCGTCTGGCAGAAAGTTCACTATAGATGAGCTCTTCCCACTCATCAATGCCCCAAAAGGCACGATTAACCAACTGAACGGAAGGGGCATAGTTCATATAGTAGTAAGCACGGGGAGTCGTTGAGTTATATGTGCTGGAAGAAACTGTCCCAAGTACCATTTCGCAGGCTTGTGAACAGTAGCGCATCAGTGTGGCAACGGCATCTTGCTGGGCCTCAGTGCCGACAACTGTTTTCTTGCCTGTCACGTTATCTCGGATTGTATATTTGTCTATAATATTAGCCCAGTCGAAGGTAATCGGTGGCAGTTCGTCGATGTGCCATATTTTCGATTTTCCATCATAGTATGTCTCCTGATCATAGGCAGGAATGACTTTCGTTTCTGCTTTGGGCCATTCGTGAAACTTCATGATTTGTGCCATTGCCGTGGCAACGCAGCCGGTAAGGCAGTTTTTACCATGCTTTTGGGGGTCGTCACCGTCATACAGAGGAATCTTGTTCCAATAAGGAGCATCCTGATACCATTGAGTGGTAATCATTGGTTCGATAGCGGTGCGTGCCAGACGTGTGGAGGATGTCTGCTTGCCGTCAGCTGTGAGCAGGTTGCCGTCGGCAAAGTCGGTGCTGCTGCCCAGTGTGGCAATGGCTTCGTCGTATCCCTTCAGCCATGCACGCATATTCTCTGGCATATCTGCCCAGTTGATGCTGCCGCTGGCGGAATAGCCCAGCACGGGCAAGGCGCGGCTATCGCCTGAAGCGATGACATATCCACCTCCATTCACATTGAAGGCATATATCTTCTCTGCTTCCACCTTGACGGCTTCCAACACTTTGGGAGAATTGTCCCGAATCATTGATTTGGCATGTGACGAGGGCATGCTTTTGCTTATAAATTGTAGGGCACGCTCTGCTGCCTCTTGTTCCGTAATGGGTTGTGCCCATGTTACAAGAGTTGTCACTAATGACAGTAGCAGCAATATCCATTTTCCTTGTTTCATATCAATCGGCAATTCTGTGAGTAAGTGAAAACATATTCTCATTTCTGAGTGCAAAACTACAAAAAAAAATCTAATATAACCAAAATTCAAGAGTTTTTTTTGCATTATTCATAACTTTTTTGTACCTTTGCACGCAAAAATTTATAGGGTCGTATCGGTTCGATAGGGATACTCATCAAATAATCGGAACTCGGAGACCGTTTCTCTTGCCTATGGCGGGCCACAGGGATGCAAGTCCCAGCTGAACAGCCGGTGGATTACAAAAGCGGAGAGCACTCTAAATACTAAACTCGGAGTTTTCATCACATCACTGGTGCGGCCCTTTCTCTAAAAAAATCACATTACATGCCAATTATCTCAAAACGCGGCGTTGAAATGCCGGAGTCCCCAATACGTAAGCTTGTACCCTTTGCAGTCGCAGCAAAGAAGCGCGGCACGAAGGTATATCACCTGAACATCGGTCAGCCAGACCTTCCCACACCACAGGTGGGTCTTGACGCCCTGAAGTCGATAGACAGAGACATTCTGGAGTACAGCCCGTCGCAGGGATACCTGTCCTTCAGGGAAAAACTTGTGGGATACTACGATAAGTACAATATCAAGGTCGATGCCGATGATATCATTATTACAAGCGGTGGCTCGGAGGCTATACTGTTTGCCTTCATGGCCTGCCTGAATCCCGGTGATGAGATAATAGTTCCGGAACCAGCATACGCCAACTACATTGCATTTGCCATCAGCGCAGGTGCAAAGATTCGTACCATTGCCACAACGATAGACGAAGGATTCTCACTTCCGAAGGTGGAGAAGTTTGAGGAGCTTATCAACTCCCGCACAAGGGCCATCATGATATGCAACCCCAACAATCCGACAGGATATCTCTATACCAGAAGGGAGATGAACCAGATTCGTGACCTGGTGAAGAAATACGACCTGTATCTGTTCTCGGACGAGGTATATCGTGAGTATATCTATACGGGCAGCCCTTATATCTCAGTATTCCATCTTGACGGCATAGAGCGCAATACGGTGCTCATCGATTCTGTTTCGAAGCGCTACAGCGAGTGCGGCATCCGCATAGGCTGTCTGATTACGAAGAATAAGGAGATACGCCAGGCGGTGATGAAATTCTGTCAGGCACGTCTCAGTCCGCCGCTGATAGGACAGATAGTGGCAGAGGCTTCTCTGGATGCGCCGGAAGAATACTACCGCGACGTATATGATGAATACGTAGAGCGCAGAAAGGTGCTCATCGACGGCCTCAACCGCATACCGGGCGTATATTCTCCGATACCGATGGGAGCATTCTACACTATGGCACAGCTGCCGGTAGATGACTCAGAGAAATTCTGCCGTTGGTGTCTGGAGGAATTCGAATATGAGGGCGAGACGGTGATGATGGCTCCGGGAGCCGGATTCTACACCACACCAGGTGCAGGCCAGAATCAGGTGCGTATAGCATACGTGCTGAAGAAAGAAGACCTGGAAAGGGCTTTGGTGGTACTTCGCAAGGCGTTGGAGGCATACCCGGGGAGAGTTGACGGTTAAAGGTTAACAGTTAACGGTTAAAGGTTAAAGACGATTGAATGTTTCATTTTACATAGCGAGACATTTCAGGCCCAAGGCGCCGATAGCCATGCTGGGTGTGGCCCTGGGTATTGCGGTGATGATAATCAGTGTCTGCGTGGTGACGGGTTTCAAACACACCATCCGCGACAAGGTGATAGGATTCAGTTCGGACATCGTAGTGACCAACTACATGACGCTCCACACACTTGACCAGTCGAACCCGATAAACGCCGACAATAAGCTGATAAAGGATATAAAGAAGACAGAGGGAGTAGAACGGGTACAGCGGTACTCGCAGAAACAAGGTGTACTGAAGACAAACGATGATTTCCTCGGTGTGATGTTCAAGGGGGTAGGAGAGGACTACGATACCACATTCCTGGCCTCAAACCTGATAGAGGGAAAGATGCCCCGCCTGAGCATGTACAAGAGCACCCAGCAGCTGCTCATATCAAAGAATATGGCAGACAAGCTGCGGCTGAAGGTCGGAAAAAAGGTTTTCGTGTATTTCCTGAGCGACGATGAGGTAAGGGCGCGCCCTTTCAACATAACAGGAATATATCAGACCAACTTCGCACGCTATGACGACATAATGTGTTTCACCGACCTCTATACCATCAGCAGACTGAACGGCTGGAAGATAGACGAGGAGAATACCCAGGTGACTGGCTGCGAACTGCAGGTGGTTGACTTTGACAGTCTGAACGTGGTGGCCGAGAGAGTGGCAAAGAAGTTTGACAACATCCAGGACTCGCAGATGCACAATCTGGCATCATGCACGGTATATGACATGAGTCCACAGACATTCGCATGGCTCGACCTGCTGGACCTCAACGTGTGGATAATACTCATACTGATGGTTTGCGTGGCAGGATTCACAATAGTCAGCGGACTGCTCATCATCATTCTGGAGCGCACCTCGACGATAGGTCTGCTGAAAGCCCTCGGAGCGAGAAACAGCACGATAAGAAAGACCTTCAGATGGCTTGCGCTGGGCATCGTGGTAAAAGGTATGGTATGGGGCAACATCATAGGAATAGGTATATGCCTGTTGCAGGAAAAATTCGGTATAGTGAAACTGGATCCAACGGCATACTACGTGAGTGAGGCTCCGGTTGAAATGAACTGGATAATCATATTGCTCCTCAACATAGTGACGCTGATAATAACAATTGCCGTACTGGTGATACCAAGTTTCTTCATAGGAACCGTAAGGCCGGCAAAGACGATGAGAATGGAGTAGGGGGGGACGGTTAGCGGTTAAAGGTTAAAGGTTAAAGGTTAAGGGTTAAGGGTTAGCGGTTAGAGGTTAAGGGTTAGCGGTTAGAGGTTAGCGGTTATTGGTTATAGATAAAAGTTTTAAGATAAAAAAATATACATGACAAAATTTAAGGAATATAAGACGTTAAATCTTGCGGAGACGAACGCGAGGGTACTTGCAGAGTGGGAGAAGAATGACATCTTTCATAAGAGCATAGATGAAAGAGAAGGTTGTAAGCCATTCATCTTCTTTGAGGGTCCTCCGTCTGCTAACGGACATCCGGGCATTCACCATGTCATGGGTCGTACTATCAAGGATGTGTTCCTGAGATACAAGACCATGAAGGGCTATCAGGTGAAGCGTAAGGCAGGTTGGGACACTCACGGTCTGCCAGTAGAGCTGAGCGTGGAGAAGAGCCTCGGAATCACGAAGGAAGACATCGGCAAGAAAATCAGCGTTGACGAATACAACGACGCATGCAGAAAGAATGTCATGATGTACACGGACGAATGGACTCAGCTTACCAACAAGATGGGCTACTGGGTTGATTTGGAGAATCCGTACATCACATACGACATCAAGTATATTGAAAGCCTGTGGTATCTGCTGAAGCAGCTGTACAACAAGGGACTTCTCTATAAGGGATATACCATACAGCCATATTCGCCGGCAGCTGGTACGGGACTGTCTTCTCACGAACTTAATCAGCCTGGTTGCTACAGGGACGTAAAGGATACTACCGTAACAGCCCAGTTCCGTGTGGAGAAGTCTTCTCTCAACTCTACACTTTCAACTTTAAACTCTGAACTCCCAGTATATATTCTTGCATGGACGACAACCCCATGGACATTGCCTTCAAATACCGCGCTGTGCGTAGGTCCGAAGATTGACTATGTTGCCCTGAAGGGTAAGAATCCATATACAGACGAGGTTGCCGTATATGTGGTAGCAGAAAGCAGAATGGGAGCATACTTTACACAGGAAGAAGGACAGGAACCGGAGATTCTGTGGAGAGGTAAGGGTACAGATTTGGTTGGCACAAAGTACCAGCAGCTGATGCCTTGGGTGAAGCCTTGCAGCATGGACGAAAGCGGCAAGATAACAGATGAGAGCGAGAAGGCATTTCGCGTTATTCCTGGTGACTATGTTACGACAGAAGACGGTACTGGTATCGTACATATTGCTCCTACCTTCGGTGCTGATGACGCAAAGGTAGCAAAGGATGCAGGAATACCATCGCTGTTTATTGTTGACAAGGCAGGCGATACACGTCCTATGGTTGACTTCCAGGGTAAGTATTTCGTAAAAGAAGATATGCAGCCTGAATTCATGGAACTGTGTGTCAACGAGTCATATTGGAAGCATTCAGGAGCTTACGTAAAGAATGCCTACGACCCGAAATATAACGTGAACGGATATGACGAGAAGGCTGCCAATAAGGATATGGACCTCAACGTCATCCTCTGTCTTGAGATGAAAGAGGAGGGTACGGCATTCAAGATAGAGAAGCACGTGCACAACTATCCTCATTGCTGGCGTACAGACAAGCCTGTGCTCTACTATCCGCTCGACTCATGGTTCATCCGCTCTACGGCAAAGAAAGACAGAATGTTCGAGCTGAACCAGACCATCAGCTGGCATCCACAGTCAACAGGTACAGGACGCTTCGGAAAGTGGCTTGAGAACCTGAACGACTGGAACTTGTCACGCTCACGCTACTGGGGTACTCCGCTGCCTATTTGGCGTAACAAGGATACAAAGGAGGAAATCTGCATCGGCTCACTCGAAGAACTCTATAACGAGATAGAGAAGGCTGTGAAGGCTGGTGTGATGGAATCAAACATACTGAAGGACAAGGGCTTCGTGCCAGGTGATATGTCAAAGGAAAACTATGACAGGATAGACATCCATCGTCCTTACGTAGATTATATCAAGCTGGTATCAGACAAGGGTACAGTACTCACACGTGAGACAGACCTTATTGATGTATGGTTTGACTCAGGTGCTATGCCTTACGCTCAGGTACACTATCCGTTTGAGAACAAGGAACTCATCGACAACGGCAAGGCATTCCCTGCAGACTTCATCGCAGAGGGCGTTGACCAGACACGCGGATGGTTCTTTACGCTACATGCAATTGGTACTATGGTATTCGACTCCGTAGCATTCAAGAATGTCATCTCTAACGGACTGGTGCTCGACAAGAACGGAATAAAGATGAGTAAGCGTCTTGGAAACGTAATCAATCCGTTTGACTGTATCAGCACCTACGGAGCAGATGCCGTTCGCTGGTACATGACAAGCAACTCTTCTCCTTGGGATAATCTGTCTTTCGACCTTGACGGCGTGAAGGAGGTTACTTCAAGCTTCTTTATCAAGCTGTATCAGGCATATTCATTCTTTACACTGTATGCCAACGTTGACGGCTTCGAATACAAGGAGGCAGACATAGAATACAGCAAGCGTCCTGACTTTGACAGATGGCTGCTGTCTGAACTTAACTCACTCGTGAAGGAGGTAGATAAGTATCTTGCAGACTATGACGTTACACCGGCAGTAAGAATGATTCAGAGCTTTGTCATCGACAAGCTGTCTAACTGGTATATTCGTCTGAACAAGAAACGCTTCTGGGGTAACGAGGCAAGTGAAGACAAGCTGAGTGCATATCAGACTCTCTATACCTGTCTGAACACCCTCTCACGCATCATGGCTCCTGTCGCTCCGTTCTATGCAGACGAACTCTTTGTCAGCCTGAATGAGGTTACAAAGAAAGATACCTCTCTGTCTGTGCATCTGGCAAAATTCCCAGAGGCTGTAGAAGAGTATATCGACAAAGAACTGGAAGAGGCTATGCAGCTTGCCATGCAGGTTACCTCTATGGTACTCTCCCTGCGTAAGAAGGTGAAGATACCTGTAATACAGGCTTTGCAGACCATATCCATACCTGCTACCGACATTGCTATGCGTAAGGCTATAGATCGCATGAAGAATGTTATCCTGGCAGAGACAAACGTCAAGGAACTTAACTTCATTGATGACAGCGCCGGCATACAGCTGGTGAAGAAGGTGAAGTGTAACTTCCGCACTATGGGTAAGAAGTTCGGAAAGCTGATGAAGGATGTGAACAACGCCGTAATGGCAATGACACAGGAGCAGATTGCCGAACTGGAGAACAATGGTACAGTTGCCCTTGTTGCTGCTGGCGAGAACGTCACCATAGAAAAGGAAGACGTGGAAATCATCTCTGAGGATATCCCAGGATGGACTATAGCTCAGGAAGGTACCATAACCGTTGCTCTGGATATTGAGATTACTCCGGAACTGAAGAATGAAGGTGTAGCACGTCTTATCATCAAGCGCATACAGGCTATGCGTAAGGATTCTCAGTTTGAGATTACTGACAGAATAGATGTCGTGATAGAAGACAGAGACGAACTGAAGAAGGCTGTAGATGCTTTCGGCAGTCACATTGCTGCACAGGTACTTGCCAACAGTCTTGTCATAGGAGATGCCAGCGAAGGCTCAGAACAGGACTTCAGCGAGTTTAATGCGAAAATATTCATAAAGAAAAACTAATAACAATATTTTAAACCATTAATAGTATCACAAGCCATGGCTGAGATAAAGAAACGTTACAGCGATGAGGAGCTTGAAGAGTTCAGGCAAATCATTAATGAGAAGTTAGAGCGCGCAAACAAAGACTATCAAGATATGATGCGTGCATTACGTAATGATGAGGGGAATGATGTCGCCGACACATCTCCTACATATAAAATACTTGAGGAGGGCGCAATAACCCAGAACAAACAGGAGCTGCTGGTACTGGCACAGCGTCAGCAGAAGTTTATAAAGGGTTTGGAACAGGCTCTTGTCCGTATTCAGAACAAGACATACGGCATTGACCGCATGACGGGCGAGCTGATACCTAAGGAGCGTCTTCGCATTGTTCCTCATGCTACTCTCTCAGTAGAATCAAAGGAAAAGAACAAGAGAAACCATTGAGCATAAAAATAATAGGGAAGGGGTGTCTCTACACCCTTTTCGTAGTCTTGCTTCTCATCATTGACCAAAGCATAAAGCTATGGGTCAAGAATAATATGTGTCTGCATGAAAGCATACACATTACTGACTGGTTCTACCTGTTATACATCGAGAACAACGGAATGGCATACGGCATGACCTTCATTCCAAAATATGCGCTGACCGTCTTTCGTATGTGTGCATGCGTATTCCTTATATATTATATAGGACGCGAGATATACCGGGGTGCCAGGGACAGATGGCTGGTACTTCTGTCCATGATACTGGCTGGAGCAGCAGGCAATCTGATTGACTGTATGTTCTATGGCGTTTGGTTCCATGAGACGCCGTTCCTGCAGGGTAGGGTAGTGGACATGTTCTACTTCCCCCTCATCGAGACAACATACCCTGAATGGTTTCCGATATGGGGCGGTGAGCCGTACATATTCTTCGCACCGGTATTCAATTTTGCAGATGCATGCATATCCGTTGCCGTAGTAGCGTTGATAATCTTCTGTCGCAAGGAGATGGAATCGCTTAGGTCGTAAATATGAAGAAAGGTACTCTACATATTCTGACACTCTGCCTGCTGATGATGCTGATGGCAGCATGTGCTCCCTCACTTCCTGACGGAGTACTGACACGTGACGAGATGGAAGATGTACTCTACGACTTTCATATTGCCCAGACACTCTACGATACACGTGAGTATCACTCTACGGAGTCGGACATTATAGCATTAAGAGCTAATGTGCTCAAGAAGCACGGACTCACTCAGCAGGAATGGGACAAGTCTATGGCATATTACTGTCAGCATGCCGACGAACTGCATCACATATATCTCGCTTTGGTTGACAGAGTCGAAAGGAATGTTATTGCCTTGGGCGGTAAGTCGGAAGGTATGCAGGGCGAAGAAGCTGATACAGCAAATGTATGGAATGCCAATGCTAACGTGATACTGATGCAGCAGCCGCCATACAATGTGCTGAGTTACGACATTACACCTGACTCTACATTCCAGGACGGTGACAATATCTCCCTGCAATGTGATGCCAAGTTCGTGTTCCAGGACGGTTATAGGGCAATGATAATGGTAATGGCCGTAACATACGACAATGACAGCATTGTAACCGCAACATCACACATCAATAACGACGGACACGGCATCGTGACAGTCAACAACGAGCATGACAGGCTACATATCAAGAACATAAAGGGATTCTTGATGCTTGAAAAGAATCTGGAGGCTGTAACAACACAGCAAGTCTCAACAACTCTGAGACTGGTATCGCTGAGAAACATCAAACTGCTTCATCTGCATACCACACCGCCTCCTCCGCCGGCACCAGAACCGGTTGACAGCACAAAGACCGACTCTGTGGCAGTACCGCCAGAAACACCTGCACAGCCAGGACAAGGTTAAAGATATTATTAAGGTAAAGGATTGATATAAAAAATACAAATATATGGCAAAGAAAAAAGAAGAATCACAAGATTTGTTCACAGCACCCGTGACAGAGTCTGCAGAAGCAGTCGCACCACCAAAGAAAAAGCGTGGTCGTCCAAGCAAGGCAGAATTAGCTGCGCGTGAGGCAGAAGCTGCTAAAAACGCATCTGAAGAGGCTGCTGTAGAAGTTACTGCCGAAACACCAGCAGAAGCACCTGTTGATGCTCCCGTTGAGACTCCTGTTGTGGCTGAAGAGGCACCGGCAGAAGCAGCAACGGCTGAATATCCTCAGGATGAGATTGGCTATTGGGAGGGTGACCCAGGTGACGGAACGGATTTCATCATAGTACAGGATATCCCGGTTGAGGATAATACTGCGATACCTTATTATGATATGTTTGACAACGTCCAGTCACAGGATAGCTACGAATATGAATCCAAGAACAGCAACAACTACGGCAATAGTAACTTTGAATTCAAGGACCTTATCTCTGCCAGCGGAGTGCTTGAAATCACTACTGAAGGATATGGTTTCCTGCGTTCGAGCGACTATAACTACCTTGCATCGCCTGACGATATTTACGTTACGGCTCAGCAGATAAAGAAATACACCCTCAAGACGGGTGATGTCGTAGAGTGTTTCGTACGTCCTCCAAAGAGCAATAAGAAATACTTTATTCTTACATCAGTCATTTCTATAAACGGCCGTGACCCGCGTGATGTTCGTGAACGCATATCATTCGAGAATCTCACACCTCTCTTCCCAGAGGAGAAGTTTGACCTTACAAGCGACCCCCACACGAGAAACATCTCTACACGTATAGTGGATTTGTTTGCACCTATCGGTAAGGGACAGCGTTCGCTGATTGTGGCACAGCCAAAGACTGGTAAGACAATACTCCTGAAGGATATTGCCAATGCCATTGCTGCAAACCATCCTGAGGCATATATTATGATACTTCTGATTGACGAACGTCCTGAGGAGGTAACAGATATGGCTCGCACCGTTAATGCAGAGGTTATAGCATCAACATTCGATGAGCCTGCTGACAGACACGTGAAGATTGCAGGTCTCGTATTGGAGAAGGCAAAGCGTCTTACAGAATGTGGACACGACGTGGTGATATTCCTCGATTCAATTACTCGTCTGGCACGTGCATATAACACCGTCGCTCCGGCATCAGGCAAGATTCTTACCGGTGGTGTTGACTCTAATGCCCTCCAGAAGCCGAAACGATTCTTCGGAGCAGCACGTAATATTGAGAATGGCGGTTCGCTGACTATCATTGCAACAGCCTTGACTGATACGGGCTCAAAAATGGATGAAGTCATCTTCGAGGAATTTAAGGGCACAGGTAACTCTGAGTTGCAACTCGACCGTCAGTTGTCCAACAAGCGTGTATTCCCAGCAGTCAATCTCATACAGTCAAGCACACGACGCGATGACCTGCTGCAGGATGAGACAACACGCAACAGAATGTGGATTCTGCGCAAGCATATCGCTGATATGACTGCTATGGAGTCTATGAACGAAATTCATAATCTGATGGTCAGAACGCATGACAATAATGAATTCTTAATGGGAATGAACAAATGAGTATAAGTAAAACTCGTCACATCCTCGTTGATGTTGCTCGTCAGCTGTTTGCAAAGAATGGGGTAGAGCGCACCACAATGAATGATATTGCCGTTGCCTCAGGAAAGGGTAGGCGAACGTTATATACTTACTTCAACAGTAAGGAAGAAATCTATGCTGCTGTCATAGAGTCGGAATTGGAACGCCTTTCCGATAAGCTTGATGAGGTGGCTGAGAAGAAAATGCGTCCGCAGGAGAAGATTATCGAGGTAATCTACACTCACTTGACACAGATTCGTGAGACTGTGGTGAGAAACGGCAATCTGCGTGCCGAATTCTTCCGTAATATATGGATGGTTGAGAAAGTGCGCAAGAAATTCGATGCTGACGAGATTGCTCTCTTCCGGAAGGTCTATGCCGAAGGCAAGGCCTCTGGTGAGTTTGATATAGAGAATATTGATATCGTAGCCGATATCACGCACTATTGCATAAAGGGCCTTGAGGTACCTTATATCTATGGCCGTCTGGGACGTGGACTTACACTGGATTCATCCAGACCTCTCGTGGCAAAGTTTGTATATGGTGCACTATGTCGCTCAGGAAAATACATAGATAATAGAGATAGTATTAAACCAGATAATTTCAAAACTGATTAAATTAGTAAAAACTATGGGATTACTAACAGGTAAGACAGCCCTCATTACAGGTGCTGCACGTGGTATCGGCAAGGCCGTTGCCATGAAATTTGCTCAGGAAGGTGCCAACATCGCATTCACCGACCTTGTCTTAAACGACGATATGGCAGCCGGTATCGAGGCTACACGCAAGGAGATTGAGGCTCTTGGCGTAAAGTGTATCGGATATGCAAGCAATGCTGCAGACTTTGCTGAGACAGAGGCTGTTGTAGCAAAGATAAAGGAAGACTTTGGTTCTATCGACGTGCTCGTAAACAATGCCGGCATAACAAAGGACGGCCTGATGCTCCGTATGTCTGAGGCTCAGTGGGATGCTGTGCTGAATGTTAACCTGAAGTCTGCATTCAATTTCATCCATGCCTGCGCTCCGATCATGCTGCGTCAGCGTGGTGGCTCTATCATCAATATGTCGTCCGTTGTGGGCGTTCATGGCAATGCTGGTCAGTGTAACTATTCTGCTTCCAAGGCTGGTATGATAGGACTTGCAAAGTCTATTGCTCAGGAACTCGGTCCTAAGGGCATCCGTGCTAATGCCGTTGCACCTGGATTCATCATTACCGCTATGACTGAACAACTGCCTGAAGAGGTTCGTGCAGAATGGATGAAGAAGATTCCTCTGCGTCGCGGCGGACAGGTCGAGGACATTGCTAATGTATGTCTGTTCCTCGCTTCTGACATGTCAAGCTACGTTTCTGGACAGGTAATCCAGATTGACGGTGGTATGAACATGTAGAATTATGATAAATAGAAATGCAGGTTCTTTACGAAGATAACCATATTATCATTGTACATAAGGAGAGTGGGGAAATCGTCCAGGGAGACAAAACGGGCGATATCCCTCTCTCTGAAACTGTCAAGGATTGGATAAAAAAGGAGCACAACAAACCCATGAATGTCTTTCTGGGCGTTGTGCATCGCCTTGACCGTCCGGCTCAAGGAATTGTTGTCTTCGCAAAAACATCTAAGGCACTTGCAAGGCTGAATAAAATGTTTGCAAGCCAGGAAATCAAAAAGACCTATTGGGTTATCACGGAAAATCTTCCGCGAGAATGCGAAATTTCTGCAGAAAACTTTATTACGCTGCATAATTGGCTTGTACGCAACGAAAAACAAAACAAGAGTTACGCATACGACAGAGAGAAAGCCGGAGCAAAAGAGGCAATACTGGAATACAGACTTCTTGCATCCGGAAAAAAATATCATCTGCTGGAAGTTAAACTTCATACAGGCAGACATCATCAGATAAGATGTCAGCTGGCTCATTTAGGTTGTCCGATTAAAGGAGACCTGAAGTATGGAGCCAAGCGCTCAAACCCTGACGGCAGCATATCATTGCTTGCACATAAGGTGGAGTTCGAACATCCTGTCTCACATAATGTCATTTCGGTCGAATCACCGCTGCCAGGATTGTTTGGAAAGATATATGGTGAAAAATCATAGAATGACGATTATGATAAATAGAATATAGAAAGTACTACCCAATCAAATTGGTAAAGATATATTTCTTTGGTTTTTATAGTTAAACGTTTTAAAAGAAAACATTATAGACAATGTCAAAGGTAAACAGCAGAAATAGGAACAAGAACAAAACTTCCTTTAAGTTTGCAATAGGACTGGATAATTTCACTGGTGAGAAAACAAACTTTACCGTTGGAATTACTCTGTTCTTTCTGTCTATTGTTACAATAATATGTTTCATATCATATTTCACTACGGCTCCCGCTGATCAGAGTTTGTTGGAAAATCCCATGTCCGGCGATTTTCTTAATTCTAAGCGTGAGTTCCAGAACATCTGCGGTTCTTGGGGAGCCTACACCTCGTATTTCCTCATTGCCCAGTGCTTTGGCTACCCTGCCATCCTGATACCGGTATTCGTCATGGTGGTATCGTTCAAGATGATTGGCGTGTATAAGCTGAACCTCCTGAAGTGGTTCTTCTCGCTTATGCTCATTATGATATGGTGCAGCATAATGTTTGCAGAATATGTTAATCCGCTGCTTATTGACAATGTCTTCAATGCTGGCGGCAAACATGGCGCATACATTGCCCAGACGGCAGAAAATATCATCGGAACACCAGGACTGACAGCTATTCTTATTCTGGTGGCCATATTCTTCCTTGTTTACCTTACTTCTGAGACAATATATCTCATTCGTAAGATTTTCAATCCTTTGAAGATTGTTACCGACAAGGTCGGCTTTACCATTACCAATCTTGTCAAGGAAGGTGAAAAGGACGGCATTTCTGCTGAGGGCGACGAGTATGGAAATGTCTATGACGACCCGTCTTCACAGATTGTAAAATTCGACTTGGAATCTGACCAAACAGAGGTTGTCGATACAGGCTATTCCGACAATACAGATAATGATGAAACGGAGAAAGCATTTGTTCCGCCGGTATTGCAGGATGAAGTGCCTGACAACTCTGCTGATGTGGGCTTTGAGGTTGAGACAGGAACACAGGAAGAGAAGTCCACTTCCAAGTCTTCCGACTCTGTCCTACGCGACCTTCCCTCTTATGACCCAAGGGCCGAATTGTCTCGCTATAAGTTCCCTACCCTAGACTTGCTTAAGAAATACGAGGACGATGGAAAGTCATTCATCGATATGGATGAGCAGCGCAAGAACAAAGACCGTATCGTGCAGGTTCTCAAGAACTTCGGCGTGACGGTCGATAGCATCAAGGCTACCGTAGGTCCTACCATCACTCTTTATGAGATAACGCTGGCTCCTGGTATCAAGATTTCCAAGGTTCGCTCTCTTGAAGACGATATCGCCCTGTCGCTTGCAGCACTTGGCATACGTATCATCGCACCTATCCCTGGACGCGGAACAATCGGTATTGAGGTACCTAACGCTAATCCTCGCGTGGTCAGCATGGAGAGCATTCTGTCTTCAAAGAAATTCCAGGAGACAACGATGGCTCTGCCTCTTGCACTCGGAAAGACCATCTCTAATGAGATATACATGGTTGACCTTGCCAAGATACCCCATCTTCTCGTGGCTGGTGCTACGGGTCAGGGTAAGTCTGTAGGCCTTAATGCCATCATCACTTCCCTACTCTACAAGAAGCATCCTGCAGAGCTGAAATTCGTGCTTGTTGACCCGAAGATGGTAGAATTCTCCATCTACAAGCCGCTTATCAACCACTTCCTGGCACAGATACCACCTGAGAGCGATGCCGACGAACCAATCATCACAGACGTTACAAAGGTTGTGAAGACCCTCAATTCCGTATGTCAGGAGATGGACGACCGCTACAGCCTTCTCAAGTATGCCAACGTGAGAAAGCTTGAGGAGTATAACGAGAAGTTCGTCAACCGTCAGCTTAATCCTGAGAACGGCCACCGCTATCTGCCTTATATCGTGGTTATCATCGACGAGTATGGCGACCTCATCCTTACTGCCGGCAAGGAGATAGAGTTACCTATTGCCCGCATTGCCCAGAAGGCACGTGCCGTCGGCATACACATGATTATTGCAACACAGCGTCCTACCGTAAATATCATTACTGGTACCATCAAGGCCAACTTCCCTGGACGTATGGCTTTCAAGGTGATGTCATCAGTCGATTCAAAGACTATTCTCGACGGTACTGGTGCCAATCAGCTTATCGGACGCGGTGATATGCTTATTCTCGACAAGGGAACGCCAGTCCGCGTACAGTGTGCCTTTGTCGATACGCCTGAGGTTATCGCCATCAACAAGTTCATCTCTGAACAGCAGGGCTATAGCGGTCCTCTGGAGTTGCCAGAGCCTATATCCCCAGACGAAGGCGGTGCCGGTACTGCAGAAGACATCGGCAACCTCGACCCATTGTTCGGCGAAGCAGCACGTGTCATCATCAGCACTCAGCAAGGTTCTACGTCACTCATACAGCGTAAGTTCTCTATCGGCTACAACCGTGCAGGACGTCTCATGGACCAGCTTGAGAAGGCCGGCGTAGTAGGTGCAGCACACGGTTCGAAGCCACGTGAAGTACTCATCCAGGACGAGAACACTCTACAGTCACTAATCAACACCCTTGGAATATGAAAAAGTTAATTTCAGTTACTTTGCTTCTGTTGCTCTCTGTTACGGCATTGTTTGCTGCAGATCAGGGCAGGAAGATACTCGACAAGACATCCGACAGGATATCTGTCTCAAAAGGCTTTACCGCCAGTTTCACTATCTCAAGCAGTAAGTTCAATAATTCCGGCACCATCTCTGTCAAGGGCAACAAGTTCTGCGCACGCACGTCAAGCGCCACGATGTGGTATGACGGCAAGACACAGTGGGTGTATAACAAGAAGGCCGACGAGGTCAACATCTCTCACCCCAACGCCAGCAGCCAGCAGAGCATGAATCCCTATACCTTCCTTAATCTTTACAAGAAAGGCTATACCATCACTTCAACTGCTGCTGCCAGCGGCACACAGGTACATCTTGTGGGTAAGGGAAAGTCTATCAGCGAGATGTATATCCTCGTTGACAAGAGCTACAATATCAAGGAGATAAAGTACTGCCAGAAAGGCAACTGGATAACAATCCATATCAGCAACCTGAAGAATCAGTCTCTTGACGATTCTGCCTTCATCTTCAATGCAAAGGATTTCCCGAAGGCAGAAGTCATTGATTTGCGATGAATCCCTTCAAGGTATATATTCTTGGCTGTGGCAGCGCCATGCCGTCAAAGACACATAACCCCTCATCTCAGATTATTGAGATAAGGGGAAAATATTTCATGGTGGACTGTGGCGAAGGCACACAGGGGCAGATACGGCGTTCTCACATCAGTTTCTCCAAGCTATATGCCATCTTCATCAGCCACATTCACGGCGACCATGTCTTCGGTCTTATGGGCATGCTCTCCACTTTCGGCCTGCAGGGGCGCACTGCCCCACTCCATCTCTATGCTCCGGCTCATTATGAGGAGCTGTTCCTAATGGAGAAGAAGATGTTTCTCTCCACAATGGATTATGAGATTATCTTCCATCCTGTCGATACCACCCAGAGCCAGGTCATCTATGAAGACCGTTCTCTCACCGTGCAGACCATCCCTTTGCAGCATCGCATGCCGTGTGCAGGATTCCTTTTCTGCGAGAAGCCCACACGTGAACATTACATCAAGAACACCGCCCTACCCCGTCCTCTTGTCCCTGCTCCGCAGGCGCCTGTCCGTGCCTATGCCTATTGCTCCGACACGCGTTTCATCCCCACCCTCGGCGATACGCTCCGTTCTATGTGTCCCGGCACGCTGACGCTGTATCATGAAGCAACCTATGCTGATGACAAGAAGGATAATGCCCGCAAGTATATGCACTCTACCGCTCGTGAAGCCGCTATGGTAGCCAAGAGTGCCGGCGCAAAGCAGCTGCTGCTGGGGCATTTCAGCCATCGCTATGAGGATGAAAATCTCCTCCTCCACGAAGCCCAGGACGTCTTCCCCCCTACCCTCCTTTCCCAAGAAGGTCAGGTGTATGATGTGTAAGAATGAAAAAATGAAAGAATGAAAAAATGAAACAAAACGAAAAAAAAATTTGCTTGTTTCAAATATTTTTTGTACCTTTGCACCCGCAAACGAGAAAACAACCCTCGTTGAGCTGATTACATCGCGGAGTGGAGCAGTTGGTAGCTCGCCAGGCTCATAACCTGGAGGTCGCATGTTCGAGTCCTGCCTCCGCAACTATAACATCCTGATAAACAAACGTTTATCGGGATTCTTTTTTCTAAGGCCTATGAATATTTTCAAGAACAAAAGATGTTCCCTCTTCACTTTTTCATGTATTGTCAGCATCGGAACCTTGCTGCTTTACAATCTGCCATTCTTTAATTATGTGGCAGAGAATACCAATGAAGGCTTAGGGGGAAAAATATTCTTGTTGGCGTCGCTGACGGTTATTATGCTGGCGCTAAACTTCATGATGACCTATCTTGTGATGTTCTTGACGAAGACGGTGGGACGCATTCTGCTGGCCCTCCTCGCTATCATCAATGCCACAGCCGTATATTTCATTGTGACATACAGCGTGATGATAGATGCCACCACCATCGAGAATGTCTTCAACACCCGCTACTCTGAGGCTTCGGGCTTCTTCAGCTGGTCGCTGTGGCTATCTATCCTTGTCTTCGGTGTGCTGCCTGCCCTGTATTGCCTTATGCAGCCGGTGGTGTACGGCAAGGTAAAGAAGATGGGAATATACTGTGGCAGTTCGTTGCTCATCGTGTTACTTGTGGCCTTGCTTAATATCGGACAAACGCTGTTTCTTACTGAGCACGACACAGAGTTAGGCGGACTGTTACAACCCTGGTCATACATTGCCAATACGGGGCGCGTCATCAGCTTTAGTAACGACGAACAGGCGGAGGAAATAAAACTGCCCGACGGCAGGATTACAGACGATGAGAAAGCAGTCGTCGTACTCGTTATCGGCGAGTCGGCACGAAAGGCTAATTTCCAACTCTACGGCTATCAGCGTGACACCAATCCGTTGCTGAAGAAACATACTGACCTGAAGGTCTTTGAGGCTACCTCGTGTGCCACCTATACCACAGCCGGAGCCAAGGCCATCCTTGAACCTGTGAAAAGCGACGACCTCCATGAGCTGCTGCCAAACTATGCCTTCCGGACAGGTGTTGATGTGTCGTGGCGCACCTCTAACTGGGGTGAGCCGCCCATTCATATCGATGAATATCTTACTAACGAACAGCTGGGCGAGCAGTTCCCCGACGAGAATATTTACCACGATGCAATCCTGATAAAGGGACTCCGTGAACGCATCCAGTCGAGCCCTAAAAACAAGGTGCTCATTATACTCCATACCAGCACCAGTCACGGCCCAAAGTATGCCGATAAATATCCGAAGGAATTTGAAGTTTTCAAGCCCGTTGCAAGAAATGTAGAGGAAGGCGAGAAGAATATAGCGATGCTCATAAATGCCTACGACAACACGATACTCTACACCGACTATCTACTTGATAGTCTGATAAATACGTTGCACGGAATGACAGACTGGAAGAGTGCCATGATATACATCTCCGACCACGGAGAGTCGCTTGGCGAGAACAAGATGTTCATGCACGGACTGCCCATGAAGCTGGCGCCCAAGGTGCAGTATGAGATACCGTTCCTCGTATGGACATCAGAAGGCTTCAGGACCTACAAGAGTAATCTCCCAGCCGTCCTCGAACAGCACTACATCTTCCACTCCGTCCTCAACCTTCTGTCCATCCACTCCCCTGCCTACAACAAAGACTACGACATCTTTGAGATATAGTTTTATTGACATGTTTCAATAATATGTCGTATGTAATTTTCGAAGCTCCAATAACGTACGCTTATTGCAAAATAAGGCTGCCTTATTGCCGGATAATGCAGGGTTATCGGACGAGAAGGCTTGTTTATCAAGAAAGGCAGAAAGTAGGAAATGCGGAAAGCCGACATTAAGCTATTTTGAGTGCGGAAGACGGACATTATAAGTAGAAATTTTTTTAAATTTATTATTATTACTATTATAATATAATTTATATACCATTAATAATATATTATATAAATTCTCTCTCTATTTATAACCTTAAAAGGCCTTAATGCCTACTTTCCTACTTTCCTACTATCTTACTTTGTTTATTTTTTCACCTTTTTCTTGCACGGAAAGAAAAATCTTCTTACCTTTGCGGCAGATAATTCTATTAAACTAAATAATTATGAAAAAAATTCTTTTATTTTTAACCTTGCTGCCACTGATGGCAAGTGCTGATGTTGAAATCAATGAGACAAACTTCCCTGATGCAGGATTCCTCAAATGGATACTGGCCCAAGATTACGGTCAAGATGGTGTGTTGACGAGCGACGAGATTGAAGGAGTTACACAAATCAGCATTTATGGCGAAGAAATGAAGAGTTTGAAAGGTATTGAATACTTTACAGAACTCATGTATTTATATTGTACGGACAACTCCCTGACCTTTCTTGACTTATCAAAAAATACAAAATTGTCAAGTCTCTACTGCTACAACAATTATCTGACTTCGCTTAACATTAGCGGGTGTACGGAGTTATCTGAACTGGAATGTTATCAGAACGCGTTGAGCGGCAAGGCTATGGATGACTTTATTGCAGGCCTGCCAGAAGTAAATAGCTGGATGCAGAAGGAACTACGCATAATTTACAACTTCAATGAAGCAAATTTCATGACAGAGTCACAGGTGGCTGCTGCACAGGAAAAAGGATGGAATCCCATGCGTTTTATGGACTACTATATGTGGGATATGTATTATGCTGACGGTATAGAGACAGCTGGTGCAGAAACGTCGATTGATGCAACAAATTTCCCGGACGAAAATTTCCGTAATTTAGTGTTGAGCCAAAGATATGGTGCAGATGGCGTACTGACAGAGGCAGAGATTGAGAGCATAACGGACTTTCAGATATATGATACGAACATTGAGGACCTGCGTGGCATAGAGTTATTTACAAAGCTAAGCAGTATTTACTGTGGAAAAAACAAACTGCTTACAATAATCGACGTATCAGGATGTAAGGAATTGACAAGCCTGGAATGCTATAAGAATGAAAACCTTACTACGCTCAATGTGTCTGGATGTACGAAATTGACAGACCTTTCCGTCAGATACAGCCCATTGTCCACGCTTGACCTGTCAAAGAACACATCATTGTCCAGACTGACATGCGAAAACAACAGTCAGCTCACAGCACTAAACTTGCAGAATAACTTGTCATTGAGAACCTTGTTCTGTGAGAAAAACCGACTTTCATCACTAGATCTCTCGAATAATACAAAGTTAGGTCATTTGGATTGTGCCGACAATCAGTTGACCTCTCTTGATTTGTCGATGAATCCAGAACTGAATTACATAGAATGTGTAAACAATCAGCTTACTGCACTTGACTTATCAAAAAACACAAAACTGAGAAGCCTATATTTCTATAAAAACCAGATAAATGGGATTCAGATGGATGCACTTATAGCAAGTCTGCCGAACGTAGAGGAAGCTAATATGTATGTCATCTACAACGAGGGTGAAGGCAACGCTATTACTGAGACACAGGTGCAGAATGCAAAAACAAAAGGATGGAAACCAAGGATATATGATGGCAAAAACTGGAATATCCTCTTTGAAGATGGGCTTGCCATAGACGAGACACATTTCCCCGATGAGAACTTCCGCAACTGGCTGCTTAGCCAGTCTTATGGTGAGGATGGAATACTTACAGAGAGCGAAATTGGAAGGACAACATCTATGCAGATGGATGGCAAGGGAATACGGAGTCTGCAAGGAATAGAGATTTTTGAGAAACTTTCTGATTTACAATGCTCCAATAACCTTATTACTGTCCTTGACTTGTCAAAGATCCACAATCTGTCTCATTTGAATTGCTCTGGCAACCAACTTACCACGCTTGATTTATCGAAGAATTTAGAGTTGCAATGGTTGCAATGTGAAAACAATCAGTTGACATCGCTTGATTTGTCTAACATCACAGGATTATGGTACATAAACTGTTCAAACAATCTTCTCACCTCTCTTGAAGTGTCTGCTAATGAGTGGCTGAATGAATTATACTGTTTCAATAACCGACTGACTACGCTCAATTTGTCAGGGATGTCTCAAATGCGTGCATTGCATATCTACCAAAACCGAATAAGAGGTAAAGAAATGGATACATTGGTGAATAGCCTTAGTTGGCCTGAAATGGCTATGGGTACACCTTTGGCTTCTATGTACGTCATATATAACGAGGAAGAGGGCAATATTATGACAACAAGTCAGGTGGAGACTGCAAGGAATATGGGTTGGCTACCATGTTTTTACAATGGTAATTATTGGGAGTCTTACGATGGCAAACTTGATGGTGTTGATATTAACGAAACCAACTTCCCTGACGAAAAATTCCGCAATTGGGTATTTAATTCTTTTGGCCAGGATGGTGTGCTGACAGATGATGAGATTGCTAAAACTGATAAAATCAGTATGCCGATGGAAGGTATAAAAAGTCTGAAGGGCATAGAATACTTTACAGCTCTGGGAACGCTATACTTCGGCGACAACCAGGTAACTACGCTGGATGTATCAAAGAATACAGAACTTACATTCCTAGGATGCTCTAACAACCAACTTACATCACTTGATGTATCGAACAATACAAAACTTACATACCTTTCTTGCGATAGAAACAATCTGACTTCACTTGATGTATCAAAGAATACTGCGCTGAAGACACTGTACATATACAATAACCAGATAAAGGGTGCAGAAATGGATGCCCTTGTTGAGAGTATGCCGATTGTCAGTGATGGCGCGATGTATGTCATATTTGACACTAATGAAGGTAACGTTATGACAACGACACAGGTAGCAGCTGCTAAGGCGAAGGGATGGACTCCGAAATGTATGGTTAACGGCCGTTGGCAGGACTATGAAGGCAGCGAGCCTGAAGTGAAGAAATGCGCTACGCCTGTTGTTGCTTTCTATGATGGCAAGTTGATATTCAGATGCCAAACTGAAGATGTAGAATATAAATATCAGATTGCTACACCCGTAATGTCTGCGAATGATGGCAACAATGTAACCACACCAACAAAGATTCAGCTAATAGTATATGCAACAAAGGAGGGTTATGAACCCTCAGATGCTGTAACAAACGAAATAGATTTAAGTGCCTTGATCGGTAAATTTGGCGACGTGAACGGCGACGGAGTTGTCAACGGTACTGACATTCAGGAGGTAATAAATATAATTGTCAATGCGGAGTAAAGTTTATAGTTTCTTGCGCTCCGTGGGTGCTCAGGCGAGCAAGTTCGGAGTCCAGTCTACGGTTTACAGATAATAATAGAACTGACAAATAGGGAATGAAAGATAGCAGGAATCGCTAAAAGTGACGTGATTTCTGTTATTTTTTCGCCTTTTTTTTGCACGGAATGGAAATTATTACTACCTTTGCGGCAGATATGAATATCAACGATAATTGAACCAAATAAAAACTAACTTAAAATATCATTACGACTATGAAAAAAACATTGCTTTCATTAGTGTTCTTGCTGACAGCGATAGCTGCAGGAGCACAGAGTATCACGAATGCGACCTTCAGCTACACCTTCAACGGTGAAGGGAGTAGAGTAAGTTTTCCTGAATCGGGCTTCAGCACCCTCGACCTCAGCGAAACCGTGGCAGAGAACTTCAAGATTGATGCCATCACGGTGCAGACCAGCGGCCCTGTAAACGACGTAACGATGTACGGAGCCCAATACAAAAGCGGCGACAAGGACCCCGAGATAATAGAGATTCCACTGGTGGCGCAGGAGGGGCTGGCTGGCGACGGAAATGTATGGTGGTATATTCCGGGAGAGATCTTTGAGCATAATATGGACAACGGCTGGATAGTAAAGGACAACGATCGCAGCACCGCAACCAGGTACCTCACCTTCTACTTTGTTGCCAACAAGGACAAAAGCCCCGCATATTACAACAACGGCGGCAACAACTATTCTATCCGCTTCAAGACCGAAGGTAAAGGTGGCGGTGACCAGAGCGGCAACATAACTTTCTACGACACATATACTGCCGCACTGACCTTGAGCATGACTGGCGGCAAATATTCCAACATCACCTATACATACGCTGGCGACGGCTCACGCGACATCAGCGACCAGCCAGGCGAAGTCAGCTCACTCCAGATAAGCGACTTCACACTGCGCCTGAAGCGCGCCAGCGCGGATCTGGAAATTGAAAGCGTCAGCGTGCAGTACAAAGTCTATGAAGAAGGCTCCAACGGACAGTGGAACGGAATGGAATTCACTGAGCAGGAAGACGAGGGCGGCGACATCCTCGCAAAGAAATATGTCGGCACGAGAGCCACACAGAACCTTGCCGCAGGGCTCAAGGAGGGCACAACCTATGTATTGGAAGTGATATACCAGGTGGTTGACAAGAACGGCAATTACTACTTCTTCGAGCCTTCCAACTGGTACGGAAAGTACAAGTTCTCCGTTAACAACAGCGGCGGCGGTGGCGGCACCGGCATACGTGGTGACGTGAACGGTGACGGCATTGTCAACGGTACCGACATTCAGGAGATTATCAATATTATAGTTGAAGGGGAGTGAGAAGGGAGTGAGAAGGGAGTAAAAAAATAGCAGGAATCATTCCTGCTATTTTTTATGATTTCTTTGTTGATGTTTTTATTATGCCGACGTAGGTGAGGAGTATCACGTTCATCAGCAGGGCGTAGATGATGGCAGGGATTGCGATGCGGCCGTCGTTGAAGATGAACGGACTTGAGGCGATGGCGATAGCCTGGGCGGCATTCTGCATTCCTACCTCAATGACTATGGTACGACGCTCCTGGGTATTGAGACGCATAAGACGCGAAATGGCAGCTGCAAGACTGACTGCAATAAGGAGCAATATGAGAACGCACGAACCCAGAACAGAGAAGTTATCGACGATGGTGTGATAGTGCTGCACGAAGAAGATGCCGGCAAGAAGCATGAGGGCTGGAAAGGCGAGACGCGACAGGACACGCTCTATCTTCGTGGCTGCCGTATCAAAGAATCTGCGGCAAAGTATGCCGAGGACGATGGGCAGCAGCATGGTAACTAGATTCTGCATCAAGAGATTTCCTACCGGCAGTTGTACTCCTACGGCGGTACCTATGTACGTGGTTGTCCACTGCAAAATCAGCGGCACGGTAAAGAGTGTCACGATGGAACTGACTGCCGTAAGTGATACGGACAGCGCCACATCGCCCTTGGCAAGCATGGAGAAAACATTGCTTGACGAACCACCTGGACAGCATGCTATGAGCATGATGCCGATAAAAAATATCGGTGGCAGTTGGAATATTGACACGAGGCACCAGGCGATTGCCGGAAGCAGGATGAGCTGACCGAAAAGACCTGTGAGCATAGCTCCTGGACGCTTGGCAATGAGTACAAAGTCAGAGGGCCTTAGTGTGAGCCCAAGGTCAAACATCAGGAGTGTCAGGATGGGAAGGACTATGAGAATGGAGTTCAATTTAGTTAAAAGTTAAAAGATAATAGTTAAAAGATAATTGTTAAAGAATCTGGTTGGCGTGGTCTTTGGTGTTGATTTGTTTGCCGGACATAATCTGCTCGATGACACCTTCTTCATTTATTATAAAGGTGGTACGGATGGTGCCCATGGTCTTTTTGCCATACATAGTCTTCTCTCCCCATGCTCCCATAGCCTCAAGGAGCGTTTTGTCAACATCGGCAATAAGCGGGAATGGCAGGTTGTGCTTTGCCTTGAACTTCTGATGTGAAGCGGCAGAGTCTTTGCTCACACCAACAATTTCATACCCGGCGCCCTGCAGTTCGCCATAATGGTCGCGCAGGCTGCATGCCTCGGCGGTGCATCCGCTGGTATTGTCTTTCGGATAGAAATAGAGCACCAGCTTGCGTCCCTTGTAATCACTCAGGCGTATTTCACGCCCTGTTTCGTCTTTGCCTAGTATCTCAGGCGCTTTGTCCCCAATGTTCATATTTTTAATTGAAAGTTTAGAAATTTCGCTCACAAAGTAAAACAAAAAAATTGAAATATGCAACACATTATATTAAAGAATACATAAAATTTTCTGAAAAGAGCAGAAAAATAACTTGTGTTGGAGTTTTTTTTGTATATTTGCATGCGAAATGACTGACGAAAAGAAAATAATCATAACAGTAGGAACCGAATATATGCATTTTACGGTTACCGAAACCGACGGCACGACAACTGAGCACAAATATGCTATTGACAATAAAATGTCGGTAGCAGCCAACCTGCGTGAAGTGTTCCGCAAGCAGTCGTACATGAAGGCTGCCAAGAGGACGCCCGATGGTATTCCCTGCATACGTGCCACGCTGATGGTTTCGACACCGGTGGTACTGGTTCCAATTGAGGAGGACTTTGAGCCCAAATCCTCGTATGACATTGCGATAACGGGCTATAAGTACGATAATAAACATGTTACGGAGATTCCGCTGCTTGACGCCGTTGCCATATATCCAGTGAACAACGACCTGAAGATGGTGGTTGAAGACAACTGCTCCGACGTGGAGGTAGGTAACATCATCATACCAGTATGGCAGACGCTATATAAGAAATACTATACCGGAACGCAGGACAGAAATCTTTTCGTGTATTTCTTTGACGGAAAGATGAACATCTGCTACTTTGAACATCATCGCTTCAGATATGCCAATTCGTTTGAAGTGACGAAGGTGGAGGATATGATGTACTACATATTGTATGTATGGAAGCAGTTGGGCATGAATGCTACGGCAGACATCCTCTCACTGTGCGGTGACATTCCCGACACACTGGAAGAGAAACTTAAGGTTTACATAGAAAGGGTTACGGAGTGCGAATTGTAACAGGACGATACAAGGGGCGCCACTTCGACATCCCACGCAGTTTCAAGGCCCGTCCTACGACGGACTTTGCCAAAGAGAACATTTTCAATGTCCTTCAGGGTTACATTGATTTTGAAGACACTGCGGCTCTTGACCTCTTCGCCGGCACAGGGAGCATATCGCTGGAGCTGCTCTCACGTGGCTGCAGCAGTGTTGTCAGCGTAGAACTCGACCGCGACCATGCACGCTTCATACAGCAGTGTGTTGACAAACTGTCTGGAAACGCTGATGCCGATGCACTGCTGAATCATACCCTTATCAGGGGCGATGTATTCAAATTTCTGAAGTCGTGCAAGAGACAGTTTGACTTTATCTTCGCCGACCCGCCATATGCCCTCCCTACCCTTCCGGAGATTCCAGACAAGGCATTGCCACTGCTGAAAGATGGCGGCATCCTAGTCTTTGAACACGGAAAGCAGAACGACTTTTCGGCACATCCCAGATTTGTAGACCACCGCTCCTACGGAAGTGTAAACTTCAGTATATTTAAGAAGTGAAAGGTGAAAATGAAAGGTGAGATAATATAGAATGATTGACAGAGCGACCATAGAACGTATTAAGGACACTGCAGACATTGTTGATGTGGTGTCTGACTTCGTATCGCTGAAAAAGGTAGGTATCAACTATCGCGGCCTGTGTCCCTTCCACGACGACCACACGCCGTCGTTCTATGTCTCTCCTACCCGACGAACATGCCACTGTTTCGTTTGCGGTGAGGGTGGCGACTGTGTAGGTTTCATCATGAAACACGAGCAGATGACATATGGCGATGCCCTTCACTGGCTTGCTCGCAAATATAACATAGAGATACAGGAGACAGAACTTTCAGACGAGCAGAAGAAGGAGCAGTCGGAACGCGACTCCATGTTCATAGTCAATGAATGGGCAGCAAACTACTTCAAGGACATACTGCATAACGACGTTGACGGCAGAGCCATTGGACTACAGTATTTCCGCTCAAGGGGAATACGCGATGACATAATGGAGAAATTCCGTCTGGGCTTCTGTCTAAACGACAGGCACGCCATGACGCAGGAAGCCCTCAAGAAAGGTTACAAGGAGGAATTCCTGTTGAAAGTGGGACTGAGCTATCATATCGAAAATGCAAAGACCAACCTACCCTTCGACCGCTTCAATGGTAGGGCTATATTCCCTTGGATAGGCATATCAGGCAAGGTAGTAGCCTTCGGCGGCAGGGTTCTCGATGCACGCACCAAGGGACTGAATCAGAAATACGTTAACTCCCCCGATTCGGAAATCTTCCACAAGAACCAGGAGCTTTACGGCATCTTCCAGGCAAAGAAAGCTATTGCCAAGGAGAACCTGGTTTATATGGTTGAGGGATATACAGATGTTATCTCGATGCACCAGTGCGGCATAGAGAATGTAGTTGCCAATAGCGGAACGGCACTGTCGGAACACCAGATACACATGCTCCACCGCTTCACGTCGAACATCGTATTGCTCTACGACGGCGATGCTGCCGGCATCAAGGCAGCCATGCGTGGTACAGACATGCTGCTGAAGGAAGGAATGAACGTGAAAGTGATGTTGCTGCCTGACGGACAGGATCCTGATGAATTTGCTAAGAAGAATACTGCCGAGGAATTCAGGGCATACATAAAGGAAAACCAGATGGACTTCATAGCCTTCAAGACGAAGGTGCTGCTGGATGGAGTAACCGACCCACACGAACGCTCTGAAGCCATAACTAGCATCATAAGAAGCGTCAGTATGATAGGCAACCCGATAGCACGGGAGGCATACATAAAGGATTGCTCTGCACGACTCGGATTCAGCGAACAGACACTCACGGCAAAGATGAACGAAGAGATACGTTCCTACCGTGAGGAAGCTCGCAAGGAGGAAGCCAGAGAACAGTACCGTCAGGAAATGGAGGCACACAGACAGGAATACCCTTCAGACAGAGGTAATACATCCGACCAGTCTCATACTCCGACACAGACGCCTGCTCCAAAGCCAACAACTATCACGCCAAAGGCAGCAAAGAAGAAAAGCGAGACGGCATCCGACCTGCTGATGAAAGTCATCATACAGTACGGGAATAAGATAATTTATGACAACCTTACCGACAACGAAGGAAATCCCGTATCACTTACTGTCGCAGAACTGATATCATACAGCCTCTCGGAAGACGAACTGCAGTTTCCGGAGCCGCTATATAACATAATGCTGCAGGAGGCAGTAGAACACGGCAGGGAAGAAAACTTCAACAATGAGGCATACTTCACCCTGCATCCTGACTATGACATTTCATCCCACGCCATAAAACTGGTATCGGACTCACTAACGCTGTCAAAGAGCTTTGAGGTGAAACTGTCGATAGAGCAGCTACGCGACAAAATAGAACACTTACTGTATGAATTCAGAAACGACTACATAAAGGAAAAGCTGGTGCAACTGCGTAACGATATCAAGGTGACACAAGACCACGAGAAGTTGGAGGAACTGCTAAGGGAACTGCAGGAAACAGAGAAGATACGCACGGCAATAGCAAAGAAAATCGGGGGCAGTCTGAAAGCATGATTAGGGAATTCCCCTGCCGACATAGGGAAAACCTTTTCTATATGATTAAGGAAATCCTTATATTTGCGCCTGAAACAAAAAACTAATAAGCCCCATGAAGAAATTTCTCTTAACAGTCATAACACTTTTCTGTCTGACGACAGCCATCTATGGTGAAGACAATGACAGACAGCAAAGCAACAAGACAACAAACATGCGCTCCAGCAGTACCCGCTCTACCGTCAACAACAATGGCAGTAATGTACAGGACATCAGAAACGGATATGTAGGCAACAGCCGTTTCATGGGCGGAAACATGCGCCGTTCAGGAGTCACTAACGGCATGGGGACTGGCATGACACGCAGTCTCGTAGGAAACGGTTCACATGGAACAAAAAGAAACCAGTCTGTAAAAAACGACACTACAAGCAAGAAATAACAAATTTAAGACATCGTTTATGAAAACAAAATGCCTCATAATCGGCAGCGGACCTGCCGGATACACAGCGGCAATATATGCCGGACGTGCAAACCTCTCACCAGTAGAATACTGTGGCCCACAGCAGGGAGGACAGTTAACACAGACCACCATCGTGGAAAACTTCCCCGGTTATCCGCAGGGAGTTGATGCCAACCAGATGATGATGGAGATACGCGAACAGGCAGAGCGCTTTGGCACAGAGATTCGCGACGGAGAAATTACCGCCGTGGATTTTTCATCACGACCATATAAGGCAACGGCAGATGATGGAACAGTGATTGAGGCTGACAGCATAATCATCTCCACCGGTGCGAAGGCAAAGTACCTGGGTCTGCCTGACGAGCAGAAATATAACGGTATGGGAGTCAGTGCATGTGCTACATGCGACGGCTTCTTCTATCGCAAAAAAGTTACAGCAGTAATCGGTGGCGGAGACACTGCCTGCGAAGATGCGCTGTATCTTTCTGGACTATGTAAGAAGGTGTATCTCGTAGTGCGTAAGAACTATCTCCGTGCTTCAGAGATTATGCAGCAGAGGGTGCGTGAGGCAGATAATATAGAAATACTTTTCGAGCACAATGCAATCGGGCTATACGGAGAAAACGGCGTGGAGGGCATGCACCTCGTAAAGCGTAAGGGAGAGCCTGACGAGGAGCGTTACGACGTTGCAATAGATGGTTTCTTCCTTGCCATAGGCCACAAACCTGTAACAGATATTTTCGCCGACACACTGGACCTTGATGAGATGGGTTACATCAAGACCGTCGGCAATACACAGCAGGTGTGTGACAAATCAGGAAATATCGTTCCCGGAGTATTTGCTGCAGGCGATGTCTGCGACCCGATTTATCGTCAGGCGATAGTAGCGGCAGGCACAGGATGCAAGGCAGCACTCGAAGCAGAAAAATATCTGCAGACGATATAAAGATGTAAGAGGTATGATGTATGATGTATGATGTATGATGTAAGATGTATGATGTTAGAGTTTTGTATATGAAGTTTTTTCTTTTCGTTGCCTTAAGTACAATGGCTGTGGTCAGTGCCTTTGCTGACGACATCAACGACCGCAACACCCCGCTGCATCTCATGCAGCCACAGTATGTCACCCCTTACGGCATACCAAAAGAGAGTGAGGTTAAAGGTACCATAGACCGAGTGCTGACATATCTTGAGAAGGCTATGCCGGCAACCGCCGTTGATAACCGCCTTCCACAGGGTGACTTCCGTCTGACATCATACGAAGCCGGAGTATTGTATTCGGCTGCGATATGTGCTGCTGCAAATACGGGTGATGACCGTTATCTGCAATTCGTTAAGCAGCGTCTCGGACTCATAGCAACTCAGGCAGAGAAGGAAGCCTCTGCAATGGCAAAAGACCCGACCTACGATGCACAGATGCGCATGGTGCTCTATCCAGGAGCTCTCGACGACTGCGGAGCAATGGCGTCAGCATATCTGCGTCTCAACAAATCTGACAAGAGTACAGTGTCGAAGCGTAGTGATGCAGTAATAAAGAGATATACCGATTTTATCATAAACAAACAGTATCGCCTGAAGGACGGCAATTTCGCACGTCTCCGTCCGCGCTACAATACCGTATGGCTTGACGATATGTATATGGGAGTGCCTTGCTTGGCATGGTACGGACGCACTGACGATGCAGTTAGTCAGATAATGCTGTTCAAGGACAAGATGTGGATGCCTGAGAAGAAACTCTTCCGTCACGGATGGGTTGAAAGTATGTCATCACATCCAGCCTACCATTGGGGACGTGCTAACGGATGGGCGATACTTACCATGTGTGAGGTGCTTGATGCATGCGGCAAGAATGAGGTAGTACTCTCATTGCTGAGGGAGCATATCGACGGACTTTGCGCCCTGCAGGACAAGACAGGCTTCTGGCATCAGCTTCTTGACAAGCCCGACACATATCTTGAGACTTCATGCACAGCCATTTATTGCTACTGCATAGCCCACGCCATCAACGAAGGATGGATTGACGCACAGACATACGGAGCACAAGCTCTTCTGGCTTGGAACGCCTGTCAGACAAAGGTAAACGAACAGGGACAGGTGGAAGGTACGTGTGTAGGCACAGGTATGGGCTTTGACCCTGCTTTCTATGCCTATAGGCCAGTACACAAGATGGCGGCTCACGGATACGGTCCTATGATATGGGCTGGCTCGGAAATCATCCGTTTGCTGAAGAATACTCATCCTAAGCTCAATGACTCTGCGGTGCATTTCTACCCAAAAGAACAGACCACTGACAAGCCTATTTTCAGTGAAGATGCACCCGAACAAGAATTTCTTTGGTAAAAAATCATAAGAAAATTTGGATGTGAACAATATTTTTTGTACCTTTGCACCCGCTAAAGCCCAGATGGCGGAATTGGTAGACGCGTTGGTCTCAAACACCAATACTTCACGGTGTACGGGTTCGAGTCCCGTTCTGGGCACATAAAAATGAACTGGCTAAGTACTGAATCAGTATTTAGCCTTTTGCAATTCAAGAAAACAATTATCATAATAAGTAATATGAAAAGCCTTAAATCACTTCTCTTTATTATGCTGTCGTTCGTGGCAATGACAGCCAGTTCACAGAACCCCTTCGTACAGACCTGGTACACCAGTGATCCGGCACCTATGGTACACGGAGACCGCATGTATGTCTATACAGGTCACGATGAAGACAATGCCGATTTCTTCTGGATGCAGGAATGGCGCGTATATTCTACTGCCGACATGGTAAACTGGCAAGACCACGGCTCACCATTGGCTTTGGAAAGTTTCTCTTGGGCTGATGACCGTGCATGGGCTGCACAGACAATTGAACGTAATGGAAAATTCTACTGGTATATCTGTGCTCACTCTAATATTAAGAAAGGTATGGCTATCGGCGTAGCAGTAAGCGATTCGCCAACAGGCCCGTTCCGTGACGCAATAGGCAAGCCTCTCTTTGACAATGGTTCATGGGACAACATCGACCCTACAGTGATGATTGACGATGACGGACAGGCATGGTTAATGTGGGGCAACCCAAGAGTATATTATGCAAAACTCAACAAGGACATGATTTCTTTCGATGGTGAGGTGAAGCAGTTCGACATGACGGAAGAAGCCTTCGGTTCTCCCTCTATGGATAAGCGTGAGAAGGGAAAGAAATATAAGGATTCATACGTAGAAGGCCCATGGCTTAACAAGCGCAATGGAACATACCAGCTGCTGTATGCTGCCGGTGGAGTGCCTGAGCACATTTCCTACAGCACGGCACCGTCACCAGAAGGTCCTTGGACTTATGCAGGAGAGATTATGCCGCTATGTGATACAAAGTCATTCACCAACCATTGCGGCGTTGCAGACTTTAAGGGACACTCATATTTCTTCTATCACACAGGTAAGCTGCCTGGCGGAGGCGGTTTCGGACGCAGTGTTGCCGTTGAGGAGTTCAAATACAATCCTGACGGTTCGTTCCCAACGATAATGCCTACCGACGAAGGCGTGAAGCCCATCGCAACCTTCAATCCTTACACAAAGGTTGAGGCTGAGACAATGGCATTCTCAAAAGGTATAAAGACAGAACAGCGCGAAGCAGGTAAGAAACTCGAGGTATATGTTACTGACATACATGACGGCGACTATATCAAACTTCAGAATGTAGAATTGGGCGGCACATGTCCAAGCAAGTTCTCTGCCCGTGTTGCAAGCGGTCTTCGCGGAGGTCAGATAGAGGTGCATATCGACAGCATCAAAGGTACTTTGCTGGGTACTCTGCAAGTGCCAGGAACAGGTGGATGGGACTGCTGGAAGACACTCTCTGCAGACTTTAAGGCAGCTACTACTACCCTGCCCCGCACCGCCGACCTCTACTTTGTATTCAGAGGACGTAAGGGTCCGAAGCTCTTCAACTTCGACTGGTGGGAGATGAAATAACGGTTAAAGGTTAAGGGTTAAAGGTTAAAGGTGGAAAGTAACGACAATCGCAGGCCAATCATCGCCCATCTTTCGATGTTCGGAGCATGTGCCTTCTGGGGCCTTATGGCTCCACTTGGCAAGGATGCAATGACGCATGGGCTTGACGGTCTGACGATGGTTACTTTCCGCGTAGCAGGAGGCTGTCTGCTTTTCTGGCTTACATCGCTGTTTGTAAAGCACGAACATGTGTCGCTCAAGGATAAGCTGATGTTCATCGGAGCAGGCTTCTTCGGCTTGGTGACAAACCAGTGCTGTTATACCTTAGGTCTGTCGATAACCTCTCCAATCAATGCCTCGATAGTCACCACATCGATGCCTATCTTCGCAATGATTCTGGCTGCAATAATCCTGAAGGAGCCTATCACGGGCAAGAAAGCCATCGGCGTATTACTGGGATGCAGCGGAGCATTGATACTCATCCTTACATCGGCAGCTAACAGCAGCGACAAGGTAGGTGATATTCGCGGCGATTTGCTATGTTTGACAGCACAGTTTTCTTTCGCCCTGTATCTTTCCTTATTTAATAAGCTGATTAAGCGCTACTCCGTCTTCACCATCAACAAGTGGATGTTCCTATGGGCCACACTATTTATCGTTCCGTTCACCTTCGGGCATGTCAGTGAAGTAGTCAGTCACCCCATACCAGACAAGACATGGTGGGAAGCCGGATATGTGGTATTTTTCGGCACCTATATAGGCTACGTCTTGACAATGATTGGTCAGAAGACACTACGCCCCACAGTGGTATCGGTATATAACTACGTACAGCCATTGGTATCGGTCATCGTGAGTGTACTAACAGGAATCGGCATCCTTCGTCCCAGCCATGCGCTGGCGGTGATACTGGTGTTCAGCGGTGTATGGCTCGTTACAAAGTCGCGAAGCCGTGCTGACATGGAGCGAGAGAGAACCAGATAAATTTGGCTAACTATTAATCATAAAATAAAAAAACATATAATGGAATATATGTCTCAAGAGGGCTACGACAAACTCGTAGCAGAACTTCATCAGTTAGAGACTGTGGAATTGCCGCAGATAAAAGATGCAATAGCAGAAGCACGTGCTCAGGGAGATTTGAGCGAGAACTTTGAATATCATGCAGCAAAGCGTGAACAAGCCAAGTTGCTGAGCAGAATACGCTTCAAGCAGAGGGTGCTTGAGCACGCCAGGGTGGTTGACATGTCAAGACTCGGAAGCGACAAAGTTGGACTGCTGAGCAGGGTAACTATGACAAACGTAGGCAACAATGCTACAATGACATACACCATCGTCAGTCCCCATGAGGCAAATATGAGCGAAGGAAAGATTTCTATCAAGTCACCCATAGGCCAGGCTCTGCTGAACCGTAAAGAGGGCGACATGGTAGAGGTGCATGTTCCGGCAGGTACCTTGAAACTTAAAATAGAGAACATCACGTTGTAAATTATGAAGAAAACATTCATCACGATGTTGCTTGCTACCCTGACACTGGGAGCAGCAGCACAGACGGAGAACCCACGTGGCATATACAAGATGATGACACTCACTGGTAAGCAGGGAGAAATAAAGGCTCCTTTTGACCAATACAAGATTTGCACCGACAGCATCACAATGATGGTAAGCGTTCAGAATGCATTCTTCAACATCGTGGACAACGACAAACAGGTGTTCAACTACACGGGTGACCAACCGAAGTCAGAAGCTGAAAAGAGTACACTGATATACGACAGTAATGCCGACCATTTTACCCTGAAGTGGTGGAGTGAGAATTCACATCACCTATACTTCCCTGACAATGACTGGTGTATAGAGAAATATGAATCAGGACAATATTCTGACATGGGTCGCATAGCCTTTGATGCGCTCACAGGAAAGGCTGAGACAGATGCCAATAATCCCCTGACGGGCACATGGCGTCTGATAGGCTATGTGGATGAATTGAATAACCTAAAGAAAGAGGTTGCTGAACTTCGCGCAAATTATCCTAAGAGCAAGTATTACAACAGTTATTATGTAATGTCTCCCAAGAATTTGGTATTGATAGCTGGAGGTCGCGGCGGCGGTATAATGAATGTAGAATATTACAGCAAAACAAGCTTCAAATCAAATAACATCACCCACAACGTCAAATGGTTGTCGAAGAACTGTATTGCCATTGATGAACGCCAGGACTACCGCATTGACTGGCAGATTCTGGAGCGTGTTACTGACGGTACTACACCACTAAGCAGCATCGCCAGCCAGTTATTAAAATGAAGGACTCCGAGCTCTGCTCGCCTGAGCACCTACGGAGCGCAAGAAGAGGTCAGAAGGGAGAATTTATTCTATTGCTTCTATATAAAAGCTGAAGGGGCGGAAGCCGTCGTTGCAACTTATCATTGCACTCATCGGATTCTGCATCCATCCGTCGTAGAAATTTCCCTCGCCTCTTGCCAGCGACTCAACGAATTCTTTCATGGACTCCCATGCAGAGGGACACATGCCCTCCGGACACTTGCCGTCAACAGAAATCCACTGTTGTCCAACCTTGACGTCGCAGGTATGCTCAATGGGATTTTCGTACTTCTCCATAAGGTCATGATAGACCGTCTGCCGCATGGCTGTTATTCGTACTTTTTTCATTGCTGACTTATTTTGCATATTGACCAATAGCTGCAATTCCTGCAACGAGTAGTATCTTCTGTGCAAGGGAATGTATTTTCTGGGTTGAGAATCTCGTTGATGAGGTTGCGTATTCCCTGCATGAACGGCTCCTTATACTGACGTGCATCGAGAACGGGCATCCTGTCGAGAACAAGATTGGGAGAGTATGACTCCTCACCCAGATGCTGTACATAGAAAAGGTTAGGCAGAAGAGGCTCCTTCGTGTCTGCGAGCAAACTGCAATAGAGCAATGCCTGCAGGAAGTAGTCGGAGTGCTTTGATATTGATTCCGGCTGGAAGATATCCTCAACGCTTGGCAGTTCCAATTTTGAACGTCCTGACAGACGTCCTGTCTTATAGTCGATGATGCGGACATACTCCTTACCGTCGATAACAACCTTGTCTATGCGGTCAATGAAACCTATTATCTTTACATCGGGCATCACATTCCTTATAATCTGTTTCTCAAGTCCGAGGATTGTTACCGGAGCCATCGAAGCATCATAGGCTACGAGGTTCCGGAGGAATGTCAGCACCATTTCGCGGTTTATGACCTGCAGACCTCCGAGTTTCGGCATCTTGCGGGAATCGTCTTTCATTTTAAAGAGTTCCTTGCGGATTGCCTCGTCCACCAGACGGCTGAGCGTCACATGACCTTCTTCGTTAAGCAAGCCATCGAAAAATGTCTTTGGGAGAGTATGCCCTTCGTGAGGACGATACAGGAGTTCTGCCGCCTTATGGAAGATATTTCCGAAGGTGCGTGCATCCATCTCTTCTTCATCACTTTCCTCAACATCACTGATACCAAGAATCTTATTATAGTAGAATGACTTCGGACAACGCAGGTAGCGGGCAAGAGAAGATGGGGACAATGGGGAGTTGAGAGTTGAAAGTTTAAAGTTGAAAGTTGAAAGTTCTGCCGCTGTTTCCTGTGTCTGGGTGACGAGACTACGATGAGTCACAAGGTTTGCATGGGCAGCCAGATGCTGAAGCATAAAGCGTGACATCTCGTTCACCTTGCCGTCGGTGGTGGCATTGCTATACACCAGCGTTACATCAGGGCAGCGTTTCAGCAGATGTTCGAAGTAATAACGGTAGATAGACACCTTATTGTCAATGGTTGTCAGCGAATAGCCCCTGCGGACATAATACGGAATGAACGAAGTGTCGCTGACGTGGGCGGGCATATAGCCCTCGTTGCATGAGAGCATCAGCACATGGTCGAAGTCCAGGTTACGGGTCTCCAGCACACCCATTATCTGTATTCCCTCCAGGGGTTCGCCGTGGAAAGGTATCGTGGTAGTCTTTATTATCTGAACGAGAAGATTATTGAACAGCGTCGGAGAAATATCAAAGTCACGCATGATGTCCTGCATACGCTCAAGAATACAGTACATTCTGAATACTGACTCATGAAAGAAATCATCAGTCATCTGCTCTGACCTTGCTATTGTCTCCACAAGCCACATCAGACGTTCAAGGACATCTTCGGCAGGTGTAAAGAAAAGCCTGAGGTTCTCGTCCAATGCCAGGTCTTCCAGCGTGGGGTAATAACACAACTGGTCATTAAGTGTTTCGTGCAGTTGCTGTGTCTTCTCCGATACCAGTTGCATGTACGGATGACGCAACAGGGAGTTGACGCTGTGCAGGGTCAGGGCCTTACGCTGCAGCATGGTGCTATACAGACGTACCAAAGACGATATCGGTGCCTTGGCAAGAGGATAACCCACAGTGATGTTTACATGTTCCACAGACGGCGGAATACAATGAAGCACCGTCTCAAGAAGAGTCTCGTCAGCAAGAACTATGGCGGTCTTTCTGCCTGCTGCTATGCGCTCCGGCGTGAGCCAATCAGATATATACCTTGCCTGCAGGTCGTTGGTAGGACTTGCAAGAAACGTCACAGGCAGCGGGTCTGCCGGTTCGTCATCCTGATAGAACAGCGCCCTACCCTCTTTCCTTAGATAATCGAACAGCCTCTGCTCAACGGGAGTGATATAGTTGAAGCCGACGAAAACGTATTTTAGTTGATAGTTGAGAGTTGAGAGTTGAGAGTTTATATTCTCTATGACCCTGCGGTACAGCATGCCTTCGTATGCTATGCCTTTGCTTAGGAGCACGCTGTGGTATGTAGTATAAATCTCTCCGAAACGCTTCCATAGCCTAAGGAAACGCTGTTTGAGTTCTGTGCTGTGACTCTCGGTGAAGTTTGAGAAGAAGCGATGCAGCTCTTTTTTCTGGTTATCAGAAAGATAGTCAATGCCATCAAGTTCATGTATGTCGCTAAGCAGTGTGAATATCTGCTCTGCATCCGCCATGTGCTTGTCTATATCGTCAAAGTCTGCCAGCATCAGCTCACCCCATCCGTAGAATTGATCCAGCGATTCTGTTGAACCTGTAACCTTACAGTAAACCTCATACAGTTCTATGACGAGTTGTATTCGGTCAGCCAGCTGCACATCAGGAGAACAGCTCCTGAAGAGTTCGGAGATAGTGATATATCGCGGCGACCATACGGGCGTCTGAATCTCAGCCAATGCCCTGTTCATGAACAGCGATGCACGCTTGTTCGGAAACACGACAGTAACGTCGGAGAGGTTGCCATTGAATTCGGCATGTAAACTTGAAGCTACTGATTCTAAAAACATGTTAGATGGCTGATGTATGAGGGCTGATGTTAAACCTTGATTATTGAACTTTGAGAAACATACCACAGGTAGCCCTGCACGTCGGGATAACCCATCCTTGAGAGCAGATTCATATAGTTACGCACCTGTCTCTTGTATCCGTCGTGTGGACTGCCGAACTTGAAGTCTATGACGATGGTTTGTTTACCGTCGGTAATGACGCGGTCAGGACGGTATTCGCCCGAAGCGGTTATGATGGAACATTCGTTGAAGACTTTCCAATGAGGGTCAAACCACTGGCGCACCTGTTCATTGTTGAAAGCCTCCTCATATTCCGGCGGCACATCATCCAGCGTCCTGATATGTGAAAAAATCCAGTGCTGCTCAGTACCCTCTATGCGGGCCCTCATCTTCTCGTATGCATCATCGTCTGCAGCAAAACGCTGTGAGGCGACACTCTGACGGAAATCCACCATTGGGCAGTATGAAGGCAGAGATGTCATCACCTCTGTATCCTCCGGCAAATCGAACGGATTTTTAGGCTTGCCCTCCGGTTTGTCTGCCGGTTTGTCTGCCGGTTTGCCTGCCTGTTTGGTATCAGGACTTTTCACCTCCAGATGTCCGTAGGTCATGGTGAGTGACGCATCTTTGTCGTCAAGGCCGCTGACGTGCAGTTCCACTTTCTTGATGTCTTTCTTTTCACTCATCTTACGCATAGCCAGTTCCATCAGCCGCGAGCGTTTGAAACCCTTGCTGTCGCGTTCGCCGATGACAAAGAGCGAATGACGCGGACGAGTCATGGCAACATACAGGAGGTTGTAATTATCCACCACACTCTGTATATACTCTTCCGTACCGTCAGCCTCATAGATGGTGTTGTTAAGCGATGTGGCATTCCTGTAGTCAACAGGCACCAGCGGCAGTTCTGAGAATGGTGCCACCTTCGGCTCCACCCACAGCGTATTGGCAAACGGCGGATTGCCGTCCCAGTTACAATAAGGCACTATGACGTGGTTGAACTCCAGGCCCTTACTCTTGTGTATCGTCATGATTGTGATACCGTCGCCCGAAGTCGTCTCTATCGTATCGCCACACAGGTTCTCATCCCACGCCTCGATGAAGTCCTCCAGCACCGGCGAGATGTCGGTGGTGAATGTTTCCAGACGGTCGAAGAACGCCGTCACGAAAGCCGGCTCATAGCTTCCTATGATGCTTATGAGGTGTTCTGCAAGGTCGTGGAGAGTCTTCTGCACAAGAGTCTGGCGCTGTTCCTCAAGCTGTGTCATTACGTCAGGTGCCGTCAACGTGATATACGCCCTTGCCAGTTCGTCCTTGGGACGTGCCAGCACCTTCATGGCATTCACTATGGTAACCACGTTCTGCGATGCATCCAGTCTGAAGGCTTCGGCAGAAAGCACATGCAAGCCCTCCGACTCAAGATAGTCGGCAATCTCACACACTTCACTCTTCCTGCGCACCAATACGGCAATGTCGCTCTGACGTGCACCCTTTTCCATCAACTGGCATATTATCTCATATACCTTCTCGGGCGTCTCCGGTGTCTGTGCAGGCGGCAGCAGTTCTATGTGTACCAATCCGCCGGTATTCTCGTTTCGTTCTGCCACTATCTGCTCCACGTCGCTGTATGCACGCCGCAGGTCTTCCTGCCATTTTTCGTCCGTTATCTCTGCTATCTCTGCATCGGCAACCTCACGTAGGAAGACATTATTGAAATTCACCACATTCTTCCACGAGCGCCAGTTGGTTTTCAGCGGCTCCACCTTACACTGCTCCCCGAAGCTGTCTTCCAGGTTATTGAGCAGTCGCCAGTCACCAGAACGGAAGCGGTATATGCTCTGCTTCACATCGCCCACGATGAGGTTGTTGCATAGCTTTTGGTTAGTACTGTCGCATGTACTCATACACTCCCTCAGCAGGGTGAGGAAGTTCTTCCACTGCACGGTACTCGTATCCTGAAACTCGTCTATCATGACATGCTTCAGGCGAGAGCCAATCTTCTCGAAAATAAATGGTGCATCGTCCTCTCCTATTATCTCATGGAGCAGGCTCTGCGTATCGCTCAGCATAAAGCGCTGTGCTGCCTCGTTAAGGTTGTGTGCGCTGTCTTCTATGCGCGCCAGCAGCCTCATGTCGTTAAGGTGGCGCAGGGTCACGTTTGCGCTGTTATACGTCACAGCATCCTTGTGGCGTGTCTTCTCTATCTTTCTTATCGCCGGCAGTATAACCTCCTCTACAAACGTTGTGAGGTCAGTGTTCGAGGCCTTTGCCTTGGTGTACCACTTCGTCGGGTCGTCCATAGCCTCAGTCACCGTCTTGTTCATGAGGTTTGCATCGTCGTAGAATCTGCCATCCTGCAACTTCAGGAAATACGACATCGGGCCGGTGCCTTTTCTGATGAAGTCATCAATATCCAGCCCTCTTGCCCGCATCTCGTCCAGCACTTTTGTGGCTGCATCTGTGTATCCTGTACCTACGCTGTCGCGCAGTTCACGCAGTTTCTTCCGGTATTCGTCAAAGAAATTCTCATTCTTGAATGCCTCCTCCAACTTGTGGCGGTTTACCTTGTATAATTCCTTGAAAATGGTGTTGCCGAAGTCCTTTATGTCGCTGATGACATTCCACTTCCTGCCCTCTTTCATTGAGTCCTTCACATAGTTCATCACTATGCGCCTCAGTTTCTTGTCATCGGCAAGCGTGTCTATAAGGTCATCCACCGCCTCGCTCACCACCTCGTCATTGCTCAGCGACACCTTGAGGTTGGCATTCAGCTGCAGCTCCTTGGCCAGGTTGCGCAGCACAGCCTGAAAGAAAGTGTCGATGGTCTGCACCCTGAAGAAGTGGTAGTTGTCGAGCAGCAGCGTCAGCGCCTGTGCGGCCTTGCGACGCTCTATGATTGAACGTTTCTCATCCTGCGTCACCGCCCACAGTTCCATCAGTATGCGGCGTTTCATCTCTGCCGTCGCCTTATTGGTGAAGGTCACGGCAAGGATGCTCTCATACGCCGTCGGGTCATGGAGCAGAAGGTTTATGTAATCCATCGCCAGGCGGTATGTCTTACCACTCCCAGCACTCGCTTTATATATCGTTAAAGGCCTCAATTCTTAATTATCAATTGTCAACTATCAATTATCAATAGTACTCTATTGTGCGTGTCTCCGTAAACTCCTTTCCTGCCAGGCTATACTTGCGCTTTGTCCAGTTGCCCCTCTCGTCATATTCATAGTCGCTGTACTGTCCCTCGGTTCTGTGACCTTGGAGGTTTACGATATTACTGGTCAGTTCCCCTGCGGCATCATATACATATTCTATTTCAGCAGGCATATTCATCACGTTACCACTGATTTTTGTCACTCTGTCGTATTCCCATGTATAGTTGGCGACAAAGGTGAATCCAAACATATTGCGCTTATGCGACTGCAGGTAGCCGTTAGTGTCATACACAGGGTCTTTCAGGTTTTTCTCCTGACCCTCTTCTGTGAATTCAATCCTCTTAACCTTTCCCGCCAAGTCTCTTAATGTTATTGACTTGACGCTCCCCTGAGCCTCATTAAGCTCTACGTCGTGGTATCTTGATATAAAGCCCTGAGCCATTACGCCAGCACTCATCATCAGCCCCATCGTCAGGAGTATGAAAAACCTTTTTGTCATTAGTGAATTATGAATTAGTCTCTGTATCAACACGAATGCAAAGTTAAAAAAATAATCTCAATCAACCAAAAAAAATGAGAAAAAACATTATTTCTTCATTGATGGCATCATTTAGTTAATTGTTTTAAGTACAAATCAATTTAGCCATGTCATTCAGCGCAAGGCATTGGTTGCGGCGTATGGTGAGACGTTCGTTATGATGCTCCCAAGGAGCAAGTAGCAGCAACTGTCCACGGGCACAGGCCTCCATGCGACGCCCGCCAGGCTTCGCAAGGTCGGTGAAGCCATTCTCCTGAAGTACGATGATAGGCAGCCCCTCGTCAAAGGCTGCACGCATCACCTGCTTCTCACCTTTGGAGATACATGGCGACACCAATACGGCTCCGCTGTGTGCCTGCTCCAGCCACCATGCCTGCTTCTCTGCTATCTGCTCGTCAGTAAGACGGCGTGAGCACTGCACCTGCAGTTTCACGGGACGCTCAAGCAGAAAGCGATTACCGATGGAAGAAAACTGTTGTCCGGCAATCATCAGACCACGTTGTACGCGAAAAAGGTCTGGCTGCTCACGTTTCATCAGCAGCCGTCGAGGATTATCACGGAGATAGTCCATCCATCGCTGAAGCTGACCATCGCGCAACAACAGCTTGTCGTTGTATCCACGCGCAAAGAGCATCCCGTGAGTGCGGTCTTCGCCCCTGCGGTCTTTTTTCTCTTGTGTCAGTTCTGTTTGTTGCGTTGCCTGTCCCGTTTGTTGCGTTGCCAGTCCTGTTTGTTGCGTTGCCAGTCCTGTCTGTTGCGTTGCTTGTCCTGTCTGTTGCGTTGCTTGTCCTGTCTGTTGCGTTGCCAGTCCAGTCTGTTGCGTTGCCAACGCAACACACTTCACCCCCAAAACCAGCTCCCTATAATGCTGATTACACTTCTGCTTAAACCCACGCAAAGCCATGCCAAGAGGCTGCTCCATCTTCTTCTTTACAAAGAGGATGGCATGCAGATGGTCAGGCATCATCTGCAGGGCAACAACCGACATCTCCGAATGATGGGCAGGTGTCGCCATCAATTCCTCATAGACCCGCTGTCCCAGCTCACTCAGTTCCACCCTTGGCGACTGTTCGCTGTCGGCAGGGGCATCGCTGCGGCCTGTCACCTTTCCAAAAAGCGGCCGGCGACCTTCCGTAACCATCGTCACCATATACATCATGCGCTCCGTGTAGTCATGCCCCACACAGCGCCGCAGCATTGATGGCTTCTTTTCACCGGCAAAAGCCTTCTGGCTCTCATAGACCTCGCGTTTCATGCAGCAAAGGTACGATTAAGTGAGCAAATAACCAAATAAAATTTGAGTTTTTTCGAACGTGAGTACCTTCGATGCATATCAAAGGTACACTTTTCAAACGAAACATCCAAAATAAATCAAGAAAATTTATGAAACATCCCTGACAAGCACATCAAATCATTTGTCAGGGATTTCACATCAGGCATACAAAACTCTTTCATATCGTTATTGGTTTTGTATTTTCATCTTTTCCTTGGCTTCACGCTTGTATTTTTTAAATTCCTCAATAGTGAGTTTGTGCTGATTAGCAGTTTTTTTGTCTACCACCACGTATCCAATAGTTTCGAATTTACCATAACTATACTGTTCCCCAAGCATGGGGAATACCCATGCATCATCATCTTCCCACTCAACCTCTGTCTCTTTCAAAACACTACCTCCACCTATTGCGATGTAGTGAACCCGACTATGATTGAGAGTGCTAATACGTAATTGCATTATATCTGGATTAGCCAAAATGCAATTGATGCTTTCTCCAGGTTTCAGAAACCATACATAACCTCTATCTTGGTCTGCCACCATGATTTCCTCTGTGCTAGTATTCTCCACCCAAGCTTGAAGTTCAAGTGTCTTCGCTTCATTGACATTCTGATTGTAGATATCAGCCAATGTACCACTAACATATGTCATCACTCGTCCACGATAGCGTTGTTTCCAGTCGCTACTAAAGGTACTGACAGCAGACATGACTGCAGCAAACGACGCTAATGACATAGCAGTTTCCATACGTTTGATGTATTTGACGCGTTCACGGGTTAAAGTTTCATGTATGATAGCTACACGAAACATTCCGTTCTCGTCATCTCTGTAAAGAGTGGTATTGATACTACGTTCATTTGTAGAATCTCCTTGTTCGCTTATGCTGATAAAGGATGTGTAATTCGGAACGAATGTTCTTTTAGCATGACAAATAACTGTCATGAGTGTTAACATAAAGATAATAATTATTTGTTTCATTTCGATCATTTTCCTGTGATGGAAATAACTCCTGTTAATATATTTAACTTGCAACTGGCATTAGCACCACACGAACCTTCATGAACTATTGCACTAATGTTTAGTACATTTATTAAGAAGAAGAATAACAGAGTTAGTTTTTTCATATATATCTATTTTATTCTGTTTTTAAGTGTTTCGGGCTTCATTCGCATATCCCAGATATCTACGATATGGACGGTATCAGAGGTCTTGGCATAGTAATGAATAATCTTGAATCTACCCATAATAATACAACTCCTATACATTCGTTTCCTTTCGGTTAGCAATGCTTCTGGAGTATAAGACTCAGGATGTTTTGCAACACGGTCTGCAAAGGCTATACGCTGTTGCATCCATTTATTTGACGTTTTCTGACCGTATTCTAAATATGCGTTATAAACATATTGGTCAAAAATACGGTCAGCTTTTACAGTCCATTTTACTGTAGCCATGGGTATTTGCTGTAAAGATTAGCACGAGACTGTTCTTCTGTCACCCAGTCGCTCCAATCTCCTTTTTCGGCCTTTTCTATGAACACTTCTGCCTCGTCAATGCGGGCATTCAGTTCTTCCATAGTATAAGGACCTATACCAGGGTCATAGGCGTCAGACATCACTGGGTCATCATCTACAACCGTTCCCTCATAGCCACTGCCTGTAGCCTTATACTCTGCTACAGGTTCACTTGCCATGCCTACGTTTCCCTCTTCTTCGGGTATCGGATATTTCTTTTCGTCCATAACTTAATGCGTTTTTACGGTGCAAATATACGCTTTTTTTCAGAAATACAACTTTTTTATTCAAAATTTCTGCTATTTTCTTGGTGGAATGAAAATAAATGCTTAATTTTGCAAACTGAAAATATTATATATTTTTAAAACACATAATTATGGTATTCAGAATTACAAAATTTCGATATTATGGAGACGAGAGACTACAATATAGAGACGGATGGTGTTCAGGACAATAGCACCGACGACATGTGTAAGGAGTGGTCCTGTGATGAGACTACTCCTGAGACTACGGAAAAGATAACCCAGAACATTACTGAGGTTATCGGCAAGATGGTATATCCCAATCTTGTAAAGAAGATAGATCTGCTGATAAAGGATAACGAGGAAAAGGATGAGCAGATAAAACAACTAAAACACAAGTACAACGAGATTTGTGAAATATCAGGCGATAAAGACTTGATAATAAAAAAATACAAGACCAAGCTCCACAACCTTCAGGCAATGTTCAATTCACAGAATGGTGGGGAGTTTGTCGTATCAAGCAATTTACAGGACTTTGTTTATGACGTGGTGCATTTCGATGAATATATCACGATTGAGCAGATTAACAATGTTTTCCTGAATCTACAAAAGCTGACTGATATAAAGACTGCCCCTGACCAGTACCTGATAAACAATGCTTCTGCTGTAGTACCAATATACCTACTACTTACCGAAAGCAAGAAAATTCCCGAAATATACCGCTACAAGGGTACCAAGAGCGACTTCTGCAGAGAATGGAACAGCAATGTCGCCTCACGCATTCCCGACAAGGATCGATCTCAGGCCTTGACAATTGAATACGACTCATTC
>CACYKA010000009.1 GCA_902774795.1 uncultured Prevotellaceae bacterium | reverse complement strand
GCGTAGTTCATGCCTATCTTAGCGCAGAACTTAACAGATGATGGTTCACCTCCGTGCTCACCGCAGATACCTGTACGCATACCTGGACGAACGGCACGACCCTTCTCAACTGCCATCTTAATCAGCTGTCCAACACCGTTCTGGTCGAGAACCTGGAATGGGTCAACCTTCAGAATCTTCTTCTCAAGATATGCTGGCAAGAAGCTTGCGATGTCATCACGAGAGTAACCGAATGTCATCTGTGTCAAGTCGTTGGTACCGAATGAGAAGTACTCTGCCTCTGTAGCGATACGATCTGCTGTCAGGGCAGCACGTGGAATCTCAATCATAGTACCGATTTCAAATGGAATTTCAATACCCTCCTCAGCGAAGACTTCCTGTGCAGTCTTCTGGATGATAGCCTTTTGCTGCTTCAGCTCGTAGAGGATACCAATCAGTGGAACCATGATTTCAGGATGTGGGTCATAGCCTTCCTTCTTCAGCTGACAAGCAGCACCGAGGATAGCACGTGTCTGCATAGCTGTAATCTCAGGGAATGTGATACCCAGACGGCAGCCACGGTGGCCGAGCATTGGGTTATTCTCAGCGAGGCTGTTGACACGCTTCTGTATTTCCTCTACAGATACGCCCATCTCCTTCGCCATAGTCTGCTGACCAGCGAGATCGTGTGGCACGAACTCATGAAGTGGTGGGCTTTGCGAGAGCCTTCTCACGACCAGCTTGATCGCTTGCAAGAATCATCTCACGCATAGCAACAATCTTCTGATCCTCGAAGAACATGTGCTCTGTACGTGTCAGACCGATACCCTTAGCACCGAAAGCGCGAGCTACCTCAGCGTCCTTTGGTGTGTCGGCATTGGTGCGAATCTCCATCTTGGTATATTTGTCGCAGAGGTCCATCAGGGCCTTGAAGTCACCACTCAGCTCAGCAGCCTTTGTAGCAATCTCACCAGCATATACCTGACCAGTAGTACCGTTCAGAGAGATGTAGTCGCCTTCCTTATATGTTACGCCTTCGATTTCAACAGTCTTGTTCTTGTAGTTTACGTTGATAGCACCTGCACCAGATACGCAGCACTTACCCATACCACGAGCCACAACAGCAGCGTGAGATGTCATACCGCCACGAGCTGTCAGGATACCCTCAGCACTTGCCATACCAGCAAGGTCTTCTGGAGATGTCTCGATACGAACCATGATAACCTTGTGGCCGTTAGCAGCCCACTCCTGTGCATCATCAGCATGGAACACAATCTGTCCGCAAGCAGCACCAGGAGATGCTGGCAGACCTTGTGTGATAACCTTTGCCTTTGACAGAGCATCCTTATCGAATACTGGGTGGAGCAGCTCGTCGAGCTTCTGAGGCTCGCAACGCATGATTGCTGTCTTCTCGTCGATAAGTCCTTCCTTAACGAGATCCATAGCAATCTTAACCATTGCAGTACCTGTACGCTTACCGTTACGTGTCTGGAGGAACCAAAGCTTACCCTCCTGAACGGTGAACTCCATATCCTGCATATCGTGATAGTGCTTCTCCAGTTTGTCCTGAAGTGCGTCCAACTCCTTGTAAAGCTCTGGCATAGCCTCTTCCATAGAAGGATACTTAGCTACGCGCTCCTCCTCAGAGATGCCTGCACGCTTAGCCCAACGCTGTGAGCCGACCTTTGTGATCTGCTGTGGTGTACGGATACCAGCCACAACGTCCTCACCCTGAGCGTTAATAAGGTACTCACCATTGAAGATATTCTCACCGTTACCTGCGTCGCGAGAGAAGCAAACGCCAGTAGCAGATGTGTCACCCATGTTACCGAATACCATTGCCATAACTGAAACGGCTGTACCCCACTCGTCAGGAATACCTTCCATCTTACGATAGAGGATAGCGCGCTCGTTCATCCAAGAACGGAACACTGCACAGATAGCACCCCACAGCTGTGTGATTGGGTCTTCTGGGAAGTCAGAACCGGTCTGCTCCTTGATGGCGCTCTTGAAGAGAGCAACGAGCTTCTTCAGAGACTCTACGCTCAGGTCCTTGTCAAGTACTACACCCTGCTCTTTCTTAACCTCTTCGATAATCTTCTCGAATGGATCTATATCTTCCTTGTTCACTGGTTTCATACCGAGCACAACGTCACCGTACATCTGTACGAAACGGCGATATGAGTCATAAACAAAGTGTGGGTTGTTGGTCTTCTTGCACATACCCTCTGCTACCACGTCATTCAGACCGAGGTTCAGAATGGTATCCATCATGCCAGGCATTGAAGCGCGGGCACCGGAACGTACACTCACGAGCAGTGGGTTTGCTGGGTCGCCGAACTTGCAGTTCATCAATGACTCAACATGCTTTACAGCAGCCATTACATCGTCATTGAGGAGCTCCACAATCTTGTCCTGACCAACCTCGTAATACTCATTACATGTGTCAGTTGTAATTGTGAAACCTGGAGGCACTGGCACGCCGATGAGGTTCATCTCTGCCAAGTTAGCTCCTTTACCACCAAGTGCTTCGCGCATCTGCGCATTACCCTCTGCCTGTCCGTTGCCGAAGGTATAAACTCTTTTTTGTGACATAAATTAGGATGTTTTTAGTTTAAAAATATTGAACAATGTTATTTGAAAATTTCTTGCTTTATGGCATTAACCGCCATGCTTTGCAAAGGTACTAAAAATATTCAACAAATAGACATCTAGAACACCGATTAGCCTATTTATTAAGTTTTTTTTGCATTTTTCTCGTTTCTTAAGCAAGAAGTTACAATACTTTTTTGTACTTTCGCAAACTGAAAATGTTACTGAGCGAAATATCGTCTCTCTATGCCAAGAGTGCTTCGGGCAAGGCGTTGGCATCACTTCTTAAGAAGAACAGCGTACGCAGGGCTGCTATAAGCGGTCTTACGCAGAGTTCTGTTGCCACACTCTTTTCCGGCCTGCGCTCAGATATGCTCTTTATCATGCGCGATGCCGACGAGGCGGGCTATCTCTATCAGGACCTTAAGAACCTGCAGGACGGCAGTGCCGTCTTCTTTCCCTCGTCATACAAGCGTGCTGTGAAATTCGGACAGCGCGATGCCGCAAGTGCCATACTGCGCACAGAGGTACTGACACGCCTTGCATCGTCAGAAGAGGGGCCGCTGAAGATTGTCACCTATCCTGCAGCACTCTCCGAACTGGTCATCAGCCAGCAGGAGCTCGACAGCCGCAACATCACCCTCCGCAAGGGTGAGGAGATACCTCTTACCGAACTTGAGAAACAGTTGCAGGCCCTGGGATTCAGCATGCAGGACTATGTCTATGAACCTGGGCAGTATGCCGTCAGGGGTAGCATTGTCGATATCTTCTCCTACAGCAACGACGACCCGTTCCGCATAGACTTCTTCGACAACGAGATTGATACCATACGCACCTTCAACGTAGAGACCCAGCTGTCCGTTGAGCAACTTGAGAAGATAAGCATCGTACCTGAGATATCGCGCTCGCAGACGCCCAAAAAGCCCTTCCTTTCAATGCTTCCTGCCGATACCGTCATCGTAACCCACGACATGAGCTACGTTGTCGATGCCATAGACTATATCTATAAGGACGGCTTTTCAAAGCAGGCCCTCTCTGACCGCCTCACAACAGCTACTGAGGCAGAGCAGGCTGACATCATGCGCGAGCTGACGGCAGAACTCAATCTCATCCGCCGCACAGACTTCGAGAAGGCTGTCAGGGATTTCAGATGGATAGAGCTGTCAGCCCCTGGCGACGAGAAGTCGGCAAAGCTGTCCTTCACCTGCCAGCCACAGCCGCTCTTCCACAAGAATTTCGAACTTCTCTCACAGACGCTGTGCGAATACTCCGACAGGGGCTACAGGACTTTCATCCTCTCCGACAGCGACAAGCAGCAGGAGCGTCTTAAGGAGATACTCATCAACACCTCCGCCGCTGAGGTATTACCTACGCCCGTCAAGGGTACTCTGCACGAAGGTTTTGTCGATGACACCATGATGGCAGTCTTCCTCACTGACCACCAGATTTTCGAGCGTTTCCACAAATACCAGCTGCAGGGTCAGAGTGCCAAGAGAGGCAAGATGGCCCTCACCATGAAGGAGTTGCAGGAGATGGAGCCGGGCGACTTCATCGTGCATGTCGATTTCGGCATCGGAAAGTTCGCTGGTCTCGTCAGAGTGCCAACCACGACAAAGAATGCCGACGGCACCGTTACGCAGGGTTATCAGGAGGTCATACGCATCATCTACCAGAACAACGACAAGGTCGATGTCTCTATACATTCTTTATATAAGATAAGCAAATACCGCCGTTCCGATGCTGGTGAGGCACCTCGTCTCAGCGCCCTCGGCACAGGAGCGTGGGAGCGCATCAAGGAACGTGCCAAGACGCGCATCAAGGACATCGCCCGCGACCTCATCAAACTCTATGCCAAGCGCAGGCACGAGAAGGGTTTTGCCTTTTCTGCCGACACCTATCTGCAACACGAGCTCGAAGGCTCCTTCCTCTATGAGGACACCCCCGACCAGATCAAGGCGACGCAGGAGGTGAAGCAGGATATGGAGAAGGCCCGCCCAATGGACCGTCTCATCTGCGGCGATGTGGGCTTCGGCAAGACAGAGGTAGCCATCCGTGCTGCCTTCAAGGCCGCAAGCGACGGCAAGCAGGTGGCAGTACTGGTGCCTACGACGGTGCTGGCGTTGCAGCATTATAAGACCTTCTCAAAACGTCTGCAGAATATGCCTGTGAAGGTCGATTATTTCTCAAGGGCTCGCACCACGAAGCAGACTAAGGAGCTGCTCGCAACACTCGCCAGCGGCGAGACCGACATCCTGATAGGCACACACCGCATGCTCACCAATAGCGTGAAGTGGAAAGACCTGGGGCTGCTCATCATCGACGAAGAACAGAAATTCGGCGTCTCCACCAAGGAGAAGCTGCGCCAGATGAAGAGCAACATCGACACTCTGACAATGTCCGCAACGCCCATTCCGCGCACCCTGCAGTTCTCGCTGATGGGAGCTAGGGATATGAGCATCATGCGCACTCCCCCACCCAACCGTCAGCCTATCGACACACAGGTGGCAACCTTCTCTGCGGAGCTTATCACGGAAGCCATCAATTTCGAGATGTCACGCGACGGGCAGGTCTATTTCGTCTGCAACCGCATCGCCACCCTCGACAAGATGCGCGAGATTATCGAGCGTCACATCCCCGACTGCCGCATTGCCGTCGGACACGGACAGATGCGCCCTGACGAACTGGAGAAAATCATTACGGGATTCATCAACTACGACTATGACGTGCTCATCTCAACGACCATCGTTGAGAACGGCATCGACATCCCCAATGCCAACACCATCATCATCAATGATGCCAACCACTTCGGCCTCAGCGACCTCCACCAGATGCGAGGACGCGTAGGACGCAGCAACAAGAAAGCCTTCTGTTATCTGCTGGCGCCACCGCTGGCCTATCTGCCAACTGAAAGCCGTCGCCGTCTGGAGGCACTCGAAACCTTCGCCGACCTTGGCAGCGGTTTCTCTCTGGCCATGCAGGATCTCGACATTCGCGGAGCAGGCAATCTGCTTGGAGCAGAGCAGTCAGGATTTATGGAAGACCTTGGTTACGAGACCTATCAGAAGATTCTCTCACAGGCCGTCAACGAACTGAAGAATGATGAGTTCCAGGACCTCTACAAGGAACAGCTCGACGAAGGTGACAATCTCTCAGGCGAAGACTTCGTTGACGACTGCACCATTGAGAGTGACCTCCAGATGTATTTCCCTGACTACTACGTCCCTGGCAGCAGCGAGAGGATGCTTCTCTACCGCGAGCTCGACAATATCGAGACCGACAGCGACCTTGAGGCTTACCGCCAGCGTATGGAAGACCGCTTCGGGCCGCTGCCGCCTGAAGGAGAAGAATTATTGATGGTGGTACTGCTACGCCGCCTTGGCCGCCGTCTGGGCTGCGAAAAGCTCATCCTCAAGCAGCACCTCATGCAGATGCAGTTTGTCAGCAACGAGCAGAGTGTCTTCTACCAAAGCCGCTTCTTCGATGCCATACTGAATTATGTCGGCCGCCATCCGCAGCTTTGCGACTTCAAGAAGGTCGGAAGTAATAACCGCCTTGTCATCAAGAGCATCCCCAATGTCTCCGAGGCCGTCAAGCTCCTCAAGAAAATAATGCCGCAGTAAGGGGGAAAATGGAGAAAAGGACAAAAAATTTTTCTTTTTTTTCTTTCAATTATGGTTTTATTTAAAAAAATTACTATTTTTGCACGCGGGAAAAATAAACGCTTCACAACGTGAAATGTGAAATGCGAAATATGAGTATAAAGTTATAAGAAAAATAAATCCAAAACAAAAACGACTATGGGTAAGATTAAGACTATTGGTATTCTTACGTCGGGCGGTGATTCTCCCGGCATGAATGCAGCTATTCGCGCCGTCACACGCGCTGGTATTTACAACGGCTTCAGAATCATGGGTATCTATCGTGGTTACGAGGGACTGATGAACGACGAGGTGAAAGAGTTTACCACCGAGGACGTCAGTGGTATCATAACCAGGGGCGGCACAATTCTGAAGAGTGCCCGCAGCAAAGAGTTCATGACAGTAGAAGGAAGGCAGAAGGCTTACGAGACCTGCCAAAAGGAGGGTATTGACGCCCTGGTTGTTATAGGCGGCAACGGTTCGCTGACAGGTGCACGTGACTTCGCCATGGAGCACGACATCACCTGCATTGGTCTGCCCGGTACCATCGACAACGACCTTTATGGCACAGATGCCACCATCGGATATGACACCACGATGAACACCATCATGGAGTGTGTTGACCGTATCCGTGATACAGCTAATTCTCACGAACGTATCTTCTTTGTTGAGGTGATGGGCCGCGATGCCGGTTTCCTGGCACAGAACTGTGCCATCGCTTGTGGTGCTGAGGCTGCCATCGTTCCTGAGGAGACAACCGACGTCGACCAGCTGGCAGCTTTTATGGGCCGTGGCATCCGTAAGTCGAAGAAATCGTGTATCGTCATCGTTTCTGAGAGCCCCAAGTGCGGTGCTATATATTATGCCGATCGCGTGAAAAAGGAGTTCCCTGAGTTCGATGTACGTGTTTCTATCTTAGGTCACCTGCAGCGTGGCGGCACACCATCCGCCCGCGATCGCATCCTGGCATCTATCACGGGTGTAGGAGCCATCGAGGCCATTCTGCAGGGACAGCGAAACATCATGGTTGGTGTGCGCAACAATGATATCGTTTATGTACCCTTCTCAGAGTGCATCCGTACCGACAAGCGCTTCGACAAGCGCCTCATCACGGTACTGGATGAACTAAGTATATAACGGTTAATGGTTAAAGGTTAAAGGTTAATGGTTAAAGAAACCGTAAACGGGACTCCGAGCTTGCTCAATGGTCTTTACACCCCCTTCGGTTCCCCCGTTTCGCGGGGGACAGAAACGCCTGAGCACCTACGGAGCGCAAGAAACTAAAAAAAAGTGGCTTAGAAGGCCACTTTTTTATTGCGATTACTTTGCTGCTGTTTCTTCTTTATAGAGCCAGTGGGCGGCGCTGCCGTATTCTGCCTCGTAGTCCATACGCTCGGAGCGTATCTGGATTTCAATCCAGTTGCAGTCAGGACCCATGACGGTCATCTGCAGAGCCTGATAGCCTGAGGGCTTGGGATGTGTAACCCAGTCCTTGATGCGGTCAGGGTGGATGCGATAGAGCATGGCAATGATATTATAGATGCGGAAACAGTACAGCTTCTCGACATCGACATTCTCTGCCAAAACAATATTCTCCGGCACCTTATATACTACACGTGTAGCAAAGAGGTCATAGACATCGTCGAACTCCTTATGGTCTATGCGCATCTTACGCCAGATGCTATAGACGGACTTCATGCGATACTGGAAGTCATAGACAATTCCTGCATCGTCGAGCATTGCCTTGATGGGCAGGGCGAAGGTCTTGAAGACCACCTCACACATAGCCTCAGAATCAGCAAGGAGTTTCTTCAGTTTCTTATAGTCATCAGGATAGCAGATGCGCACACAGGTGTCCTGCAACTCCTTCTGATGGCTGTTCATGGCGAGACGCTCAGCAACAGGAACGACATTGTCGAGAATGTCGTCAACAAACGCCTGCAGCTCATCATGGTCAATGGCCTCGCCCTTATCGTAACGCGAAGCATAGGAACGCAACTGGTCGAGCTTTTCGTTTACATAATCGACCTGCTTCAGCTCCTCTGCCGTAAATTCAGTCTTTGAAAACAACTTTTTTAAAGTTTAAAGTTTAGAGTTTAAAGTTTAAAGAAGCGTGTTTATACAAACTCGAAGAGTGAGTAGAAACCTGTGATGGTGAATACCTGCTTGATTTCGGGTGATACGCCCTTGATAGAGACGCTGCCGCCTTTGGAGATGGTCTCCTTACGCAAAGCGAGGAAGAGGCGCAGGCCTGAAGATGAAATGAAATCAAGGTCTGTACAATCCATGAGGATCTTCTTGTCGGCATTGTCCAGCAATGGCTGCATGTCGATAGAGAATTGCTGCGAAGCAGCTGTGTCGAGACGTCCAATAAGCTTAGCTATCACCTGGTCGTCTTTCTGTGTAATTTCAAGTGTCATTTTCTTCTATATATCATTGTTAAAACATTCTTTCCGTCTTCACGGCTGTATGTCACGCTGGACATAAGCTGCTGAACAAGGAATATTCCCAAGCCTCCGATATTACGCTCTTCGGCTGAGAGAGTGATGTCAGGATCATCGACCTTTGTGGGGTCGAAAGCCTTGCCGCTGTCTTCGAGAACGAAGACAATCTCTGAATCCACGACTTTCGCAGAAAGGTCTATAAGGCCACTGTCCTCATAGGCATAGTTCATCACATTGACTACGGCTTCCTCTAATGCCAGATTAAGCTGGAACACCTCAGGCATTTCCAGTCCTAATTCCTCACCAAGCTGTTCCACCCATTCTGCGAGAAGTGGAACTTCTGCTACATCGTTATGTAAAGTCAGTTTTTTCAACGAAACATCATTCTTTTCCAAAGCGCAAAGATACGATAAAGTTTAGAGTTTATGGGTTATAGGTTATAGATTATGTGGCCTAATTGCACTTTTTTGAAAAAAAACAGAAAAAAATTTGGTTGTTTTGAAAAAAAGTATTACCTTTGCACCCGCATTTGAGAAAAATGCATGGGTTTTGGCTCCTTAGCTCAACTGAATAGAGCATCTGACTACGGATCAGAAGGTTGCAGGTTTGAATCCTGCAGGAGTCACAAAAAAAGAGTAGGAAGAAAAAATTCTTCCTACTCTTTTTTTTTCGTTACCCGTCCGTCTTATGCTTTCTCAGCCGGAGCTTCCGCCTTTTTAGCAGGAGCCTTCTTGGCTGCGGGCTTCTTAGCTGCCGGTTTCTTTTCAGCAGCAGACTCCTCATACTTTGCCAACTTAGCCCTCAGACGCTTAATCTCATCAGCCTGAGACTCAATCTCCTTACCCTGATTGGTTATGGTAGTAAGCATATTCTCGAGCTCTTCATTGTCGATGCCGCCATAAAGGGTGCGCACACGAGAGATGAAGTCGCCGAGGATGTTCATATAGTTCGTAAAGGCATCGAACGCTCCGTCATAGATACCACGGTCAATCCACCAGTTGCTTGGCTTTGTGGTCATAAAACGGAAGTTGTTAGAAGCCTGCAAATAATCCCAGTCCTGAAGCAGGCGTGGGTCCTTTGCTATGAGCAGACGGTCAGCAACGCTGTAGAGCTTATTGAACGCCTCACGCTGCATCTGGTTGCCGAGCCATACTGAGCAGTCGCGCTCCTCGTCAACCCATGACAGAGAGTCTGGAACGTCGATAGCACCTACTGACTCGAACTTGTCAATTACCTCTGACGGTGTAGCCCATTCGAGGCCCTTCTCCTTAGCGTATGCCGGCAGAGCCTTCAGGAAGTCTAGGATATGGCTTGACAGTGGCTGTGCAATACCAAGGGCAGAAAGTTCCATGAAGATATTCACTACCTGCTCTGACTCTGGACATGCAGCGATGTCGTTGATGTACTTGTCGGCAAAGAGTGGATAACCCTCCCAGTCCTTGTTAGAGAAACGCAGAGAGATATCGTCTGACAGATTCACATCACGCAGCAACAGCTTCAGGTTTGGTGCCATATTGCAGTTATAGACGAAGTGTGGAGACTTCCATCCCAGAACGTGCTTTGCACCTTCTGTCAGCATGCCCTTATAGCCCATTGATGCTACCTGTGCACCGATTTCATCTGTGTAGATGAGAGAAGAGTTACGTACTACCTGTGGCTTCTTACCGAAGTATTCCTCAATTCTCCTTGACATCTTGGTGATGTCGCGCTTGAAGCTCTCTTCGTTAGCAAGACCTGCCAGGCCGTGAGAATAAGGCTCGGTGAGGAATTCAACCTGACCTGACTTATTCATCTCCTGCAGCTTCTCAAGCACCTGAGGAGCATGCATCTCAAGCTGCTCCATACCAACTCCTGAGAGCGAGAAGGCAACCTTGAAGCCTGGGTCGGCATTAATCATTTCATGCAGCGCATTAAGAGCGGGCATGTATGAATGTTCTGCGATGTACGTGATGCTACGCTCGTTCTCATAGTCATCATAATAGTAATGGTCCGTACCGATGTCGAAGAAACGATATCTCTTGAGATGTATTATCTGATGAATCTCAAAATATAGACAAATGGTTTTCATATTTTTTTTCTCTTTAATCTTTAAACATTAAACTTTAAACTAATTTGGAATATAGTTTCTCTGATACTCCTCATGGTCGAACCATCCCTTTGCAAGGAGCTGGTCATAGCACTGGCGTATGCGGAGACCAACCTTCTCCCATGTGATTCCGGCAACTTCCTTGATACCCTCTTCTGCAAGGTACTTATGGAAGCCCTCGTTAGTACACAGTGAATAGATGGCATCTGCCATAGCATGTATATCCCAATAATCTACCTTGAGCACGTTGGTGAGAATCTCACCGCAACCTGACTGCTTGGAGATAATTGACGGACATCCGCACTGCATAGCCTCAAGAGGAGCGATGCCGAACGGCTCAGAAACTGACGGCATTACGAAGACGTCAGAATTCTTGTAGCATTCATACACCTGCTTGCCCTTCTGGAAGCCTGGGAAGTGACATCTGTCTGCTATGCCATAGGCAGCAGCGAGCTCAATCATTGCCGCCATCATATCGCCTGAGCCGGCAAAGCAGAAACGAATGTTCTTAGTACGCTGAAGCACCAGCTTTGCTGCTTCGATGAAGTACTCCGGACCTTTCTGCATTGTGATACGTCCGAGGTAAGTTACCACCTTCTCGTTAGGTATCTTATGAGGCTCGATGTCGAGATACTCCTGTGAGAGAGGATAAACGGCATTGTGCATAGCCACACACTTACGTGGGTCCTGGTGATACTGGTTTATCACCGTCTGACGGGTAAGCTCTGACACACACATGATACAGTCAGCATGATCCATACCGTTCTTCTCTATAGAATATACGGTCGGATTGACCTTGCCGCGTGAGCGGTCGAAGTCGGTAGCATGCACGTGGATGCAAAGTGGTTTTCCGCTGACCATCTTGGCATGTACGCCGGCAGGATATGTGAGCCAGTCGTGAGCATGTATCAGGTCGAACTGCTCTGAGCGTGCCAGTACTCCGGCAATGATAGAGAAGTTGTTGATCTCATCGTGCAGGTTGCCAGGATAGCCTCCTGCAAATCCCATACATCCCATATCGTCGAGACCCTGCATATAATTGAAGTCTGCATAGATATGGTCGCGGAAACGATAGTAGTCTTCTGCCGTATGACCTACGAAGCGATCCTTGATATTGTCATACTGCACATCACGCCAGGCAATAGGCACCTGACTCATATTGATAATCTTGAGGAATTTTTCCTCATCGCCGCAAGGACGTGGCATACAGAATGTTGTCTCCACATCGCCCTGAGCGTCAAGACCTCGCGTTATACCGTAGCTGGCAACAGCAAGACCTCCGTATATCTTGGGAGGGAATTCCCATCCGAACATTAATACTTTCATGGCATCAATAATTATATTCGTCAATTAACTTCATGGTGCGCAGAATGCCCGCCACATTCATAGCGAACGCCATAGCGCCACGCCCGTGGAACGGCGGGTTGCCGTCGAAGAGCTCTGAAATGGTACCAGTAGCATGGTACATCATCTCGTCTTCGAAGCCTACCATCTGCCTCTGTACGAAACTTAATCTGGTGCGCTTGTAAATCTTCAGGCACGCCTCCATATAGAATCCTCCAAGCCAAGGCCATGCAGTACCGTTATGGTATGCATAGTCACGCTTGATCTGTGGTCCCACATACATCGGGTTGTATCCCCCACTCTTCGGAGAGAGGGTACGCAGTCCCTTTGGTGTGAGCAATTCACGTGTGCAGAAGTCAAGGACACACTTCTGCTGAACGGTGTCAAGCGGAGAGTGGTCTAGGGCTACTGCGAAAATCTGATTCGGACGCACGTTCCAGTCTTCGATGCCTTCTTCCCTGTAGTCGAAGAGGTATCCGGCAGGAGTAACGAAGGTCTCCTGGAAGGAAGCCTTGGCTTTCTCTGCCATCTTCCTAAGCATCTCAGCATTCTTGCCGTCTTTACAAACCTCAGCCAATTCAGCGCAGAAGCAGAGAGCATTATACCATAGGGCATTGAACTCTACGATGAAACCTGTGCGAGGAACGACAGGCTTGCCGTTGGCAATTGAGTTCATCCACGTCATCGGCTTGTTTGTGCCGTTGGTCCAAAGCAGACCGTTCTTATTAAATCTCAGATTGATGTGCTTGTCCTTATGGATATATGTTACCATATCCCTGACAAGCTTGCCATACTCCTTATTAGCCTGTTCCAGACCTACCTTCTTAGAGTATTGCTGCACTGCCCATACGCACCACAGCATTACGTCAGGCTGCTCTATCTCGTAGATGTTTACTGACAGAGGCTTGCCGTCCATGAAATCGTAGAGGGCCTTGGAAGCCGTCTTCATGGTAGAGCGGAAGTAATCTTCCTCGTCCACTGCCAGCGTCAGTCCGGGCAATGATATAAAGGTATCGCGTGCGCGAACCTTGAACCAAGGATAGCCTGCAAGCAGATAGTGCTCCTTCTTGTCCTCAGGCACTTCGCCCTTGGCACCCTTCGGAGTCTCCTTGTAATGGAACTGGTGAGCTGCTGCTACAAGAGTATTGTAGAAGTTGTCACGCGGACGACGAACATCAACCTCCTTCTGGAAGAGTTTCTTCAGTCCTGACGTTCTGATGCTCTTGAGCGAAGCTGTGAATATCACAGCATCACCCTTCTTCATGTCGTTTATTTCAAAATAGCCAGGAACATAGAGGTCTTCCCTGCAATCATAGCCTCTGTCGGCTTCCTTGTAGTATTCCAGGTTCTTGTTCCAATGAGGCGCAGAAATAAATTCATTCTTTGCGGAAAGCTGCATGTAGAGGTCTGGGTATTCCTTGTACATGCGTACCTTTATTCCTCCCTCCACTTCTTTATAATCACGACTTGCCTGCCAGTTTTCATGTGTCAGTTCGTCGCACCTGCGGAAAGCCAGGAATGGGCGAAGACGCAATGTTACAGGCGAGTGGGCATCATCAATGGTGTAGCGCACCATTACCCTGTCGTCATAGTTCTGGAGTATTACCTCCTTACGCAGCAACACGCCGCCCACACGATAGATCGTTGTAGGGACCTTGTCACAATTAAACTCTCTGATGTACTTGTGACCGTTAGGATTAAACACACCGCCCTGATACATGTGCAGACCAAGGTTGAATTCTGCCCCGTGCTGCACCACTGATGCATCCAATGATGATATCATCACATGATTCTCATCATCAATGCTTGGAATGGGTACCACGAACAGACCATGATACTTGCGGGTATTACAATCCACTACGGTACTTGAGGAATAAGCACCTGAACGGCTTGTGCGAAGAACCTCTCTGCGAAGGGACTCCTGCAAGTTCGTCATAAGTGCCTTTTCAAACTTAAGGTAACTCATAGTTTTTAGTTAGGTTGAATTTGTTTGAGGTTTTCTTTCGGCAAAGTTATATAATAAATTGGCAAACACCAAATAATTAATAAAGTTTAACTATATTCTCATTCGTCTGCCTCCATTTTTCGCTTCCAAACATAATATCCATATACGGCAAGGATGGTATAAAGTGCATAAAGGCCTGCCGTGAAATATATACCTTTATATATAAATAGCACTACGCAGATGGCATCCACTACTATCCACGTTATCCACTGCTCAATATACTTTCTTGTGAGCAGTATCAGTCCCACGACGGCAAGGGATGTGTCGAGGGCATTCAGGAAGGGCACGTCGCTGTCTGTACAGTAAAGCAAAAGACATACTATGACTATATAGGCAACAACGAACATCCCGATATAGAAAGGATATTTCTTCAGGGGCAAGTGCTTTATGTGCAAAGTGTTGCCCGACTTGCTCCTGAAGAATTTCCATACCAACAACCCATATACGGCAGCAACAATGTAATATATCTGTATGCCGACGTCGGCATACAATCCGGCTTGCCAATATACCACACAGTAGATAGCAGGCATTATGACTCCCGTTATCCACAGGTATATCGAGGCTTTTATCTCCTGATAGATATATACGAGCCCCACGAGGGTGCCCAGTATTTCAAGCCAGTTATTACATATGTACTCGTACATTGAGAGTTAAGAGTTAAGAGCTGAGAGTTAGAAGTTGGCAGAGAGATTGAACATTACGTTGAATGGTGCTGAAGGTGCAAAGCCTGCGGCCCACAAGTCTTTTACGCCATATTCATTTACAGCTATCACGCTGCCATTGCTGTTTTGTGCAAACTGTGGTGCTGCCCAACCATTATTGTCAAACTTCGCACTAAACAGGTTATACATCGTAACACCAACCATTGCATCCTTCATGCCAAACTTCTGCATCTTGAAGGTGTAGCTGAGGTCAATATTTGTAGTGAAGTGCTTCTTCAACTGCAATGTCTCGTATGTAATATTTCCATCCTCATCAACACATTGCATATCCTTGAAGCCGGTATTTGTAAGGTATTGGTTTCCGACATACTGACATTGTACAGAAGCCTTGAAGCCCTGATACTTGAATGTCAGGATATGGTTCATGATGAAGTCTGGAGAGAAAGCCAACGGCTGTGTTCCGAGGTTAACCTCTGTCACACCATCATTCAGTGTCACCTTCATATCCTTTACACGATTACGGCTGATGGTAGCATTAGCATTCCACGTAAACCACTCTATTGGTTGCCATGCAGCCTCCAGTTCTATACCTATGCGATAACTCTTGCTGAGGTTCTTGGTTAGAGCCTCTCCAATAGCATTCAGCTCACCTGTCAGCACCAGCTGGTCTTTGTAATGCATCCAGTAGAGATTAGCACCTGCAGAGAATTTGCTGCTCTGATACTTATATCCAAATTCCAGATCACCCAGACGTTCTGCCTTTGCTTTAGTATCTTCTCTTTCAGGATTAGCCACCTGCTGCATGAAGTTGTTGCGCACGGGTTCCTTGTTTCCTATGCCATAAGAAACATACACCCTGTGGTTTCTGGTTATGTCGTAGTTCAGGCCGAACTTGGGGTTGAAAAAGTTATAATTATTATTAATAATGTAACTGCCATCGAGGTTCACGCCATACGCCACCGTTGGATCTTGCAGCTTATAGTGTACGTGGCGATACTGAAGGTCCACGAAGGCATTGAGGTTATTAAGCAGTGCATAGTTTACCTTGCCATAGATATTGAAATCTGTCTTTCGTGAGTTGTTGCGATAATATTCAAAATCGGGAGAATAGCTCTCCTGCGAAGGCACCTCAGTCTTTACGCCAGGTTTTGTCCATACTATATGTCCGAACTGTCTGCCCTTATAGTGGTTCCATCCGCCACCAAGTATGGTCTCAAGCCCCTTGCGATTATTGTATGTCAGCGATGCGATAACACCGTAGAAATCATTGTCCATCTTCTGCTGATCCACGAGGTCATCAAACACATCATCGCTGATGCTCATGCCGAATTGTTTCCACGATGCTCCCACCTGATACTGCTGATAGTACCCCTTTCCCTTGGTATAGTGCAGAGCCACGTGAGAATCCAGATATGTGTTCCACGACTGGTTCCAGTGCAGCTGATAATTCTGCTGATGGTAGTTGTCCGTCTGGTCTTTGTAATAACGCCTGTTGCCATCCTCATCATAATACTCTCCACAAGAGTTATATGTGCGTCCATACAGTTGCTGTTCATACTTTGAGGTATAGTTCCAGGCATGATAGGTTTCCTCTATACCATTCCAGGTTATTAGTTTCACTACTGTGTTATCTCCAAAGTATCCACCCTGTATCAGATAAGAATTCAGTTTTGTAGAAGCCCTGTCCAGATAGCCCTTAGAACCAATATTTGACAGGCGTCCCTGTACTCCCCAGTGTCCTTTCAGCAGTCCCGTACCAAAGCGCAGTGTCTCCTTATGAGAGTAATACGAGCCGCCATTGAGGTCTATGCCTATGAAAGGCTTTATTCCGACACTCTCTGTCAGCATGTTCAGTGTAGCACCAAAGGCACCGGCACCATTGGTAGAGGTACCCACGCCACGCTGTATCTGCATCGACTGCACGCTGCTGGCAAAGTCACCCATGTTAACCCAGAACACAGTGGAACTCTCAGGGTCATTCAGAGGCACGCCATTTGCTGTAATGTTGATGCGTGAAGGATCTGTACCACGCACTCTCAGTGATGTGTAGCCAATACCATTACCTGCATCGCTGGTGGTTGTGATACTGGGAGTCAGTGACAGTATGTATGGCACATCCTGACCATGATTAACACTTTGCAACTCCGCCTTACCCATATTGGTATATGCGACAGGAGTCGTTTTTGTGGCACGTAATGACTTCACTTGCAGTTCCTGCAACTCATACATCTTTAGTGAGTCAACATCGCCTTTCTTTTCTGCCATCATCGGCAGGCATACTGTTGCCATCAAGGCAACCATCAAAACTTTTTTCATTCTTTGAATGATTTTAATTAAACATAAAGAAGGGGCTCCTCATTTTAAGGACAAGTCTTTATGCTTCCTCGCTACGCTGGCATTATCCAGATCAGCTTAGAGGGTCTGTTCTCAGCTCCGCCAATAAACGGGGCACCCCTTGAAATCGGCTGCAAAGGTACAACTTTTTTTTGAAACAGCCAAAGAAAAAAGGAGGAAATTGCTTCCCTCCTTTATACATATATATTATACAAGTTTGTGAATCACCAGTCCCGAACGGAGCTTCGGCTCGAACCATGTAGCTTTCGGCGGCATGATGTTGCCAGAATCGGCAATATCCATTATCTGCTTCATAGAGACAGGATACAGGGCCAGCGCCATACGCATCTCGCCAGAATCGACGCGCCTCTTCAGCTCGCCAAGTCCGCGCAGACCACCTACGAAGTCTATCCTCTGACTTGAACGCAGGTCGCCCAGTTCGAGGATGTCCTGCAGGATGAGACGTGAAGAGATATCTACGTCAAGCACGCCAATCGGGTCGTTGTCGTCGAAGGTGCCGGGCTTTGCATCAAGGCTGTACCACTCGCCGTCAAGATACAGCGAGAACTGGTGAGCATGCTGAGGACGATATTCCTCCTTGCCTTTCTTCTCAACAACGAAGTTCTTCTTCAGCTTCTCAAGGAACTCCTCTGAGGTGTTGCCGTTAAGGTCTTTCACCACGCGGTTATAGTCCAGAACTGTCAGCTGACTTGCCTGGAAAGCAACAGCCATGAAGTAGTTATACTCCTCGTCGCCCTTATGGTTAGGATTTTGCTTAGCCTTCTCAGTACCCACGAGGGCAGCAGCAGCCGAGCGATGATGACCGTCGGCAATATAGAGGGCTGGCATCTTGGCAAATTCCTCTGTTATTGTTGCTATATCCTTATCGTCGCTTACTATCCACAGTCTGTGACGGAAGCCGTCGATAGGAGCCACGAAGTCATATTCCGGTTCAGTAGCAGCATAGCGCATTATCAGCTTGTCGAGGACGTCATTGTCAGGATAAGCGAAGAACACCGGTTCGATGTTTGCATTGTTCACACGAACGTGCTTCATTCTGTCCTCTTCCTTGTCGCGGCGGGTCAGCTCGTGCTTCTTGATGATGCCCTTCTCATAGTCACCTGAGTAAGCACCTACCACCAGTCCGTACTGTGTCTTTTCCTTACCACCGTTGGCAGGAAGCCATGATGTCTGGGCATAGATGTAGTACTGCTCTTTCTGGTCCTGAACCAGCCAGCCCTTATCCTGGAACTTCTGGAACTGACGAGCTGCCTCTTCATACACCTTCGGGTCGTACTCGCTCGTACCGGGTTCGAAATTTATCTCAGGCTTGATGATGTGATACAGCGACTTTTCGTTATCGCCGGCCTCAGCACGAGCCTCTTCTGAATCCAGCACGTCATACGGACGTGACTCCACTTCCTCTACTAACTCCTTCGGGGGACGTATCCCCTTGAATGGTTTTACTATTGCCATATTCTATTTGGTATATTTTTTACACAAAAATGTGCGGCAAATTTACAAAAAAATCCACAATTTGCAAAAAATTTCTTAATTTTTTTTACAAAAACACACAATATCCACGCATGACGATGGCATTTGTTCATTTATTTGTATCTTCGCAGCCAGATACATGTCACTTTGCAATTAATGTCTAACATAAACAATTAATTTTTATGAAGAAAAAACTACTCTTTTGCATGATGCTCCTTCTTGTGGGAGTCAGCATGCAGGCCCAATCTGTTGCTACGGAACAGATGGATGAGCGGTTCAACGACAACAAGCTGCCCTACGGTTGGTTTACCGAAGGCTGGGTCGTTGACAGTACAGGTGTGATCAGGACTGAGGCATCCTCTTCCGGCTTCAGCTTTGATTTGGAGTCTATGATGGGCAATTCCAAGAAAGAAGAGCCAAAAGATGACCCTGAGAACCCAGATGAAAACCCTGACGATCCGGAAGACAATCCCGAAGAAAACAAGGGTCAGTTCAATATCGGTGACCTCCTGAGCTCTCTCATGGGTGGCGACAGCAAGCCTAACTATCTGCTCACTCCACCTCTTGTAGTCAAGGAGGGCGAGTCGCTGGTGTTCATGGCTAAGAAAGGCGGCTCTGATGACTCCGGTTCGGGCTTCAGCATCAGCCTCGGTGGCCAAGACTCCACATTTGTCGTAGAGCGTTCGGTATATAGCCGCAACCAATGGGTTCGCGTGGCCGACTTCACTACCGAGCTCGACACTCTCTACAAGACATTCACCATCTCTGACACCCCTGCCGGCGAATACCGTTTCCGCTTCAGGGCAGGCGGTACTGTGCTTATTGACAGCATTGCCGGATTCCATATCGACAATGATGCTCCAGACATCCATATCATAGAGAATGACAAGCGTGCCTGGCACCTTGATTTCAGCCTCTGCGACAAGGACAGCACACGCACGCTTGGAGTCATCAACACAGCTACGGGCAAACTGAAGCTTTCTATCTCTTCCGCCGACGAGGCTCTCTTCTCACTCAGCACAAAAGAGATGGAGGTGGACTATGCAGACACGCTCAATGTCGATATCACCTTCAATGTCGCTGCAGGAAAGCCTGGCAAGAACGAGACACAGGTAACATTCACTCCTGCCGATGAACGTGTTTGGGGCAAGACTCTCAATGTTACGGGCATCCTGACACAACCTGGAGTGTGGGCAGAAGACTTCAATTCAAACGTACAGCCTAAGGGCTTCTTTACTGAGGGCTGGGAGTTCCACGACAATGTCGCAACAGCTGGCGGCGGTGGCATGATGGCTATGTTCGGCGGCGGTTCGAAGTCGTTCCTGATGACTCCTCCGCTTGTTGTCAATGACAGAACAGAAGTGCTTCTCTTCTCTGCCAAGAAAGGCAGCAGCGATGACGGTATGGCCGGCATGGGTTCTATGTTCGGCGGTGGCAGCTCATCGGTTATTGTTGAGAAATCAGTATATGGCAGCAACAAGTGGGAGAAGGTGAAAGAGTTCACCGAGCCGCTCGACTCTGTCTATAGGACACTCTGGATTGGATATATCGAGCCAGGCGAGTATCGTTTCCGCATCACAGCTTCCGACAGCATCGTCGTTGACAGCATTGCCGGATTCCATATCGACAACAACGCTCCCGACATCTACCTTCTCTACGGCAATGCTGCTGCAAGCGAGATTAACTTTGGCATGCCGCAGGCAAACTGCACCGCGACACTGGGTGTTGTCAACACCGGTACTGGTACGCTGGGTGTCGAAGTTGCCTCTACCAATGAGAATATCTTCGCCATCAGCGCCAAGAGCCTTAACATCGAAGCCAACGACACAGCAACAGTTGATGTCACATATCTCTTCGACCCAGATATATTAGGTGAACACGATGGATATATCAGCTTCAGTCCGACGATAAAATCTCTTTATCCGCTCTACTGCAGCGTTACGGCCTACAGCACCTATGCTGATGCATGGTCTGAGGACTTCGAACCGGAATATCTGCGCGAAGATGAGACACAGCCAATAGACCTTCCATTTGGTTGGGAGACCGACGGCTGGGAGGTTAAGTATCCAAGCAGCAGCGGCGGTATGATGGATATGTTCAGCGGCATGATGGGTGGTGGCAATTCAGCTCCGAAGAGCTGGCAGGCAACCACGACTTCTGAGGACTACCGTCTTGTCACTCCGCGTCTGCAGGCTATGCAGGGCGACGTACTCAGCTTCGATGTTGAACTGGGCAGCGGCGGTGGTCTGATGGATATGCTCAGCATGTTCATGGGCGGCGGCGCATCCAGCGGTGTTCTGCATATAGGCTACAGACTTGACAACGAAGAGAACTTTACATACCACAGCTCAACAATTGACAATGGCAAGTACTATTTCGTTGCACCATACAGCGGAGTTTATCAGCTGGTCTTCAAGTCACCGGGTGCTAAGCTCGACAATTTCTACGGCTTCCGCAAGCCTATCGAGACGATTGGCTTCTCTGACGACAGCGACGACACCAATGTCAGGGTACTTGAGGAATTCGACGGCGAAACCGTCAATGTCATCAACGACCGCTTGCTTACAGCAAACTACAACGACAACGGCACCTTCACACCACAGGCATACACCATCTGCCTGCCTTACGACATGAACCTCAGCGAGTATGTTGATCCAGGCACAGTGAAGCTCTATCAGCTCTCGTTCATCGACAAATACTACGACCAGTTCGTCTTCACCAACGTAGGCGACACTATCAAGGCAGGAAAGGCTTATCTGGCTGTTGTGGATCGCGACGAGGTCAGTCTGAATGCAGTCAACGTGACAATCAAGGCCAATGCCAATACCGAGAATGCTACCGTAGTCAACGACTACGAAGACTGGTTCTTCAACGACAATCTGACCAGAGTTGGTCAGTGGACAGGTAACTTCAAGGGTATCAGCGCTACAGAGGCAGATCAGGTGAATATGTTCTGTCTGCTCGAAGACGGTTCATGGGCACGCTTCACATCCGAAGATAACCCTGATGCCAGCCTCAGCACCTTCCGTGGATACTACCTTTCTGACGAAACACCTAATCAGGCAGCACGCGGTCAGAACCGCAACGGCCAGAAGGTTAAGGTTTACCGCACCCTGTTCAGCAATATCGGCTCAGGCAGCACGAGCGGCGGCAGCGTATCCGACCCTGCAAGTATGCTCTATAGCGCGGACATCCCTACCCCATCGTATATAACCGATATCGCAGCTCCTACCATACAGACCATCGAAGCTGACGGTTCAAGCCGCTACTTCGACCTGCAGGGCCGCATGCTCAACGGCAAACCAGACAGGGGCTACTTCATCGTAGGTAACCGCAAGATCTGGGCAGAGTAAGTTATGATTTATGGTTCATGATTCATGGTTAAAGATTCATGATTCTTGGACGAGCCAAGCGGCAAAGCCGAGCGCATGATTCATTTATAATAAACAGGAGCTGCGAAATTGATCGCAGCTCCTGTTATTTTTATATCATATATCCATATTATTACCCCAAGCGGGTCACAAAAAAAAACAACATATGTTCGTGGCCCAACTAAGCAGGCTTACTTGGTTCACGAAGCCGGTATAAATGCCTCACGAACCATAGGTTACTTTTTAGGGGCAGTTGTGGCTATAAATGATAGACCGTAAACAAACAAACTTACTTGTGGAAGTTGTGTTAAATCTGTTAACGATTATTTGCGCTTGTTAACGCAGGAATTTCCATCAATCAAGCGTCAAACTAACTGACAGATTGAAGCATTTTGGCTAGGGAAATAGGGACTTCCCCGCAACTTGGGTACTCAGAAAACGAAGAATAGTCCACCTCAGGCCCAACTCCGATACAACTCCGGTACAACTCCGGTAAAATTACACTTTTTTTCCAAAAATCAAATTTCGTGGATATTTTAACATCCCTTAACCACATTTGCCGATATTTGTGCAACCTGCTGCGTAAAGTTTTCCCTTCTATATTACATTTTCCATCTGACATCCAATATCAGACATCTTCCCTCTTACATCTTTGCATTATCCCTTTACGTTAAAGAAAGGCGCCGCTACTGCGACGCCATTCTTTGTGTTTAATTTCTATCACTCAGCATTCACAATGATATTGATTACCTCCTGAATATCCGTGCCGTTGACAGTTCCATCTTCGTTCACGTCGCCCTTTATGCCAATGATGCCACCACCTACGTTTATCTCCTTCGTGGCAACTTCAGAGTCTTCGTAGCCTTCTTTTGTGGCATATGGGCATCTTTTAGGACATCATCTAGGACAATCTCTGGTCCTGTCTCAAATAAACATGAAACAATGCCCTCGGCATCCTGACAGAAAGGCTCACGACGTTCCAATAGGTCAACTACGATGTTAGTATCAAGAAACAGGCGTGTCATTTGTACTTCTCCTCCAGATACTCTTGATAAGCCTCACGGGCATTAAGATCGTCATCTGCTACAGGTTCGCCTGCACCAAGCAAACTGAGCACGACGTCGGGTACAGACTGCTCTGCAGCGGCCTTGCTACGTCCGATATAACGCACAAGAAAGTTCTCTATAACAGCAGTAAGATTTACCCCTTGCTGCTGTGCATAGGCCGAAGCCTGCTTATATATACGATTGCTGATAGCTACTTCCATAAGTCTTTTTTATTTACTTCCGGTTACAAAATTAAGCAAAAATTCTGAAACTCCAAAAGAAAAGGGCAAATTTTTGTTTGGAGACACTATTTTTCAATAACCGAGGGTTATTGCTCGATAACCTGCCTTTAAGCAAAAATAACCTTGGGTTATTCTGCAATAACCTGCCTCTGTCTGCCGCGATAAGATGTTCTTGTGCGTTTGTGCTTGCACACATATATATAAGTGCAAGCACGAACGAACAAAATCTGCCAGAACAGCGTCTCTAAATACATCGCCTTGTAAAATTTGCTACAAAGCCTTCCAGCACTTTTTGGAAAGCCATGGAAAAAGTGTTAGAAGGCTTCGTAGAAAAGAGTGAGTGGGAACAGGAAAAACGATACGGCGTACGGCTCTTCACAATACGGCGTTTCAAGGGTCACGAGACGGCGTATCAAAGGTCACGATACGGTGTATCGGTGAAAAAGGGCAAAAATTTACTGTACCACAATCTTCTTGCCGGAGTTGAGGTAGATGCCTTTCTGGAGTTCTTTTTTCATTGTATTTTCTTATATCCCAGCGCCGTCCTGGAAGGCGACGTCGATGGCTTTGCTTTGCTGGATTCTTGAATATGGCGGTACGCTGTTCGTAATCCAGATGTTACCGCCAATGACTGAATGGTGGCCGATGGTGATACGACCCAGGATAGAGGCATTGGAATAAACGGTTACATGGTCTTCGATGATAGGGTGTCTCGGTATGTTGAGCATATTGCCCTGCTCATCGTACTTAAAGCTCTTGGCTCCCAATGTCACACCCTGATAGAGCGTCACATGATCGCCTATGATGGCTGTCTCGCCTATCACCACGCCTGTACCATGATCTATGGCAAAATACTCACCAATACGGGCTCCAGGATGTATGTCGATACCGGTCTTGGAGTGTGCCAGTTCGGTGATGATGCGTGGGATTATGGGCACCTGCAGCTCATGCAGCCTGTGGGCGATGCGGTAATGGGTCATCGTGTTCATTGACGGATAGCAGAATATCACCTCGCCGTAGTTGGGGGCAGCGGGGTCGTTGTCGAACATGGCCTGCACGTCGGTATAGAGTATTCTCTTTATCTCGGGCAGGGAATCAATGAACTGCAGGGCCTTCTGCTCTGCCTCACGATACACCTCTTCCTTGGTGCGTTCTGCCTCGCAGTCTTCGCAGAACTGGAGTCCGTGGGCTATCTGCTTGGTAAGCAGCCTGAGCAACTCTTCCATAGCGACGCCGATGTGGTAAGAGCGAATAGCCTCATCGGGCTGACGTTTCTCGAAATAATCTGGGAAGATAATGTTCTTTACCAACGCCACAATGCGCTTTACCATCTCTACAGATGGCAGCGGTGCCACCGTTGCAGGCATCATACTAAGTTCTTTCTCTGACTGTTGAGCCAGCTGCGCCACATTCCTGCGCAATGTCTCGTTTATCTGTGTCTTATCCATTTTCTTTATTTAATTGACAATTGACAATTGAGAATTCTTTTAGTCGGCTGAAGCCTTTGTAAAAGCGGCAAAGCCGAGCGGAGAATTGAAAGTTATAATTTTCGTCTCTAAACGCTAAACGCTAAACTTTACCCCTCCTCAAGAGCCGCCTGCGAACGGTCGAGGCGATATTTGCGTTTGGGATTTTCCTTGGCGCCGTATTTCAGGAGCTTATTGGCTGCCACCTCAATGCTTGGCCCTGACGGACCGCTGATGCTCTTCATCTCATCGAAGGCCTTAGAGGTCTTGTCGAGCATCTCACCAACTTTCTGGAAGCGCTCGTAGAAGAGTTGCACGCGGTTGACCAGTTCGTCTGCCACCTTCATGATGTTCTCCTGATTCTCGATCTGTCGCACCTGCCGCCAGCTCATCTCCAGCACGCGGAGCATCATATAGAGATTCTGACTGCCGGTAATGATGACGCCCTTGTCGTAGGCTTCCTTCCAAAGGCCGGGCTCGTTGTAGAGTGCCAGCTGGAGGGCATTCTCGGAATAGACATACATCATCACGAAGTCCAGTTTGCCCCTGCCGTCCTTGATATATGCGCTGTAGTTCTTACGGGCGAGTTCGTTAACGTGATTCCGCATCGAGACGATATGCCTCATAAGGGCGCTCTGACGCTCTTCGTCGGTCTGGGCGTTGTGATAGTCGCCAAAGGCCTTGAGAGACATCTTTGAGTCGATGATAACATCGCGCCTGTCGGGGAAATGGAGTATCACGTCAGGCACCATTCTGTGGCCTTCTTCCTCGTCGTAGAGGGCATGTCCGGCAGCATCGCGCATGGTGGTCTGCTCTTCGAACTGCACACCTTCTTCCAGTCCCATATCCTCCAAAAGCTGCTTCAGGCGCAACTCGCCAAAATTTCCCTGCGTCTTGTTCTCACCCGTCAGAGCCTGTGCCAGTTTGTCGGCACGGTCGCCGATTTCCTTGCTCTGCTCGATGGAATGCTTTATAGTAGCGTCGAGGCGCACCATTGTCTCCTTATGCTGTTGTCCGCTCTTCTCTACGGCATCCTTCATGTGGACGATGTCGTCCTTCAGCGGATTGAGTATTGCCGCCAGCGACTCCTTGTTCTTCTCCGTCAGCTGCTCCGAGCGCTCCAGCAGAATCTTCTCCGAGGCGCTGTTCATCTGCTCCTTGATGAGTTTCATCTGCTGTTCCATCTGCTCCTTCTGCTGCTCCATCTGCTCCCTCTGCTGCTGGCGCAGGCTGTCGAGCTGTTCCTTTTGCTGCTGGTGCAGGCTGTCGAGCTGTTCCTGATGATGCTGTTCCATATTCTGCACGCGTTCCTGCAGGACGTCTCTCCTACCCTTCATCACGAGGTAGCCTATCGCCCCACCCAGACAGAAGCCGGCAACAACACCTATTATAACGTACAACATTGCCAATTGTCAATTATCAATTATCAATTAATTCAGGCTGCAAAGATAGGAATTTGTTTTTAATAATACAAGAAATTTACAAAATTTACTTAATAATCTTGCTTATGTCATATAATTTAACTACTTTTGTGCTCAGTTCGTAAAAACAGCTTATATAATGAAAAAAATATCACTTCTGACACTTTTGTTGCTTCTTTTTAATGCAACGATACAAGCCATAAACCCTCAGAAGGGTGAGTATTTCCTCTATTGCCACATGAGCGACAAGGGCCAGTGGACAGCCTATGCCGTCAGCAAGGATGCCGAAAACTGGGAAGACATCATCGGCGGCGACTCCATTTTCTCATCACGCGAACTGGCAAAGATTGAGGGTGGCACACGCGATGCTTACATCTGCCGCTCATGGAACGGCAAGAAGTATGTCATGGTAACGACAGACATGAACAACACCATGACACGCGCTCTGGGCAAGAAGAGCGAATGGCACAACTACGGCATCGACCTTCTAACCTCTGACGACCTCATACACTGGAAATCAACCACTTTCGACTTCCGCAAGGGTCCGTCAATATTCTGCGACCCCAACGCACCAAGCGCATACACCGACTGGGCTTCTACCGTCAGGGTATGGGCACCGCAGATATTCTGGGACGAGACTTACGTATGGCCTAACGGCGATAAGGGCGGCTACTTCATATACTACTCCATACTGAACAGCGCGGAGGACAAGTACGACCGCATGTACTACAGCTATGCCGACAAGACATTCACAAAGCTTACGCAGCCTCGCCTGCTTTTCGACTGGGGATATGCCACCATCGATGCCGACATAAACTATCTTCCTTCCGACGGTCTGTTCCACATGATGATAAAGAAAGAGGGCGGCAAGAAGGGACTCTTCACGGCCACAGCACCAAAGCTGACAGGTCCGTGGGGTGAACCCGTAGAGGATGACTATGTTGACTTCGAGGGCAATAAGAACTGCGAAGGAGTGAGCGCCTTTCAGGTTCCGGGCGAAGACGGCTGGAGAATAGCATACATAGAATATTCATCAAGGCCCAAGCACTATCGCATCTGCAAGGCCGACAAGAACATGCGCAACTTCCGCGACCCGCAGGACATCAAGGGTGTTACGGCACCACAGCACGGCTCCTTCATGCGCATCACAAAGAAGGAATATAACCGCCTGAAGGCATGGTCAGCAGCACAGAAGAAGAAATGAAGACAATGATCATAACGGGCGGCAGCTCAGGCATAGGCAGGGCCACCGCTGAATATTTCGCAAATCAGGGATACATGGTATATGACCTCTCACGCCATGGTGAGAACCACGTGGGCATAAGGCACATTGACTGCGACGTGTCAAACCCCGTTGACTGTACGACGGCAATAGAGCAGGTCATTGACGAGCAGGGTGTCATAGACATTCTAATAAGCAATGCCGGAATGGGCATCTCAGGAGCGGTGGAATTCACCTCGCCAAAAGACATAAGGCACATCATGGACGTGAACTTCTTCGGTGCCGTAAACATATCTCAGGCCGTACTGCCCTACATGAGGAAGGAACGCCACGGAAGAATTATCTTCGTCAGCAGCCTTATGGCTATCTTCGCAATACCTTTCCAGGCTTTCTACAGCGCATCGAAGTCTGCCGTCAACGGCTATGCTATGGCCCTGAAGAACGAGCTCAGGCCATTCGACATCGAGGTGTCGTGCATGCTGCCCGGAGACGTGAAGACAGGCTTCACCGGAGCACGCGAAAAGAACGAGAAGGGCAGCATAGCCTATCCGGCTCTTGAGAAGGCCGTCAGGACAATGGAGAACGACGAACAGAACGGCATGGACCCTAACGACATTGCCAAGAAAATATACCACATTGCCGAGACTAGCATGCCGCTGGCGATGTACACCGCAGGATGGAAATATCATCTCTTCCTACTGCTCAACAAATTGGTCCCACAGACTCTGGCTTATAAAATAATCTCATTAATGTACTAATGTTCGACTGCGGAAAAATAGCCATCATAGGAGGTGGCAGCTGGGCTACAGCCATTGCCAAGATTGTGATAAACAATACCAAGCACATTGGCTGGTATATGCGACGCGACGACAGGATTTCTGACTTCAAACGCCTGGGGCACAATCCTGCATATCTTACGTCCGTACACTTCAATATTGACGACATATTCTTTACATCAGACATCAACGAAATAGTAAAGAACTACGACACGCTGGTGTTTGTAACCCCGTCTCCATATCTGAAGAACCATCTCCGCAAGTTGCGCGTGCCGATACGCGACAAGTTCATCATAACTGCCATCAAGGGTATTGTGCCTGACGAGAACCTTGTCTGCTCTGAATACTTCCACGAGGTCTTCGATGTGCCATACGATAATCTGGCATGTATCGGAGGACCGTCACATGCTGAGGAAGTGGCGCTGGAGCGACTGTCATATCTGACTGTGGCCTGCTCGGACAAGGACAAGGCGGAATCATTCACAGAGGCGCTGAAGGGACGCTACATAAAGACCAAGACATCATCTGACGTCATCGGCATAGAATACGGCTCTGTGCTGAAGAATGTCTATGCTATAGCTGCCGGTATATGTGCCGGTCTGAAATACGGTGACAACTTCCAGGCTGTGCTGATGTCGAATTCCCTACAGGAGATGTCACGCTTCCTCACATGCGTTCATCCCACACAGCGTAAGATGGAGGATTCTGCATACATCGGCGACCTGCTTGTGACTGGCTATTCGAATTTCTCACGCAACAGGACGTTCGGCACCATGATTGGCAAGGGTTATTCCGTGAAGTCGGCACAGATGGAAATGGAAATGGTTGCAGAGGGTTACTATGGCACAAAGTGTATGAAGGAAATAAACCGCCACATGCACGTCAACATGCCTATCCTTGATGCAGTCTATAACATTCTCTACGAACGCATCACCCCTCAGGTAGAAATAAAGCTCCTTACCGATTCCTTCCGCTAACCGCTCGCTCGGCTTTGCCGCTTGCCAGAGCAAGAACCGCTAAACTGTAAACGGTAAACGGTAAACCGTAAACTGTAAACTTTATTCCAGCTTGAGTTCCAACTCCCTTTGCAAAGACGCAAAGGCGGGGCACTCTTCTATCAGTTTGTCGTATATTTCCTTCGGAGTAAGCTTTTTTACAATTTCATCATCATTGGCTAAGCGAAGGGTGATGGTCAGTTTTCCATTATGCAACGCCTTGGCAAGAGTAGTCTGCACACGCGGAAGGATTCTATCCACATCATCGAGCAGCATGCTGTTCTCAAATACTGCTTCCACCTTAGGAAACTCCGTCATTTTCAGTATGACATTATGCATGCGTGAGGCCAGTGCTACTTCCTCGGGATTCTGTCCCATATAGTTGCACATCCTCAGCCACTCTCTCCGCACGTCAGGCTCAGAAAACTCAGCAGTCTCATTGGCAGTCTCACCCAATGAATATACTGCCTGCACCTTTTTCTTCTTGTTATTAAGGGAAGCAAACGAGCCTCCCAGAGATGCCAGGCTCACCTTCGGACGTGCCTCAGCGACAGTCTTCGCTGCGGCAGTCTCAGGTATCTTGTAAACGGTTTCTTTCTTTTCTACGCTCTCTACACTCTTTCTCTCAGTTCCCTTGGGGAACGTGAGGAGACTAAACAGGGATTTTAAACGCTTCTTAGGGCCACGCCCCGCACTTTCCCCGTCTTCGTCCTGCATAATCTGCGCCACCTGTATCAGAGTCAGTTCTACCAGCAGGCGCTTATTGCTGCTCTGGCGGTAGCTGAGGTCGCACTGGTTGAGAATTTTCAGTGCATGATACAGGAACTTCGGCGTGCAGCGCTTAGCCTGCTCGGCATATCTCTGGCGCTGTGTCTCGCTGGATTCTATCAGCTGTGTTGTCTGAGGATTGGTCGCCATGAGCACGTTTCTCACATGAGAAGCAAGTCCGTTAACCATCAGTCCTCCGTCGAAGCCGTGAGACAGGATATCGTTGACAATCAGCATCACATCGCTGACCTTATTCTCAAGCGACAGGTCGATGATTTTGAAATAATTCTCAGCATCGAGGACGTTAAGGTCTTCAAGCACCTTCTGGTAGGTAATGTTTCCCTGACAGAACGATGCAGCCTGATCGAAGATGGACAATGCGTCACGCATGCCGCCGTCGGCCTTCTCGGCTATCACGTTAAGTGCCTGTTCCTCGTATGTTATGCCCTCACTCTTGGCTACATGCTCCAAGTGTCCCACGATGCTCTGCACCGACATACGCTCGAAGTCATAAATCTGGCAGCGTGAGATAATGGTAGGAAGTATCTTGTGCTTTTCCGTCGTGGCAAGAATGAAGATGACGTGTGCTGGCGGTTCCTCCAATGTCTTCAGGAAAGCATTGAAGGCCTGCGTAGAAAGCATGTGCACCTCGTCAATGATAAACACCTTGTACTTTCCTGTCTGAGGCGGGATGCGTGTCTGCTCCATCAGGGCCTTGATATGCTCCACACCGTTGTTGGAGGCAGCATCAAGCTCAAAAATGTTCAGCGAGCGTCCCTCGGCAAAAGCCTTACAGCTCTCGCATTCTCCGCAGGCATCACCTGACGGCGTAGGATTAAGGCAGTTTATCACCTTTGCAAAAATACGTGCACATGTAGTCTTGCCCACTCCGCGAGGTCCGCAGAAGAGGTAGGCATGTGCCAGCTTGCCGCTGCTCACAGCGTTCTTCAGCGTTGTGGTCAGAGAGCTCTGCCCCACTACACTGTCAAACGTCATCGGACGGTATTTCCTTGCAGATACTATATAGTCCATTTGTCTATAACCTATAACCTTTAACCTCTAACCTTTAACCTTTATTAGCCGCATCAATGTATGCCTGGAATTCCTCAACCTTAGGATTCTCCAATCCGAGTTTGAACTTCTTGTTCACACCGCAGACATCCTGCTGCAGCTTCTGTGCCTTAACATCCTTGAGGTCGCTGAGCAGATAGTAGCCAGCCTTATTGAAGAGGGGTATCCACTCCTTGCTGACGCCTATTGATGTCCATTCCTCCTCGCTCGCCTTAGGCTGCTTGGGTTCCGGCTTCATCTGTGGGAAGAAAAGCACTTCCTGTATGAAGGCATTGCCCGTCATAAGCATCACGAGGCGGTCGATGCCGATACCGATGCCTGATGTAGGAGGCATACCATACTGCAGGGCACGAAGGAAGTCGTGGTCGATAATCATAGCCTCATCGTCGCCCTTGTCAGCAAGCTTCATCTGGTCGATGAAACGCTCCTCCTGATCTATCGGGTCGTTGAGCTCTGAATATGCATTTGCCAATTCCTTACCGTTGACCATCAACTCGAAGCGCTCTGTCAGACCAGCCTTTGAACGGTGCATCTTTGTCAGCGGTGACATCTCTACCGGATAGTCGGTAATGAAGGTAGGCTGAATGAATGTGCCTTCGCATGTCTCGCCGAATATTTCGTCAATGAGTTTTCCCTTACCCATTGTCTCGTCAACCTCTATTTCAAGTTTCTTTGCAACCTCGCGCATTTCCTCCTCAGTCATGCCTGACAGGTCGTAGCCAGTCTTTTCCTTGATGGCATCGAGGATAGGCAGGCGGCGGAAAGGAGCCTTGAACGAAATCACCTTACCGTCAATCTCTGTCTCTGGCTTACCATTTACGGCGATACATATTTCTTCCAACAGCTTCTCCGTGAAAGACATCATCCAGTTATAGTCCTTGTAAGAAACATAGAGCTCCATGCAAGTGAATTCGGGGTTGTGGTTCTTGTCCATACCCTCATTGCGGAAGTTCTTGCCTATCTCATACACACCCTCGAAACCGCCCACGATAAGGCGCTTAAGATACAGCTCTGTTGCAATGCGCATATACATCGGAATATTCAGGGCATTGAAGTGTGTAATGAACGGTCTAGCAGTGGCTCCGCCGGCAATAGACTGCAGAGTTGGTGTCTCCACCTCTGTATATCCAGCCTCGTCGAGCACCTTACGCAGAGTACGTATTACTGTAGCACGCTTCAGGAATGTGTCCTTAACACCCTCGTTCACCACCAAGTCAACATAGCGCTGGCGGTATCTCAGCTCTGGGTCTTCGAACTTGTCGTATGCCACGCCGTCCTTATACTTTACTATTGGCAGCGGCTTGAGCGACTTTGACAGAACAGTAAGTTCCTTAGCATGAACGGAAATTTCTCCCATCTGGGTACGGAACACGAAACCCTTGATGCCGATGAAGTCACCGATATCGAGAAGCTTTTTGAACACCTTGTTATAGAGTTCCTTGTCCTCACCGGGGCACAGATCGTCACGTGTAATATATACCTGTATGCGTCCCTTTGAGTCCTGTAGTTCTATGAAAGCAGCCTTTCCCATGATGCGCTGTGACATCATGCGACCTGCGATGCAGACATCGCGCTGAGGGCCGTCGTCAGTAAAACTGCTGATTATCTCAGTTGAAAAAGCATTTGTAGGATATTCGGCAGCAGGATATGGGTCTATGCCCATGTTTCTCAACTCCTGCAAGCTCTCTCTACGTCCAATCTCCTGTTCTGAAAGTTCTAATATATTCATCGTCGTTTTTTTAATTTGTGTGCAAAATTACATAAAATATTCGAAATATCAGCCTGTTATATAAAGAAATTAAGATTTCTTTAGGTTTTTGCTATCACTTCCACCTCGCTCCCAGGCGCAGGATAAACTTAATATTTGACTTCTTTGAAATTTGCGGCACAGCCCACTCACCTCCGAGAATCTGTATTGTCGGCTCAGCCTTTTTTGAGGCCTGAGCGGCAGCTATGGCATCCTCAAGGTTCTTGTATTCTCCCCTGCCTTCCCTATCTACGGTGAAGTCGGCATCTGTGCGATAAGCCTTTAGAACTGGTACCTCCTCACAGATGGCATCTGCCAACAACCTTGCCACCTCGTGGGCTCCATATATATTATAATGTGTATTGTCCTGCTTTCCGTTCGGCTCTGTAGGTTCCGTTCCGGGCAGATACCACATGTGGAGTTTCTTCGAGCCCTCAGTACCCAATCCCTGCTCAAGGTCGTGCGTTATGCGGTTGGCATCCACAAAATGGCAGTTCATTCGCTGTGCCACATCACGCGGAGCCACGCGGTACAGTCCGTGGGTATCTACAAGCGAGTCGCCCTCCTCCACCTTCGGCCCGTCGGCAAACGTGGTGTTACGCAGTTTCTCGTCATCGTCGTTCTTGGGCGTCACCTTGGCAAAGTTACGTCTCACCACACAGTTCATCAGGATGGGTATACCCCCATGTTCGCGAGTCTCCCGCACATACTTTGCCAGATTATAGTCGAAGGTCGATCCCGGGTCGCTGTGGCGTGTTGCACCAGGTTTCTCATCGTTGTGGCCGAACTGTATGATGACATAGTCGCCAGGCTTCAGCTTTTCCAGCACCTTGTCCCAGCGTCCCTCGTTGATGAAGGATAACGATGAGCGACCGTTTACGGCATGATTGTCAACGATGATGTTGTCATCGAAGAAGCATTGCAACGCCATACCCCAGCCGCGTTCCAACTTGCCTTTCGACAGGTCTTTCTTGGCTGCTGTGGAGTCGCCGATAATAAAGATAGTAGTACTCTTGTCTGGCGTCGCAGCCATCAGTACAATAACGGCTGCAACCACCGTCAACATGCGGAATATCGTTCTCTTAAACATATTTTCTCTGCGTGTTTTTAGATTCGTTACACATTTTTCGCCTGCAAAAATACAAAAAGTTTTGGGAAAAACAAAATTCCTGCCTCAAAAATTGAAGCAGGAATCTGTTCTAAAATGAAATGTTTATCTAAGATGCCAAGGCACTATTCCTGTACATAGACGGTGTCAAGCCTTCCTGTTTCTTGAAGAAGCGGCAGAAGGTAGTCTGGTCTTTGAAACCCAGCAGATAGGCAATTTGCTGAATATTGAGGTCGTTACGCTGAGTGAGCAGCAACTTTGCCTGCATCAAAATATATTGGTTTATCCACTGTCTGGGACTGACTTTAAGTTCAGACTTCACGAGGGCGGCGAAATACTTTGGCGACAGGCCAAACTTATTGGCATAAAAATCTACTTCGTGCGACTCGCGATAGTAATTGATGACAGCTTCTTGAAAACGCGCTGAAATACGGAGGTCTGCCTTCGTATCAGTATCCTCTGGAATAGGACAGAACTCGTGACGCATCATGATAATCGTCTGGAACACATTGAGTATCATATTCTCCCTCCATGTCTTTCCCAATGAGTGAACTGTCTCCAGCAGGTTGAAGGCATTGTTCATCTGAGCAAACTGCTCACTGGTGAGGTGACCAAGAGGATTTTCGGCATTGTATCCAGAAAATTTATTATAATGTGAAATATTAAGATTTCTGATTTTATAGGCTAAGTCATTGGATATGACAATAATCCTGGCCCTAAAATCATTAGAACCCCCATCCAACTTAAACATATGCCCAGGCAATCCTAAAAAAATGTCATGCGTATGAAGTTCAAGAGGTTTGAAGTCATAGTCGCACTTGGCATAACCCCGTTCACAAAGAATGACGAATATATTCGTTATATGATATTCAATATTGACTGGCACATGACAATCAACGTCAACCATCGCCAGCCCTTGCTTATCAACAAGTTTTATGTCAGTTAGTAGGTTATAATTTTCTGTCGGTAGTTCCATGCCAACTTTTATCTTTTCATTCAATTTGGACGCAAAAACAGTACAATTTTATTCAATTTAACTGCAAAGATAGTACAAATTGCTGGAATTATAATAAAAAAAATAGAACTATTTGTCATCATATTACAAAATGTCAAAATTTTCGGCAACTTTGCCAAAATTGCACAGGAATTATATCTGTTTTTCAGTCAATATTTTACCCCCCCCCGAGGGAAAAATGCTGTTATTTCGATATATTTTTAATGAACTAAAAAGAACTGGGGACAGAATCAGCTTGTTAATAAATTTGTTTTTTTATATAGTTAATTAGAATGGAACTGTGTTACCACTCACCCAGTCTGTTGACAGTGTGAAGCCTCCTCCCAAGCTTGCAGAGAAGATTTTTCCTTCGAGTGTTGTCTGCCTGTTGCGCTTCAATGGCACACCGCTAACAATCTTATGGAAAAGCAGAGCGTTCTCTGCTCCATACACATCTATTGTCACATCAACGTTCTGTTCGTCTGTTGCAAGGAAAATATATGAATTTACCTCACAATGACTACCAACCGTAGAATTGATTGTTACATTATTAGTCAACCCAGTATTAACTGTGGCCAATCCTGTTGTAGGATTAAACGCCTTGCCGCCTCCGCTGAATGACACATTTATCTGTTTCACACTCGCAGGAAGGGCATCCGTTGAAGACAACATCAACTTAGAACATATACGGCTCAGCGCAGCACTAATATCTACTGACGCTGTTGTTGAAATGTTTATTGTAGTTGTATATGCAAACGTTTCACGTGCCTTGTCAGCAGTAAACTCGGCAGAAGTAGGGCTGTCAAGTGTGATAGCACTTGTGCTGCCATGTCCGATTACCACCATTTTATAGCTGCCCATTGGCAACGAGCAGCTGAATTCACCAAACGTAGTATAGGTAGTATTATCGTCACGCAACTGTGTATCCGAATATACCAAAGCATTCGTCGATGCATCATAGAATGCCAATTGCATCGTTTTCACACCAGCGTAATCTGCAGCAGCTTGATTAACTCGGGTTGCTGGAATATCTCCTACATATGTGGTAAAATCTAATACGTGAACGTTCACGGGTGCATAGTTTTTTTCTGTTTCATTGCTCTCGTCATTCCCGAACTCAACCTTTTCTTGATTGCAACTAACTACAATCATGCCGACTAAAGCGGCCAAAAAAATATTTTTTATCATCTTAGGATTGTATTTGTGCCGATTCTGTCCCCTGAATACAATCTGTGTATGATGTATTACTATATTCTTTTATGAGTACAAAGGTATAAAAAACAGATGAATTTCTCTCATACATGAAGAGAAAATATAGAGTTATACACACTTTTGGTAATTTTTTAATAAAAAACAAGCACAAATATTTGGTAGTCTCAAAGTTTTTGACTACCTTTGCACCCGCAAATCCAACATGGTGCCCGTAGTTCAGTTGGTTAGAGCGTCAGATTGTGGTTCTGAATGTCGTCGGTTCGAGCCCGACCGGGCACCCCAAAATAAAGACATCGCCGAATTGGCGATGTCTTTATTTATTTCTGAACCGTCACTGCCATCAAGCCGATGACGACGTCGTTGGCTATTGTTACGAGGGTGATGTCTTTTAGCTTCTTATTGGGGTTGATGGGCATATCGAGCAGCTGACCTGCGCCGTCGGAAATCTGGGACTTCTCCAGATTACGACTGACAGCACCTGTGCTTAACGCAAAGCGATAGGGACGCGGTGAAGGAAGGGCAAAGGCCATACCGTCATCGCGATAGTTCTGCTCTATCGGACACCAGTTATCGGGATTCCGCAGTTCCAGCGTTTCTGTCGTGCCGTCAGCATAGCGCACACGCACTTCGGCATTGGTGAAGTGGGACTGCATGGGATTGGTACTGCCAGCCATCATCAGGTAGAGATGACTTCCACTGCCACGAAGCGGAATGGTAATGCTGTCAGGATAATTGTCCCAAAGACTTGTATAGATGATATTCTGCCCCTTCTGTGGAGTCAGGAAAGGAATATCCAGCAACCCCACCCTGCCCTTCTGGCTTTGCGCACGCAGTCCGCTGTCATCAATATGGGCTGTTCGCTTGGTAGAACACCAGTCGCCGATGCCCTGAGTGGGCAGACAAAGCGTGGTGTAAGGCGAACGCGGAGAGAGGTATTTCTGCGCAAAAATGTCAGAGACATTGGCATTGAAGAAACGACTGATGTTTATAGGCGTGCAGCGTTTGGGCTGAACATCATCGAAGTCATTGCCCTGGGCCTTTGCTAATATCTTTTCTGAAATACCCACCTCCTGCAATTCAACATATTTACGTGTAGGCAGGACTATTGTCTGCACGCTGTCGCTGCTGCCCATTGTGTCGATGAACTGTCCACCGCCTGTGTTCTGGCGCATTACGATGGTCAGCGGCTGCCTGAAACGCTGATGGATGGTATATATATCCTCGCCACCTTCCCTCTTGAAAGAGTAGTCAATATATGGTGTATGCACAGAGGCGCTGTCCCATTCTTCAGGGAAGCCCGGACGGATGATGCAGCGACCATTCAGGGCATCTGGCGTAATGCCGTAGAGACCCTCTATGAAGGTGCGGGTGGCAATACCTGTTACGTCAACAAAGTCACGATAGCTCTCACCCAAGACGGCATCGTGCCAAGAAATCTGTCCGAAGTTGGCAGGGCTGCTTCCAAGGTACATAAAGTCGAGTACGGTGCCCTTCAGCAGCCGGTAGGCAGCATTAGGACGACCTGCCTGATAATAGGCCAGTGCTGTATGCAAGACCTCTGCCATTGCTACGTTGTTGATGCTCCACTCGTAGGGCTGCCAGTCGCTGGTGCTGACAGTCTCGTAGCATTCTCCGTTCATGCTAAAAGGAATATGCGGAATATTACTGTCTATGTACAGCGTAGCATTATATGCCTGTTCGGGAGTGCATGAGCCGCAGTCGATAGGGGTATATATAGACCACAGGGCAGCATCCTTGTGCAACAGCTGCCTTCCCATATAGTCCTGAAATTCTGCCCAATGGCCTTCGTCTTTCAGCCACAGCCGCTGATTCATAGCCTGCAGAATGGCATCAGCCTCTTCCTGATAAGGGGTGGCGTCTTCGCCTATTATTTCTGCTATGCGTGCCGCAAGCAGATTGCCGCGATAGTTGTAGGCAGAGGAATGGGTGACGGCACCGCTGTTATACTGCAAGGCATCGCTGGCCCAGATGCAGCAGTAGGCATCATATAAATGGTCGCCGTCAGGATCCCAGCAGTTCTTCTCCCATGCCAGATGACTCTTGATGACGGGCCACATTTTCCGCATGTAGGCTGTATCGGCATCAAACTGAAAATGCCACAGCAGTTCGTCGATATATACCAGATTCATGTCATAGTGATGAAACTGGTGGTTATTCTCAGGATTGCGGCAGATATAGCCGTTGCTGTACATCGGCGTGCCCCATTCATACGTTCCACGGGCAAGATTATTTGTCGAATCCATCAGGTGAGGTTTTGTCACAGGTACGTCCGTCACCTGACTCTTGGCATAGGCATTGAAATGTATGCGCTGACGGTCGGGCATTCCCAGAAAATCCCCTGCGTATGCACCCCTCCATCCTGGCAGCGGCATGCGCCAGCCTACGGCACCATGATTCCAAACCCTGCCGTCCCATGCTCCGTCGGCTGCCATCACCATAGCGCCGCCGATGGTATTGAGATAGGCATCGGGGGTATTGAGCGTAACCATCGAGGCCAACTGGTTACGAGCCTGCTCAGCATTATTATATAATATGGTGAAATCACCTCCCTGCAATTGGTCACCTTCTATGGCAATGTAACCTGTGTTATTGTTGAGTGATATTACGGCTTTTGACCTTTGACCTTCGACCTTAGACCCTTCTGCTGCCTCAAAACAGCCTGGCTGTTCCATTCTTCCGATGTCGCCAGAGCGAACGAGTTTCTTTGCTCGCATCTGACGGATGCAGCCCTCTATCTGGACTGCCTGCTGAAAATCCTGTGCCACAAACTGCCATACCCCACCCTCTTTGTCTGGACAGGCAAGGACTGACACCTGCAGCGTTCCGCCCTTGAAGCGAGGGTCTTTCAGCCAATAATCCCTGCGTCCGGCTTCGTAGGATGCCTTACAGTATTCTGTTGAGTCAAGGTTTATGGGCTGGCCGTCAACGATAATCCTGAACTGGATATTCTTTCCCCATTTGCCGTCGGTGACAGCAAAAACAGGTCGGTCGCTGGTCTCGATGCGGTATGCCGTATGGCTGCCATACAGTGCCCTCGTAAAGCGGTTCTGACCGTTTATGCGCACAAACGCCCTACCCTCCGGCTGATAATTCTGCTTACGCTCAACAGGCTGCACGGCGTATGCCGAAAGGGTAACCAATGCGGATATAAAGCACAGTGCATAATTCATATATAGTTTACAGTTTACCGTTTCTTGCGCTCCGTAGGTGCTCAGGCGAGCAAGCTCGGAGTCCTGTTTACAGTTTTTCAATAACCAATAACCGTTCGCTCGGCTCTGCCGCTTTCACAAAGCGAAGCGACTGAAAGAACCGCTAGCCCTTAACCAATAATCTCTTCCACTGGCTTGCGGGTTTTCTCCCTCACTTCGTCTGCTGCATAGCCAATAGGTATCAGCACAGCAGGCTCTTCGTCGTCATCGAAATCAAAAAGCCGTATGCATTTTTCGGCATCAAAGTTACATACCCAGCAGGTAGCAAGACCCTGCTCAGTAGCCGCCAGACACAGATGCTCAACGGCAATAGCGATGTCGATGTCGCCATGATGCTTGCCGTCGGCACGTACCCACTCCACATCATGCAAAATGCTGCAGATGACATACATCGGAGCAGTCTGGAACCATTCGCGGTCATAACACCTCTGAAGCTTTGCCTTGTCTTCATCATTCTTCACTATGCGGAATTTCCAAGGCTGCTTATTGACAGCTGACGGCGCAAAGCGCACACACTCCATCACGTAGTCCAGCTTCTCCTGTTCCACACTCTTTGCCTGATAGCTCCTGCAGCTATACCTCTGTTTTACTAAATCTAAGAATTTCATATAGTAGCTATATTTAAGTGGTTTCTGCTGGCAAAGTTATGAAAACAATCTGAAATAACCAAATTTTATTCATTTTTTTCTAATTTCCGAACGCAAGAATATACAAATGAGCTATGTTTTTTGTGGGTATTTTGACACATTGTAACGTTTTGGGAAGTTTTAAAGACAAGGTGTAAGCAATGTGAGAAGTTTTGAATACTAAAACTTTACAAAGTGATATTTACATAATCTTTTTACAAACAAATAGAAAGAATTATACTTGATAATCTAACAAAATGCATTACCTTTGCACTCAGAAATCAAAAATTGTGTGCGTTAACAGTGAATAAGACAACAACACAAACACTTTTTTTCACACAAACGCAAGGCCCCAAGCGAGGGGGTAGTATTAATTAAATAAGGTAAAAGGAAAGTTATGAAAAAGATTGAAGCAATCATCCGCAAGACGAAGTTCGAGGATGTGAAGGAAGCACTGCTACAGTCGGACATTGACTGGTTTGAGTACCATAACGTTCACGGCATCGGCCAGAGCCGTCAGGAGAGAATCTACCGTGGCGTTCAGTACTCGACGGACGTAATTGAGCGTGTGGCGCTGACCATCGTATGCCGCGACCAGTTCGTTGACCCGACGGTGAAGGTGATTCTGAAGGTAGCTCATACTGGTGAGGTAGGAGACGGCCGCATCTTCGTAAGTGACATGATTGACACTTGGAGCATTCGCACTGGCGAGAACGGCGACACCGTTCTGAGAGACAAAAAGTAATTTTGAGACAACAACACAAACACAAACACAACACAAACACAAATTTTCAGGATTATGAACGAGATTGGATTATCACTTGATACCGTATGGATGCTATTGGCAGCCATGTTGGTTTTCTGGATGCAGCCCGGTTTTGCGCTGTGTGAAGCAGGTTTTACGCGTAGTAAGAACACTGCCAACATCCTGATGAAGAACTTTGTCGATTTCATGTTCGGCTCACTGCTGTTCTTCTTCTTAGGTTTCGGAATCATGTTCGGCAGCGATGCCCTTGGTGGTTTCATCGGTATGCCAAACTGGGGTGACCTGTCATTCTACAAGAGCGATCTGCCCGTAGAGGGCTTCCTGATTTTCGAGACGGTATTCTGTGCTACGGCAGCTACTATCGTGAGCGGTGCTATGGCAGAACGTACCAAGTTCTCTATGTATCTTATTTACAGTGCCATCATCTCCCTGATTATCTACCCTGTAGAGGGTCACTGGACATGGGGCGGCGGCTGGCTTTGCAACGATGCTGCTGACGGATTTATGATGAGCACATTCGGTGATGTATTCCACGACTTTGCAGGCTCTGCCATTGTGCATAGCGTAGGTGGTGTGCTGGCTCTGATTGGTGCTATGGCACTGGGCCCACGTCTTGGCAAGTATAGCAAGGACCACAAGAGCCGCGCTATCCCTGGTCACAACCTTACTATGGCAGCTCTGGGTGTGTTCATCCTCTGGCTCGGATGGTTTGGCTTCAACCCAGGTTCACAGCTGGCAGCAAGTGGTGAGGTAAACCGTATCGCTATCTCTCATGTATTCCTTACCACCAACCTTGCAGCAGCTGCAGGCGGTGTGGCAACGATGTTCCTCACCTATATAAAGTATGGCAAGCCTTCTCTGTCACTGACTCTGAACGGTGTGCTGGCAGGTCTCGTAGGTATTACGGCAGGTTGTGACCTGGTATCTCCTCTGGGTGCAATCATCATCGGACTCGTTTGCGGACTGGTACTGGTATTCTCTATTGAGTTTATCGACCACAAGCTTCATATCGACGACCCAGTGGGTGCAAGCTCTGTACATGGTGTATGCGGTATTCTGGGTACCCTGATGACAGGTCTGCTGGCAACTGAGACTGGCGCCTTCTATGGTGGCGGCTGGGGATTCTTCGGAGCACAGGCTTTCGGTATCCTGATGATAGACCTCTGGGCAGCTGTATGTGGATTCATTCTGTTCTATGGCATCAAGAAGATACACGGTCTGCGTGTAGATGCACGTATAGAAGAAGAAGGACTTGACATCTATGAGCACGGAGAAGCGTGCTACAACTAATGGTTAATGGTTAAAGGTTAATGATTAAAGGTTAAAGAAATTATGAAAAAGATTGTTTTATTTGCATTAGGGCTGATTGCTGGTGCGACAGCTTATGCACAGGAGGCTGAGACTGAGGTCGAGGCAAAGAAAAAGATAGAGACAACAATAGCAGCCGACTTCGTGAACCAGTACATCTGGCGTGGTATTGATATGGGTGATGTGGCTGTGCAGCCTACACTCGGTGTTGGATATAAAGGTCTGAAACTGACAGCATGGGGTAGTTATGGTCTTACCAACTCTGACGATGTAAAGGAGTTTGACCTGACGCTCGACTATACCATTAAGGGCTTTAATTTCGGTATCACCGACTATTGGTTCAACGTAGGTCTTGACCCTGATAGCCGTTACTTCAAATATAGTGCACACAGCACGAACCACGTTTTCGAGGGCTTCGTAGGTTATGACTTTGGATTTGCAGCCATAAAGTGGTTTACGAACTTTGCCGGCAACGATGGCTTTAACAAGAAAGGCAAGCGTGCTTACAGTAGTTACTTTGAAATCAACGTCCCATTCAAACTCTTTACTGTTGACTGGAATGGAACGGCAGGTGCAGTACCTTATGCTACCGATTTCTATGGTACGACAGGCTTTGCTGTTACCAACCTGGCACTCAGGGCTACCAAGCCGATTAAGATTACTGACACGTTCTCTATACCTATCTTCGGTCAGATTACGGCCAACCCATGTACGCAGAAAGCATACTTCGTGTTTGGTCTGACACTGCAGCCGTAATTCTTCTTTAGTTAGATACCCCCCCTCTTATGCGACACAAAAAAGCATCGGAGGGGGATTTTACTTTCCCAAAAACTTCGAATCAAGATAACTCTGGAACGTTTCCTTATACATATCCCCTATGGGCAGACTGACGTCCGCATCCATGATGACCCTGTTCTTATTCACCTCCTGAATCTTGTTGAGGTTCACTATATATGAACGATGTATGCGCATGAAGTTGTCCGGCAGCCTCTCCTCTATCTTTTTCATCGACAGGAGAGTCACAACAGGTTTCGCCTCACCTTCCACCCACACCTTCAGGTACTCACTCATACCCTCGATGTAACGTATCTCCGGCACACTCACCTTCACAATGCGGTAGTCCGTCTTTAGGAAGAGAACATCGTCTGTCGAACCACTTGCCCCCCTTAAACTACTTGAACCCATTGAACCACTTGAACCCTGTAAGCCATTAGTCCCCCCTTCCATCCGTTCCTTCAGGCGGTTTGCCGCCCTTTGGAAGTCCTGCAAGCCGAAAGGTTTCAGAAGGTAGTCAACAGCATTGACCTTAAAACCCTCTACGGCATATTCCGCGTATGCTGTGGTAAACACGATGAGAGGCGCAACCGTGAGCGACTTCACGAAATCCATACCGTTAAGGTCCGGCATGTTGATATCGCAGAATATGGCATCGACAGTATCCTGCTCAAGGAACTGACGCGCCTCTACGGCACTCTGGCATTGAGCCACCAGTTCGAGGAAAGGCACCTTACTGATGTAGGTTGTAATCTGCTGGAGAGCCAGGGGCTCATCGTCTATGGCCATGCATCGTATCATGAGGGATAAAGTTTAGAGTTTACGGTTTATTGTTTACGGTTTAACGGTATGACGAGCTTGACTGAATATACGTTTGGAGCGTCATCAATGTTCAGCGTATAGTTTTTGTCATAGAGCAAGTCCAGTCGCTTTCGCACATTGACAAGCCCCATGCCGCCTTTCTCCTGATTGGGCTTTTCAGCCTTTGAATTCTGGCAAGTGAAAGTCAGTTTTGAGTCCACATCCACCTTTATATGTATGAATGACGGATGCTGGTAGCTGACGCCGTGTTTGAAGGCGTTCTCGACAAAGCTGATAAGCATCAGCGGCGGAATCGTCTTGTCAGGCACCTCCGTCGGCAGATCAACGCTTATCGTCACCTTGTCAGTATAGCGCAGCCGCATCAGATTGATATAGGTCCTGATAAACTCCATCTCCCTTGAGAGAGGTACACCGTTTTTGTCACCTTCGTAGAGTATGAATCGCATCATCTTCGACAGCTCAAGAATCGTCTCCTGCGCCTTTTTCGGGTCGATATCTACGAGGGCGTGGATGTTATTCAGCGTATTCATGAAGAAGTGCGGATTAATCTGATATTTCAGATACTCCAACTGCTGTTCCACATTCTGCTTCTCCAGCTCTGCCAGTTTTCTTTGGTCATTACGGCTTTTGGAATAAGCCTTAATGCCTAGGTTCATGCCAAACATCAGAATGAGAATTACCGTAGCCACGATATCACGTTCACCCACGATGACAGGCGGTCTCACGTGATCATGTTTCGGACCGTGAGCCGGACGAAGTGTCGCCCCCTTTGGAGCCTCCGGAACACCGGAAGCATTCGGAGTCCTTGGCACCTCGTGTTTCTTCCGTAGTCCCTCGGGCGGCATCCCTGGTCCCTCGGGCGGCATCTGCTGTTCCATTTCCTCGGGTGGCATCCGCTCTTCCATTGGCTCATGTCTGGGGCCCGGGCGCTCAGGGCGAGTGGTGCATTGGTAAAGGGCGAAGCATGCCACGACGACCGTTATCAGCGAGAAATATCCTACCTTGTGATGACGGTTAATCAGTATGGGGGCTAGGAGGAAATTGTGAATGAGGAAGAGGCCGAGAAATACGAGGAATTTCTGCCAGACATACCACAGGTCGTGCCATTCAAAACTGCTGCGTTCGCCTGCGACGATGCTGATATACATGCTTAGGATGGGACTCACAAAGAGTATGGCCCACATCACCAGATATATGATATTTTCCTGTCGTGATGACTGTTTCATCCAAAAATTTCTTGTCATAATGATAACGCTTGAGACATAAAATTATTGTTTATAATTCCGGCACGAAGGTACGACAAATCTCCCGTTCCGTAAAATTTCTTCAACTAACAGCCCTATTCATTCTGCAAACGCCGACGCAAAGCCCTCCCCCATGAAGCATAATTGCCTGTAGAGGCTTTTTTTTGCCCTTTTCTTTTGGAGATTAAAAATAAATTCGTAATTTTGACTTTGTCGAAGGTACTCCGTCATGGAAATAAAAAAAAATCCCGTTTTATTTGTATTTCTCATAACTTATTCATACCTTTGCAGCAGGAGGAATAAGTTATGAGATTAGAAGGAAGACGCGAAAGCTCGAATGTAGAAGACCGCCGTGGCATGCGCGGTGGCGCAAAGGCCGGTCTTGGTATCGGTGGTATTATCGTAGTAGCCCTGGTGGCCTGGCTGTCGGGAGGCAATCCCCTTGATGCTGTCGTACAACAGGTGAGTGAAAACGGTGGATTAGGCTCGCTGACGGGCACCAATACGGAGGTCAACGAAGGTCAGCGCGAGTTTACCGAGGAAGAACAGGCACTGGCCAAGTTCTCGACGCAGATTCTGGCTGGTACCGAGGATGTTTGGACGGAGATTTTCAAACAGAACGGTGCGCAGTATCAGCCTCCCACTATGGTGCTCTATACCGACGGCACGCAGACCGCCTGCGGACAGGGCTCTGCCGCTATGGGGCCCTTCTATTGCTCTGGCGACCAGAAGTTGTACATAGACCTGTCATTCTTTACCACAATGAAGAGACAGTTGGGTGCCGACGGTGATTTTTCGTATGCTTACGTCATTGCCCATGAGGTTGGTCACCACGTAGAATTTCTGACAGGCATTCTGGAGAAGGCCCACCAGCAGATGGAAAACCTCCCACAGGCTGAAGCCAACAAGCTCAGTGTACGCTTGGAACTGCTCGCCGATTTCTATGCCGGTGTTTGGGCACATCACGACAACAAACGTTTCGGTTCGCTGGAGGACGGCGACATCGAGGAAGCCATCAACTGCGCACAAGTCATCGGTGACGACTACCTGCAGAAGAAAGCTCGTGGCTATGCTGTTCCCGAGTCATTCAACCACGGCACCTCCAAGCAGCGCATGAAGTGGTTTAAGCTCGGTCTCGAAACCGGTGACATCTCGAAGGGCACCACCTTCCAGTGCTCCGACGCCGAACTGTAAAGTCCCTGCGGGCCGAGCGAAACATACTGGTAAATGATTGCTAATTTTACTGAAGCCTCACTGAGTCATCACTGAAGGCAGCATAGTGTATAGTATTTGTTTGTAAACTTTCACTGAAACCTCACTGAATCATCACTGAAGGCAGCATAGCGTTTAGTTATTTGTTTGTGAAATTTCCACTGCAAGATCACTGAATCATCACTGAAGGTAGCATAGCTTTGCTATAATCCGGATTTGTACCCACAATTGATGTTTTCTGAGTGCAAAGGTACGGCAGTTTTTTCAATGCTGCAAGTTATTAGCAGGAAATAAAAAAACTGCTAATTTTTAGCAATAACTAAAAGAGAAAAAATGTGGCACAAAGTGTTACTTTTGTTACTTTTGTTACTTGTTACTTTACGGGCGTTTTGGGGAGATTGCTACAATAGCGAACTACAAATAGATTATCTATAGGAAAGGAACCTATGGTTCGTGAGGCATTTATACTGGCTTCGTGAGCCAAGTAAACCTGCTTAATCGGGCCACGAACCATAGGTTCATTTTTTATCCCTATCTACGCTGTGTCGGGAGATGTAAGATGGATGAGGGAAGATCATTGCACTGAAGTGCATCGAACTGGACGAAGAAGGACGAAAGGGAAAGCGTGATAGGCATATCATTACCAGCCGCCGGGGCCGCCGCCGGGAGTGCTTGTTCCTCCGGAATAGGTTGAAAGACTTACGGCTGTGCCGCTACTGATGGTTGCATCAAGGGAACCATAATCGCCAAAGATGCTTGTTCCACCGGTCTTAGAAACGCTATACAGACTGCCTGCCGGCGAAGATACAACCCAAGTGCCTGACTTGGGCACCTTGAAGGCGTAGGCTGTGCCGCTGTTACCAAAGGAATACCACGTACTCGTGCTGAGCGAGCCGGTGTAGCACGACTGCGTCAGCGATGAGCCTCTCTCAAGCGACGGATATGCCACCAGCGTACCTCCCTGAACATAGAGCTTATAACCGCCCTCGGTATTGGCATCAATAGCAACCTCAGCACCGCTGGCCTGACTGTAGGCAAAGACATTGCCGCCATTGATATAGAGATTGCCATTGGAGTCGATGGCATCATTACCCGAAGAATAACCTCCTACATAGCCTCCCGATATTGTCATGGTACTTGCAGAGTTGATGGCATCGTCCTTGGAATATGACCACACCACACCGCCTGTAACGGTCATGGTACTCTTGGTCTCCATACCTTCGTGATTAGATGACTTGGCAGTAACGGTGCCACCCTCGACAATAAGATCGCCGTCGCACTTCAAACCCTTCGGAGCTTTGTCAACGGTATTGTTCGTATCGCTGCCCGTAGCTGTTGCAGTAACACTGCCACCCTTGATATTCACAACGAAATTGCTATTGATACCCTTACCGCCAGCACCAGAGCAGGAGCCTGTGAGCGTACCGTTTGTCACAGTAACATAACCATCGGCGCTGATACCTGCAGCGGCCTTATAGTCTTTTTCGTCAGAGTCATACGTATAGCCACCCGAAGCAGAGCCTGCCAGCGTGCCACCCGCAACATATACGAAGGCCTCGGAGTTGACACCCTTCTTGCCATTACCGGCAGCAGTGGCCGTCACATTGCCTGAGCAGACGTAGATGCCGTCGTTGACCTTGATGCCATGTCCGGCACCTGATGCTGCTGTCGCCGTAATCGCAGGTCCGTTGACCATTATCCAGTCGTCACTTGACAGGGCATGCTTCTCGGTTGCGTTATAGGCATTAACGGTAAGTGAACCGCTGCCAGAGAAGCGCAGCTTATCCTCGCTGTGCATCACGCCCTTGGCGGTGCTGCTGTAGTCATCAGTATATGTGCTGGATGATGCATCTGACAGTGTGTTCGTACCATCAACCACCACGAAGCAATGGCCGTTCTGTATGTTTATGGCTGTGCCGTTGGGATTGCTCAGTGTGAGGTCGGAGAGGTTTAGCGCAAACTTCTTTTCGCTCGTAATGAGTATGGCACCATTGCTTGCGGAACCTGTCAGCTTCAGTATTGTACCTGTTGAAGCGAGCGTAACTATCACGTAGTTGCCGCTGACGCTGTATGTGTCGCCGCTGAGGGGATTATCTACTGTGGCACCTCCTGATTCGGAGAAGGTGACGGTTGTGGTTGCCGCTGCAGTGAAGTTGTTTGCAATGAAGTCGTTGGAAAAGTCAATCGTCGTAGGGTCACTGTTCACATATTCACTGCTGGAGTCGGACGTGGAGCTGGTTGCCGTTGTGGTAGCACCGCTATCGCTGCCAGTACTGCTTGTAGGATCGCTCACACTAATGTCATCGAGGAGGTCATTCGTAGTGCAACATGTCAACACAACGAGGACAGCAGCAAATGCCGATAATATCTGTATTCTTTTCATTTTAAACTCTTAAACTACTTAAACTGTAAACCGTAAACTGTAAACCGTAAACCATCCCATCACCATCTGCCGGGGAATCCGCCGCCGCCACCACCAGAGTAGGACGAAAGGGTGACGTTAGAACCGCCGCTGACAACAGCACCTGGACAGCCTACACCGTCGAAAATCTTCGTACCACTGCTTACTGTTACACCGCTCTTCAATGTGGGCTTGGAGGCACCGCTGACAACGAGAGTACTGCCGCCACTGGATGGTGTCTGGAAGGCAAAGGTCTCGCTGCCCACAGTCATAGCATACCAAGTATTCTTGCTCCAAGAGCTTGCCGAATAGCATGCCTGCGTGAGGCTGGCACCACTCTCCAGTCCACCAATGGCGATGATAGTACCGCCTGTGACATAAAGTTTCTTCTGTTCCTCGCTGTTGGCATCGATGGCCACCTCCGGGCTCGATGTACCGATGGCATAGACAACACCACCCTTGATATAGCAGTTGCCGTTGGAGTCGATGCCGTCGTTGCCAGTAGAGCGTGCATAGACGTAACCGCCGCTGATGGTTAGGTCACCTGCACCACTGGTACCCTTGGTGTCATCACTATACGATGAGTTGATGGCATCATCTTTGGCATTCACTGTCACCTGTCCACCAGTGATGTTAATGTTTGTCTTGCTCTCGATGCCCTCACCGCCAGCACCTGTCGTGGTGACGCTTATTACAGCATCGTCGCTGATGGTTATGGCACCGTCTATCTTGATGCCTTTAGGCGATGACTTGTAGTCGCTGTCGTAGCGATCGAGCTGCTGAGAAGATGATACTGTAGAGATAGTGCCGCTTGACGATGCCACAACGGCATTGCCGCTGGTCTTGATGACAGTAGTACCGCCCGTAGCTGTCAGCGTTCCGTCGCCGTTGATACCCTTACCGCCGGCTCCTGTGCTGGTCAGGTTGAGAGTACCGCCGCTGATGACTGTATTACCATCGGCACTGAGGCAACTCGATGCCTTGGTCTTCAGGTCGTCGCTGTCCCACGCACCGCCGCCAGTAGTCTTGATGGTGATGTCGCCACCACTGATTACCAGGTCGCCATCGGCCTTGATGCCCTTGGCAGCAGCTGCTGTCACAGTGATATTCAGCGTGCCGCCCTCCAGATAGACGTTTCCAGAATCTTCGTCATCATGGTCGGTGGTCTCACCAGTCGAGGTATCGCCGCCCAGGTCACACTGTATGCCGTCATCGCCTACGCCGCTGATAGTCACAGTGCCGCTCTTCATCTGGAAAAACTCCTCGCAGTTAATGCCGTCGCTGACAGCCGAGGTGATGTTCAGCGTCAGGTTCTTGATGGAAATGTACGAAGCCGACTTGATGCCATGCTTATAGTTGCCCACGACGTTCAGTGTACCGTTGCCCTGAATCTGGAGTTGTCCTTTTGAGTAGATGCAGGCCTTCTGCGAGCCGCTGCCGTCGGTCAGCGTATTCACGGTATTCTTCTTTGCACTGAGTTGTATGCGCTTAGAATTGGTGATATTGATGGCAGCACCTGAGGGATTGGTCAGCGTGATGCCTGCCAATGACACTGTGCATTTATACGAGCCTCCCAGCGTGAATGAGCCATCAGTCGTCGTACCGCTAAGGGCATAGGTAATCTCGTCATCGTCAACAGCCGCAGTGTTGGTCTGGCTGATGCTTACATGGGCATCGCTGGCAGTAGCCTCAACATACTGTGCCACATTACCAGCTATCATTATGTTAGCCGTTGTGCCGTCATAAACGACATTGACCATATTGTCTTCCACCTCGCTGTCATCCACCGTCATCGCATCAATGTCTGACAATGTAAACGTCTTGCCCATAATGGTCAGCGATGTACCGTCATTATAGGTCATATCTCCCGTCTGTGCAGCAGGGAACTGATAGGTTACGTTACCCACCTTTACGTTCAGCGTCTGGGCCGAAATATTAATGCACAATGCACAATGCATAATGCACAGTAAGGCTATTATCCTAAGTGTTTTCATAGTTTTCATTTTACTGCGATTTTAAAAGTTCCGTTCTTTGTTTTCACGATATAAGCCCCATTGCGCATCTGGCTCTTCTCCACTTTGTGTCCTTGCAGGTCATAGACCTCGACGGATTCGTCCATTGACAGTTGCGAACTGTCAATTGTTTTGATTCCCGTCGTTGTAGATTCATCCGTCGTAGAGAAGTACATCCTATTGAGATTGGAAAGTGTAAATGTCTGCGAGCCTGCCGTCAGCATCGTACCGCTGATACTCAAGCTCAGTCCGATTGTACTTACGGAGACCTTTGCTCCGTCTGTCGTCTCGAAGGTCAGATATGAGTAGCTTTTAGCCTGCGCTGTCAGCACTCCCATCAATACCATGAAGAATAAAAGACTTTTTTTCATATTGTTATATAGTTAGATAAATTGTGAATCGATTTCCGGTTGCAAAATTAAAATAATATAAGGTAGCAGCCAATTTTTTTCAACCAACTGCCCGTTTTGTTCAACAAACTCCCCCACCCCATAAAAAAAGAGCACCCAGCCAAGTCAATGGTTGGATGCTCTTTTTGTACGCAGACTTTTTATAATTTATAATTCATAATGCATAATTCATAATTATTATTTTTTACTCTTTATAAAAGGTTATCCAGTTGGTTCTGAATTTGTAGTCTGAGGCTGATTTGCTTTCAGGGAACAGTTCTTTCACTTTTCCTTCGCTGTCTTTAAACTCTAACCTTTAAACTTTACCTACTTCATCTGTTCGAGCAGACTGGCGAGCCTATCGAAGTCGCGGGCATCTACGTCCAAGTCGAGAAGATTGCCATTGCGGTCGAAGATCTTATAGGTAGGGAATGCCCTGACATTCAGATAACGCTCTATGGCACTCTGCTGCTCCTCGGGCAGATTGTAGTGAGCCACATTGTCACCGCTGACATTATACTCCTTGATGATATTCTCCCATGAATCCATAGGACTGCGGTTGGCGAGGTACAGGTACTGGATGTCATAGTCTTTCAGACGGGCATATTCCTCAGTGGAGTGCTTGAGGGCTTCCTTGCAAGGTCCGCACCATGTACCCCAGACATCCAAAAGCACAAACTTGCCCTTGAGCGGCTCCATGATTTTCTTCAGCAGAGCCTCACCCTCGCTGAGGTCCTTGAGGTTATCGGAAGACTTTATGACCAACTTGTCGAACTCACGGTTCTCGATGGCGAGATAGCGTTCGTTTTGTTTCTCTGCTATCTCTACGCCATAGGAACTGCTGCATAAAGCCCTCAGTGTGTCCAACACCTCCGGGAGCAACGATGTGCGCCTATGGTCTATCTCATTACATACCATTTGCGAGAGCCAAATATCCTTGATAAGCGGATCAGCATTCAGGGAGTCGAGCATCTGCATGTGGCTCTTCATACGTGCGATGAGAGCCTGGCCACTGACTATCTTGGTGCCTTTCGGACCATTGAGTATTTTTTCGACCGCCTTAATCATGTCGGCCTGCTCTGCATTGACCTGTTCTGCTATGCGCTGTTTTTCCTCCTGAGTCCCGGCTGCATCTATACGGGCATTAGCCTCCTCAGCCCAATTCTTCCACTTGCTGAGCAATGCCAGTTCCTCATCGTTAGATGCATATTCGGCAACGTGATCCATAATACTCCATGAGAAATTGTTCCCACACGTATAGGAAGCATCATCCAGATAGTCGCGAAGGAAGCCGCTGAGATCACGATGCAGGGTATAAGGTTGTTCGATCTTTGTCCAGAAAGTATCGTAGGCATACTTGCGGGCATTGTCAGGGAATTCATATTTAGGACCTCTGAAGCGAGACTGTCCAAAGTCGCATGCCTGCTGCATCAGTGTGTTACCTTTCCTAAATATATTGAAGCGGGTGGAGAGCGTAGGATGCTCCTTGCAGAGGTCGTCGATATAGGCATATTGTGCCTTTATGAGGCTATCGACGGAAGTGATATACCTGTTGAAATCCTTGTCGCCATCCTCCATACGTATGGACTTCCAGTCGAGCGGATACTTGTAGAGTTCGTTCTGCAACCGGCAGTCATCGCCCATGAAATAGCGGCGACCCTCCTTGAAGTCGTAGAGCAGGAAGTAGGTCTTGCCCGGCTCTAGCATCGTGCGGAGAAAGCAGCGGCTCCAGTCGCAGAAAAACTCAGTACTGTTCAGAATTGGAATCTTCACGGTGAAGCGTCCCTGCTCGTCAAGGTCGGCAATAACTTCCTCTTGGTCGTCGGTGAATAGGTTATCAAAGCCGAAACTAAAGGTATTCTCTTTCTTGAAACGTTCCGGCATGTCCTTTATCCAGCCAACGACGGTAATGGTGTCTGTCTTGTAGCCGTTGTTGACGAAATCTGTGCGTGTGTCCTTTGTAGGATAGTCGGGCAAGAAGCGGCTGGTAATCATGGAGTATTTGGCTTTCTGATTGCCAACCTGAATGGTACGGATTCCTTTCTTGTCCTTGCTGACAGAGACTTTCAGTTCATCATTGCCATTGGTCATTACTATCTCTGCCCCACCCGACTTGGAATTCACATTGCACTCCTTGTAGTTCCAAAACTTGCAGTCGTAGATGGCGCAGTCTTCAAAGAAAGCTATCTTCCAGTCGCCCATCTTATCATCACGCCAGTAAGAGGGAAAGAGTTGCTTCCAGCGTTCCTCGACGGGCTTGATGCCCTTAATCTGAAAAGCCCCCTGGCCGTCGCCCTCGATAAAGTCGAATGACGTGGTGCCACGAGGCAGTGCAGGAAAGTGGAACGCCATATCGCGTTTTCCGTCCTTATTTGTCTGTACAAACTTGTTGAGTTCTATGCCGTCGGCAGAGACGATAGTATAACGCGTTTCCCCCACTTTCAAGTAGGTATCACCTGCAAACTGAAAGCTAAAGTCTGGATAGTCCGACCGCTGCTGTGCGGTGATATACACCACCGTCTCATTGTCTTTCAACTCGACCTTAGTCACGTCAAGGGCCAGATTGAAGTACCCGTCTCCATAGCTGTTTCCGAACTCGGTAGTGGGCTGTTCCCACACAATAGTCTTTGCCTGCCCTGTCAGTGCGATGACAGCAAGCAGAAGGGTTAAGATTTTATAATTCATAATTCAATTTATTTTTTCATCTTCTTGGCTACCCATAATACCCATTCGTCGATGTTGTCCGTGAGCTGTTTTGGGTAAGGCAAGGGGATGATGACATCGGGTTTGTGGCCGGGATTCTTCTCCGTGCACAACTGCATGAAGATGTCGTCAACGGTCATCGGGCACACCAACGTGATATCGCTGTATGGCAGACGGAATTTGTTGATATTGCCGGTCTGGTCACAACCATTGGTACGCTCACGGCCATAGACCTTGACACGGCTCTTGGGATATTCGCGAATCCACCTCACAGGCGATTCACCGGCACTTGCGGTGTTCCAGTTGATGAGATTGCCTTCTTCGGTTACCAGAGCCTCCTTCATCACGTCATCATGCCTGTACTTCTTCAGTATGCGGTTGTTCTCAGTGCTTACCATATAATAAAACTTTGCATCCTTCTCCATTTTGCCTTCGCACATCAGCCAAGTAAACAGCATACTGATATGGTCGCTGCCACCTCCGTTACCACGAAGGTCGAGGATAAGGTATTTGCAGCCTGACTGCTTGAACTCTTCCTCCTTCTTCAGCATCCATTCGTAGGTTGGCACGTCACCCATGCACGACGGCAGACGCAGCAGATAAGTCTCGTCATCAACCTTGCAGCCGACAGGTTCGGGGGCGTATTTGGGGATGAGTTTTTTGTAGTCAACAATAACATCTTTCGTCATGTCCCAGAACGTTGGTGACGAGCATTGAGTGTGTCGGTCAAAGTTTTTATAGAACCAGAACACATAGCGGCTCACGGCTTCGTCGCTTGTCATCTCACCGCGCATCAGCTGTGACAGCAGCGAGTCTTTCATGGCCTTGTATTCATCCTCGAAGCCATTCCGCATGAGGACGGGGAAGATGGCGTTGTTCTTCTCATTAGCATCGACAGCGAAGTCGAAGGTCTCGAAAGCCTTGCGGATAGAATCGGGCTGATTGCCGTAAGTCTTCTCGAAGCCGTCAACCATGAAGTGCGAAATGTCCTTCGTCATCTGTGGCACACTTGTACCAAATACTTCCTGAATATTCTGAGGCATGCCGCAGCGGTCCCATATAGTGACAGACGGACGGCCCTCGCTGTCGTTAGTAGTTATGGAGATTGTCTCGCTGTCAAACCAGTGCACGACGAAAGTGTGGTTGTCAATATCATAGGCATATTCGCTCAGATAGGTGCAGGGTGAGAAACGGCATTGTAGATTTGATCTTGGGAAGGAGGCGTTGCCATAGACGGTGACCATCTCGCGGCTGCCGAAAATCTGATATTCCTCCTGCTCTGCCCTTTCTGTCCAATACTGCGAGGTGGCTGTGTTGGTCTGCTGTTTGCCACGCAGTTTCCACACGCCATGCAGGCGGTGCTTCTTGACGCCAAGCTTCATCTGCAGCAGATTATATGAGCGCAGCATCACGTCGTCGGAGTCGTTCACTTGCTCGTAAATCTCGTCGATATTCGTGCCGTATGGGAACAGATGTTCGTTGAAGGCACTGCGGTCGTTGAACCAGCGCAGCGTAAATGTGCTGTCGGAAGTGCTGAACAGCTGTATGCCTTTGTTCTCGGTCTTCGACAGCTCGCCGGTAAACTGCAACGGCTTTCCGTCAGGATTGGAAAGTCCGAAATCCACAGGATTGCTGGGGAATATCACAGAGTTGTAGCCGACTGTAAGCGAATACTTATCCAAACAGAACTTATACTGCTTGAACTGTGCCTCCAGATGTTTGCCGTCCTGATGAATGATTTCGGAGAGTTTATATACTCCTTTTGGTTTATCAGTCTGAGCCATTGATGCCGAAACGGCAGCGAATGACAAAACGAATATAAGAAACTGTATTTTCATATAGTTTACCGTTTACGGTTTACAGTTTATTAACCTCTAACCTTTAATCTTTGCCTTCAACCCTTCCTGCACGTATTTCTCCATAAGTTTGTTGATGTTCTTACGGGCTTTCTTTGCTGATTTTGACATGCCGTGAGTTTTGAACCACTCCGAGAAGCCTTCATCCTGGTTTGCATATAACTCCAGAATCACACCATATATCTGTTGCAACTCTTTGTCAGTTACTTTCATGCTCTTGAGCATTTTGAGACCATCTTGAATCTGTTTGTCCATCTCCTTGTTTCTTTCGGATATCTGGTCGAAAATAGGTTCAGATATGCCTTCGGGGCAGTCATCTTCCAATACCTCATACAAATTCTTTATCGTCTCCATATTTATCTTGATGGCTTCTCCCATGAGCTGCATCTGACTCTTCTGCGTTGGATTGAGTCTGTCTAAAACTTTCCCATTATTTATTTCCGATTCTGGGATAATTATTTCTGACTCCTGAGTAATAGGTGTTGCAGGAATGTAGGCGGCACTTGCTTGTGGCTTATAGGTATCGAAGAAGTGCTTGAAGCGTCCGTTCCTCATTGTTTCGGGAATGATGCTGAGGATGGTCTGACGGGGCAGAACTGTATATTGCCAGTAGCGCATCACGCAGCCCTCATCATCGGCATGATTCTTCAGGTAGTTGAGGATGATGGAATCTGTCTCCGACTTTTTGTAATACTTACGGGCATTTTCCTCCAGGTCGTCGGCATCGGCCCACTGCTGGTAGAACTTAGTGCCAGAGAGTTCGAACGTACCATTCTTCACCTTTACATCAACCTGTTCGCCAGGCACGAAGGGGAAGCGCACACAGGCGGTGCAGACAGTACCATCAGGGAAGATGGCAGTCAGATCGCCCACCAGAGGCTCATCGATATGGGTCTCGAACGAGGTACGCTTGTCTGTGACGGTAATCTTGTCAAGGAATTTGCGCTGTGACTGATTCTTGTCGAAGACCTGAACCAGGTAGCCAGCATCCTCGATGCCTTGCGTCACCTTGACATTTACTTTGAAGTTGTTTACTGTGTTCTGTGCCTGGCAGGTCAGTGCTGCGAAGGCAACGGCGATGGATAAAAATGTAGATTTCATAATTTTAGTTTTTCATTTTTATCGGGTAATAGCATGGAGCGCATCACTGCGGCCCATGCTGGTTCCCGGGTGTTTCTATATATCAACTTTCCAAATGTTATTTCATTACTTTACGTGGGGTATATTCGAAGAAGCGCTGGTTGTTCTTCAGTTCCCTGATGTTCAACTGCTGTACCTTGCCGTCCCAGTTGGCGCCCCACATGGCGAAGGGTTCCCCCTCAGGTACGACGAGCGTTATATTCTCAAGTCGGAGAGGCAGTGGTTCGAAGATGTAGAAGACAGCGAAATAGTCGCCTGACAGACCTTCGTTCCAGAACAAGTCGTCGTTGGGATAGAACATCACGTCCTTACACTTGTACTGACGTCCCGACTGGTCGAGCAGGATGGTGTTACCACCACGTCCGAAGTATTCGCGGTTCCAGTTCATCTCGCATGCCTCAGCCAGGTACGTTGCCTCAGGAGTCTGCCAGATGGCGTATGTGCCGTCCTCGACAGGCTTGATGAGGTGAGCATCGTCAAATACAGCCCAAGACTTGTGGTCGTCCTTGTTGTAATTGTTGGCATCAGAAACCTTATGGGGTTCATGAACGATGGGCTTTTGGTCGTAGCCTGGAAAACTCAGGTCGCCACCATGGAGTGTTGCGTGAAGACCACGCATATACCAGTTAGGCACGCCGTAGATCTGAATTCTCTTGGTCGATTCTATCATCTTTGGAAAGACAATCTGCAAATCGACAACGTCACCTTCCTTACCCTTGATGCTGAACACCTTGCTGTAGCAGGCTTCAGGCACAGTACGGCGTGCACGGTACGTGATACCAGTCTCCATATCGAGGATGGCTGTCTCGTTTGATGCCAGCCACATATTCTTCACGATGTCAGCAGGCATCTGAAAGTAGCAGTGCAGGATGGTCTCATCGTTCTCCTCGGTCAGTTTCCAAGGCATAGGCACGAATGGGTCATTACTGCCGAAAGTCCTTGATTCAGGGAACTTGAAGTCCTTGGCAACGGGAACATTGTCTATCATGCCGATGTCTTCATGCCACGAATTGTTCTCTGTGTCACGCCAGATGCAGACCTTCTTCTTCGTCTTCTTATCGACAGTGACTTCGGGTTTGGGCATCCAGACGCCCTGTCCTTCGGCAAGCGTCGTTACGTCTTTTGTTTGTGCCTGCACGGCAACGGTCAACATTGCCAGTAGGCTGAGGATGGTAATTCGGATTTTCATATCTCTCTTGTTTTTAGAATTGTAAAATGTTAATACCTTTATGCGTCAGCTGGTCGCGATAATCTTGGAAACATGTGGAAGAGACGACGGTCTCTATTGGTGAGTGGGTGCTGAAGAGCAGTATGTGGTTGCCACTGAGGCGCTCTGCCACCCACAGGTACTTCTGCCCCATGCGCTGGTCTTCGAGACAGAAGACAAACTGCTTACGTGTGAAGTTGAGCAGATAGCCAGGAGCCTTGTTGTTATACCAGCAGGCCACCTGAAGCAGTCGTCCGAAGAGATCCAGTTCCTTGGTGTCTTCAAAGAGGTATGCCTTGCTGACGATACTGCTGTCGATGCCTTTGTCGGAAGAGCACTGCAAGGGTTCTGCCTGTACATTATTATATTCTGCTATTCTGTTGATGAAGTCATCCACACGACTCGGAGCCTGATAGGGCACTGTATCTTCCGCCTCGTGGGAAGCATAGTGGATGTTAGGGTTCATTAACAATGGCCTGATGGGTTTTGCAAAAGGTGCTGGCTGCTGTTTCTTGTTTTCTTTCTTTTTATCTGTGTCAGTCTTCTTTGCCACCATTACAGGAGTTCGTAAGGAGCGAACTTTTGGTTCGTCAGGAGCGGACTCTTGGTCCGTAGGGGACGTACTGGATTTATCTTCACTCTGTGGCTCCTGCTGCTTTGCCTTAGGCTGCTCTGTCTGTGCCATCAATGGTTTTCCAGGCTGTTTGCCATCAGGCATCATAGTCACACCTATACCTATTACTATTAGGAGGCATGCCGCTGCTGCTACCCATCGCCAGAGTTGGATGCGCTTGCTGCCGGTGGTTTTGCCGCCAGACCCAACGGAAGAACCGCCAGGCGCACTACCCTGCTCCATCTTCTGCTTCATGCTCGCCATGAAGTCAGCAGGCAACTGAGGTGTGTCTGAGTATTTGCGCTTCAGAGCCTCGCGCAGGTCGGTATCCTTGTTTTTATAATTCATAATTCACAATTCATAATTTCTCTAACTCTTAACTTTTATCTCTTAACTCCTTACAGAGTTTCTTTCTCGTTCTGTACAGGCGGTTGGCGAGTGCCTTTGCGTCGATGCCTGTGATGTAGGCTATCTCTGTCAGCGGACGGTCTTCGAAGTAATACATCGTCAGGAGCATCCTCTCGTCGTCGGGCAGGTCATCCACCACTTCCATCAGTTGTTCTATCCGTTCTTCGCGTCCTGTGGAGAGTTCTGCCTCCAATTGCTCGTCGCTGATGTCCCTTTGCCACTCCTGGCTGTTTTCGATTGAGACAATCACAGGCCGTCGTCGTTTCAGGAAGTCGAGTGTCAGACGGTAGGCAATGCGGCAGAGCCAGGTAGAGAGCAAAGCCTTGCTGGCATCATAGCTGCCGATGTGGCTGAAGGCCCGGAGGAAAGTATCCTGTGTCAGTTCCTGCGCATCCATCACGTCAGGCACCTGGCGGACTACCATAGCAAATACTCGCTCCGCATAGCGGCAGACCTTTGCTTCCTGCCCCTCGCTCCGCCCATTAAGGACGGCCTCAACTATCTGCTGTTCGTTAGTTTCTTGTCTCACAACGAATTTTGCCTTCTACTTGTTATACGACTGTTTTTTGAAAATATCTCGCACTTTTTCGATTTTTTTTCAAAATAATACAAATTGCGGCCACAAAAATAAGAAAAAAACTGAATATTATGATGGTTTACTGTTAATTTTTAATTGTTAATTTTTAATTGTTAGTTTTTTTCCGTACCTTTGTGCCCACAAGTTAGTATTTTTTCTATAAATCTATTAAATCAACACATCAATGGAGACTACATTAGTATTACTGAAGCCCAGCTGCGTACAGAGACAGCTGATTGGAGAAGTTGTTAACCGTTTCGAGCGTCGCGGACTGCGTATCTCGGGTATGAAAATGATGCAGCTCAGCGATGAGATTCTGCGCGAGCACTATGCCCACCTTGTTGACAAACCCTTCTTCCCATCCCTGCAGGCTTCTATGCAGGCATCGCCCGTTATTGCTCTGGCACTCACAGGTGTAGAGGCTGTCAAGGTCGTTCGTCAGATGGCTGGCGTCACCAATGGTCGTGAGGCTGCTCCTGGCACCATACGCGGTGACTACTCTATGAGCAACCAGCAGAACATCGTGCATGCTTCTGACTCTGTTGAGAATGCTGCCATCGAGGTAAAGCGTTTCTTCAAGCCAGAGGAAGTGTTTGAATACACTGCCCATGCACAGTGCTACGTCTATGGCGACGGGGAGGCGAAGTAAAATAATCACTGCTATAGACTCGTTCAAGGGCTGTCTGTCATCGTCTGAAGCGAATCAGGCGGCAGCGGAGGGCATCAGGAGTTGTTTGCCTGACGCTGAGATAATACAGATTCCCGTGAGTGACGGAGGCGAAGGCTGGACGGAGGCTTTTAAGGCCGCTATAGGCGGAGAAATGGTGGAGGCAGAGGTGAGTGACCCGCTGATGCGTCCCATCATCGCACCATATCTGATAAAAGGCGATACGGCTGTGATAGAAATAGCCAAAGCCAGCGGACTGACATTGCTCAGCGAGACAGAACGCAATCCCATGACTGCCACCAGTTACGGCACAGGCCAGCTGGTGGCAGATGCTGTGCGCCGGGGATGCAGGCACATCATCGTAGGACTTGGCGGCAGTGCCACGAGCGACTGCGGCAAAGGGATGCTGGAGGCAATGCATAATGCACACGATATCACGCTGAAGGATGTACGCTTTACCATTGCCACAGACGTCAAGAATCCGCTGTGCGGCAATAACGGAACTGCCCACGTCTTTGCGCCCCAAAAGGGAGCAACGCCGGAGATGGTTGCAGAACTCGACAGACGGGCAAAGGCATTCGCAGAGGAATCGGCACGGCTGTTCGGATATGACCGTCAAGACAAACCCGGTGCCGGGGCAGCAGGAGGATTGGGCTATGCCTTCATGCAATATATGGGGGCAGAATGTCGTTCGGGCATAGAGTTGCTGTTAGATACAATCTTTAACGAAAACGATCGCTCGGCTCCGCCGCTTGGCTCGTCCAAGAACGATAACGAAAACAATAACGCTAACGCATTCGCGGATGCTTCGCTTGTCATCACGGGCGAAGGGTCGGCAGACAGTCAGACGCTGATGGGAAAACTGCCGATGGGCATACTGCAGCGGGCAAGGCTGCATGACATTCCCGTCGTGCTGATAGCCGGGCGCATCAGGAACCGCCAGGAACTACTCGATGCAGGCTTCGCAAGAGTGGAGTGTATCAACCCTCCCGACCTGTCAGCAGAAGAGGCCATGAAACCCGAGAGGGCAAAGGAAAACATCTCAGCAACGACGGCAGAGATTATCAGTGACTATAGCGGGCTTGCACCACATTGACGACAAAGTCGCCAAGCTTCTCCATCTCACTTATCATATCCACATAGAGCGAGCCTGCGGCATGGTCGTATTTCTTTTCTTCTACCGACCTGGCATTCTCTTCCTTCAGGTCTTTCCGCATCTGGTTTATCCTGTTCTCTATGCGGTAAGTCTCATGGATGTCATAGTCACCCCGACTTCCGTGCATTACCCCGTTCATTTGCTCCAAGGCCTTGGAACATAGCTTCATCATGGCCTGCAGCTGTTCGACCTGATGCGGAATGAGTGTTTTGTCTGTCTCGTGCTTACGACGTATTATCTGAGCCAGCTTGTAACAAGCGTCACCAATGGATTCCAGCTCGCCGATTTCGCGCAGCATCTGCCTAATCCGGCGTTTTGTATTACCGCTGAGATGGTCATCGCTGACATGTCCAAGATATTCCGCTATCTCCACTTCAATATTGTCGGTTGCTTCTTCCTCTTTCTCTATTTTGGAGAAACGTTCCGCAAATTGCTTGCCGTCTGTTTCAGCAAACAGTTCGCACACCATACTGAACATATCCGTGACACGCTGAGAGAAAGCGCCTGTTTCCCTCTGTGCCTGAAGGACTGCAATTTCAGGCGTCTGCACCAAGCCTGACTGTATATACTGCAGGTGGAACTCTTCCTTTTTGGCTTCGGACTTTTCAGGCAGCAGCCAGCAGACGACACGCTCCATATACTTTATCGGTCCGATGAGGACAGCGGTATTGAGAACATTGAAACAAGTGTGGAACATGGCAAGCACTACAGGCAGACGCGTCGCCTGCCCGCCGGCTTCGGGATTGTAGTTCACCAAGCGGCACACCATATCCACAAAGGGATAGAACACCGTAAGCACCCACATCACGCCGAAGACATTGAACAGCAGGTGGGCAAGGGCTGCACGGCGAGCCTGGGTATTAGCCCCAAGGGCTGCGAGATTGGCAGTTGCCGTAGTACCGATATTCTCACCCATCACCAATGCTATGCCAAGATAGATGGGCAGCACCCCGGTAGAGCAAAGCAGGATGGTGATTGCCATTACAGCAGCCGACGACTGTACGATGCACGTAATCAGCGTTCCTATGCCCAGGAAGACCAGGATGGTGAGATAGCTCGACGTGTCAAACGATGCAAAGAAGGATATTACATCTTCATTATGTCCCAAATCCATCGACTTGCCCGCGTTACTGAGCATTACCAGCGACAGGAACAGGAAGGCTGTGCCAAACAGCAAGTCGCCGACAACATGGTGACGCTTTACGTAGATCAGAATTATTCCGAGCAGGAAACAGGGATAGACAACTTCAGTCAAGTCAATGCTATACCCCAAAGACATAATCCATGCCGTCAGAGTGGTGCCGATGTTGGCTCCCATGATAATCGAGATGGCCTGCAGCAACGTCAGCAGTCCTGCCGACACGAACGAGACCGTCATCACGGTTGTTGCCGACGATGACTGTACGGCACAGGTGACGAGCATACCGGTCAGCATACCGGTAAAACGGTTGGTGGTCATCTTTGCGAGAACATATCTCAATCCCGGACCGGCCAACTTCTGAAGTGACTCACTCATTACGCGCATTCCATAGACCAGAAGGCTAAGGGAGCCCAGCAGCTGCATTGCTATCAAGGTATAATTGTGATTAGGTTCCATATTCTTTAAAGTGAAGAATTATTTAATTCGCTTGCAAAGGTAAACAAATTTATCATATTTACAAAAAAAATATTGTATTTTGGCAGGCCTGTCTGCCAGCGGCGGGCTTACGGGTTTCTTTTTGCCACATGGACATGTAACATTTGGCATTATTGTACGTCTTATAGAAAGTATGGGGAAAAAAGCATATAACACAGGCATCAAGCCAAGAACAGATTACCAGTCCATGAAGACCTGGTTGCTTGTCGGCCTTCTGATAATCATCGGGACGGTCACGAATGCGTCATGCTCTTCAAGTGACGACACATCTGCCCGACCTACCATTGAGCGCATTGAGCAACGGGGCAAGATACTCGTTGGCACTACCGGTGACTACAGGCCGCTGTCGTTCCGTGAGCCTGAGACAGGCGAGTATTGGGGCTTCGGCATAGAAATGGCCCAAGCAATTGCAGCAAGACTGGGTGTCAGCGTTGAGTTCGTAAAGACCTCCTGGCCTACCCTTTCGGCAGACGTGTTGGCAGAGCCCCAGATGTTTGACCTCGCCATCGGCGGCATCACCATTACCGATGCCCGGCGCGAGACAATGCTGATGAGCGACGGCTATCTGTCCAACGGCAAGACAATACTCTGCAGGGCGTCAGAGGCTGACCGCTACCAGTCGCTCCGTGACATCGACAAGCCGGAAGTGCGGGTGATGGTAAATCCCGGAGGGCTGAACGAGAAGTTTGCACATGATAGTCTCAGCCAAGCCACAATTGTCGTTCACCAGAAGAACGAAGAGATACCAACTCTCATCGCCGAGGGAGGGGCTGACATTATGATAACAGAAATAACAGAAGCGCCCTATTATGTCAATTCCGACAGCCGGCTTGCTGCGCCGCTCCTTGACAAGCCGTTTACTCACGGAGAGATAGGGGTGCTTATGCGAAAAGGGCAGGACGACCTGCTGCAGCTCGTCAACGCCGTTATCAGCACGATGAAATCCGACGGTTCCCTCCGACGGCTGCATGAGAAATACGGACTGATGTATAATTATTAAGGAAAAAATCAAATAAACATTTGGTTTTTTGCTCGCTTAATAGTAACCTTGACTTTGTCGAACTTACTCCGTCATGGAAATGCAAATAAAAAAATCCGTTTTTTTATTTGCATTTCTCATAACTTAATCGTAACTTTGCAGCCGTGAATTTGAAGATGAAACGACATATTGCCTCGTGGATGCTGTTGGCAGCCTATGTGCCAATGCTGGTCTTTTCGTCGCTTCACATTCACGAGAGCCATTACTCTGCCGACGCAGAGTGTGCAGAGTGCGTCGCTCACCATTGCCACGGCCATATCGGTCAGACGGACGTTTCGTCTGATGACTGTGTGCTGTGCCAGTTTCTTTCACTGACGTTTGTTGCTGCTGCCACTGCAGTAGCGTCATTTATCTTTAATGTATCGCGGATTACCGTTGTCCCGCTTTCGTGTGCCGTTTGTGGTACCAGATGGGGCAACATCGTCACAAGGGGGCCTCCTGCCGAGTGACTGCAACTTATCAATTATCCACATTTTATTAATACATTAAAGAAACAAACAGAATGAAAAACAATTTCATCATTCTGCCATTGCTGTGTCTGTGCACGGCGGTGGTAGCACAGAATAATGCAGAACACCAGCACGCGGAGGACTCGACCGACGTTTTCTTCCGCCATCTTAATCTGAACGAAGTGACCGTAACCGGCGTGACGGGCGACACAAAACTGAAAAACGCCACCGCTCCCATAAGTATCATAACTCCGCAGGAACTGAAAGCGACAGCATCGACCAACATCATTGACGCCATAGCACGGCAGCCCGGCGTAAGCCAGCTGACCACAGGCGGCAGCATCTCGAAACCTATCATCCGAGGCCTGGGCTACAACCGCGTGGTAGTGATGAGCGAGGGGGTGCGCCAAGAGGGGCAGCAATGGGGCGACGAGCACGGCGTTGAGGTTGACGGCAGCAGCGTAGGCTCGGTCGAGATATTGAAAGGTCCCGCCTCGCTGATGTACGGTTCCGACGCAATGGCGGGCGTGGTAATACTGCATTCCCAACCGACACTTCCTTTGGGCGAGATGCGGGCAAACGTCAGTACGGAATACCAGACCAACAACGGACTCTTTTCCTATAACCTCTCGATGACAGGCAACCAGAAGGGCTTTGTGTGGGATGCACATTACAGCGACAAGATGGCGCATGCATACAAAAACAAATACGACGGCTACGTGCCGGGGTCGCAGTTCCGCGAGCGTGCAGGCAGACTGCTGCTGGGGCTCAACAGGGATTGGGGACATTCGCACCTGACAGGAACGGCTTACCACCTGACACCAAGCATCATCGAAGGCGCACGCGACCCTGACACGGGCGAGTTGGTTCATGAAGAAGGGTTCACGGGGCACGGCTACGGCAAGACGCTACCCTTCCAGCAGGTGAAGCACTACAAGCTGGTTTGGGACAATTCGCTGAACCTCTCGTCGGGGCAGCTCAAGGCCATCGTCGGCTATCAGCACAACCGCCGCCAGGAGTATGAGGAGAGCGCCGACGAATACGGCATATTCCTGAAACTCCACACGCTGACCTACGACCTGCGCTACATCACCAACGAGTTCAACGGCTGGAAACTGTCGTCAGGCATCGGGGGCATGTACCAGAAATCTGTCAACGACGGTGAGGAATACCTTATCCCTGACAGCCGCCTCTTCGACTTTGGCCTCTACACCACCGCCACGAAAGCCCTCGGCGACCGCTGGACGATGAGCGGAGGACTGCGCTACGACCACCGCCGTCTTCATGGCTATGAATTGTTGGAAGAAGGTGAAGAGGAAAAACACTTTTCTGATTTCACACGTCATTTCAACGGTCTTACGGGCAGCATAGGAGCGGTGTTTAACGTCAACGACAACCTTAACCTGAAACTGAACGTTGCCCGTGGCTTCCGCACTCCCAACATGAGCGAACTGGCTTCGAACGGTGTGCATGAGGGTTCCCTGCGCTACGAGCTGGGCAATCAGAATCTCAAGGCGGAATACAGCCTGCAGGCTGACTTCGGTCTCGACTTCACCTCGCGATATGTCTCGGCACAGCTGGCACTCTTTGCCAACCGCATCGACAACTATATATTTATAAAAGGTGAGGGGCAAGAGATTAGAGGCGAGAGGATAGACTATCCCGTCTATGCCTACACTCAGGGCGATGCCCGGCTGTTGGGTTTCGAGGCAGGTGTTGACTTACACCCCATCCACTCCATCCATTTCTCCAACACTTTCTCGTATGTTGATGCCCAGCAGCTGCATGCCGATGCTGACACAAAGTATCTCCCCTTCACCCCTGCGCCACATTGGTCATCGGAGCTGAAATGGGAACTGTTCCATCATTCGCACAGCACGATTAATCATCACCACGAGGCGCATCATGTGCACCATTCCGTGTTCAACAATCTCTACATCGCCGCTGGTCTTGACTGCTATCTTAGGCAGACCCACATCTATAGCGCCGACGATACAGAGACGGCGACACCAGGCTATGCATTGCTTTCTCTGTCAGCAGGTACTGACATACAGGTTAAGGGCAAGAAGATTGCCGAGTTCTACATTACCGCCGACAACCTGCTGAACAAGGCTTATCAGAATCATCTGAGCCGCCTGAAATATGCCGATGTCAACACTGTCACCGGCCGTCGCGGAGTCTATAACATGGGCCGCAACATCACGTTCAAACTCGTTGTGCCGATAGAACTGTAAACTTCTGTCAGGCGTAACTGTGCATGCCGCCCAAAAGGTAGTTGACACCGAAATAGGTGATTATTACAACCAGAAAGGCTGCTATCATGTAAATATGGTAAAAACGTGGCTTACGGAAAACACCTACAGAAGCTTTGTGGAGCGGTACAGCATATACCATTAATGTGATGAGCGCCCAAGACTCTTTTGGGTCCCACGACCAGTAATTGCCCCACGACACGTTGGCCCATACAGCACCTAAGAAGATGCCGATGGCAAGCAGGAATACTGCGGGATAGAGCAGCAACTGGGAAAGGGCGGTGAGCCTTTTTAATTGAAAATTCTTGGACGAGCCAAGCGGCAAAGCCGAGCGGAAAATTGAAAATTGAAAATTAGGCTGCGCTGTACGTCGCATCATTATCAGCGCATAGATGCCGATAAACATTTGGAGGGCGAAGAGAGCGTAGGCACTCATCACTGTCATAACATGCAAGGAGAGCAACGGCGACTGGAGCACGGGCATCAGGGGAGTAATCTCAGAACCGCTGCCGGCCATCATTGCCACTAACAGACAGCATAATGCAGCTAACGGTCCCAGGACAATGATGATGCGAACCTTGCGGAAGAGAACCACTGTCAACACCAACAGCACCCACGCCATAAAGAGCATTGTCTCGTAGCCGTTGCTGACAGGAACATGGCCGCTGAGCCACCAGCGCAAACCAAGCTGCAGGGTGATGAGGATGGGGAATTTTATGCTTCGTAGTTCGTTATAGAAAATCTCTGCCTTCGTTTTGCTGTCACTTGGCAGCACGTCGCCAATCATGTGGTGCTGAAAGAGTTTTATCTTCGCTATAATCTCCATGGCGCGGTCGTGCTGTCCTGTCACGATAGCCTCCGTCAGAAAGTCCATCGACTGCTTGATGAAGAACTGTTCCTTGACGGGAATCTCCCTCGGCAGCACCTGCCCGCCAGGGGAGAACCATTCTACAGTTGATAGTTCTTTTAGTCGCTTCGCTTGGTGAAAGCGCCCCTTCGGGTCGAGCGGAGAGTTGATAGTTGATAGTTTACGATACGGAAATATCTTCGTAAACTGTCCGTTATAGAACATCTCCGCTACGGCGTAACGCTCTTCAGCACCTTTCTTCTTGGGATTGTTGAGAAGCAGTTCTTTCTCCCACGGCGTATAGTATATCATCCAACTGAAAAAAATCTCATCAGCCGAATATCCCTTCCAGGAAGCGCTGCCAGTCATCTTGATGCGGTGGGCAATATCTTTGGGAACGACAGGCAAAGCCCCCTCCGGGCTCCCCCAGTTAGGGGAGGATGCGCTGGCAGTAATGCTGAAGAAAAGCAATGCCACCGTCATGGCCTTGCGGTAGAGCGCACGCATCTGGGTGTTCTTTGATAGCAGCGTGGCAATGATACCTAACAAGAGCATCAGATACCCAGAATAGGTGATGGCAATGCCGTAAGGGTCGTAGTTTACGCCCAGTGTCACGCCCTCGCCGTCGGAGTCGTAGCTCTTCTGAAACAGACGATGGCCATCGACATTGCCGATATGGTTCATGGAGACCATCACCTCGTCCTTCTGCCCCCTGACCTTCAAGACGCTCTGATAATCCATCGGCGCACTGGTACCCGGGTAGTTTACAATGCGGAATTCCTTCAGCGTTACGGACTTGTCCGTTGACAGATTGCTGGTTTGGTTTACACGCAGGTGTATTGTGTTGCTGCTGGCAGTAAGATGGGTGACGAGGGCACCAGCCAGTATCACCACAAAGGGCATGTGGAGCAGAAAGACAGCAAACCGTTTATAAAGTTTTTTCTTTATGAAACAGGCGCACGATGCCACCGTAAGCACACCCCATAGGGCAGAGAACCACCACGCGCCGTAAATGTGTTCACTAACGAAGGCGGTGCCGTGATATTTCTCTATGACAGTGGCAAGCCCTATACACACTACGATGAGTGCATATAGGGCGAAAAAAAGTTTATTCTTCAATTGTTTTCTTATATTGATTCAATAAAAAAGATGAGTTGGTCACGTTCTTTCTTCGACAGGTTGCGGAATTTCACTACGCTGCTATAGGCATCGCTCGTTCCACCCTCGTTCTTACATCCGTGCCACATGATAGCCTCCAGCACGTTTCGTGCACGGCAGTCATGCAGACGCTCCACACCGCTACCACATTTTGCAGCCAATCCCCTACCCCACAACGGAGTGGTGCGACACCATCCTGTGCGAATATCATTTTTCATCCACAGACGATGCTGTACGAAGTCGGTATATGGCCATATCTTCTGGTGAGGATAGCGTGGCATATCGCTGTCAGAGGTGAAGAACTTGGCAGGGTCCTGAATATGGTCTTCGCCTGTTGTCCACGAAGGACGGTGACAGGCAGCACAGCCAATCTGCGAGAAGAGTTCCTTTCCCTTCTTGAAGTCCTCGGTAGTGGTATTGCGGGCTGCCGGAACAGCCAGGCCGCGATGCCATATCATCAGGTTCTTGTACTGCGCATCTGTCATCTCCGGCTCCAGAGATTTGCTTGTCAGATATGTGTAAATATCCTTCTCGAGGTCGCCGGTATGCCATTCAGGATGCTGGTGCATCGGGTCCATAAGGTTGATGTACTCCGTAAATCCGGCCTGCACGTCAGGGTCTTGCGAAGACTTC
>CACYKA010000008.1 GCA_902774795.1 uncultured Prevotellaceae bacterium | reverse complement strand
AGAAAACGCAGACGCTCATCGGAGAATGTCTGTACACCCATAGAGACACGGTTGACACCACACTCTACAAGCAACTTTGCCAATTCCTCCGACATATCATCAGGATTACACTCTATCGTCACCTCAGAAGTAGCGAGAGGGACAAACGTGCCAAGCAGCTTGCGGAGATTATCATGTGACAGCACAGAAGGCGTACCGCCACCGAGGTAAAGGGAGTTGACAATTGACAATTGAAAATTGAAAATTGAAAATTTATCTTGAACTTCTTGAACCCTTGAACTCTTGAACTCCCTTATCAGGGCCTCGACGTACCTATCCTGTTGCGACTTCCCTCCCGTAGTGGAAAAGAAGTCGCAATATACGCACCTTGAGGTGCAGAATGGTATGTGGAGATATAAATTGATAATTGAAAATTGATAATTGAAAATTAAAGATTAAATTCGGGGCCGTGGCCCTCAGAACTGTAAACTGGACTCCGCTATGCGCCTGAGCACCCACGGAGCGCAAGAAACAGTAAACGGTAAACTATTACTTATTTCGGAGGGCGGCATTCTTACGTGCCAGTTCCTCACGTTTCTTCTGCAGTTCCTGCTGCTGTTGCTGCATAGCCTGCAGGCGTGCTGCAAGACCAGACATCTTCTTTGGATTCTTCTTATTCTCCTCACGGCGAGCCTCAAGATATGCAAGAAGTTTCTCGTCGTTTGTGGTCTTCCTCAGAGTCCACATTATTGCGGCAGAGAAGAAGAGTGATACGAAGTAGTAGAAGTTAAGACCTGAAGAATAGTCATTGAACATGAAGAAGAACATCAGCGGCATGAGAAGCATCATCCACTGCATCATCTTCATCTGCTCAGCCTGCTGTCCCACCATTTGGTCTTTCTGCTGACGCATGGTCATCCAAGAGTACAGGAGGTTTGCAACACAGAAGAGGATACAGGTGAGCGACAGGTGGTCACCAATGAGCCAGATATTAGTACCCCACTCCACAATCGGATCATAGGTAGAGAGGTCATCAATCCACAGGAATGACTCACGACGCAACTGGATGGCGTTAGGCACAAAGTTGAACATCGCTATCCAGATAGGCATCTGTATGAGCATAGGCAGACATCCGCTCAGCGGACTTACGCCATATTCAGAATAGAGCTGCATCATAGCCTGCTGCTTCTGCATAGCATCTTCGGGCTTATCGAACTGCTTTGTTGCCGCATCGAGTTTCGGACGAAGAACACGCATCTTGGCACTCGACATGTAACTCTTCTTCACCATCGGGAAAGTGATGGCTTTCAACAGAAGCGTGATAAGTATGAGGATGTAACCCATAGGTATCGCCATCTCCCTCAGGAAGTCGAAGACGTAGAGCGTAAACCAGCGGTTGATAATGCGGAACAGAGGCCATCCGAGATATACGAGACGCTCCAGTTCCAGTTCCTTACCGAAGGTGCTTTCTTCCTCAACAGACTGGAGGAGACGGAAATCATTAGGACCATAGTAGAACTCAAACTGTGTAGGCTTTACGCCGGTAGGGTCGAAGGCTGTCTTCAGCTTTGCCTGATAATACTTCAGGTAGCCCGTTTCTTTCTCCTGCGGCACACTCGTCAGCTTTACGTCAGAGCCATAGCCATCCTTGGCAATCATCACGGCAGAGAAGAACTGATTCTTGAAAGCCACCCAGTCGATAGGCTCATCTACACCCTCGTCAGTCTTCTCACTTGTCTCATTGAGATAGTCCGTTCCTCCGTCGGTGAAGTGATATGTAAGGCTGGCGTAGCGGTTCTCAAAAGTAAAACCTTTCTCCTGCTGCTTGCAACGCTCCTGCCAGTCGATGTCCATCGTAGTGGTGTTAGGCGAGAAGAGTCCGCTCATACCGTTGGCAAGAACAGAGCATGACAACAGGTAGTCCTTACTCAAAGTATAGGTAACGGTGATATTCTTACCAGCTTCATCGCCAGCGATGAACACCAGTTTATTACCATCGGCAGAAAACTCCTTGACATTGAAGTAGAGAGCCTTCGTAGAGATATTCTGCTCCTTTGTGGTGAGGATGAAGTTAAGACTCTGATTTGTCTTGTCGAAGAGCGTCAGATCTTTCGCACCGTTGAGGTCTTCAAAATTCTTTATGACAACCTTCTCAACAGCAGCACCCTTGGTATTGAATGTGAGAGCCACCTTTTCATTTTCGAGTGTCACACGACGTTCCGTTCCTTTCAGGTTATCGAAGAAAAGAGCCGTACTGTCTTCAGCCATAGCCTTGGCAGCTGCAGCCTGTCTCTGTATCTCGGCTATCTCAGCCTGTTCTTTCTTCTTCTGATTTTCAATCGCAATAGAGTCACTTATACGCTGAGCCTCAACATCTTCAGCCGATGGCTGATTGAACCACGTAAAGCCAAAAAGTACGGCAGCAATAAGTGCAAAACCTATAATAGTATTCTTATCCATAATCAAAATTACAAAATTTGGCTGCAAAGGTACGAAAAATTTGGCTAAGAGAGAAGAAAATGTATAAAAAAATCATTTTCATTTGTTTTTTTGTGCACTAAATAGTACCTTTGCATTCATGAATAATAATAAGGAACAACGAAATCTTGTAACTTCCGATAAAGATACGGAACTTTTTCCTGAAGTGGATGAAGCGGGAAACGTAGTAGGTCAAATGAGCCGTGCTGAGGCTCACGACGGTACAAAACGCCTGCATCCCGTAGTGCATCTGCATGTGTTCAACTCAAAAGGTGAACTCTATCTGCAGCATCGTGCCAAGTGGAAGACTGTACAACCCGACAAGTGGGACACTGCGACAGGCGGACACATAGACTGGGGCGAGGATGTGATGACAGCCCTGGCGCGTGAGGTGTATGAAGAAATAGGTATGGCTGCTGGCAGTTATACGCCAAAACTTGTAAGGACATACATCTATGAGAACAATATCGAACGCGAACTGGTGTATGTCTTCACAACACAATATGACGGAGAACCACTCCCCTCGCCTACTGAGACACAAGGGGGAAAGTTCTGGAGCATCAGCGAGATACGCTCTGCCATCGGCAAGAACATACTCACCCCGATGTTTGAGAAAGAAGTGCTATTCCTTATCCCTGCTTCTGAACCAGGTAGCAAGGATTGTTCCTGAAATAGAATGCCAGGCACAGCTGACGGCAGCCGGTATGACGGCAAGCGGACAGCTGACAGCAAAGAATGTTGAAGCCAGCACAGTAGCAAGACCTGCATTCTGCATTCCCACCTCTATAGATATAGTACGGTTCTTTGCTTTCGAGAATCCTGCCGCCTTTCCTACGGAATAGCCGGTAAGATATCCCAGGCTGTTGTGACACAGCACAACGGCAAAGACAATAAGGAAGAACGATAGCCCTTCCATCATCAGCTTATCCCTTACGGCAGCAATAACACCGCCTACGATGCAGGCAAGACCCAGAACGGAGAAAGCAGGCATCACGGCCTGTGCTTTCTTGAAGCCTTCGTTATGGCCATAGAAGAGATTGGCAAAGAATCCTATACCTACCGGCAAAAGGGTAACAATAAGAATATTGAGGAACATTCCCAAAGCATCCACCTCAACCTGCTCTCCTGCCAACCACAATACTAATAATGGAGTTACTATCGGGGCAAGCAGCGTCGAGACTGTTGTCATGCCTACAGAATAAGCTACATCGCCTCGGCAAAGATATGACATGATATTGCTTGACACACCGCCAGGGCAGCAGCCTACGAGTATCAGTCCCACGACAATGGGCTGGAATGCCGAACCGAACAGGGAGAAGTGAAACAACGTCTCACACAATGTGCTGATGCCGATAGTTAGGCACCATGCTATCAGAGGCATGAGGCTATACTGGGCACATGTACCAATAAGAATATCAAAAGGACGTGCCGCCAGAAGGCGCATATCTTGCATGGTGAGCGTCAGACCCATTGTAAGCATTATGAATCCGAGAATGCATGACTGGGTAGTACCGTGAACCCATGTGAACAGGTCGGGCACGAAGTATGTCAACACCGCAATTGCGATAATGAACCACGAGGTATAAGTGGACAGCCACTGGCTGAATTTAAAGAGTATTTTATACATAATGGCTGCAAAGGTATAAAAAAGTTAGGAGTTATGAGTTAAGAGTTAAGGAATATAGCGTTAAGAATTCTTATTTCTTTTGTATTTCGTTGTTTTCTTTTGAATATTTTCTCATTTTTTTATATCTTTGCAAGCAAAATTTTGAAAATATTATTATTTAAATATTAAAAATTACAATCATGAGTTTGAAAATCGTTGTACTTGCAAAGCAGGTGCCAGACACACACAACGTAGGTCCTGACGCGATGACCGCTGAGGGCACCATCAACCGTAGTGCGCTGCCAGCTATCTTCAACCCCGACGACCTCAATGCATTGGAGCAGGCTCTCCAGCTGAAAGAGAAGTTCCCGGGAAGTACCATTACCGTTGTAACGATGGGTCTGCCTAAGTCGGCAGAGATTATACGCGAGTCACTGTTCCGTGGTGCTGATGCAGGCTATGTGGTTACAGACCGCTGCCTCGGCGGTGCCGACACACTCGCCACATCATACACACTCTCACAGGCTATCAGGAAGATTGGTGACTTTGACATCATCCTCGGCGGCCGTCAGGCTATCGATGGTGATACAGCACAGGTAGGACCACAGATAGCAGAGAAACTCGGTCTGACACAGGTGACATACGCTGAGGAGATTCTTTCTCTCGACCCTGCAGCAAAGAAGATTGTTATCAGACGCCATATCGACGGCGGTGTAGAGACAGTGGAGGCTCCGCTGCCACTCGTTGTTACCGTCAACGGCTCTGCTGCAGAATGCCGTCCAGCTAATGCAAAGCGCATAATGAAATATAAGAATGCTGAGATACCTGAGTGGAATGCTACGGACATCAACTGTGACATGAACCAGGTGGGTAAGACAGGCTCTCCTACAAATGTGAAGAAGGTTGAGAACATCGTCTTCAAGGCAAAGGAAAGCCGCACCATGACAGGTTCTGACGAAGACATCAACAGTCTCATGGCAGAACTGATAAGTGATAAGATTATCGGATAAAAGGCTCTGGGAGGGAGATATTTAAAATAGAATAAAATAAAAGCTTATATGAATAGCGTTTTTGTATATTGTGAAATAGAGGGCACGAAAGTTAAGGACGTAGCCCTTGAGCTCCTTACCAAGGGGCGTAAGCTCGCCAACACCCTCGGTGTACAGTTGGAGTGTATCATCGCTGGTTCAGGTCTCGACGGTGTTGAGAGCCAAGTAATGAAATATGGTGTTGACAAAGTGCATATCTTTGATGCAGAAGGTCTGTTCCCATACACATCAAACCCACATACAGCATTGGTGGTAAACCTCTTCAAGGAGGAAAAACCACAGATCTGCCTCATGGGAGCTACCGTGATAGGTCGTGACCTCGGCCCTCGCGTATCGTCAGCACTCTTCAGCGGACTTACCGCTGACTGTACACAGTTGGAGATTGACGATTTTGACATGAAGGTGAAGAACGAGAACGGCGAACTGGTTGACAAGCACTATGAGAATCAGCTCATGCAGATTCGTCCAGCCTTTGGCGGTAATATCGTGGCAACCATCGTAAACCCAGAGCATCGCCCACAGATGGCAACAGTGCGCGAGGGTGTGATGAAGAAAGAGGTGCTCGACGAGAATTACAAGAGCGAGGTGATACGTCACGACGTTGCAAAGTACGTACCTGAGACAGAATATGTAGTAAAGGTTATTGACCGCCACGTGCAGCAGGCAAAGCACAACCTCAAGGGTTCACCGATTATCGTATCAGGTGGATACGGTGTCGGAAGCAAGGAAGGTTTCAACATGCTCTTCGAACTTGCGAAGGAACTGCACGCCGAGGTCGGTGCCTCACGTGCTGCCGTAGATGCAGGATGGATTGACAACGACCGTCAGATTGGACAGACTGGCGTAACAGTACATCCGAAGGTATATATCGCATGCGGTATATCCGGTCAGATACAGCATATCGCTGGCATGCAGGATTCAGGTATCATCATATCCATCAACAGCGACCCTGATGCACCTATCAACACCATTGCCGACTATGTCATCAACGGCACGGTAGAAGAGGTAGTTCCAAAAATGATAAAGTATTACAAGCAGAATAACAAGTGATGAATTTCTATTTAGATAATCCTGAGATGAAGTTTTATCTCAGTCACCCCCTGCTCAAGCACATCGTTGAGCTGAAAGAAAGAAATTATGCCGACTTCGGCAAGTATGACTATGCACCCGAGAACTTTGATGACGCTATGGACTCATACGAGCGCATCATCTCTCTCGCCGGCGACATCTGCGCTAACGTCATAGCACCTAATGCAGAGGCCGTGGATGCAGAAGGTCCTCACGTTGAGAACAATCGCATGATATATGCCAGCAAGACCTACGACAACCTGAAGGCTTGCCGTCAGGCTGGTCTGCACGGTGTGCTCATGCCACGCCGCTATGGTGGTCTCAACTTCCCACAGTTCGTATATGCGCCCATCAACGAGATGATGGCAACGGCTGATACCGGTTTTGAGAATATCTGGTCATTGCAGGACTGTATCTCTACGCTGTATGAATTCGGCAACGAGGAGCAGCGCAAGAAGTATATCCCCCGCGTCTGTGAGGGAGCAACGATGTCAATGGACCTGACAGAGCCTGATGCCGGTTCTGACCTGCAGAGCGTCATGCTGAAGGCTACCTACGACGAGAAGGAAGACTGCTGGCGCCTGAATGGGTGTAAGCGTTTCATCACCAACGGCGACTCAGACATCCACCTCGTGCTGGCACGTTCTGAAGAAGGCACCCGCGACGGTCGCGGACTGTCTATGTTCATATATGACAAGCGCAACGGAGGCGTTGACGTGCGTCGCATAGAGAACAAGCTGGGCATACACGGTTCTCCAACATGTGAGCTGGTATATAAGAATGCCAAGGCTGAACTTTGCGGCGACCGCAAGCTGGGACTCATCAAGTATGTCATGGCGCTGATGAACGGTGCGCGTCTGGGTATCGCAGGCCAGTCAACAGGTCTGTCACAGATGGCATACAACGAAGCCCTTGCCTATGCCAAGGACCGTAAGCAGTTCGGCAAGGCCATCATCGAATTCCCTGCCGTTTATGACATGCTGTCAATAATGAAGGCAAAACTCGACGCTGGCCGTGCCCTGTACTATGCTACGGCACGCTATGTGGATATCTACAAGCTTTGGGAGGACATCGAGCGCGACCGCAAGGCTGAAGGCGGAAAGCTGGAGGCTGCTGAGCGCACGGAATACAAGACCTTCGCACGTCTTGCCGATGCATTCACTCCTATTGCCAAAGGTATGACATCAGAATATGCAAACCAGAATGCCTACGACGGCATCCAGGTTCACGGCGGTTCTGGCTTCATGCTCGAATATACCTGCCAGCGTCTCTATCGTGATGCCCGCATCCTTTCTATATATGAAGGTACTACGCAGCTGCAGTGTGTTGCCGCAGGACGCTATGTCACCAACGGCACATACGGCCAGATTATTGCCGACCTCCTCGCAAAGGGTGAAGACGGTATGGCTATGTCATCACTTGCCGATGCTGCTGAATGTGATGCAAACTGGTGCAGTGCCGACTTTGCTGCCCTCAAGGAGCGCATGGCTAAGGCTGCCGAGAAGTATAACGAGGCTGTAGCATATACCAACGACCAGAAGGACGATGACTTCAAGAATCTCGTTCTGCGTCATCTCTATGAAATGGCTGCCGACATCATTATGGCTCTGTTGCTCATCGGTGATGCATCAAAGAATCCTGAACTTTTCGCTAAGTCTGCAAAGGTTTATACCCGCTTTGCTGCGGCAGAGATTGAGAAGCACTATGACTTCATCAAGTCTCTGACTGCTGATAATCTGGCAGAATATCAGATTTAATCTTAGAGAATGGACAATATTCCTTCGCTGGTACAGGATCTCGCCCTGATACTCGTCACCGCAGGTGTGGTGACGCTGATATTCAAGAAACTCAAGCAACCGCTTGTGCTTGGATATATCATGGCGGGATTCATTGTGTCGCCAAACTTCCCGCTCACCGTATCTGTCGTAGATCACGAGAATATCGAGACATGGGCCAACATCGGTGTCATGTTCCTGCTCTTCACATTGGGACTGGACTTCTCGTTCAAGAAAATCCTGAAGATGGGCATGGCTCCGATTATCGCTGCCCTTACCATCGTATTCTCGATGATGATGATTGGTGTTACCGTGTCGCGCCTCTTCGGATGGTCGCAGATGAACGGTATGTTCCTCGCCGGTATGCTTGCGATGTCGTCCACCACCATCATCTACAAGGCCTTTGACGACATGGGACTGAAGCAACAGCAGTTCGCAAGCCTCGTCATGAGCGTGCTTATACTTGAGGACATCCTTGCCATCGTCATGATGGTGATATTGGGTGCGCTGGCGGGTGGCGATGCTGCCGACGGAGGAAAGATGCTGCAGTCGATACTTTCCATAGGCTACTTCATAATAATATGGTTTGTCGTGGGCCTGTTCCTCGTGCCTACTTTCTTGCGCAGGGTCAGACCGCTGATGAACGATGAGGTGCTCATGATTGTGGCGCTGGGCATGTGCTGCTTCATGGCGGTACTGTCAACAAAGGTCGGTTTCAGCTCTGCCTTCGGAGCCTTCGTAATGGGCAGCATACTTGCCGAGACGGTTGAGGCAAAGAAGATAGAGAAGGTCGTGGCACCGGTGAAGGACCTGTTCGGAGCAATATTCTTCGTGTCAGTGGGTATGCTTGTTGATGCACAGATTATCGTTGAGCAGTGGCTCACTATTCTGGTCATCACGCTTGCCATACTCCTCGGCCAAAGCATCTTCGGAACTTTCGGCTTCATGCTTTCGGGCCAGCCGCTGAAGACGGCGATGAGGTGCGGATTCTCAATGGCACAGATTGGTGAATTTGCCTTCATCATAGCCTCTCTCGGACTGTCGCTCGGAGTATTGGGTGACTTCATGTATCCTGTCGTGGTGACGGTATCTGTCATAACCACCTTCCTCACTCCTTACATGATACGCTTTGCCGTGCCGGTATATGGATTTATCGAGAAGAAGCTTCCCGCATCATGGATTCAGCACATCAACCGCATCTCGAACATAGCGCCGTCCGGTCGCGGCAGTGCTGAGGGCTACTGGAAGCCGTTGCTCCGCCAGATGGCAGTGAACACCATCATATACTCCTGCCTGTCGGGTGCCATCGTGGTGTTCTCGCAAACATTCCTGCATCCTATACTGCGAATGCTTATGCCGCCATCGCTTGAAATGTGGGCAGACATCCTCCTGGGCATCGTCACAATTCTCCTGATGTCGCCGTTCCTGCGTGCCATGGTGATAAAGAAAAACAAGAGCGAGGAATTCCACGCCCTGTGGCTGGCGAGCCGCAATAACAGACCGCCGCTGATATTCACCATCATACTGCGCATCGTCATTGCCATGAACTTCGTCTTCTACGTTTGTTACTCGCTGACAGAATTCAACAAGGCGATACTGATATGCGTGGCACTGGCAATTGTTGTCCTCATGATAATGTCGAGAAGTCTGAAGGCCAGCTCCATAAAGATGGAACGCCTCTTCATCCAGAACCTGCGCTCCAAGGACTATGCCGAGCGTGCCAAGGGTACAAAGAGACCGCTGTTCGAAGGCCGTCTGCTAGACCACGACATACACATTGCCACCGTCGATGTGCCGCAGAATTCAGTATGGGCAGGCAAGACGCTGCGTGAACTTAATCTTGGCAGCCGCTTCGGCGTACATGTGAGCAGCATCATTCGCGGATACCAGAAGATAAACATTCCGTCAGGTAGCGACACCGTCTTCCCTCTCGACCAGCTCAATGTCATCGGTTCCGACGAACAGCTGGCAAACCTCAACGCTTCTTTGCAGAGCGAAGTGGTGCCCGAAGAACTCGACCTTCAAGGAAAGGACATGCAGCTGAAGCGCTTCGGCATCACACCCGAAAGCCCGTTCGTAGGAAAGTCACTCATCACAAGCCAGCTCAGGGAAAAGTACAACTGTATGTTTGTCGGCCTTGAGGAAGACGAGGACAAACTTCTGAACATCACTCCATTCTACACCTTCCAGCCTGCTGACATAATATGGGTCGTAGGTGAGGAAGACGACATCAAACGACTCGCCGAGGACATATAATTATGCATTATGAATTATGCATTATGAATTAATTTTCCATGCTCAACGAAGATAAAAATCTCAAGACATATTATACCGTAAAGGAAGTTGCCGAGATGTTCAACATCACGGAATCGACCCTGCGCTACTGGGAGTCGGAGTTTCCCAACCTGAAGCCCCGCACCGTAAAGACCAGCCGCGTCAGAATGTATGCCGCCAAGGACCTTGAGGACCTGAAGATGATTTACAACCTCGTAAAGGTCAGGGGCTTCAAGCTTGCTGCTGCAAAGAAGATGCTGCAGGCCAACCGCACCGGCGTTGACCGCACCACAGAGATACTCGAAAAACTGACGGCAATAAAAGACGAACTGCTGATGATCAAATCCGCCCTCGATAAAATAGTATAAGCGGTTAGCGGTTAGCGGTGAGCGGTTAGCGGTTAAAACTTTCAATTATCAATTTTCAATTATCAATTAAAAAATGTACAGCGATCCAAAAGACTGTCTCTATTGTACCAATAACGAGACCCAGAAATCACTGATGATAGAAATCTGTCATCTTCGTGTATCACGCGTATTCCTTTTCAAGGAGCAGACCTATCACGGCCGTTGCCTCGTGGCTTACGACAAGCACGTCAACGACCTCAACGAGCTCTCCGACGAGGAACGTAACAACTTCATGGCCGACGTGGCACAGACTACACGCGCCATGCAGAAAGTGTTCAATCCTGAGAAGATAAACTACGGAGCATTCTCCGACACACTGTGTCACCTGCACTTCCACCTCGTGCCTAAGTATGTCGGCGGTCCTGACTATCCAGGCCTCTTCCGCATGAATCCGCAGGAGGTATATCTCTCCGACCAGGAGTATCAGGAAATGATTGACAAAATCAAGGCTGCGCTGTAAGACTCATGCTCTGCAATTACCCTCTTCTTTTTGAGAAAAACATCCACACCCTAGTATGGGGCACGGAGTCATGGGAAGTGTCTGCCGTGCCCTCCAGTCCTTGCATCGTTGCCAACGGTCCGCTGAAGGGCCGCGACATCATCAGCGTCATCGACGAATTCGGGCCCGAAATCCTCGGCGATACCGTCTATGATGAATTCGACGGCAAGCTGCCGCTGCTCGTGAAGTTCATCGATGCCAAGAAAGACCTCTCCATACAGGTGCATCCCAACGATGCCCTCGCCATGGAGCGTCACCAGTGTTTCGGCAAGACCGAGATGTGGTACATCATCGCTGCCGAACCCGGAGCATCCATCCTGGCAGGCCTGAAGGAAGAGCTTACTCCCGAGGACTATAAGCGTCGCGTTGCCGACGGCACCATTGTCGATGCCCTCGCCCGTCATGAGGTGCACCCGGGCGATGTGTTCTACATCCCTGCCGGACGCATTCATGCCATCTGCGGCGGAGTATATCTTGCCGAGGTGCAGCAGAGCAGCGACATCACCTACCGCCTCTACGACTACAACCGCCCGGGACTTGACGGCAAACCCCGTCAGCTGCATACCGAGCTGGCTGCCGACGCCATCGACTTCCGCGTGGAGAAAGACTACCGCACCTACTACGGCAATACTCTGGGCCATGCTGCCAAGGTCATCGACACACCGTTCTTCGACGTCCGCGTCATGGACCTCGACAAGCGTTCACTTGCCAACGGTCAGAAGATAACCGTCTCAGGCAGGCCACGCGGCTTCCATCGCAAGCTGACGAAATACCACTCCTTCGTCATCTCCATGTGCATCAGCGGCAAGTGCCTCATAACCCTGCGCGACAACGGTCAGCCCGTGCAGGTGCTCGGCAAGGACGAGGCCGTCCCGCAGTCCGTCACCCTCTCCGCCGGCGAAAGCTGCCTCATACCAGCCAGCTGCGCCGACTACGACATCGTCCCCATCAGCCTCGACACCCGCATCCTCGAAACCCACATCGACAGGAAAAAGAAAGGCCTCCTACGCAGAATGCTGACGAAGGTCAGCGGTTAGCGTTTATAGGTTAGCGGTTATAGAATAACAATCCCTGACAGAAAAATCTGCCAGGGATTGATTTTTTTGCAAATAGCCAAGGTCCCTTAAAGTGAATCTTTAATCCGCATTAACGATGATATTAATCACCTCCTGAATGTCCGTGCCGTTGACAGTTCCGTCTTCGTTTACGTCACCCTTCTTGGCTGTTGAGCCGCCACTTACCTCTATCTCCTTCGTAGCAACGTCAGAGTCTTCATAGCCGTCCTTCTTTGCATAAACGCTGACGGTATATGTTGAGGTGACAGGTATCTCACTGCCGCTATACTTTCCGCTATCAGAACATGTTACCTCAGAAACGAATTCTGCCCCTTCTGTCTCGCAGTCAAACACTATCTTGCCGCCTACAAAACTTATCGTCGGAGTTGCGCACTTCTTCACCTCAGGCTCGCTTCCTTCGTAATCCCGCCAATCATTTTCATTGATAGCAAACATCGGAATCATGTTTTTTGCTTTTGCAACAGCCACCTGAGTGGTTGTCATTTCGTTTCCTTCGTTCTCGAAGTATATTACACCCATCCTGTTTTCAAAGTCGAATGCCGGCAAATCTTCCACAAATTTATCCATTGCAGCCCCCTTTATCTGGTTGCAATAGATACTCAGAGTCATCAAGTTAGTACATCCCGACACATCAAGCGAGGTAAGCTGGTTGTTGTAGCACATTAGCCAGAACAGCTCCTTTTTATTCGACACATCTAGTGAAGTAAGTTGGTTATGTTCGCAGTCTAATAACCGCAATGCTGTACATCCTGACACATCAAGCGAAGTAAGTTGGTTTCTGTAACACTCTATATATACCAGTGCCGTATTGGACACATCGAGCGAGGTCAACTGGTTATCATGACATTGTAAACTTTCCAAAGCTGTAAGAGTTGATATATCAAGCGATGTCAACTGATTGTAGCTACAGTCAAGTATCATCAACAGAGTATTCTTCGATAAATCAAGTGAAGTCAGTTGGTTTTCGTCACAATACAGAGTCCTCAACAATGTATTCTTCGAAACATCAATAGACGCCAAGTTGTTGCTGCTACAGTCTAGATATTGCAGTGCCGTAAAGCACTCTATTCCTTTCATGCTCTGGATGTTTTTGTCAGATACGTTAATAATTGTCATATTGGCAATCTCTTCATCTGTCAGCACGCCGTCCCGACCGTATTCTTGCGACAGAATCCAGTTACGGAAGTTCTCGTCAGGGAAGTTTTTCCCGTTAATGATAATACTTTCAGCTACAGGCTCGTATTCGTCAATCGCAACAATTTTGCCAAAAGCACTCCAAGGTGCGGTAGCCTTGTAACTTTCCAAAGCAGAGGCTGGCACATAAAGCGTCGCATCGCTCTGAGGAATATCGTCAAACGCATTGTTATCTGTTGACGGTACAGATGCTGCCTCGCAAGTGACTGACGTCAGGTTGGAACAAAAACGAAAAGCCTCATGTCCTATTGACTGCACACTATTGCCAATAGTAACCGATGTCAAGCCAGAGCAACTACAGAAAGCCCACAATTCTAACCACATCACGCTATTGGGGATTACGATGGATGTCAGACCGGAGCAACCATAGAAAGCACCACAACCTATTGATGTCACGCTGTTGGGAATAATAGTATTCTTACATCCTAAAATCAGAGAATTAGTAGATGTTGCTATTATAGCATTACAATTATCGCGGGAATCGTATGTTGTATTTCCACTCTCTACTGTGATAGAAGTCAGGCCGGAGCAATAATCGAAAGCATTACCTCCTATTGATGTCACGCTTTTGGGAATTGCGATAGAGGTCAGGGCGCTGCAGCTAGAGAAAGCATAACTCCCTATTTCTGTCACGCTACTACCGATAGTAACCGACGTCAAGGCATAGCAGCCAGAAAATGCCCCATATCCTATTGACGTCACGTTGTTAGGAATGGTAATGGATGCCAGTTTGTAGCAATACCCGAAAGCACCCTCATCAATAGATGTCACACTGTTGGGGATGATTATAGAAGTCAAGCTGGAGCATTCTTGGAAAGCATAACCTTCTATTTTGGTAACGCTGTTGGGAAGGTCAATTGACGTCAGACTAGAGCATTTCTGGAAAGCACACTCACTTATTGAAGTCACGCTATTAGGAATGGCAATGGATGCCAGATTGGAACATTCACAGAAGATACCCTCTTTAATTGATGTCACGCTATTTGGGATGATCACTGATGTTAGATTGGAGCAACATAAGAAAGCATATTCTCCTATAGATGTAATGCTGTTGGGGATTTCTACAGATGTCATACCAGTGCAACTTAGAAAAGCATAGTCACCAATTGTTGTCACGTTATAGGTCACACCATTGTAGTTTACGGTTGCGGGAATAGTCACGCTACCCGTGTATTTGATGTTACCAGATGTAACTGTTGCTTGCATTGTTTCTGCATTTAAATTGTAAAATACACCGTCAATCTCAGCATCATACGCACTTGCCGTCAGGGTTGACAGCAAAGTAAAAACGAATAGTAAAATGTTCTTTTTCATTGTTATATTTGATTTAGATTTTGTCTTTCCGAGTGCAAAAGTAAGAATAAAATCTGAACTGTGCAAGAAAACAGCGAAAAAATTAAACGGATAGCACCGCCGTGGGACTATCCGTTTTTCCCTTCTCACTCCCCTTCCACTCCCTTTGCCAAGTCGTAGCCAGCGGCTATGACGCTCTTCTCCACCGCCACGCCGTTTTCGACTATTGTCATAGCATAGACAAGATCTATCATTGTTTGCTTGTGCCAGAAGGCGATTACGGCATCGGGATTTAGGCCGCTTATCTCCACCACGCGTTTCAGGTACGCATTGGTGTTGTTCTCCTTGGGCGGTGCCCATCGGTTGATGATAAAGCGGATAGTCCGGCAATGATGCCTCTCGATGTAAGCCTTCAGCAGCTTGAACGCTGCGCGGTATCCGTACTGCATGGTTGTGAACTGTTCGAAAGCCCCGTCAGTATTCGGCTTTCGCTCCCCCTGCCAGTCGTTTCCGACTCTTATATTCAGCGGATTGTTGTTTCTTATTCCACGAGGGGAATCAATTTTCTTTTTGTTACTCATAATTGTGTGTTTTTAATGGTGAATAAATTAAGGTTAAGTGTATAGTTTTAAATACCTTACAAAGGTACAAAAAAAATGCGAGATATGCAAGTCTTTTGCCAGTTATTTTTGCAGGAAAAACACAAAAAAAGCCCCTTGAGCGTTTGCACTCAAAGGGCTTTATAATTTATCTGTAAACCGTAAACGGGACTCCGAGCTTGGTCAATGGTCTTTACACCCCCTTCGGTTCCCCCGTTTCGCGGGGGACAGAAACGCCTGAGCACCTACGGAGCGCAAGAAACTGTAAACCGCAAACTATTCCCCTTCTACTATGATGTTGATTACCTCCTGAATGTCCGTGCCGTTGACATTTCCATCTTCGTTCACGTCAGCTTTTTCATCATACTCACTTTCAACAATGAAATTGATGATAGCCTGAATGTCTGTACCATTCACAATTTCGTCACCATTAACATCTCCACGAAGAGTAGGCTCGTCGTTAATAGCAACAATGCTGCCGAATCCACTCCAAGGAACAGCTGTCTTGTAGGCTTCAATAGATGCCTCTGGCACATAGAGTGTGGCATTGATATTATTTGAATTTTTGAATGCTTCATTATGCGTAGTTGGAATATTCTCTGCATAACAGTATGCCTCTGTTAGGGCGGCGCATCCATAAAAAGCAAACTTTGCTATTGATGTAACGCTGTTAGGGATGGTAATAGATGTCAAACTTGAACATCTTTCAAAAGCGTTGCTTCCTATTGATACTACTTTGTTTGGAATTTTAATGGATGACAGGCTGGCACAGTTTCGAAAAGCATAATTTCCTATACTTTGTACACTGTCAGGAATGGTGACAGAGGATAAATTTTTACAGCCAGAGAAAGCACTGTTACTGATAGATGTTAAACTATGGGGCATTATAATGGATAAAAGATCTGAACAACCATAGAAAGCATAGCTACCTATTGATTTTATTTCGTTACCAAGAATATATACTTTTACTTGGTTTCCAAAAATATCCTTTATTGAAAAATCAGAATTATAAGTTTTATTTACAATAGTATCACTATTTATCTCAACTTTAGTAATTGCTGAACATCCTTGGAATGCACTATTTTCTATGGATGACACACTGTTTGGGATGGCAACAACTCTAAGGCTTCGACAACCAGAGAAAGAAGACTCTTCTATTGATGTAACATTATTTGGAATACTGATGGAAGTTAAGCTAAAACAATTAATGAAAGCTGTACTTCCAATTGATGTCACGCTGTTAGGAATAGATACAGATTCTAGGCTGGAACAGCCTTCAAAAGCACCGAATCCAATTGATGTAACGCTGTTGGAAATAGATATAGATTCCAGACTGGAACAATTAGAGAATGCAAATTTCCCAATAGATGTCACACTGTTGGGAATTACTAATTCTTTTATCTCTTTATTATCCATGAATAGATGATGTAAAAAATACAAAGGATTAGAATTATGACTTGAAAAAATAATTTTACACCATGCAGTTATATCCGTTATATGGACAGATGTCAAGCCATTGCAACCATAGAAAGCATCGTCTCCTATTGATATCACACTGTTGATAGCGATGGAAGAGAGGGCAGAGCATCCGTAGAAAGCATAACTTCCGATTGATGTCACATCATTTCCAAGGATGTATTCTGTTACTTGAGTGCCAAAAACATCTTTTAAAGAGGCAACAGAGTTGTATGATTTAGATGCAATTACATTACTATTTAGTTCTATTTTTATAAGATTAGAGCAACCTTCAAAAGCACTATTTCCGATAGATGTAACGCTGTTGGGAATCGTGACAGATGTCAGGCCGGTGCATAAATAGAAAGCATACCATCCAATTCTAGTCACACTGCTAGGGATGGTGACGGATGTTAGAGCTGAGCAGTAAGAAAAAGCATAGTCTCCTATTGATGTAACGCCGCTGCCAAATTTAATCGATGTCAGGCGTTTGCATCCTGAGAAAACATAGTTTCCAATTGATGTCACACTGTTAGGGATGGTGATGGATGTTAGAGCTGAGCAGTAAGAGAAAGCATAGTTTCCTATTGAAATAACGCTTTCGCCTATAGAGACAGAAGTTAAATTTGAACACTCACTGAAAGCACGATATCCTATAGAAGTTACGCTATTGGGTATGGTTATCGAAGTAATGCCTTTGCAACCAGAGAACGCGAAGTCTCCTATTGATATCACACTATTGGGGATTTTTATAGAGGCAAGGCTAGAACAGTCCAAAAAAATATTGCTATTAATGACCAATGTTCCCTCTGCTATAGATATGTTTGAATTTGAAGGCATCGTCCCTTTATATTTGTATGCAACCTTTCCTGCATAAACTAAACCATTAGGTTGGTTATCGTACCATGCAGTGCCTTCGAAAACTTTTTCTCCTATTAATATAGCGCTGTTTGGGAATGTTATAGAGTTTAGTTTTGAACAATTATAGAAAGCACCGTTTTTTATTGATATTACGCTGTTGGGGATAATTATAGAAGTCAGCTTTGAGCAATTAGAAAAGGCATAATCTTCTATTGAATTCACATTGTTGCCGATAGTGACAGATGTCATGTTTATACAATACCAGAAAGCTGATTGTCCAATAGAAATCACACTATTAGGAATTGTTACAGATGTCAGACCGTAACAACTATAGAAAGCTCTTTCTCCTATTGATGTAACAATATATTCGTTTCCACCAAAAATTACTGACGAAGGAATAACCACATTATCAGTATAGGCATTTTCGTTACCACTATATTCTGAACGATAAGTAACTGTAGCCGTATTTCCTGAAAAATCATAATAAATGCCATCGATTTGTGCACTATATGCTCTTGCCATCAGTGGTAGTAATATTAGTAGGAATAGAAAGGTTAACCTTTTCATACAGATTTATATTTTAGATTAGAAAGAATTAAATACTTTTAGGCAATAAAAAGGCGCAGACCTTCGCCATATGACTCTCGGCTCACCACAAGCCACTTTCAAATATGGGAAATCTGCGCCTGTAAGGGGCAGTCCCAATATTGAAAGTTTGCCCTTTTCTCAAGTGGTGATAGAGAGTCTATTGAGCAATATGTCTGCATCTTATGATGCTGAGTGCAAAAGTACGAATTAATTCTGAAATGTCAAAATAATTGTTCGATTTTTTGTTTGGAAACGACTCATAACAAGCATTTATGTTGTAAAAGAGATATTTAGTTGGTATGATTTTTAGTCCAAATGAAAAATTTTGAGATCATTACGTCTATTATGTTATTTTTTTTATGAATAATGTAGTGGTATCAAAAGATTTTTGTAACTTTGCAGCATGAAAAATACATTAGAATATTATATTAGAAAAGATAAAGATTTTCGGCAGGTATTGATGAATCAGGAAGGCGGAATCATGAAGTTCTGGGCTGAACATCCGAATGCTGATGGGAGAGACGCTTTATGGAAAGGTTACCGAGAACAATGTGTTGAAATCTTCCGTGTCAGCAATAAATGGCATATGGGGGAAGAAAATATCAAACGTGAAGCACTTACCTATAATCATATAAAGAAAGAACTATCATATCAGATTGCCCTAAGGCATGTTTTGCCTAATTTTCCTGAGATTGCAAAGCAAGCAGATAATTTTATTACTAATTATTTGAATTACGCTTACGGGGAGTACCAACGTAACCTACATCCCAACGGGTATTCTTCAATGGAATTCTATGAAACTGTCATTTCCGAATTTGCTGCCATTAGCTTAGGAAGTCCATGGAGATGTTTATATCTCGTCTTAGATGAGTATCGTGGAACAACAAAAACAAAGAAAAACTTAGATGACTTTTGGATTGAATTTGAAATCAAGCAGTATGCAGATATTTACTACCTGGGTATGGCTAAGGGGAAGTTGAGTCAGGCCGTGAAGGAAATGGTTGAAGAAAAGACTCGAAACAAGAATGAGAAGGAATGTGTCCGAATTTGCCGTCAGATGGCCAAAATGGAAATGAATAAATTGAAGTCTTATGTACGCAGGGTCAATGGTGACGATGATCTTGTCGAAATGCCTGATAAGAAAAATCCTTGCATTCGTACAATATGGAGTTCAAAAGACCTTGAGCTTCAAGGCGTAGATGTAAGGTTCATCGGGAAATTAAAAAAACATATAACGAAAGAAGAAATGGAATGGCTACGAAGAGGCATGCTCTATGAGGGTAAAGAGCATACACCCATGCAAGATTGTTTTAGAAAATATTACAGAATTCTGGAAGAAATAGGAAACATATGGACAGTACAGCTACAAGAGTACGGCATAGACATACGCGAGTTGGAGGCTGAGACTGGCTGTGTTATTAATAAAAGGGGATTCTATGTAGAGCATAGTTTGAATGGCCGTTTGGGTAGGGTTTATATATTTAGACATGAGGACGATGGTATGGAGACAAAACGTAGGGCTATCATGGAATATGTTGGCAAATTGAAAGAGATTGTGAAAGACGAGTATTCGTCTATCTATGATAAGATGTGGGATGAGATACTAAGTATTGAAAGCGTTAAAAACAAAGTCTTTGAGAAGGGGAAACAGAAAGATACTATCTTTAATCGCAATTTAGTAGCCAATATTATTCACCTGATGAAAGATAAAAAGGTATTCAAGATAGGTACAACATACGCGGGCATGGCTAGGCTTTTAGAACCTAAAGATGATGGTAAAGAACATGAGATAACTGGACGTGGTGAAAATCATCCGGTAAAAGGAGCATTAGGTAATGTAATAATAGACAAAAATATTAAAAATGACGTAGTAAATGTTATTTCGAAGTATCTATGTTAATATGAAGTAAATAATGATGCTAGTAAGCATCCTTTTTTTATAACAACACACTTCACCAAGAAAGAAAGTTCCAACAACTTTCTTTCTTTTTTTCTTCTAAAATCTCTATTTACCTTTGCATCATCAAAAGACATATATCCGCATGGGCTGTTTGTCGAATACTTGGTAAATGAGCCGCGAATCGTGAGCAGCAGCATGATATGTATAAATGTTAAGCAATATGATAAAAGAACTTACAAAACTCCAGACAGGCCAATCAAAAGAATATGAGCCTCGACTTCTTGGACAATTTCTGTCTGAGCGTTTAAAGAATGGCAACGACAATTTTTCTCGTTCCTGGCGTCAACGTCATATGGTTAGAGTCATCAAGGATGGTTGTGCCATTAAAAATATGATGTGATGTGTTGAAAGTAAGAAGATAAAATAATATAGCAAACAATTGTTGTATTTTTGCATGCGGAAAGCTCTCTTCGGGTGTATTTTGTATTTGTGACGGAGAAGAGTAAACCTCAGCACGCATTGCGTACTATTATTAAACAGGGTTATCAAAGGTGTAACGCAGCCTCCCGTCAGTCATGGTATATGCCCGCTAATCGACTGATAATGCGTATGGGCTATAACTTCCAATAATATAAAAATGGAAGAACAAAAAAACGAGACTGTTAACGTTCAGCAGCCAGAACAGCTGACTGGACTAGTAAACAACCAAGCTCAGACTGTAGATAACATCGTGAGCGAGGCTGTAAATCAACCTACTACCGAAGATTCGCTATCGAAGGAAAGCAATGTTTTTGAAAGCTCTTTGGAGCAGGAAATGATGGCGAAGGCTAATGAGTTATTGTCCCAGCGCAATATGCGCGAGGGGCAGATGGTGGACATCGTACTTGGTATGATATCCGACGGTGTGGTGTCAAAAGAAAAAGAGATTGACTCACTGCTTGAAGCCTCGAAAGGACAATGTCAGAACAAACTGAGAGAAACGGTGGTAAAGGAGATAATCCGCTCTGCCAACGGACTGCTGTGGTGTCCCGAGTATTCGGAAAAGGCTCATAGCGACCAACTGGTAAAAGTCTATACTGGCAGCCATTGGGAGTCTGTTGAGCCACAGCAGTGGAAGGACTTCGTAGGTAGGTGTGCAGAAAAGTGCGGAATACCGGAATCCATGTGTATGACACCTTCTTTCATGAAGCCCCTGTATGAAAGTGCGGCGTTCAACTTCGCAGAGAACCGCAGGCAGCTAATCCCCGACGGCGAGGTATGGCTTAATGTGCGCAATGGTACACTGGTGATAAAGAAGGATGGCAAAGTGATGCTTCATGATCATTGCAAGGAGGATCTTTTCACCTATACCCTGAATTACGCTTATGACCATCGTGCTGTTTGTCCTTTATGGGATGTGTTTGTTAACCGTGTGCTACCTGAAAAGGAGTCGCAGATGGTGCTTGCTGAATTCATCGGCTACTGCCTGATGCCTAATCACTCTCTGGAAAAGATGCTGATGCTCTATGGTGGTGGACAGAATGGAAAATCAGTAACACTGGAGATAATAGAAGCTCTGCTCGGTTCATGTAATGTCAGCTATCTCAGCCTCAGTGACCTTACCAACGATGATGTTAAGCGTGCAAGTATTGAGCATAAACTTCTTAATGTCAGCCACGAAAGTGGCAAAGATGTTAACCCGAACGTGCTGAAACAGTTGACATCGGGCGAACGGGTACTTATCAAACACCTGTATGCTGATCCGCGTGATACGAACGACTATGGTAAGTTCATAGCAGCCTTCAATGAGCTGCCAAGGGCTGAGAACACTTTCGGATTCTTCCGTCGTCTCATCATACTGCCTTACGAAGTTACCATCACGAAAGAAGAGATTGACCGTCAGTTGGCAACAAAGTTGAAAGCCGAACTCCCAGGCATTCTTAACTGGGTCTTAAAGGCTTTGCCGCCATTGATGACACGTGGTGAATTCACTGTCAGCGAGAAGTGTGAAAAGGCTCTTGAACGCTATCGTCTCCAGTCCGACAATGTCAGGCTTTTTGTGAACGAGATATGCGAACCCTCTGAGTTTACAATTAAGAGCACAGATGTGTATGAGGCTTACGCCAAGTACTGCTTTGCTTCTTCTTTAAAACCAAAAGGAAGAAACACATTCTATGACAGGATGGAAAGTCTGGGGTATACTCGTACGGAATATGCTCATGTGAAATTTTTCTACATAAAACTTAAAGAAGTATGATCATGCAGCATGAACATTATGACACCAGCCGTCTCAATGCCATCTCCATAGTGGAGGTGGCTCAGAGGCTGGGCGAAATCAGACGGGCTGGGGCTGTATATAAGACCCGGTGTCCGTGGCATGAAGACAAAAGGCCGTCGCTTACTCTCTATGAACGTACCGATGAGAACCGGTGTCATTGTTTCGCCTGTGGCAAGGGTGGCAGTGTCATAGATTACGTAATGCAGTACGGGAACTGGTCCTTTCAGGAAGCATGTCAGTGGTTGTCACGCGAATTCGGGATTTACTCTACGCAAGTAAGCTGGTACAGGCCTTCTCCAAAGCCCAAGCGCATAGTGACTCCTGCGAAACCCACTTTCACGTATATTCCGACACAGATGGCTGACGAACTTGTATCATCAGAAAATTCCCTGTGCAAATGTCTGAAGCGTATGTTTCAGCCAGAGGATGTAGAGTGGATAACAAAAGAGTACCGACTGGGATGCTACAGCATGAATAATCATGATGACTATACGGTATTCCCGAGTATCGACCGACAGGGGCGGGTGTGTAACCTGAAGGTGCAGCACTATGAAACAAACATTTCCTCGCCTAGGTTTGCACACAGCGATGTTGGTTCATGCTGTTGGCTTGGAACAATATGGGCACGTGAAGGACGGCTACCGTCCGATGCCAGATTCCAGTCTGCATGTTTGTTCGGTGAACATCTTCTGACACACTATCCTGACAGCTTGGTGGCACTTGTAGAGAGTCCGAAGAATGCTGTTTATGGAGCGTTGGCTTTTCAGCAGCTAATTTGGATTGCTACCGGCAACAAGTCTATGCTCAAGCGAGAAGTATTACAACCGTTACGGAATCGTGACGTAATTGTCATACCCGACTGTGATGCTGTGGATGAATGGACAGAAGCCGTCAAAGGCATGAAAGACCTTGCGAATTTTACCGTAAGCGACATCTGCAGGCGAGAAGCATTTGCCGAAGATAAAAAATTCGACATTGCCGACTATCTGCAGAAGCAGTGCATGACCATGATGCAATGATGTATTTTTGAGTTTTTTTTAGAGTATTTCAATGACCGTCTAATGAGTCGTAACTATCTCATAGACGGTCATTTACATTTGAAATTGTAGTCTTTTTGTAACAATCCCTTATAAAACATCTATTATTACCCTTTCTATTTCTTTTTTTTTTCAGAAAAAGATAAAGAAAAATTACAGAGTTGAACGTAACAGGTTGTATTCTTGTTAATTACACCTTGTAACGTATAATTAAAAAACTCAAAAAAAACTCCATACCCCCACCCTACGTCCCCTTGCAATTTTTGCTACGAAGCCTTCTGACACTTTTTGGAAAGCCATGTAAAAAGTGTTGGAAGGCCTTGTAAAAAAATAGGGGCAGAAAAAAGGTGGCTGAAATGGTTTTTAAAAACAAATAATTCACAGATTTGTGAAGATTTTTGTAATTTTTCTTGGTAAATTCATTTTTTAGTTGTAATTTTGCACCGCATGAAGATATTATTTTCAGAAAGAATAGAGGAGTTTGTTCACAAACATGCTGATGCTAAAGATGCACTTGAACGTTGGTGTAATATTTTATCTGAGGCAAAGTGGAAGAGTCATGCTGATTTGAAAGCTGATTTTCCGTCAGCGGACTTTGTTGGTAACAACCGATATGTGTTTAATATACGCGGTAACAACTACCGAACAGTAGTGTTGGTAGTGTTCTTTGCAGAATCTGCTGCCATTAGGTTTATTGGGACACATAGTGAATATGATAAAATAAAGGATATAAAAAATATATAAGCTATGACTATCAAGAGTGAAAAGGAGTATAAGGACTACGAAGCTCGTTTGGAGAAGTTAATAGAACGTGGTACGGAACTGGGTGACATGGAACTGCTCAGTGATAATGAGAAGACTGAGTTCACAAAGTTGAGCGATGCCCTTGATGAGTATGGCCGTGCATATCATCCTCTGCCTGGACGCATGAGCACACTGCTTACGGATGCCATCTTGAATCAGGTAAAAGAACGTGGACTGAAGCAGAAGGACGCAGCTCGTATGATAGGTATCAGTGCGACTACTTTTTGTGACTTATTGCATGGCCGAAGGTCATTGAGCTTTGATGTTGCACGTAGTCTGCACAAAGTGCTGGGAGTACCAGCCGATGTTGTGTTAGCATAAAGTCTGCAAGGCACAAAGCTACTGAAAAAATGGGGCAGTTCCGCATAGGAATCAGCCCTGTTTTTGTACCCCGAAAATAGTTGATTTTCAGACAAAAAAATATGCCAAAAAACTTGCATATTTCAAATATTTTTTGTACCTTTGTACTGTAATTAAAGAACTGATTACAAGGCGGGAACGGCCACCCGATGTAGTTGGCCGAATATTTTCTAATACCATGTAAAACACACAAACTATGGCATTGAAAATCAAAGCGAAGGAGAAGAAGCTTAAGTTCTCCAAGGACGGTCCAGAAGTGTACCGTTATGTAATGATTCCTGAACTGTATTCAACACTCGATCAGGACAAAGTAATCAAAGAGGCAGCCATCCGTTCCGGCGTGACGGAGGGCGTTATGCAGGCTTGCTGGAAAGGAGCCGGCGAAGTAATCAAGGCGTGGGCTACTGAGGGTCACTCAGTGGCACTGCCCGGACTCGGCAACATGCGTTTCGGCCTGTCTGCAAAAGCAGTGGCTGACGTAAACGACGTCAAGACGGGTCTTATCCGCACACGTCGCATCGTGTTCACTCCGACAATGACGCTGAAGGAGGAACTGGCTAACACGGCTATCAACATCACCTGCTACGACCGCAACGGCGAAGTGGTGAAGCGCGTGACCAGTGCCGACCCTGGCACCGTAGAAGAGCCTGAACAGGGCGATGACAATGGTACTGGCGAGAATGGTGGTTCAAGCTCTGAAACCCAGTCCCTTGCGGCTCCTGTAATTAGCGGTAACACTCCGTTCGCGGAAACGACTACCGTAAGTATGAGCGGTCCTGACGGTGCAGAGATTCACTACACCACTGACGGCAGCAACCCAACGGCTGAGAGCCAGCTCTATAGCGAGCCATTCACTCTGAGCGCATCGGCTAACGTGAAGGCCATCGCCATCAAGGACGGCAATTCAAGCCAGGTGACCACCAAGGACTTCACCAAGACCAACGGAGGAGTAAGTAACGACTAGTCCCCCTTGAGGTTTTAAACAAAAACCGAAAAAACCCCTTCTGAGGGCTTGAAACTCTAGAGAGTTTATGTGCCAAGCGTCATGGCTTTGTCTTTAAAAACAAGCTTTTACGCCACAGCCAAGCCACTTACCACACCACCAAAGTGGCTCAAGCCCCCAGAAGGAAAAACCCCGATTTCTTTCGAAATCTGAAAAACAGGATATACTACTTGACTCCCTTGCACTTATGTTAATCATTTTAAGTTGTAAAGATTGTTTTTTAGCGTAGCGGGGTTTTTCCTGGCAAGGGCATAAACCTGACGAAGGAAGGTGTAGGAATTTAAGGAAAAGGGACATAGAAGTTTACTTATAATGGCACTTTTACTTGAAGTACTACAAAAGTCTGAAAAGACTTATGCCATTGACAGGGGTTTTTATGGTTTTTGTTAAAATAAAAATATCTGCAGGAAATAAACTAAAAACCTTTACAAGACATGGATAAGAAAAGAATTTTCGACATACTGGCTAAGATGATAGTAGCTGCACTCACGGCGGCTCTGACGGCAGTAACAACCACATCGTGCATGGGTCACGGGCCGTTCTAGATGGATGATGTAAGATGTAAGATGTATGATGTCTGAAGAAAGATGTATAAGCAAAACAGGAGCTGCGTGATTGCAGTTCCTGTTTTTTCGATTATGGGCGTCAAGGTATCCGTCCCAGAATCACCTGGGTCGCGAAGGGGCCCTTATTCTGCATTCACTATGATATTTATCACCTCCTGAATGTCTGTACCGTTGACCTGGTCATCTTTATTCACGTCAGCCTTTTCATCATACTCACCTTCAACAATGGCATTGATTATTGCCTGAATATCAGTTCCGTTCACGACTCCATCACCATTCACGTCGCCGCGAAGAGTTGGTTCGCTGCCAATGGCAACAATATTACCAAATCCGCTCCAAGGTTCGGTCGTCTTGTAAGTTTCCAAAGCAGAAGCCGGAACGTGCAACGTGGCAGAAGAAATTGGTGAGTAGTCAAACGCATTGCTGTCAGTTGTCGGAACATTTTCTGCATGGCAATAGAAATCCGTCATGCCTGAGCAGTAGCTGAAAGCGCGGTATCCTATTGATGTCACTCTGTTGCCGATTGTCACCGATGTGATTTTGGAGCAGAAATAGAAAGCATGGGCATCTATCGATATTACGCTGCTTGGTATTGTCACCGATGTCAGACCACAGTTCTCGAATGCATAGATGCCTATCGATGTCACGCTATTGGGAATCGTCACCGATTTTAGACCCCAACATTCAGCGAAAACATAATTACCTATCGATGTCACGCTGCTTGGGATTACTATCTCTGTTATTTCCTTGCCATCCATGTAAAGATGATGTGCATAAAATAACGGATTGGAAAGATGTGAGAAGTTAATATTGCACCATGCCGCAAGGTCAGTTATGTGAACCTCTTTCAGATTAGTGCATGACTCGAATGCATAGTCGCCAATTGTTGTCACGCTGTTAGGAATTGTTATCGATGTCAGACTATAACAGTAACGGAAAGCGTACTTTCCTATCGTTGTCACGCTGTTAGGTATTGTAACCTCATTCAGACTATGACAGCTATAGAAAGTATTGTCGCCTATTGACGGCACACCGTCAGGGATTGTCACCGATGTCAGACCAAGGCAGTATTGGAAAACCCCGTCTCCAATCCGTTTGACGCTACTTGGTATTGTTATCGATTTCAGGCTACAACTCCGGAAAGCATAGTCTCCTATTGACAGCACACCGTCGGGAATTGTCACTGATGTCAATTTGGAGCAGTCATAAAAAGCATAGTTCCCGATGGTTGTCACGCCATTTGGAATCATCACCTCTGTCAGAGCTTTGCAGTTATAGAAAGTATAGTCTCCTATTGACGCCACGCCATTTGGAATCGTCACCTCTGTCAGAGCTTTGCAGTTATAGAAAGCACTGGCACCTATAGATGTCACGCTATTGGGGATTATCACCGATGTCAGGCTTTCGCAGCAATAGAAGGCATAGTTGCCTATTGATGTAACGCCGTTGGGGATTACCACGTCTGTTATTTCCTCGCCATTCACGTAAAGATGTCTTTGTTTTGCAAAGTATAGTGGACTGGAGGTGCCATTATTGAAGTTAGTCTCACACCATGCAGCTAAATCTGTTATGTGAACCGCTGTTAGGTTAGTACACCAAGCGAAGGCTTTATTCTCGATGCTTGTCACACCGCTTCCGATTGTCACCGATGTAAGACCTTTGCAACCATCAAAAGCAGATTCTCTTATTGCTGTCACACTGTTGGGAATGGTAATCTCTGTCAGGCTCTTGCAGCCAAAGAAAGCCATTTGTCCTATTTCTGTTACATTGCCCGGGATTGTCACCGATGTCAGACCTGTGCAGCCATAGAAAGCCATATATCCTATTTTTTTTACGCTGTTTGGGATTACTGTATTCTGACATCCTGCAATAAGAGTATCGCAGGCGGTTTCTATTATTGCATTACAATTGTCGCGGGAGTCATATACCGCGTTTCCGCTTTCCACAGAGACATTCGTCAGGCCTGAGCATTCTCCGAAAGCACCTACGCCTATATATGTTACGCCTTTAGGGATGACAATCGATGTTATGCCAGAACAATCAAAAAAAGCACCTAAGCCGATGTTTGTCACGCTGTTGGGGATTGTCACTGATGTCAGGTCTGTGCAGTTCATGAAAGCCATGTCTCCTATTGATGTCACGCTGTAGGTTACGTCATTATACGTCACAGTGGTAGGAATTGTTACACTGCCCGTGTATTGGGTATCACCAGATGTAACTGTAGCCTGTTTTGTATCAGCATTTAAATTGTAATAAATGCCATCAATCTGAGCATCATAAGCATTTGCCGTCAGGGTTGACAACAAAGCAAAAACGAAAAGGGAAATTTTCTTTTTCATCGTTATATATATAATGATAAAATCAAGGTACCTGTCACCGAGAGCCGCGCCCCGGTCTGCACTCACCCTGCGACTAATAGAACAAGTAACCTTCTGATTTGTCAATTTTTTCTTCTGGATAGATATGATTCAATGTCGATGAATACAATAATGTTTTATGACCATAAAAAACTCTATCAGTAGGTATAAAATTCCATCCCGTGTTTTCCGTAGAATGGATTGAGATGGCCTGTATCCATGTCTCGCCCTCTACGTAGTAGATTGTGGCATCACCAATTGTAAGTGTTGACCACGCCGGAGCAACACTTCTGGTGATGTTATAGATGTGGCCTGCTTCGAGTTTTTTACTGTCATCGGTGAGGGTGATGGCTTTACCACCTACTGTCAGGGATATATCCTTTATATTATTACCATCACCCCTTATTGCCATAGCAAATGTTGCTGTGCCTGAACCGTCAGTTGTTACTTGTCCACTAATCATATCGGTACCTGATTTTGCTAATGTTGCAGTGACGTTAGTACTGGGCTTCAGTCCGGTGATGGTGAAGTTGAGAATGGCATTGTGGGGCGTCAGGGCAAAGCCACCGGAATATGATTCTGCATACTCCCAGCTGAGCTGCTCTACACCTAATTTCTTCGAAGAGGCAAAAGCATTGGCTACATTCCCATCAATCCAATCGTTCCAAGATTCGTCTTCAAAATGGGAAATAATAAAATAGTTATATTCTTCGTAGCCGGCAGGAAGCAGGTGGGCCAGAACCAGGCCAGCTGCCGTGAAAAGTTCGTCGGCAGTGCCGGAATACGGATTATTGGTGGTAATGGTGCCGCTGAATGTGCCTTCAGACACCATATCCAGCGTGCCGGAAAAATTACCTGCTACGCTCTCATTGCCCTCCACAAACAGCTTGTCGCCTGCGCTGAATTCGAGCTTTCTGGTCGATTCGTTATAGTTGGCGCGGGTGGTAGCGTCGCCCTGACGCGTCACGTTCACGGTTACGGGAAGGGCATAGCCTTTCTTTTCAGTATTCTCGCTGGTGTTGACGAAATCGTCATCGCTGCTGCAAGAAGTAGTCAGCAGCATCGTAGGCATCAGCATGGCAAATGCAAACATCTTGAAGATTTTCTTTGTAGTCATTGTCTTCTTCTGTTTTTGTTGTTAATACTCGAATTACTGCGGAGCATTAGATATCCTCCTCCATAAACGTATCATTCATTGTGGCAGTTACATCGCCTTTCGCACTGCCTATCAGGATGTCGCACTGTTGTTGCAACTCTACCACCTCTACTGATGGCCTTTTATACTCTTTCTTCTTCATAATTCTATTCAGCATTTACTATAATGTTAATCACTTCCTGTATGTCCGTACCGTTAACGTTTCCGTCTTCGTTCACGTCAGCCTTGATGCCTGTTGAACCGCCGACAGTTATCTCCTTCGTAGCAACGTCGGAGTCTTCATAGCCGTCTTTCTTTGCATAAACGCTGACGGTATATGTCGAGGTAACAGGTATCTCACTGCTGTTATACTTTCCGCTATCAGAACATGTAACCTCGGAAACGAATTCTACACCTTCCGTCTCGCAGTCAAACACTATCTTGCCGCCTACAAAACTTATCGTCGGAGTTGCGCACTTCTCTTTAGGTGTAGGTTCACTGCCAGCGTAATTCAACCAATATTTGCCATTAAAATATTGTGGAATCCATCCCTTGGCTTTCGCAGCAGCAACCTGCGTTGTTGTAATAACATTTCCCTCATTCTCGTCATAGATGACCCGCATTGTGCCATCAGCATCACCAGAACCAGGTATATATTCACTTACGATATTTGGCAAACTTGCTACAAGTGCATCCATAGCTGTACCATAAATCTGGTTGCTATAGCAGTACATCCCTATCAGTTCCGTATTCTTTGATACATCAAGTGATGTCAGTTGGTTATTATAGCAGTACAGCCCTTTCAACTTCGTATTTTTTGAAATGTCAAGCGATGTCAACTGATTGCTCTGACAATACAGCACTGTCAGTTCTGTATTTTTTGAAATGTCAAGTGATGTCAGTTGATTGCCTAAGCAAGACAGCGCTTTCAGTGCTGTATTGTTAGAAACGTCAAGTGATGTCAACTGATTGCCATAGCAGTATAACATTGTCAGTGCCGTATTGTTAGAAACGTCAAGTGATGTAAGTTGGTTGCCGCCGCAGCGCAACTCTGTCAGTGACGTAAAGTATTCTATGCCTTTCAGACTTTGGATGTTTTTATCAGATACGTCAATTATTTTCACATCTGCAATCTCCGCCTCCGTAAGAACCCCGTCTTTACCATAGTCTTGCAACAATATCCAGTTACGGAAGTTCTCGTCAGGGAAGTTTGTCTCGTTAATGGTAATGCCTGTTGCGACAGGCTCGTCGTCAATGGGAACAAAACTTCCGAATCCGCTCCACGGTGCTGTAGCCTTGTAGGTTTCCAAAGCAGAGGATGGCACATATAGCGTTGCACTACTCTGAGGAACATTGTAAAATAAATCCTTTTCTGTTGACGGTACAGATGTTGCCTTACAGGTGACAGATGTCAGGCTTGAACAATACGAAAAAGCATTGCGTCCTATTGATGTCACGCTGTTTGGGATAGTGACAGATTCAAGACCTGAGCAACTACTAAATGCACTACCACCAATTGAAGTTACACTGTTGGGGATTTCCATAGATGTCAGGCCTCTGCAAGAATAGAAAGCACTTTCTCCTATAGATAGCACGCTATTGGGGATGGTAATAGATGTCAAAGCGTCGCATTGAGAGAAAGCATAGCTCCCTATTGATGTCACGCTGTTGGGAATGGTGATGGATGTCAACTTGCGGCAAAGGGAGAAAGTACTATATTCTATTGATGTCACGCTGTTGGGGATTTCTATAGATGCCAAACTGTAACAAGCACTGAAAGCATTTGATCCTATTGACGTCACGCTGTTTGGAATTTCAATAGATGTCATGCCAGAGCAGCCTTGGAAAGCACTTGTTCCTATTGACGTCACGCTGTTTCCGATAGTGATAGATTTCATACCTGAGCATCCATAGAAAGCATTGCCTTTTATTGATTTTACGTTGTTAGGGATTGTCACTGATGTCAGACCTGAACAACTATGGAAAGCCCAGCTCCCTATTGATGTCACGTTGTTAGGGATGGTCACTGATGTCAGACCTGAACATCCATAGAAAGTCCAGTCTCCTATTGATGTCACGCTATTGGGAATAACCAAGTCTTTTATTTCCTTGCCATCCATATAAAGATGTTTTGCACAGGACAATGGATTAGAATATGAACCGAAACTAATTTTGCACCAAGCTTCCAAATCTGTTATATGAACAGATGTCAAGCCAGAGCATCCATTGAAAGCATAGGATCCTATTCTATTCACACTGTTGGGAATGGTGACAGATGTCAGACCAGAGCAACCAGCGAAAGCCCGTTCTCCTATTGATGTCACACTGTTTGGAATAGTGATGGATGGCAGACTAGAACAACCTTTGAATGCGTAGTTTCTTATTTCAGTCACGCTGTTGGGGATTGTGACCGATGTCAGGTTTAGGCAGTCTTCGAAAGCCCTGCCCTCTATTGCTGCCACTCTGTAGGTAACACCATTGTAGGTTACGGTTTCGGGAATTGTAATACTGCCAGCGTATTTATCTGGATTACTCGTCACTTGAGCAGTATTGTTCGAGGAGTAAAGGTAATAATAAATTCCGTCAATCAGTGTTTGGGCACTTGCCGTCAGGGTTGACAACAAAGTAAAGACGAATAATAAAATGTTCTTTTTCATTGTTATATTTGATTTAGATTTTGTCTTTCTGCCTGCAAAAGTATGAATAAAATCTGAACTATGCAAGGAAATAGCGAAAAAAAGAATCACGCAATTGGATAACTGCGTGATTCTACCTTTTTAATATAGGAATCTTTATTTTCTGCCGAAGAGGTCTTTTATGCCATCGAGGTCGAAGGCGAGGGAGAAACGCAACGTCTGGTCAAGCGGATTGCTTGACGCAGTGGAGATGACGTAAGCGGCATCGAGTGAGAAGACGCTCATTCTGAAGCCTGCACCGACGGTGAAGTACTTACGGTTACCCTTGGTCTCGGCCTCGTCATGATAACCGGCACGGATAGAGAAGCGGTCATTGTAGCAGTACTCAGCACCGACGCTGAGCTGTATTTCCTTCAACTCTTCCTTGAAACCGCCAGGGGCATCGCCAAAGCTCTTGAAGATACCGGCAATAGAACCGACATTATAATATACCTCATCAGCATACTGGTCGAGGTTGACGGCAGTCGTCTTACCCTCAGCCACAGCCTTCTCATACTGCTCCGTAGTAGGATAAGTAGGCACCAAAAGCTTGTTGGCATCGGCAGCAATAGTGATGGTGTTATATTCGTCGATAGGCACCTTGAGGGATGCACCGAGTCGCAGGTTGGTAGGTATGAACTCCGACCTGTCGGTACCCGTAAGGTTCATCTTTGAACCGATATTGCTGATATTGAAACCCAGTCCGAGCTGACACTCACGCTGGCCGATGTTGATGTAGTTCTGATAATAGCCTGCGATGTCGGCAGCAAAGGCTCCGGCAGTCTTCTTCTCCTCCGTAGAGCTGTAGGACATATCAGAGAACATATACCTTACGGCAGCACCGAGAGAGAACTTTTCGGACAGCATCATTGAGTAGCCTGCGTCAATACTCATCTCGTAGGGCTTGATGGTCATGTCGTAGGTGTCGCCGGTACCGCTGGAAGAGGTATAGACCTCACCAAGCGAGAAATAGTGAATAGAAGCCGACACGGCACTGTAGTCGCCGATGCGGTAATAGCCAGAGAGATAGGCTATGTTCATATCATTCACGAGCTTGCGCAGCCAAGGAGTATAGTTGAGCTGCACGCCGGCACGGGAAATTGCAAACGGATACTTTGCTGGGTTCCAATACTGTGACGACACATCAGCATCAGTAGCCACACCGACATCACCCATACCGCCGGCACGGGCATCAGGAGCAATGTTCTGACTCACCATGGCGGTGTGGACGGGATTGAAGAGAGTCTGCTTGTCCTGAGCGTAAGCTACTGTGGTCAGCAGAAGTGCCAACAACATGAATGAGGATTTCAAATGTTTTGTCATTTATTCAGCTTTTTAGTTGTTTTCTAATAACCTATAAGAAGTTTCTTTGTCTTGGAAACTGATTTCGAGTTGTCGCTTGACAGCCTTACACGGTAGAGGTACATGCCCTGTGAGAGTCCAGAAACAGGCCACTTGTATGTTGTCGTAGGCTTCGTGGCAGAGAATGTGTCTGACCACTGCAGCTGTCCGACGATACGTCCTGTCATATCGATAATGTCAATATTCACCTCAGCCTCCGAGCCCTGCAGGTCGTGTGTAACATAGAATGTCACGCTCTCTCCCACTTTCGACGGATTAGGCGATACGAACACATCGTCTATAGTAGGCTCAAAGCCCTTCACGACATTGAAGTCGAGCGATACCTGACTGCTGTTGTTAAGCACGTCCCATGCACGGAAAGTGAGTGAGTGTTTGCCCAGAGAGAGATTAGGCAACACATACCATGTAGTGCCCGACGTATAGCTGTCGGCATTGAAGGTGAAGTTGTCGTTAAGGTCGAACGTCATGTTGGCATCACCGTCAACAATCAGCTCCATATAGTGTCCCAATGACGATTCTGCAACATTGATGCCGTCGGCATCGTTTATCTCTGCCACGAAGAACGGCGTGCGGCCTACATTGCCACCATTAACGAACGACGGGGTATTGAGGTAGGAATGTATCGACGGACCAATGGAGTCGTTAACAGCTTCTGCCGTTCCATACGGATAGACAGAGGAGTCTGTGCCGTTGGCAGAGAATTTATTGTTCTCGTCACATGCATAGAGGACTATCAGACCGTTGGTGTTTTCATCATATATATCTTTCGGCACGCGGAAGGTGAAGTTGAACTGTCCTCCCTGCACGTTTGTTGTGCCGGCAAAGATATTGGAGTCATAGTCAGAGTACTGGAACCTTTCCTTGGAATCAGCCTGGCCACGGCAGATAATCTTCTGCTGTGCGTCCTTGACAGTGCTGCTCAACGTTCCGTTGAACGACGATACCGGCTGGCCGTCACGTGTCTCGATGTGACCTTCAACCGTAACAGTACTGAGGGCCTTGATTTGAATATTCTGATCAGCAGAAACACCATTTATCCTATCTACCTTTACGCGGTGTGTAGGAATAGCGAGCGCTAATGCCGGGTCGCCGAGGATAGCATAATGATGCTTGTTGATAGTCATATCGACCTTGTCCTTTATCATCTGGTTCTTGGCAAGACGCTGTGCTTCTCCGACAGTATAGGGCTTGCCGTCTGCATCATAGCCAAGGATATACTCCATCATGTATTTGTCAATCCTGGAGTTGTATGTCTCATACACGGCACGTGCAGCACCGTATGTTATTATGGAACCGCCGTCTTTGTTGAGGAGCAGCTGTTCACCAAAGGTGGAACGGGTGTAGTCATACGGCATCGTCTCGCAGGCAGCCATAATCCACATAGAGTAGTTCTCGCCCTTAAAGTTCTTGACGTCATCAAGAGTCAGTATCTTCTCGTGGCTGAGCTGCGTCCATGAGCCGTGACCGCCATAGTTCATAATCAACTGACCCTCATTCTGCAGCTGCTTGACGAGTTTCTCAACGTCAGGATATCTGTTTCCCGTAGCCGTCTTCTTCAAGACATAAGCATCGGCCATGATTTTCTTGACATTATAGCCGCCCTTTGCAATCAGGTCGTCAGCCAGGTCGTTGATAAACTTCATGTGGCTGTTCTCATCACCATCATCACCAATGAAGGTAACGCCGTTCTGCCACTTTCCCGACGGTGATTTCTCAACATAGTCAACTATCTTGTCAACAACATACTTTGCCTCCACATCAGAAGTAACAGGTATGCGCCCCACTCCACAGTCCATCTGCATATTGCTCTGTGACTTACCGTCGGCATGTACCGTCATCCCGTCTTGCAGAATGGCGATGAAATCATCGATAGGAATGGCCCTGGTCTTGTCGTATGAATTATATGTCTCATAGACCAGCAGATAGTCATCAGGGGAATACTGGTCAGAAAGAGTCTTCATACGGTTATCCCATATACAGTCGCCCAAAAGGAGCACATTCTTCACGCCGCCGTCACTATTCCTGTCATAAAACATCTTGAGGTAGCGGCGATATGCTGAAACGTCAGGAGTTCCGCTTGAGAATTCATTATACAGTTCATCAGCAGGCACTATGCGGTAAGTCATGCCATCGTGTGAGGCATGAAGGTCACCAAGACGCTTGGCCTGCGTATAAAGTTTCTTTGAGGTCGGAATGATAATCACAAAATCCACAACGTCGTCAGCATGGTGGTTCTGATTTGGCACAGAACCAACAAACTCTGCTGCAGGATATGCTGTAGAAAGTGCAGGGTAGCCCTTCGGGTTAGAGAAGGTTGCAAGAATATAGTCTATCTTTATCGGACCGCCACTGGAACAGGTAATCGTCACAGGTAATGAGCCAGAGCCGCTGCACTTGAATGTAGCCGTCTCGAACATTGCAAGCTGTTCACTGGTGCTTATCCTTATGACACCGCTTTTGCTGCCGTCATTCGCGGTAACAGAGTAGTTAGTCCTCTCGCCAGCCGTAAGCACCGCAGTAACAGTAATTTTACCCGGATCATCGGGAACTGACAATGTAACGGTCTTTGAACTCTGTATCTCCTCGGACTCTACAAGCTCTCTACCCATCTCATGCCATGCAAATTCATCCTTCTCGTACAAGTCATGATATGCAGCAGCATTGGCAGCGGCTGTATTCAAAAGGTCCTCCTCGGAACATTCATTACGGACATCGTCATTCTGCGTAATCAAATAATATCCGTAGTCAGAATAAGGATTCCTGGTGCGTGATGTTGTGGCTTTGCTTTCGTATGACACAGGTCCGTATGCATAGAAATAAAGTTGTCCGTCTTTCGGACACACAGCAACTTCCGGCAAGTCATCGTGAGATTCTATCCAGTCCTGCGTCAGCTGTTCCGGCACGAGGGCGCCACCGAAGCCATATATCTTCACCTTAGTTATATCAGAAAAACCTGCCTCAGAAATAACATCCGAAGACAATCTGCATATACCAGTCTCGCTGACACGAATCTTTGCCCACGAGCCCGAAGCAAGACGAGAAGACGAGGCATATACTGATGAAGATGCTGTCAAAGACGATGCTCTGGTCATTCCCCTTGCATTCTGCGCATTATCAACCTCTGCCTCTTTTGGTGCAGAAATCCAGAATGGGTCGAAGTCAGTCAGTTTATACAGTTTCCTGTTGCGCTCCACAATAGGATTAAACGATGCACGCATTGTTGCCTTTTTTCTGTCAACGAATACATCATAAGTGATGGCAGGAGTTTCCGGCAATGACAGATTTTCTGCTGCCATCTTCCTGCGGTACTTGCGTGCAGCCGCGCGCTTAAGGGGCTTATAGTCAGGATACAGTATCCGCATTTTATAAACGGAGTCCTTGTAGTTGGCCGGCAGCGAGAGGAAACTGTTTATGGGTTCGTCAATCTCTGATGGAGAGAGTTTGTACAAATCCTGTGCTGACGCCATAAGCGGAATCAGCAATAAAGAAAATATAATATAAACTATCTGCACCAGCAATCTAATATTTTTTTGTCATTTATGTATCCCTCAATGTGGTCATCCGGCTTTACAGGCCCAACTCCCACAGGGGTTCCGGTATATATCAAGTCGCCCGTCTTAAGTGTAAAGAACTGCGATATGTAACTTATCAGGCGGTCTATGGAGCACAACATTTCAACAGTATTCCCTTTCTGCTTCAATTCTCCATTCAGCATCATAGAGAATTCTATTGCCGGCTTTTCCTTTCCTTTCATCTGTTGCTCATTGAGCAGCTTTTCTTTTGGTATCCACTCTCCTATCACTGCCGCTCCGTCAAAGCCTTTTGCTATTTCCCAGGGCTGTCCCTCCTCACGAAGTGCTTTCTGCAAGTCACGCGCTGTGAAATCCATACCCACAGTGAAAGCATCATAGTAACGGTGTGCAAACTGCTCAGGTATGCTTTTTCCCAGTCGGCAGATACGCACCACAACTTCTGTTTCATAGTCTATACGCCCCATGAAGTCAGGCACAAAGAACGGTTTCCCATCTTTCAGCAGAGAAGAGTCGGCTTTCGTGAAGATGACAGGGTTGCGTGCCGTGTCGTTGTCAGAGGAGCCAACTCCCTTTTGTAATAACGCAGATTTAATCTCTTTATTGTGCTGAGCATAGTTCATGCCCACAGCGAATATTTTCATTTTGATTTTATTAAGTTTTACTCCCCTTTTTCACTCCCCTTTAACAAAAAACGCGCCAGCGCCCACAAGGCACTGACGCATTCATTATTTATTCGTTAGCTTATTTACAACTTAGTCAGCCTGCAGAGAAAATCTCTTGAAAGCAATTACAGTCAGTTCCTTGTCAGCAGCCTTCAGGTAGTCTGTTACAGTCATCTTAGAATCCTGTATGAACTCCTGGTTCAGCAGACATGCTTCCTTGTAGAACTTGTTGATACGACCGTTTACGATACCCTCGAGCATCTGTGCTGGGATGCTAGCAGCCTTCTCAGCAGATACTGTAGCGATAATCTCCTTTGCCTTGGCAACGTCCTCAGCAGTAATCCATCCCTTAGCCATGTTAGACTCCATGTGATCCTCAGAGTCAACGTGTGCTGGGTTGATACCAGCCTTCTTCAGGGCATTGTCAACAGCCTTCTGAACCTGCTCCTGCTTTGTCTTCTCACGAGCAACAGTCTTCTCCTCCTCAATGATCTTTGGATCAACGTCAGCCTCAGAGAGTGCAACAGGCTTCATAGCAGCAACCTGCATAGCGATAGCGTGAGCCTGCTCCTCTGCTGGCTTGTTGGTCTGAACCATTGTGCAGAGAGTATTCTTGTTCATGTGGTTGTAGCAAGAAACGTTCTCGCCCTCGATGTAGAGGTAGCCGTCCAGTTCCATCTTCTCACCAGTAACACCAGATCTCTCAGTAACAGCAGCAGCAACTGTCTGTCCGTTAGCAAGAGTGAGATTATTAACTTCTTCAACGCTCTTAGCCTTTGCAGCAACAGCAGCGTCAAGAATCTCCTGTGTCAGTTTGATATAGTCAGCACCGTTAGCCACGAAGTCTGTTTCACACTTCAGGGCAATCATTGCGCTGAATCCGTTTTCGCTCTTTACGAGGACACAACCGTTAGATGTCTCACGGTCGCTACGCTTAGCAGCGATAGCCTGACCTCTCTCACGGAGAATCTCCTTTGCACGGTCCATATCGCCGTCAGCCTCTGTCAGAGCCTTCTTTACGTCAGCAAGACCTGCGCCAGTCATAGCGCGAAGGGTCTTGATGCTTTCCATTGTTATAGCCATTGTAATAACTTGTTTTTAAATGAAATAATGATGTGTTGTTGTACACAAATTACTCAGCCTTCTCGGCTTCCTCTGCCTCTGCAACCTTCTCAGCAGGCTTCTCTTCTTCCTCAGCCTCCTTCTCAGGAGCTGCAGCTTCTGCCACCTTCTCTCTCTTCTTGATACGTGGCTTATCATCCTGCTCAGCAGCAGCCTTCTCGTCAGCCTTCTCTGCCTTGCGCTCTGTCAGACCCTCGTTGATAGCCTCACACATAGCGTTCAGAATTACCTCTACAGAATCCTTAGCGTCGTCGTTTGCAGGAATTGCATAGTCAACATCGTTAGGATTGGTGTTTGTATCAGTAATTGCGAATACAGGGATGTTCAGACGATGAGCCTCCTTCACAGCGATGTGCTCCTTCTCGATGTCAACGATGAAGAGTGCAGATGGCAGACGTGTCAGGTCAACGATAGAACCAAGGTTCTTCTCGAGCTTAGCACGCTGACGTGAAATCTGCAGCAGCTCACGCTTTGAAAGGTTAGAGAAAGTTCCATCAGAAGTCATCTTGTCAATGGTAGCCATCTTCTTGATAGCCTTGCGGATGGTCTGGAAGTTTGTAAGCATACCACCTGCCCAACGCTCATTTACGTATGGCATCTGTACGCTCTGTGCCTTCTCGGCAATGATGTCCTTAGCCTGCTTCTTTGTAGCAACGAAGAGGACCTTCTTGCCCTGCTTAGCTATATTCTTCAGTGCCTCGGCAGCCTCGTCAATCTTGACAACCGTCTTATTGAGGTCAATGATATGGATGCCATTACGCTCCATGAAGATGTATGGAGCCATTGCAGGATTCCATTTACGCTTGAGGTGTCCGAAATGACAACCTGCCTGAAGTAACTGTTCGAAATTTGTTCTTGACATAAATTTTTTGTTTAATTTGTTTACTTTCTTTTTTAATTGCTATTTTAAGCAACCAACTCACCGGGTAGCCTACACATTATTATATTATAGCGCGTAGCGCGTGTGTAGAGTCCCAGGAGTTTAGATGCTAAACGATGTCTCTTATTAACGCTTAGAGAACTGGAAGCGGCGACGTGCCTTTGGACGACCTGGCTTCTTACGTTCAACCTCACGAGCGTCACGTGTCAGGAATCCCTGGTCCTTAAGCTTCTTCTTGTCTTCAGCGTCAACCTTTACGAGTGCGCGAGCAATAGCGAGGCGAAGAGCCTGTGACTGACCTGTGAAACCACCACCGTCAAGGTTTGCCTTGATGTCATACTTTCCTGCAACCTCGAGCAGCTCCAGTGGCTGCTTAACAACATACTGCAGGATAGCTGATGGGAAATATTTTGTTATATCTACCTTGTTGATAGTTATCTTACCGGTGCCCTCTGACAAATATACACGTGCTACAGCACTCTTGCGGCGACCGATTGCGTTTATTACTTCCATTGTATCTTACTTTGTTTATTTATACTGATTGATATCGATTGCCTTAGGCTTCTGAGCCTCCTGTTTGTGCTCAGCACCCTCGTATATATAAAGGTTATTCATCAGAGAACGTCCCAGTATGCCCTTTGGCAGCATACCCTTCACAGCATGACGCAGCATCTTTTCTACGCCACCCTTCTTTGTACGCAGCTCAGCAGGAGTATTGAAACGCTGTCCACCTGGATAACCGGTATAACGTGTATATACCTTGTCTGTTTCTTTCTTACCTGTGAAGACTACTTTTTCTGCGTTAATGATAATAACATTGTCACCACAGTCAACATGCGGGGTGAAAGTAGGCTTATACTTACCACGAAGCAGCTTTGCCACTTTTGAAGCGAAACGTCCTACTACCTGATCAGTAGCATCAACAACGACCCACTCCTTCTTCGCTGTCTCCTTGTTGATGGAAATTGTCTTGTAACTTAAAGTGTTCATTCTTAAGTTTTCTTTTAAATTAACTGTTTATACTACATTCTTTAGAGTCGGATTCACTAACCGTAGGCGCGGCCAAACGCCGTACTATTAACACCTTCTCTGTGGGTGGGGCTCTAAGTGTACCCCAGCGGTTCTCTCGAACCATGAAATCAGCACCGGTAGTCTAGGTCGGCGCAGTTTTCGGGTTGCAAAGGTATAAAAAAATCCTCACATACAGCGTGCGTACATGTGAGGAATGTCGAGTTTTATATTTTTTTAACTATTTATGATCAAGATATCGCCTATTATCTCCTTTGTCTAATAGCTTCAAACATTAATATGGCAGAAGAAACAGACACATTCAAACTATCAAGCTTACCACACATTGGAATACGAATATGCTTATCTGCGGCCTTCCTCCATTGCTGGGTAAGGCCTGTAGCCTCCGTACCCATCACAATGGCCGTAGCCTTCTTCATATCAATGTCGTAATATAGGTTGGAATCCTGCAATTGCGCCGTCAGTATCTGAATCTTATTCTCCTTAAGCCACGCAATACATTCCTCGCTGGTACATACGACTGTAGTAACAGTAAATATTGCCCCTATTGATGCACGTATAAGATTGGGGTTATACAGGTCTGTTAAAGGGTCACAAACAATCACCCCATCTACACCAGCAGCATCGGCAGACCTTAGAATAGCGCCTAAATTGCCTGGTTTCTCAACAGCTTCAATGACCACATAGAGAGGATGTTCTTTTTGAGCAAAATCTTGCAAGGTCTTCTTCCGAGCCTTAACTATAGCAACTACGCCCTCTGTTGATTCCCTATAGGCAATCTTTTCATACACTTTTGGCGAAACCTCAATTATTTCAGCATTTTTGCTGTCAATATCCAGAAGAGCATCGTCCTTCTGATTATCCACAAATATTGTCTTCACCTCGTAGTCCGCATTTATGCAGTGAAGCAACTCCCTTCGTCCTTCAACAACAAAGAGTCCCTCCTGCCGTCTGAGCGACGACTTCTGCTGCAACTGAACCAGATGCTTTATGCGTTCATTCTGTGGAGACGTAATCATTTCTTATGCTTCTCTGTTTGAACGTTTTCTCTCAAGATGATCGAGTATCACCTTTCTCATCCTGATGCTTTTTGGCGTACATTCAACAAGTTCGTCTTCTTTGATGTACTCCAGACATTCTTCGAGCGACATCACCACCTTTGGTATGATGCGTGCCTTTTCGTCAGAACCAGAAGCACGAACATTGGTGAGCTGCTTGGCCTTTGTCACGTTAATCACGAGGTCAATTTCGTGTACGTGTTCGCCAACCACCTGACCACCATATACGTCCTCGCCTGGATCAATAAAGAATTTTCCCCTGTCCTGGAGTTTGTCTATAGAATAAGCGAAGGCATTACCCGTCTCCATAGCAATCATCGAACCATTCTGGCGTCTCTCTATATCACCCTTGTACGGCTGATACTCCTTGAAGCGGTGCGACATTATGGCCTCACCCTGTGAAGCTGTCAGGATATTCGTTCTTAGTCCAATGGTGCCACGCGAAGGTATATCGAAGTCGATGTTCACTCTGTCACCCTGTGTCTCCATTGATGTCATCTCACCTTTTCTGCGAGTCACCATATCTATCATTTTGCTCGCGAACTCCTCTGGAACATTGATATTCAGTTCTTCAATAGGCTCGCAGCGAACACCGTCTATTTCCTTATAAATAACCTGTGGCTGTCCTACTTGCAACTCATAGCCCTCACGTCGCATTGTTTCGATGAGTACAGAGAGGTGAAGTACTCCACGTCCACTTACAATCCACTTGTCCGTACTGTCGGCAAATGGTTCTACTCGCAGAGCAAGATTTTTCTCAATTTCCTTCTGCAAGCGATCATTGATGTGGCGTGAGGTAACAAACTTACCTTCCTTGCCAAAGAACGGCGAGTCGTTGATGGTAAACAGCATCGACATAGTAGGCTCATCAACAGATATCGTCGGCAAAGCCTCAGGATTCTCTGCATCGCAAAGTGTATCGCCGATCTCGAAGTGTGACAGACCAATTACAGCACAGATGTCGCCTGAAGAGACTTCGTCTGTAGCATGATGGCCCATACCGTCAAAGGTGTGCAGTTCCTTTATCTTTGTTCTCTCTGTCGTGCCGTCACGATGAGATATTGTTATCTGCATACCTGCCTTCAGTGTGCCTCTGTGTACACGACCTACGGCGATACGTCCAGTATATGTAGAGTAGTCAAGCGACGTAATAAGCATCTGCGGTGTTCCCTCCAACTTCTGCGGTGCAGGAATCACTTCCACAATCTTATCAAGCAGATAGTCGATGTTGTCAGTAGGAGTCTTAAAATCTTCTGCCATCCATCCCTGTTTAGCCGAGCCATATATTACAGGGAAGTCCAGTTGGTCTTCAGTGGCATTGAGGGCAAACATCAGGTCGAAGACCATCTCATACACCTCTTCTGGGCGACAGTTGGGTTTGTCCACCTTATTAACTACTACAATGGGCTTCAGGCCTATTTCAAGAGCCTTCTGCAACACAAAGCGTGTCTGCGGCATAGGACCTTCAAAGGCATCCACCAACAGTATGCAGCCGTCAGCCATATTCAGCACACGTTCAACTTCACCGCCGAAGTCAGAGTGTCCTGGAGTGTCTATGATGTTTATCTTCGTACCTTTCCAGTTTATTGACACATTCTTCGACAGTATCGTTATTCCACGCTCACGTTCCAAATCGTTAGCATCCAGAACCTGATCAGAGTTATTCTGACCGTCACGAAACAACTTGCCGGCAAGCATCATCTTGTCAACAAGCGTTGTCTTACCATGATCCACGTGCGCTATGATAGCGATATTTCTAATACTTGCAAAATTCTCTGCAGAGGGATTATTTATATCCATATAAATTCAATCTTTTTTAAATTCTGGGTGCAAAGATACAATTAAGTTATGAGAAATGCAAGAAAAAAGCAAAAAACTTCAAAAGAAGGTAAACAAAATCAAACCCGTAAACCCTAAAAAAATCACTCACAACAATTTCTTTTCAAATTTCTTGTGTATGTCTGATTATTTTCGTAAATTTGCAGCGATTTTTGAACTTGAATAACAAAACATACAAATAAACTAAACAAAACACTCATGAAAAAATTATTATTACTATTTTCGGCCATTATGCTGATGTTAGTATCACCTGTCAAGGCCGGCACAACACAGACTCTCATCATCAATGGTGAAGTGGTTGAAAAAGTTGTTACAAAAATTACATTCGAGGGCGACCTCGCAGTTCTAACTTTCGCTGATGAAACTGTTGTCTCAGAAGATATGGGGAATGTCATAATGCGTTTCATGTCTTCCCCAACATCTATTAAGAATGTGGAAGCCTTTCAACTAAACAAGGCTGTTGGTGACAATCTGGAAATAAACGGCCTTGTCGAAGGAACACAGCTTCAGGTGTTCGATGATACTGGCAAGCAAGTTATTGTCACCAACGATCCAACAATAAATGTCAGCAGTCTCAAGCCTGGCATGTATATCCTTAAGGCTGGCAACCAGATTGTCAAATTTGCCAAGAAATAATCATAAACACTATCAAGCAAAAATACTACGATGAAAAAGACTATATTCATATTCATGGCATTGTTGACATCGCTGATGGGCAATGCACAGCAAAGTTGGGACTTCACAACTACTAATACTAACGATGTTACAGCACTAAAGGCTGCTACAACCGAATGGACCTATACAGAATCAAGTGACAGATACGAGAATATCAATGCCATTGATGGTTTTTTGACAGCAGGTAATGCAGTTCTTCAGACCACTCAGGGACTGAAATTCAAGGCAGCAGAGAAAAAAATCAGAATCGACGTGAATAAACGCGTACAGTTGGCAGGAAAGAATATTGAGATCACAATTCCTAATCTTAAGAAAGGCCAGACTGTAACCATATCATTCGCTTCTACAGGCAATACGGCACTGACACTTGACAATCAAGTAAACCTTGAGAACACCAGCGGCTTTACACCCGCAGACAAAAACACCACACAGACAGGTAGCGGTACTGTTGCAGCCGACGGCGATGTAACATTCTCCTCAACAGGCGGCAGCGTAAATATCTTCTCTGTTTCTGTAAGCGCAGAAAAGCCGGTTGATCCTCAGCCTACAGGCGATGACCATTCTGTTGCAAAGAATATGTTTAAGAATCAGGCAGGGCTGCAGTTGCTCTCCGGTGATGTAAAATACTACAACACAGAAGACCTGTCAGACATCAGTTTTGATAACTCAAAGGTTACAGTAAACATCAAGAACGAGAATTCTGACATCTTCGACGGGAATGTCAGTGAGATAAGTTTCTGCAAGAAGAGCGACGAAGTGACGCCAGGCACTATAGAGAACAATGGCGTAGAGTTGACAGAAGCTGCAGGATGGCAGGAATCTCTCTACATGAAGTGGAACTTCTATGAGGGAGCAACATCATATAATGTATATATTAAAGGAGGAAAATATACTGACTTCACAAAGATTGACTATCAGCTAATACGCAAATATCCGAACTATGTACGTGCCGACGTTGTCGGACTCATAGAAGGTGTATATGATGTGAAAGTCGTGCCTGTTATTGAAAATGCAGAGGTTGCTGACAAGACAAGTTTTGCAAAGGATATAACGGTTAAGGCTTACAACCGTTCTGGCTTTGCTCATTTCAATTACAACTCAGGCGTTGGTGCTTATAACAACGACGGTTCATTGAAGGACGGTGCCAAAGTATTATATGTTACAGCAAATAGCGCCAAGACCATTACCACCACCATAGTCACCGATTCCAAGGGCGGCACTACTGAGTGCACAGGTCTGCAAGGCATTATTACCGGCTACGAGAAAGGATATGACACTACCCCAATTACCTTCCGCTTTATTGGTACAATTAAAGCTTCTGATGTTGATGAATTTGGAAGTTCAGAAGAAGGAATTCAGGTTAAGGGCAGAAGGGCCGACAGCGAGTTGAATATGACCTTTGAAGGCATTGGAGATGATGCTACCATACAGGGCTTCGGATTCCTTTGCCGCAACTCAAAGAGCGTAGAGTTCCGCAACTTCGGCATTATGCGTTGCATGGACGATGGGATATCACTCGACACAGACAACTCCAACATTTGGATACACAATATCGATGTCTTCTATGGCAAACATGGCTCTGGCGATCATGCCAAGGGCGATGGTGCCATTGACGTAAAGAGCGACTCAAAATACGTAACACTGTCATATTGTCGTTTCTGGGATACAGGAAAGAGTAATATGTTTGGCATGAAGAGCGAGTCTGGCCCTAACTATATCACCTATCACCACAACTGGTTTGACCACTCCGACTCACGCCATCCGCGTATCCGCACTATGAGCGTACACGTCTATAACAACTACTACGATGGAAACTCAAAGTATGGCGTAGGCGCTACTACTGGAGCAAGCTGCTTTGCCGAGAACAACTACTTCCGTCACACTCACGATCCTCTGCTATCTTCAAAGCAAGGTACTGACGCTAAGGGCGACGGAACTTTCTCTGGTGAGAACGGCGGTATAATAAAGTCTTTCGGAAACATCTACGCAGAGAACGGAGGCAGCGCATTCTATGTGCCAATCACATATCAGACGAACAATACCAGTTTCGACTGCTATGAGGCCGCTTCACGCGACGAGCAGGTGCCAGCAACAGTAAAGACCCTTGCTGGAGGCACTTCATACAACAACTTCGATACCAACGCATCGCTGATGTATAGCTACGTTCCTGATGATGCAATCAATGTGCCGGCAATAGTAACAGGCTATTACGGAGCAGGTCGAATGAATCATGGAGACTGTCAGTTTACATTCAACAATGAGGTTGATGACCTCAGTTACGACGTTAACGCCGCTCTTGAGAAACTCATCGATAACTACAAATCTTCTCTCATAGGCATCTATGATGAAGTTGAAGACGGCGGTGACGAACCTGGAGGAGGTGATGAACCAGGCGGAGGTGACGAGCCAGGTGGAGGTGACGAGCCTGCACCAACACCAGAGGGCAATATTTTCACATCATTCGCCCAGGACGGACAGCCAAGCAATTCTTTCTTTACAGTTAACGGCAACGGTTCTAACAGCAAGGGCGAGGTAACAATTGACGGCAAGGTATATTCCACATGTCTGAAGTTGGAGTCTGCAACAACTGTCAACTTCAAGCTTACCAAGTCGATGACGATGACGCTATACTTCGGCCCGACTGAAACTGCCTCCATCAAGATTAACGGAAATAAAATTACTGGTAGTGGAAACACATACTCTCAGCTACTTGAAGCTGGAGAATATACACTTACCAAGGACAAGTCGGCGAACCTCTTCGGAATAAAACTGGAGGAAGTTGAGGCTGCTGAATAAAATGTATGGATTATCTGTTTGAGCATAAAGACAAGGTTCGCGATTACGAATGCGACCTGCAGGGCATTGTAAATAATGCCAACTATCAACATTACACTGAGCACGCACGACATGAGTTCCTGTTGGCTTACGGCATCAGTTTTTCTGAACTGCACGACCAGGGAATTGACTGCGTAGTATCCAAGATAGAGATGCGTTTCAAGGTGCCCCTGCGTTCGCGTGATGAATATGCAGTACGCGTGAACATGGTGAAAGAAGGCATCAGGTATGTCTTTCTACAAGACATATATCGCCTGCCTGACAATACGCTATGCATGAAGGCGAAGGTGGAGGCTGTATGTCTCATCAACGGAAAACTGGGTGATACCGACATACTGATGAAAGCATTATGCAAGAACTGAAGAAGCTATATACCGCCTGGCGCGGAGAGGAACCTGCAAAGATGGAGAAACTGGCAGGAGCAGGCAGCAACCGTGAGTACTACAGGATTACTGACTCTGAAGGCAAGAGCGTCATAGGATGCATAGGAACGTCTATAGAGGAAAATCATGCTTTCCTGTCATTGGCGAGACATTTCACCAAGCGCAAGCTGCCCGTGCCACGAGTATTAGCTGCCAGCGAGGACGAGACGCGCTATATACAAAACGACCTCGGATCTCTGTCATTATATGACGCCATCAAGGGCGGACGCGATGCTGGAGGGCGATATAACGTAAAGGAAAAAGATTTGTTAAGGCGCACTATCCGCGAACTGCCGAATGTGCAGATAAGAGGCGCACGAGGACTGGATTTCTCAGTATGCTATCCACAGCCTGCATTCGATCAAGAAGGTATACTCTTCGACCTTAACTACTTCAAATACTGCTTCCTCAAGGAAACTCTGCCAGACTTTCACGAACTGAAGCTGGAGGCCAACTTCCGCCTGTTGGCAAAGGATTTGGAAGGAGGGACCGACACACCAACGGAGGCTTTCCTCTACAGGGATTTTCAGGCACGCAACGTGATGCTAGACGCCAAGGGAAAGCCTTACTTCATAGACTTTCAGGGAGGACGGCGAGGACCTTATTATTATGATGTGGCATCCTTCCTTTGGCAGGCAGCAGCAAGATACCCTGACAGTCTCCGCAAGGAACTGATACGCGAATACTATGATGCCTTGAAACAATATATCGAAGTACCTTCTTTCAGGGCATTCAACGAACGCCTGCAGCTCTTCGTACTGTTCCGAACCATGCAGGTATTAGGTGCATACGGTTTCAGGGGATACTTCGAGCGCAAGGCACATTTTATAGAAAGTATACCGTTTGCTATTCAGAACCTGCGCAATCTGCTGTCAAAGAACGACTACCCCTACCCTTACCTCGTCACAATACTGAAACAGTTGACAGAACTGCCACGCTTTGCCCCAAAGCGAAAGCCGCAAGCAGACCTAAAGGCATCAGTATCAAAATATGACGGCAAGGGACCTTTGGTAGTGAGAGTCTATTCTTTTTCTTACAAGAAAGGCATACCAGAAGACACCTCAGGCAATGGAGGCGGATATGTGTTCGACTGCCGCTCTACCCACAATCCAGGGCGTTACGAGCAATATAAGCAACTGACAGGACTTGACGAGCCTGTAATACGCTTCCTTGAGGATGACGGCGAGATACTGACATTCCTTGAGAGCGTATATAAACTGGCCGATGCCCACGTAGAGCGATACATAAAAAGAGGATTTACAAGTCTGATGTTCTCATTCGGATGTACTGGCGGGCAGCACAGGAGCGTATATTCCGCCCAGCATCTGGCAGAACACATACATGAGAAATATGGCATTGAAGTACACGTTGAACACAGAGAACAGGGCATAAAACAATGCTTCTCCGCTTCATAAAAAACTGGACGCTTCCCATCTCAATGACAACGGGAGCGCTGGCATATCTCATAGGAAGGGAACTGCCTTTGGCAGGAGATATGAAAGCAGAGATTATCAGGGACATCGAGGTTTTACAGCCTGCTCTGCTTTTCTGCATGCTTTTCGTAACCTTCTGCAAGGTGGCACCAACAGACCTCAAGCCAAGACGTCTTCATCTTTGGCTATTGCTCATACAATGTGTCTTCTTCGTACTTTCATGCCTGTTACTTCATCTCTTCCCACAGACGGAATACAGACTGATGATTGAAACCTTCCTGCTGGTAATAATTTGTCCTACAGCCACTGCCTGCGCAGTAGTAACGACAAAGCTGGGCGGCGATGCAGGAATGACAACTTCATACACCATACTTATATGCCTCATAGCAGCCATAATGATACCAGTATTCTTGCCACTTGCGACAGCACGCCACGGAATGGACTTTCTACCCACCCTGCTACTTATAACAAGGCACGTATTCCCTTTACTCTTGGCACCATTGTTTCTGGCCTGGGCAGTAAGATATTTTTTACCAAAGTTGCACCAGACCATACTGAAGCAGAAAGACTTAGGCTTCTATATGTGGGCCGTAGCACTTGCTTTGGCCATAGCAGTTACTGTCAGAGCCTTGTGTAACAGCAACATAGGCATAGGCGACATGACTGGTATTGCTATAGTGTCACTAATAGGATGCATAATGCAGTTCTGGTTAGGAAAGAAGATAGGCGCCCACTATGGTTTTAGACTAGAAGGCGGACAGGCTTTAGGACAGAAAAACACCATTTTTGCTATTTGGCTGGGCTACACCTTCCTGTCACCCATAAGCGCCACAGCAGGTGGCTTCTACTCCATCTGGCACAATCTGGTAAACACCTATCAATTAAATAAGGCTAATAGGGCCAATAAGACTAATAAGTAATTTCTTCAAGGAAAAGGGCATTGGCAGGCATAGATTCTCCTGCCTGACAACGGCTTTTGCCTTCTATAACTGAACGGAACTGCTCAAGGGTCATGCGATGGCGGCCCACCTCAACCAGCGTACCGACAACAGCACGCACCATGTTTCGCAAGAAGCGATTGGCCTTGATGACGAAAAACCATTCGGAGTCACCCGTCTTTACCCACTCTGCCTCCACAACATCGCAGAGGGTGGTCTTGACATCGGTATGACTCTTGCAGAAACACGCAAAATCCTTGTATTCCAACAACATACGTGCAGCCTCATTCATGAGTTGGAAATCCAAATCATAATGACACAGCCAAGTATATTGCCTATTGAAAGGAGTTGCCTTGAAAGAAACATAGTAATGATATTTGCGCCATTTGGCAGAAAAGCGCGCATGCATATCGTCAGCCACACTCTCCGTCTTTTCTATTCTGATATCAGGAGGAAGCATTCTGTTGAGTTTGTACGTCAGTTGCGAGGTATCGGCAACCGGCTCCTCAACATCAAAATGGGCCACCATATGCCTGGCATGAACCCCGGCATCCGTGCGGCCTGCACCAACGATATCGACAGGGGCTCCAAGCAACGTCGAGAGACAACGTTCTATCTCGCCCTCAATGCTGATGCCATTGGGCTGTATCTGCCATCCGTGATAGCGCGAACCGTCGTATGATAGATGAATAAAATAACGCATTATGGGTGCAAAGGTACAAAAAAATTTGTATATAATGAATTTTTTTTGTAATTTTGCAGCGCTTTTTAAGTAAAGGATAAAGAATTAGGAAAATATCAATAATTTAAGGATATGAATATTTCATACAAGTGGCTTAAAGAATATGTTGACTTCGACCTGACACCAGAAGAGGTGTGCGCCGCTCTTACCAGCACGGGTCTGGAGGTTGATGCATTGGAAGAGGTACAGACAATCAAAGGCGGTCTTAAAGGACTGTATGTAGGACAGGTGCTCACCTGCGAGCCTCATCCTGACAGCGACCACATGCACGTTTGCAGCGTTGACCTGGGAAGAGAGGAACCTTCACAGATTGTATGCGGTGCTCCTAACGTTGCCGCAGGTCAGAAAGTAATTGTAGCAGACTTGGGCTGTGTGCTCTATGACGGTGACAAGGAGTTTAAGATAAAGAAATCAAAGCTTCGCGGTGTGGAGTCTAACGGCATGATATGCGCTGAAGACGAAATAGGTATAGGCACCAGCCACGCAGGCATCATTGTATTGCCAGAAGATGCGAAGGTTGGCACTCCTGCTGCTGAATACTACAATCTGGAGAGCGACTACCTGATAGAGGTTGATATCACAGCCAACAGGGCTGACGGTCTGAGCCATTACGGTGTAGCACGCGATCTATATGCATGGCTGTGTTCAAACGGTTATAAGACAGCAATACACAAGCCTTCAGATGCAGATTTCAAGGTTGACAATCACGACCTGAACATCGAAGTCGAGATTCAGAATACTGAAGCTTGCCGCAGATATGCTTGCGTAAGCCTTACCGACTGCGAAGTAAAGGAATCACCAGAATGGCTCAAAAACAAACTGAACATCATCGGCCTACGTCCTATCAACAATATTGTAGATATTACAAACTATATCATGATGGCATACGGACAGCCGTTACATTGCTTTGATGCAGATATGGTGACAGGCCACAAGATTATAGTGAAGGACCAGAATGCAGGAAAAAAGTTCGTAACCCTTGATGGTGAAGAGCATATTCTGGGTGAGCACGACCTTGCCATCTGCAATGCTGAAGAGCCAATGTGTATCGCAGGCGTATTTGGAGGCAAGGGTTCTGGTACTTATGAGACAACAAAGAACGTAGTACTGGAGTCAGCATACTTCCACCCAACATGGATAAGAAAGTCTGCACGCAGACACGGACTGAGTACAGACGCTTCTTTCCGTTTCGAGAGAGGCATCGACCCTAATGGTACGATTTATGCTCTGAAGCAGGCAGCCCTCCTTTGTAAGGAACTGGCCGGAGCAAAGATTTCAAGCGACATAGTTGATGAATATCCAAACAAGATTGAGAATCCAACCATGCGTTTGGATTATTCATACGTTGACAACCTCATTGGAAAGAAGATTGGCAACGACGTCATCAAAAACATATTGAAATCTCTCGAAATAGAGATAAATAGCGAGGATGCCACAGGTGTACAGATTACAGTACCAGCCTATCGCGTTGACGTTCAGAGACCATGCGACGTAGTTGAGGACATTCTGCGCATTTACGGATACAACAATGTTGAGATTCCTACACAGCTTAAGTCGAGCCTTACAACCAAGGCATTCGAAGACCAGAGGCACAAGATGCAGAACCTCGTGGCTGAGCAACTTGTAGGCGGTGGCTTCAATGAGATTCTTAACAACTCTCTTACCAAGGGTGCTTACTACAACGATTTGAAAGCATACCCGGCAGAGAACCTTGTTACTATTGTTAACCCACTGTCAAGCGATCTGAACGTAATGCGCCAGACAATGCTGTTCGGAGGTCTCGAGAGCATCATGCGCAATGCAAACAGGAAAATGCCTAACCTTCGATTCTTTGAGTTCGGCAATTGCTACCAGCACTTCAACGACAAGCAGGACGACGAGAATCCTATGAAGGCATATTCTGAGGAGACACACCTCGGACTGTGGATAACAGGCAAGCGCGTTGAAGGTTCATGGGCGCATCCAAACGAAGATTCAAGTTTCTATGAATTGAAGGCGCATGTAGAGAATATTCTCAAAAGAATCGGCATGCCACAGGGTATGCTGGTATGTGAGAAAAGCAATAATGACATCTTCTCAACTGGTCTGACAATGAAGAACAGAAATGGCAAGGTATTCGTGGAGATGGGTATTGTTGATAAGAAACAGACCATTAACAAGAATACGAACCTTCTGATTGAGGCACCTGTATATTTTGCTGACATATACTGGACACAGGTTACAAATGCAGTAAAGAAGGCAGAAGTTCATTTCACAGAAATACCAAAATTCCCTTCTGTTTCACGCGATTTGGCATTGCTGCTTGATTCTGACATAGAATTTGCTCAGGTAGAGAAGATTGCACGCCAGACAGAGAAGAAACTGCTGTCAAAGGTTGAACTGTTTGACGTATATGAGGGCAAGAACCTGCCAGAAGGCAAGAAGTCATACGCTGTAAACTTCGTCTTCATTGATCCAGAAAAGACTATGAACGACAGACAGATTGAGGCAATCATGACAAAACTCATTCTGAATCTCAAGAAAGAACTAAAGTGCGAATTAAGATAAAAACAAAAAATTATGGGAAGAGCATTTGAATATCGTAAAGCAACCAAGATGAAGCGTTGGGGCCACATGGCCAAGACCTTCACACGTTTAGGAAAGCAGATTGCCATCGCAGTAAAGGCAGGCGGTCCTGACCCAGACACCAACCCTACCCTACGTTCTATCATCGCCACATGTAAGCGCGAGAACATGCCTAAGGACAACATCGAGCGTGCCATCAAGAACGCAATGGGCAAAGACCAGTCAGAATACAAAGAGGTGACATACGAGGGATACGGACCTCATGGCATTGCTGTATTCGTTGACACTCTTACAGACAACACCACACGTACTGTGGCAGACGTACGTTCTGTCTTCAACAAATTTGCAGGCAATCTGGGTACTACTGGCTCACTGAGTTTCCTCTTCGACCACAAGTGTGTCTTTACTTTCAAGAAGAAGGACGACGTAGATATGGACGACCTGATTCTGGAACTCATTGACTTCAACGTTGATGATGAGTTTGACGAGAACTATGACGAGGAGAAGGACGAGACAACAATCTCTGTTTATGGTGATCCTAAGTCATACGCACAGATACAGAAATTCCTTGAGGAACAGGGATTTGAAGATATCGGCGGTGAGTTTACATACATCCCTAACGACCTGAAGGACGTAACCGAAGAACAGCGTGCTACAATCGACAAGATGGTTGAGAAGCTGGAAGAATTCGACGATGTCCAGACTGTCTATACTAATATGAAGCCCGAGTGAAATCAGGAGCATCATAGTAAGAATCATCCCATTCCTTGGCATTAGTTAGTGCCGAGAGATGGGATGATATTTAACGTAAAATTAGAGATGAGACAAAAAATTCTATATATATTCTGCTTTATTCTCATTGCCCTAAACATGCAAGCTTCAAAGGCTGTACGTTTTTATAATGACATTACACTTAATGATGGACGTGTGGTGAGTGCAACGCTGGTCGGTGACGAGAATATGCATTTTTACAAATCTACTGACGGGGAAATTATACTTTATAACTTGGAAGGTGATTACTATTACTCTGCTTCTAAAGAGGAAATTGACAGTCTTAAGAATATTTATGACAACCTTGAACAGCGGAATTTGAAACAGTTCAAGGCAATGAGTTCTTCCATTACATCTACAGACAATAATGGAAGATTGACCGGCTTTCACCTTTTTCCCAGCAATGGAACACCGAAAGTACTGGTACTCATGGTTGAGTTCTCTGATGTATCATTTACTTTCAACAGTAGTGATCTTGACAAAGTTTTTAACAGCACTGAGATGACAACAGACATAAAAGTCAATGGCATAATATCAAAAAGCCAAGGCTCTGTGGCTGAATATTTCAACCACTGTAGTGGTGGACTGTTCCGTCCTCAGTTTGATATATATGGAACATTCAAGGTTAACAATACTGCAGAATATTACTCTACGAACGAAATATCACTAATCAAGGAGGTATGTGAAGCCGCAAAAGATGATGTGGATTTCACGGAATACGATCAGGATAATGACGGATATGTAGATCTCTTATATATCCTATATGCCGGCTATGGTGCAACATGGGGAAACACCGGCACAATATGGCCGAAAGTAAAATACAACACGAGCTCTTTCTGTACAGTTGACGGTAAGAAAGTTCACAGAGCTTGCATGAGTAACGAACTTGCATTTACGCCTCAACTTATTGAGACTAAATTCAATAACGAAAAACAGATAGCCGGAATAGGTATTGTCTGTCATGAGTTCTGCCATGCTATGGGTATTACCGATTTCTATCCTAATCAGGGCACTTGGAGTAATAAATCCTGGTATGACAATCAGAGTATGGAAGATTGGTCTCTCATGGATGGCGGTGAAAACAAACACAATGGATGTCTTCCCACACCTCTTAACGCCTTTGAACGATACCTCTTCGGATGGATAGATGACATACAGGTTCTTGACGAACCGACAAAGGTTGTCCTGACTCCGTTGAAAGACGGCGGTCAGCCCTATAAGATTCTGGGAAACGATGAAAACGAATATTGGATTATTGAAGCCATACCAAGTGACAGTGAGTGGTATATGTTTTTCAAAACCTATACTGGTACAGGTATGATTGTATATCATATCAACACAAATATAAAAAATTTCAGCGGTCTCACGATGGTTAACGGGACACATGGCAACCCCGGAATCACAATAGTACCTGCTGACGGTCGCTTGATTGGATATTATAATACTGATGAGACGAGTAAAACTTATCATGCCAGCATGCTCGGCGATCCATTCCCTGGTACACAAAAAGTCACCACTTTGACAGACTATTGGGCTAAAAACGGCACTATCGACAAACCGATAAACGACATCGTCCAGTATGATGACTATTCCGTTTCTTTCAGATTTATGTACACTCTCGGCGATGTTAATGGCGACGGTGTTATAAACGGTACTGACATACAGTCTATCATCAACTTCATTGTTTCTGATCAGTATGATATAAGAGCAGATGTTAACGAAGACAGTCTGGTGAACGGAACTGACATTCAGGAAATAATCAACATCATCGTAGGTGAACAGTGATATTTACTAAAGTTTTGGCTCACCTGCAAAATCCTGTGTTTAGAATTTAGAAAAAAACCAAGAAGTACCCTTTTATAAGGATGCAAGCGTTGCCGCCGCGCACACCCCGCACCCCTGCGTCGGCGGCAGTAAAATACGAACAAGGACAGGAACTGCGTAATGCAATCCCTGTCCTTTCTGTTTGTAAAATCAAAAATCCAAAATACACGCTTACACGGTTACACGCCTAGAGAATGGTAGCTCCAGTCTTGCGGTAGATCGCTTTTATGGGACCACTTTCTTCTTGGATTTTCTCAACCAGATGATCACGAATTAAGCTGCGAGTTCGATTTCTTGCAGACGCATCATTATTGAGATTGAAGCACTTCATCACGTCCTCATTTGTGAACTCTTCTGGTAGGCGGTTGAAGGCTTCGATGGTCTTCTGACGGCGCTGAACGTTGACGTTGGCATCTCTCAGCTTGTTGTCGAAGTAGTTCTCGGCCATTGCTCCGAAGTAATACTTCTGACATGCAAACTGGATGTTTGTTATCAACTCTGCCAGACGCCAGTCC
>CACYKA010000007.1 GCA_902774795.1 uncultured Prevotellaceae bacterium | reverse complement strand
AACGCTCATCCTTCGGGGTGGGCGTTGTTATTTTAGGATGTCAATGGCTTCGTGATGCGAGGCTTTCATTATTCCCAAGGTGGGAATACTTTACTCCCACCTTGGGAACTTCTTGTTCCCAGTGTGGGAATTTTTTATGCAATAGGGATTGCTGCCTGATAAGGCACGGGTATTGGCCACTTCCTACACTCTGTCAGTGAAGTAGTCTTCCTCTACGATAGTGCCGAATTTAAAGGGGGTCTCCATATTACGCATTTTTTCGTTACGATTTTTTTCGTAGTCGCTGCAAAGATACGAACTAATTTTGAAAGTTCCAATTTTTTTGTCAACTTTTTATTATCCCGTCTCAGGATATGGGCATTATTAGGGAAGAGAAAGAGCCAAAAATAGCAGGAGCTGCGTGATTGCAGTTCCTGCTAATTGGTTTCTGACTTCAGTTTTTGTCAGATGATATAAATCTATGAACGGAATTTACTTAATTGGATATACAAGGCGGACAGCGAAGCCGTTGCATCTGCCAGCTCCAGTATTGGGGTACACCACGCTACCATCAATTCTCATATGATTGGCATTCGCGCCATCACCTGTATCAGCATCTCCTTTCGAAGAAGACCAGTAGTGTAATTGACCATTAGGAGCGTTGACGACATTGCCGCCATTACGCTGACCGGCACATGTCAGGAATACTGCACCTTGAGGTACAAAGTATGTGTTCCAATCTTCAAGAGAGATTTTATTCTTGATATTGGTATCATCAAAGTTGCGTGCAGCTGTTTCGTTATAATGCTGCAGTGAGTAGCTGTCGTCCCAATCGTCAGGTAACAAGATGACACCAAAATAAGTGTCGAATAACTTTGCCTTGCAGAAACGTTTGCCAGAGGTGGTGGTACGGGTCATAAACAGATAATACCACTCATTACCAGTCAACGTGCGCCAACCTGTACCAATGTTTTTTGTCACATCTGCGTGTGACCCCCATTCAACAAAGTCACCCACAAATTCGGCATTATTATTATTAGTTTTGTTTATTCCAAGATATGTATTTGATGTGCTCCAGCCAAAGAGGTCAACAGTACCATTTGTTGATACGGTTTTATTAGCGGTGATGCTTGTATTAGCGGCAGCTGCACCAACCTTATCCCACTGATTCGTAGCAATGCTCCATGTCCAATTCGTACCATTATTGCTTGTTGTTGCTCTCAGGTTACCCTTAGAAAAAAATACCTTATCGCCACTAGCGTTTACTGTAAACTTACCACTGACAACCTCAGCCATCTTCAAGCCGATGTTATGCCAGCTTCCGGCTGCGTATGTCTTGCTTGTCACATACTTAGCATAAAACTTTGTGCTAGAAGTAGCAGTATAATTAATGTTATTGGAAGATGTTGGATAAATAGCAACATAGATAGGACCTGCGGCAGCTTCGCGAGTAACATTGTATGTGTTGGTACCATCGCTCACAGTCATGTTGGTGATGGTGCTAGTGATATCACTGGTACCAAGACAGTCCTTAAGGGTGAATGCGCAGATGACGAGTTGGTTATCCATTTCGCCGGTAGGCAGATCTGAACCATCCCATGCACCGCTAAATTTACAATAGTCCATATCTTTGGCTAGGGATTCCAATGTGCCATTCTGTTCAGAGATAGATGCTACAGAGCCGTCTTCTCCTGCCATTGCTGCAGGATAAATATAGGTTACATTCTGTGTCTTGTCAGCGTTAGTAAGTGTAACGGTGAAATCGGCGTACTTACCCTCGTTGGTGATGTCGCCAGCTTCAAGAGCTATGCTCTCAGCCTTAACGGTTTCGCCGCTGGTATTCTTATACACTACAGCAATCTTTTCTCCTGCGGCGAAGGTCTTCACCCCACCTTCAGTCAGTGCACGAGTCTCGCCACCAGCCATGCTGACGCTTGCAGTCAGTGTTTCTACCTTGTCACCGCTTGCAGGCTGCGGCTGCGTTAGTGTCTCTTCGAAGTCGCTGCTGTTGGAGCAGCTTGTCATTACTGCGCCCACCAAAGCGAGGGCAGCCATGCTAAAATACTTCATTGTTTTTTTCATTGCTTTCTTCGTTTTAATGGATTTGTTACTCATCTACTTCATTATACACGTCGTAATTCTTCAATCTAACATTTTTGGCTTGTAAATTACTACCTGCCAAAATGTGGCGCTGTTGCCTTAACTGGACGAGCTTAATCGTCGGTTTCATGTAATGTTTGTGTTTCATAACAACAATTTTTGATAAAAGTATAATTTTAAATTATTATTTTGCGGACGCAAAATTACAAAAAAAAATTGCGAAACTCCAAACGAAAAGTAAAAAAGTATATAAATAGTATATTTATAATGACAAATATCAAAAACTTCAATTTCTTGACAATTAACTGTTAAGGCATACGATTTTTTTGCTTGTTTTTATGTCAATATCTATGTACTTTCGTTCGAAAATACAGGCAAAAAATGGAAATATAATCCTTTTTATTTTGTAGAGTGCGGATTTTTTTGTACTTTTGCAACGAAAACGTTATGAAGGCAAAATTTATCACCAAAACAATATTATTTCAATACAGATTATGAAGAAGATTTTTCAATGGATGTGTGCCGCCATCCTTGTCTGCGGTGTTATGGTATTCACATCATGCAGCAGCGACAGCGACGACTCTGGGTATTCGGAGCCGGCCATCGCCATGATAGTAAAGAACGGAAAGATCGACTACTGGAAACAGGTGGAGAAGGCCTTCAAGGCCTCCTGCGAGGAGAAAGGTATCGAAGCCTACTATTACTCTACATCGGCAGAGTCAGCCTACGAAGAGCAGCAGGCAGCCGTTGCCGAGCTGAGACTGATGGACAACAAGGGTCTGAAGGGCATCATCTTCACGCCCAGCTACGGACCTAACGGTGAGAGCGCTGAGGCCGATGTGGCAGCATTGGCAAAGGAGCGCGGCATCCCCGTTGTAATCCTCGATTCACCGGTAAGAGAGGGCAGTCCGCTGGCATCATGCCCATACTTCGGCACCGACAACACAGTTGCCGGCAAGTATATGGCATCGCTGGTGGATGCTGATGAAGTGGCAGTATTCGCCATGAAGAACAGCCCGGGCATAGAGCGCGCCAAGGCATTTAAGGAGCTGAAGCCCAATGCTGTTGTCTATGAGGTTAGCGACAAGGCCGTGCAGGAGGTGCAGAATGTGATAAACCAGTATGATGACTTCGTCTTCATGAATGGCAACGACCTCGTGGACGTGCTTTCGATGCTGAAGGTTAAAAACAAGAACGTATATACCTTCGACGTTTACGGTGAGTTCCTTGACGAGCTGATTGATGGCAGCACATTCTTCAAGGGCATCATGGCACAGAATACCTTCAGCATGGCTGGCAAGGCCGTAGAAGCCGTGCTCACTGAGACAAAGAAGAGCGAGATAGTGCCTACGACATTCATAACCCAGTATAACCTGCAAGACCTCAACGTGCAGCCGTTCCTTGCCTTCTATGACAAGAAGGTTCCGGTCATCGAGAACCTCGCCGAGCTGCTTGAGGGGAAGTGGATGAGCGCCAAGCTTGTCAATGACCCCATGCTGACCGAGGACAAGGATGTCATCACCTTCCTCAGTGACACGAAGGCTGCCGTAAGCTACTCAAAAACCAACTACAACGATGAGATACCACATCATAAGTGGAGCGACCGCCGCCTCTATGACATGAAAATCCTCGGCAACAAGGTAATCCTCCAGGGAAGCATCGACGAGGATATACGCCTGGTTTACGAGCTGGTCATCAAGTCCATCAACGACAAGGAGATTGTATGCCGCTACAAGCATGGCGTCTACAACAACGGCGAGGAAGAGGATTACTTCGAGAATGACGTGACATTAGTGAAGCTCGACCAGGACTTCCGCAATGCCGTTTCTGGCACATGGGAAGGCAACTTCGGCACCAGTGAGGCACCAGAGTTATGGCGCTGGGAGTTCAAGAACGACGGCACCTACACCTTCTCATTGAAGAGCGGAGAGACATGGTTACCCGTTAACGACGAGTTCTCTGAGTACTTCGTTGACGGAAAGCTGCTCTGCGTCCGCTGGAAATCTAAAAACGTCGAATTGACGAGAGTGGAGTAAGAGGGAAGATGTAAGAGGGAAGAAGGAAGATAAAATTTTTCCGCACTTTATTTTGTAGAGTGCGGAATTTTTTGTATCTTTGCAGCATGAAATAATAAACCAAAAAACAATATCTAAACTTAATGAAAAAGTATTTATTTCTTACGATTGCTCTGCTGTGCGGTGTCGTGCAGGGGGCGCGGGCGCAGTCACAGGAGTATATCACAGACGTGATGCTTATCGGATGTGATAAAGGAGCTGATGTCGATGCCTTGTGGAACTCTTATGTCAATACTGGCTGGAGGGGTGTTGATTATGACCTTAACCTAGGCGCCGAAGGACACTTTATCTACCTGATGTACAAGACGAATAAATGCGTGGGAAGCACCGGCTCACCCATCAGCGACCTCTATCTCCGAATTTACGAAGAAGGTGGCTCCGGTCCCAGCAATTTTTCCCATCAGGGACACACCTATTACAAGGCAGGCTACAATGGCGACAGTGATTTTAAGGGTAACGAGGGCGACCTGAATACCGGTGCCAGTGGCTACTGGATTTCCCTCTACTACGCGAAGGACCCCAATTCGGCTGTTCGCATCAACAATATATACTTTAACGGAAGTGAGGAATTCGCCGTAGGTGAAAACGGAGGAAACGATGCCTGCGACCTCAACAAAGGCGCTGGTGGTAACTTTATTTATATGCACGTCAACAAAAGCATATATCTGAACAAGAACGGCAAGGAAATTGAAACATCAGGAAACTGGATGGACTACCGCAGCAACAGCTACTCTCAAGTAGTGGACAATACCATCTATATTAATAGCGAAGCAGAGCTTGCCCGACTTGCATACGAAACAAACAAAGCAAATATAGAAGGATATACCGTTGTCCTGAATAAAGACCTTGATATGAGCGCCCACACATGGATACCTTTGGGCTATGATGCGAGATATGCTTTCCGATGTGACTTCAATGGAAACGGTCATACCGTCAAAGGAATCTATGTAGGTAATCTAGGTCATTCTTACAGTGGTTTTGTCGGCTACACGCATTCAACTACCCCAGAAGTTCTCACTACAATGGAAGTTATAGGTTGTAATTATATTAAAAATCTTACCCTCACAGACTCCTATATCGAAGGTGGTGACTGTACGGGCGGTGTAGTAGGAGATGATAATGCAGGAACGTCGATAATGAATGTTGTTTGTGATGCTGAAGTCATTGGCAACGATAAAGTGGGCGGTATTGTTGGAAGTATGTGGGGCATAAGTATTGTGGCAGCTAATCCTGAATTCCGAAACAACCTGTTTTTTGGTAAAGTCTCAGGCGCAAGTAACCGTGGTGCTTTGATGGGCTATCTTGACGAAAAAATGGGATTTGTTCAACGTTCCAATAACTATTATACCAATCCTGCGTCTGACGTAGGCAATAGTGAAGACGTGCGCGCCTATCCAATCAACGAGTCTGTTCAGGAAGGAGCAACTTTAAGTTATACATCATCGAAAGGCCGTACTTTCAATGGCACAACCTATCGCCCTGCTGGTGAAGCAAATTTCACCGTGAAACACGACTTCAACCATTCTGTTACGGTAAAGGTGAACTTCATGAAATGGGGGTCTACAGATGGTGTTTATTCTATCACCTTCGATCCTGCAAAGACTATAACCTACGAAGTCACTGTAACATTAGAAGACTATAACATCGCAGGAAACGGAACCCAAGACAATCCATATCTTATCACGAATAAAGCCGATTGGGATTTCATTGTCAACTACCTCAATAGTGGCTCGTCATCCAATGACTTTAGTGGTGTGTATTTCAAGCTGGATGCAGACAATATTACCGTCAACCAAAGGATGGGCAATGCAAGCCATCCTTTCAGCGGCATCTTCGACGGCGGCGGTAATAAGATAACACTCGATTTCGGCGCCCCCGAAAACTACATTAATCAGAAATGTGCCGCCTTCTATCGCATCGATAATGCCACCATAAAGAACCTCGTCTTTGACGGCAATATCTACAGCTCAGCACAGCACAACGGCAGCCTGGCAGTCAAAGCCACGGGCGGCAACAACCATATCAATAATTGCTTCAGCAATGTCAGCATAAACAGCAACAGGAGCGGCGACATCACCACCGGCGGTTTTATCGGCATCCTTGAAAATAACGATGTCAATGTTTCCTTTGAAGGCTGCGCTTTCTTGGGTGAATTTCTCGGTGCAAATGCCACCAACTGGGGCGGCTTTGTTGGCTGGAGATATTATGAAAACAATAAATACAACACAGTAAGCTTCACCGACTGCCTCTTCGCACCGAAGACTGTCAACATAGCTACTCCCGATGGTAGCAGCAGCCACACCTTCTGCCGCAACTACGACAACGTCGAAGGAGCCAGCTACACGAACTGCTACTATACAGAGATGCTCCAGAATGCCGATGGTGGCGTACAAGGCTACAGCGTAAAGAGCGGCACCACCGGCATGACTCTTTACTATGGCACGCCCGACACAGACTACGGATACGACGGTATGAAGCTGTATGATTTCGGAATGTACTGCGGCGGCACGCTATGTACCACAGCTGAGGCAATCTTTGCCTTCACGCCCGTATCTCCAAGGATTATCTCTGATTTGACCGCTGCTAATGCCGCATCGCTGACAGACAACGGCAATGGCAGCTACACGCTGACTATGAACAGCCAGAACGTCACTGTCACGTCAACACTCAGCAACTACATAGTCACCCTCTACGACAATCAGTCGAACTCAGCGACGATAGCGGATAATAACAATCTTTTGGCCGACGTAACCCTTAGTGGGCGCACACTCTATGATGACGGCGACTGGAACACGCTGTGTCTGCCGTTCGACGTAGAGATTGAGGACTCACCTCTTAAGGGCGCCGAGGCACGCACACTGAGCGAAGCAACATTCAGCGACGGCACGCTGACGCTGAACTTCAGCGACCCTGTGGACGAGCTCAAAGCCGGCACACCTTATATTATCAGGTGGAAAAAAGAGCTCATAATCAAGACGCCCGAAGACTGGAATGCCTTTGCCTCGTCAGTGAGCGCCGGCACAAGCTACTACGAAAAGATCGTGATGCTGGATGCCGACATCGAGGTATCGACAATGGCGGGCTCTGACGATATCCGCTCGTTCCAAGGCACCTTCGACGGTCGAGGCCATACGCTGACCTTCAATGCAACAGCCAGTGAATTGTACAACGCACCGTTCCTCTATGTCTGTAATGCAACCATCAAGAACCTGCACACTGCGGGCACCATCACCACCGACAGGAAATTCTGTTCCGGCCTTGTGGGACACGCCACAGGAACGAACACCATCAGCAACTGCTGGAGCAGCATCAACATCGAAAGCTCTGTAAGTGGCGACGGAACACACGCTGGATTCGTGGCAATGACCCACAACGAGAATACCAATACCAAGCTCATAGACTGTCTCTTTGACGGCAGCATCACGGGTACGAACACCAATAACTGCAGTGGATTGATTGGATGGAACGACTGCACTGCATCGCTTACCAACTGCGTATTCAAAGGCAGCACCGATTTGGCCACCGGAGGTAATGCCACCTTCAGCCGTGGCGATAATGTCACTGTTACCAACTGCTACTATTCTGAGAATCTCCCCGATGCCTCAGGACAGGGTACTGCCATCGGAAGCAAGACCAATGCCCAGTTGGCTTCTGCGCTTGGCGATGGCTGGAAGGTTTCCAAGAACATGTTAGTTACTAATTTCAAAATAAATATCACTGAGCCATTATTCGAGGATGTGACTATCAACGCTGATGCTTCTACCACTCTCACGCCGGGCATCACCGAGGATACTACTGGCGACGGCAAGGTAAGCTTCAAGGGTATCTATGATCCAGAGGAACTTCCGGGCAATGATGCAAGCAACCTCTATTTGGGTGCAGGTAACAACCTCTACTGGCCAAGTGAAGTCTATACTCTGAATGCCTTCCGTGCGTACTTCCATGTGAATTTGAGCGGTGAACAGCACGTCAGAGAAATCAGACTCAACCTTGACGGCGGTGGTGTCACCGGAGTTCAATCGGTTTGCGGTAAGCGTTTAGCGGTTAGCGAAACTGGCGCTTGGTTTGATTTGTTTGGACGCAAGCTTAACGGCAAGCCGACAGTTCCTGGGATTTATATGAACAATGGTAAGAAAATAGCAATTACAGAATAAAACTATGAAAAAGAATTATATAAAACCAACCACGAAAGTGGTAGAGATTAAGCAGAGGAGTCATCTTCTTGCTGGTAGTATTAAGGGTTTCACCAACAATGCCAACCTTAAATTAGGCGGTCCAAAAAACGTTTCGGGCCGCAGCCGCGAAGCTGAGTTCGACGATGGCGAATGGTTTGAAGAAGAATAAATCGGTGAATCGGTGAATTGGTCTGAAAGAATAACGAAAACGAAGATAAAATTTTTCCGCACTTTATTTTGTAGAGTGCGGATTTTTTTGTACTTTTGTAGCATGTTTTTCTATAACCATAATAACAATATTAACAACACAATGAAAACAAAATTTTTCCAATGGATGATGGCCGCCATCTTTGTTTGCGGCGCAAGTGTATTCACTTCTTGCAGTGATGACAAAGATTCTGACATCGAAAACCTCTCCGAGAAAATCATCGGCAAGTGGGTGGATAGCGAGATAGAAGGACAGCCTGCGCTGACCTCCAACAAGTCGGTTGTCACCTTCGTATCGCCCACCAAGGCTACCTACAGCACGTCAAAAACCGACTTCACAGAGAGTCAGCGCAAGTGGGCAGCCCATCGCGAGTACGACGTCAAGATTACCGGCAATAAGGTTACCATGACCAGTCATCCCGAGAATAATATGGAAATTACGTTGCAGGAGGAGTACATCATCTCTGACATCACAGCTACCGAGATGGTTTGCAAATACAGGCATACGACCTTCCGTGACGGACAGGCACAGGGCCCAGTCACCGAGAAGAGTGCCCGACTGAAGAGGACCGAAACCGACTACAGCGCTGACATCATCGGCACATGGGAATGTAAGGGTATCTCAGGCGGAGATACTTACAACGATGCCAACGGCCGTTTGGAGTTCTTCAATGATGGCACTTACAATTTCTATCGTAAGACCGACGGCGGGCAGTGGGAAAAAGTAACAACGCGTGAATTCCAGTTATACTTTGTTGACGGCCCGTTGGTGGCTACCCGCTGGAAAGACCTGGGCGAGGTCGAACTTCGCGAATGTTGGGAAATCAATAGCCTGAAAGCTGACAAGATGCAGTGGAAAGCCCTGCGCGAGAACGCCGACGGCTCTACCTTTGAGCAATTCGTGGATTGGGAAAAAGTAGAGTAATAGTATGAAAAAGATTTTTGGGATTATCGCGGCTGCCCTGCTGCTGATGGCGCAGGGAGCCTGGGCGCAGGACGCCACATTGATTGACGGTGTCTACTATGTGTTGAACAGCGAGGACAAGACGGCGGAGGTCGTCGAACCCAGTGGTTTCAGGTATCAAGGTGACATCGTGGTGCCCGACACCGTGAATCAGGACGGCACCGACTATGCCGTGACCTCACTCAGCGAAGGGGCCTTCATGCAATCAACGCTGACGTCGCTGCAGCTGCCGAAGCAGACGCTGCGCGTCATCGGACCGTATGCCTTTCTCGAATGCAAGGGACTGACCACCGTTGACATTCCGGAGACCGTGACCACCATCGGCACTGCCGCCTTTGCCGCCTATAACCTGACACACCTGCACATCCCCGCCAGCGTCACGGAGATGGGAAGGGATGCCGTCGGCGAGTGTCCCGACTTGGAGAGTGTCACCGTGGCCGAGGGCAACACACACTTCGCTGTCTTCGACGGCGTGCTGATGGACAAGGCCCAGACGCGACTCATCTGCTATCCCGCCAAGATGGCCGGCAAGACGTACACCGTGCCTGCTACGGTGACGAGCATAGATGAAAGAGCCTTCGAGTATCTGGCGTTCCTTACTTCGGTCACGCTTCCCGCCTCTGTGACGGAAATTACGTATCGTATGTTCTATCAGGCCTCGTCGCTGAACGAAATCAACATCGACCCCGCCAACACCGCCTACTGCTCGGCTGACGGCGTGGTCTATACCGCCGACAAGGACACCCTGCTGATCTATCCCGCCGGCAAGACTACCAAGTTCTACACCCCGGATTTCCCGGTGAAAACCATCGGCCCAAGCGCATTCACCTACGCACCCCATCTGCTGACGATTGCCATCCCCGAGGGCGTCACCACCATCTGCGATGCCGCATTCAACTATTGCACCTCGCTGCAGAAAGTCAGTTTCCCGGAGTCCATCACAAAGATCGGGACAGCTGCATTCGGCTTTTGCGAGAAACTGGAGTCCATCGTCCTGCCCCCGAACATCACCGAAGTTACAACAACCCTGCTCTTCGGATGCACGTCGCTCCGCAGCGTGACCATCCCTGCCAGCGTCACCAATATCGGCATGACACCCTTTGTGAACTGCCCCAATCTGACGGAAATCACCTGTCTGGCCACCACGCCCCCGACGCTACATATGTTGGCTTTCTCGTATCTGGAGCTGGGCGACATCACCCTCTACGTGCCCGAGGAGGCCGTCGAGACCTACAAGGCCACGGCTAAGTGGAAGGACTTCAACGTGCAGCCCCTGGCAGGTACAGGAATTTCAATAAGTGAAGAGTTTAGAGTGAAGAGTGAAGAATTTGCTACCGCTCCAGGGTGGTACTCGCTCGACGGTCGACGCCTCGACGGCAAGCCCGCACAGAGCGGCATCTATGTCAACGGAGAACGTAAAGTAGTGATTAAGTGATGGAGAAGGCATCATAGTTTATAGTTAATAGATAATAGATAATAGTTGAATGGCGCAGAGTGCAATAATAAGCATCCTGCGCCATTCTCTTTAACCGTTAACCTTTATAAAAGAGATTGCAGGGGCACTCTTATTTGATATATCGGTTAATTGGTTTATTGGTTAATTGGTTAATTGGTTAATTGGTTAATTCAACTACTTTCGGGACATACGAATACTGCCGCCGACGCAGGGGTGCGGGGGTGTGCGCGGCGGCTAATCGGCGACGACGGGGGGAGTGTAATATTGGTTAAAAAAAATTAAAAATAGGACGTCTCTGACCTCTCTCACGTCCACTCTCCACTTTTTTTAGTACCTTTGTTGCCGCGTGATTAATAATAATCAAAACGTGAATAAAGATAAAATAAAACGTGGTTACAGATACAATCATATCAGCCTTAACAAACCTCTTCGCCCTGTTCTGCTCTAAGACGGACGTGGATGAAGGGGTGTCTTCAGATATGCTGAGTGCTTACCTCAGCAGGCATTTTGGTATTCGCAACCATGAGGAATATATCAATCTCTACTTGGAACTGCGCCATCTCTATGCGGAAATGCCTGAGATGAACACCCAGGATGTTGTGGATAATATCTGCAAGAGCCTGAAGGGCGAGATAACACTGGAAGAGCGTGCTCTCGGCCTGTTGCGTCTAATGGAATTCTGCTGCGCCAAGACCCCCGACCAGTTCAAGCCTGATGACCCGCTGTTTACTGCTGCGGCAAAGGGAATGGGCGTGCCGGATAGCCTCTTGAAGCTGTTCACCCACTATGTGATGGGCACTGAGTCCAGGCACGTTAAGCTGACAAAATTCGACGGTTTCAGCGCTCCGGTCAAGACTATGTGGCTGGAGAAGATGAACATCGTCATCTTCACCTACGACGGCGAGGATGCGGCAGAGTACAACGGCGTGCCTATTGTCAAGGGTATGTTCCAGGTGTGGGACAGCTCCGGCATACTGCGCAACCACAAGGGAAAGCCGCTGTATTACTCCATCATCATGGAGCAATATCGTACCCGCAAGAAGAAAAATGAGATTGTCTTCTCAGGACGCGACATCAACTTCTCTTATCCAAACAGCAATAACGGCATCCATAACTTCTCGTTCGACCTGCGCAATGGCGAGCTGATAGCCATTATGGGCGGCTCCGGCTCAGGTAAGACGACGCTGGTGTCTATCCTCAACGGAAATATCAAGCCGTCATCGGGTACCATCACGATAAACGGCCATAGCATCGATGAACCGGAGACGAAGGCGCTGATAGGCTTTGTGCCTCAGGATGACCTGCTTATCGAGGAACTGACGGTATATCAGAATCTTTATTATACTGCGAAACTGTGCTTCGAAGGCATGACCGAGGAAGAGATTAATTCCAGGGTAATTAAGATGCTTCGCGACTTGGGATTGGAGCAGGCAAAGGACCTGAAGGTCGGCTCTCCAATAAATAAATATATCTCGGGCGGTCAGAGAAAGCGCTTGAATATTGCCTTGGAGCTGATAAGGGAACCCGAGGTTCTGTTCCTTGATGAGCCGACATCGGGCTTGTCTTCCTCTGATACGGAAATGGTAATCTTGCTTCTGAAGGAGCAGACTTATCACGGAAGGCTCGTCATTACCAATATCCACCAGCCCTCAAGCGATGTCTATAAGCTGTTCGACAGGCTGTGGATGCTCGACCGTGGCGGCTATCCTGTCTTTGACGGCAATCCGATAGAGGCGATAACATATTTCAAGACGGCTGCCAACTATGCTGATGCAGAAACCAGCGCGTGCCCTACCTGCGGCAACGTCAATCCGGAGATAATGCTGAACATTATCGAGGAGCGTGCTATGGACAGCAAGGGACAGCTCTCTGACGAGCGCAAGGTGTCGCCTGCTGCCTGGCATAATATGTATATCGAGAGGCGTCCGGAATTCGAGCCGGTAAAAACGAAGGCCCTGCCTGTTACGGAACAGAAGAAGCCGAGCCCTGCGACCCAGTTCATGCTCTTCATGAAACGTTGCGCCCAGACAAAGCTCAGCAACAGACAGTTCCTGGCAATAGCCCTGTTGGAGGCTCCGCTGCTGGCTGGCGTGTGTGCCCTGTTGACGCACTATGCACCTGCCGGAGAGGAGTACAGCATCATGCAGAACAAGAACCTCGTGTCGTTTATCTTCATGTCGGTGATAGTGGCAACGTTCGTCGGTATGTCTGCTTCTGCCGAGGAGATAATCAGAGACCGCGCCTTGCTGAAGAGGGAGAAATTCCTGCAGCTGTCATACGGCAGCTATATATGGTCGAAGATAGTGCTGATGGCCTTTGTGTCGATACTCCAGACGTTCCTCTTTGTGCTGGTCGGCAATTTCATCATGGGCATCAGCGGACAGTTCTTCCTATGGTGGTTCGTACTCGCGGTGACGGCCATACTTGCCAATCTGACAGGTCTGGTACTGTCTCAGAGCCTGTCATCCGTGGTGTCGATATATATCAGTATTCCCGTATTGTTAATACCGCAAATCCTGTTGTGCGGCCTTGTGGTCAGCTTCACAGACCTGACGCCGAACAGCACTACGGGCAATGTTCCCCTTATCGGTAATGTGATACCGTCGCGATGGTCGTACGAGGCATTGGCTGTCACGAGCTATGTTAGCAATGACTATACGACTATGCCTCTGTCAGGGAGTATCTGGACAGTGCCGAGCAGGTGCTTCGCGATCGCGGAAACAAGGCAACCCTTACGGCCGACAGGGTGCTGCAGGAGCGTGTGAACAAATATGGCCGAGAGAAATTGCAGCAGCTGAAGAGAGACAATGTAAACATACAGCTTGAGAAACAGCTGGCCGGATATGGTGCAAAGGAGCTTTGCGAGGTCGTTGACGGTCACATCGTGCCGCGTGCAGGTTTTGTGTACCTCACACCGCGAAGCATAAATGGTAATGCGCCGTTCTATTCGAGTGAGAAACGTTTGGGTGACGTAGCCTTCTCGACTCTCACATTCAATATGGAGGTGATGTTCCTGATGTGTTGCATCGTGATAGCATGCCTCTTGCTCGATATTCCGGGAAAATGGATGAGAAAAGATTGATTAGATAAAAAAAATATTAATTTTAACCACATTAATTATGAAAAAGTTTTCTTTTGTAATTGCTGCCTTTGCAGCTATGGTGCTTGCTTCTTGTGGTAATAAGACTGCAGCCAATCAGAATGCTAGTGACTCTGTTTCATTCGAACAGTCTCAGATTGAGGAGAAGATCATGGTAGAGCTCGACTCTATCGTTGACCAGTGGCACAAGCTCGGTCCTGTTGACGGTATCTTCGCTAATGGTAAGATTCAGTTGTCTGAGGACGAACTGAAGGTTAAGCCAAACTATCTGCATCCTGCAAATATTGCTGACGATATGTCTCTGCTCTCTCAGAAGTATCGTGCAATGGGTATGCTCGTTGTTGACAAGAAGGTTGCTTCTCTCTACAAGATGGATACTGACGCTTACACCGCTGCTATCACAAAGATTGCAACTGACGTGAACGACAACGCTCTGCAGACAGCTGCTAACGGTGATATGTCTGACGCCAAGGCTTTCTACGAGGCTGAGAAGGAAGCTGGAAGAATCAATTTCTTCTGGGAGACAAGTGCAGCAGGTCTCATCGAGACTTTCTATGTTATCTCGCAGAATCAGGAGAAGTTCATCCAGGCATTCGACGACCAGACAGCATCTGACATGACTTATCACATCGCTGTGCTGAAGCTCGCTCTTGACGACCTGGCTACATACGATCCAAACATCAAGGGTCTGGTTGACATCCTCGCACCACTGAATGAGCTGAACGCTATCAGCGTAGATCAGTTCAAGGAGCAGCTTGAGAAGATGAGACCTCAGATTGAGAAGGCTCGTGCAGAAATGCTGAAGTAAAAGTAAATGAAACCTCCCGAAAGGGGAGGGGATAGAATACAATAATCAAAAATATCGGTTATTATGAAATTTGTAACAAATGAAAAGCTTTTGATTGTTGGAGCCGGCGGCATGATTGGCTCTAACATGGTTCAGTCAGTTCTGATGCTGGGTCTGACTCCAAACGTGTGTCTGTATGATATCTATGAGCCAGGCGTTCATGGTGTGGCAGACGAGATGGCACATTGTGCTTTCCCTGGAGCAAACATCACTTGGACCGTTGACCCAAAAGAGGCATTTACCGGTGCTAAGTATATCATCTCTTCAGGCGGCGCTCCACGTAAGGAGGGCATGACACGTGAGGACCTGCTTAAGGGTAACTGTCAGATTGCTGCTCAGTTCGGCGATTTCATCAAGGAATACTGCCCTGACGTTAAGCATGTAGTGGTTATCTTCAACCCTGCTGACGTAACAGCCCTGACAGCTCTGATTCACTCAGGTTTGAAGCCAAATCAGATGACATCTCTCGCAGCTCTCGACTCTACCCGTCTGCAGCAGCAGCTCGCTATGGAGTTCGGCGTGCAGCAGGATAAGGTGACTGGCGCTCATACCTACGGCGGTCACGGTGAGCAGATGGCAGTCTTCGCTTCTAAGGTGCAGATTGACGGCAAGCCACTCTCTGAGTTCACTATCTCTCCAGAGCGTTGGGAGGAGATTAAGCACAACACTATCCAGGGTGGTTCTAACATCATCAAGCTCCGTGGACGTTCTTCATTCCAGAGTCCAGCTTATCAGGCTGTGAAGATGATTGAGGGCGCTATGGGCGGTGAGCCATTCACTCTGCCTGCCGGTTGCTACGTTAACTGCGACAAGTGCGGCTATAAGAATGTTATGATGGCTATGCCTACCACTATCGACACCACTGGCGTGCATTATACCGCTCCAGAAGGAACAGCTGAGGAAATGGCAGCCCTGACATCGTCTTACGAGCACCTGCAGAAGATGCGCGACGAACTGGTAACTCTCGGTATCATTCCGGAGATTGACAAGTGGAAGGAGCTTAATCCTAATCTTTAATATTAATAAGGAAATAACTATGATAAAGGGAGAGGTGCTTTTTAGGTACCTCCCCTTTTTGGAAATATCTTTTTCATGGGAAATCTTGTAGCTATAGTAGGAAGACCGAATGTCGGCAAGTCAACATTGTTCAACAGGTTGACGAAGACACGTCATGCTATCGTAAGTGATGTTGCCGGCACTACGCGTGACAGGCAATATGGTAAGTGCGAATGGAACGGCAAGGTGTTCTCTGTCGTTGACACTGGCGGCTGGGTGGTAAACTCCGACGATATCTTCGAGGAGGCTATCCGTGACCAGGTGAAGATTGCAACAGAAGAGGCCGACCTCGTGCTGTTCCTCGTCGATGTCCAGACGGGAGTGACCGACCTCGACAGCGATGTCGCACAGATACTTCGCAAGACAAAGCTGCCCGTCATCCTCGTGTCCAACAAGACGGACAATAACGACCAGCAATACTATGCTGCCGATTTCTACAGACTGGGTTTGGGAGAGCCCATATGTGTGTCTGCCGTTTCAGGATTCGGAACTGGCGACCTGCTCGATATGATTATCGAGAAACTGTCCTTCGACAAGAAGGGCGAGGTGGAGGAGAATATCCCCCGTTTCGCTGTTGTCGGAAGGCCTAACGTCGGAAAATCAAGCATTATCAACGCTTTCATCGGTGAAGACAGGAATATCGTTACCGATGTGGCGGGGACTACACGCGACTCTATATATACAAGGTACGACAAGTTCGGCTTCGACTTCTATCTGGTCGATACTGCCGGCATCCGTAGGAAGAACAAGGTCAGCGAGAACCTTGAGTTCTACAGCGTGATGAGAAGCATCCGCGCCATTGAGAACAGCGACGTCTGCATCCTCATGATTGATGCAACGCGAGGAATCGAGGCGCAGGATATGAATATCTTCCAGCTGATTCAGAAGAACAGGAAGTCGCTGGTCGTTGTCGTAAACAAGTGGGACCTTGTCGAGAACAAGGACCAGAAAGTCATAGACACCTTCACGTCAGCTATCAGGGAGAGGATGGCACCGTTCGTCGATTTCCCCATCATCTTCGCTTCGGCACTCACAAAGCAGCGCATCTTCAAGGTGCTTGAGACAGCCAAGGAAGTATATCTGAACCGTAAGGTGCGCATCGGCACGAGCAAGATAAATGAGGTCATGCTGCCAATTATTGAGGCAACACCGCCGCCAAGCATCAAGGGTAAGTATATCAAAATCAAATACTGCACCCAGGTGCCTGATACCCAGATACCGACATTTGTCTTCTATGCCAACCTTCCGCAGTATGTGAAGGAACAGTACAAGCGCTTCCTTGAGAATCAGATTCGCGACCACTGGACCTTGACAGGAACACCTATTAATATATTTATACGTCAGAAATAAATGAGAAAGCACTTAGCCTTTTTTGGTTTCTTTATTTCTTTTATGATATTGGCGGCATGCTCTTCAGAGGTTAGTCAGGAGAAGCGTGCCCTGACAACTGCCCAGAAGTATTATGAGCAGCTTGTCGCAGGCGATTACAACAGTTTTGTTGAAGGCTCCCTGATGGGACAGGATTCTGTTCCTGAGGTCTATAAGTCGCAGATGCTCCTTAATGCTCAGATGTTCATGGAGCGCATGCAAACCGAGCATCGTGGCATCAAGTCCGTTAAGCCCCTGCGTGCCACTGTCGATACCATAAAGTTGAGAGTGGCAAATGAGCCGGAGGCAGTAAAGGAGATTGTAGCTCAGGCATATCTCTCCCTGGGCTTTGCCGACAGTACAAAAGAAGAAATCGTCGTTCCTATGGTATTGAAGAACGACATCTGGTATATTAGATAAAAACACACAAAAATGACGAAAAACTGGCTGTTAAGCCTGGCTATCACTCTATTTGGAGTGGTCTTCTGCTCTGATGTCAATGCAGAAGCTATTGAACATCGTGGAGACCGTTATGTCATCCACGTTGATGAACTTGACCTCGACGGCGACGAGTCGCTCATGGAGGTCCTCATGCTGTGTCCGGAGTTTGTTTCATGGGATGACACCGACGTATTGTCGATGTATGCCATCCGTATTGACAATATCAACATCAACATCGACAGGGAGGCTTTCCTCTACCACACCAAGGCACGAGAACTGGGTACTGTGCAAATATGCACTCAAACCGTAGCGTCAAAGGGTACCGACGGCACCAAGGGCGTCATCGATGTCAGGTATCGCAACAGTGCTGCAGAGAGTAAGGTCGCAGCACAGGGAAGCACTTATGGCAGCGCACGTGTATATTCTGATATGGTGCGCCACAACTACGAGAAACATCTCACCCTCTCAGCAACGGCAGTTGGTACCACCAAATACAGGAGTATTCAACAGGTAATAGGCAAGGAGACCACACGCAGTGCCATCGAGAACCTGCGTCTGAGTGCCAAGTGGCAGATAACGGAGAGAGACAGCATACAGTTCAATCTGGCACAGGGCGTGAGCGACTGCAAGGACCGCTTTTACCTCCCTGACGAGATAGCTCTTGCTTCCATAGAGCGTGACGTTGTCTTCAATACCACATACGTTCGCACTTTCAACGACAAAGGTGCTAACCTCTATGTTGAGACTGGATATGCCAACGTCAACAACGACTACCGCGACAACTTTGACTACAAATCCAAGGAGATGGTCAATTCCACCTACTTACTCTTGGAGTCCAATATCCCTGTACTGAGTCACAAGGCGTGGCTCCTCGTAGGTACAGAGGACGGCTATACGAACACCTTGTATCATGGCGTCGAGCGGACACAGACGATGTATAATGACTTATATGTGCAGTTCGACTACAAACACGGCCCTTGGTTCTTCACCCTGGGCGACAGATATCGCATCATGACTTACTGGCAAAAGCCTTATGACGTAGAGGAACAGAATCTGTGGCACCACTCCGGCAATCATCATGGCTATGTCGGCAGCGTGGGATATACATTCGGTAGCAAGCACACCGTTCAGGGTACCTTTGCACACAGATACGTAATACCGTTGATAGATTTGTTCTATGAGAGAGACCCCGACGGAAAGCGCTACATATACAGCAATGACGTTGGTCGTCAGCTGGCTTATGTGACTGAACTGAAATACACCTATCAGGGAAAGAATCTCGTTCTCATGGGTGGTATCAACAATGCTAACTTCACAGAGGTACCGGCTGGCAACTATAGCCTGTTCACCGTAGAGTCAAGCGCAATGTGGCATCAGGGCATTATGCGCCTCACCCTCGGAGCAGCCTTCAGCCACAGGCACGACAGGGGAGACACAGGGATGTATAAGACTAACTACAATTTCTATCAGCTGAAGTGTATGCCGTCGCTGAATATCACCAGGAACACCCGTTTCACCGCCACCGTGCTCTATATCAGCAACAGAGAAATGGAACTTTGCACTCCGAATTTCTACGCTTCAGCCCGTCTGAGCCATTTCTTCAACAGGCACCTTAACGTCTATGCCGACTTCCGTAACATCGCCGGCCAAAAAACAGGCAACCGCGCTTTAGTGGTAGGAGCGCAGTATGCGCTCTGAGAGGGGAGTGAGAAGGGAGTGAGAGGGGAGTGAAAGAGGGGAGTGAGAGGGAAACCGTAAACTTTAAACTTTAAACTATAAACTTTAAACTTTACTTCGGATTATATCCGAAGGCGTTGAGCTCTTTGTCGCTGGAGCGCCAGTCTTTATCTACCTTGACAAAAGTTTCAAGATAGATTTTCTTGTCGAAAAATTTCTCAAGTGATTTGCGGGCCTCGGTGCTGACCTTCTTAATGGCCACACCCTGATGGCCGATGATGATGCCCTTCTGTGACTCCCTCTCCACAAAGATTGTTACCATGATGTGGATGCGGTTCTCATCTTCCTTGAACGAGTCGCATTGTACCTCGACGGAGTAGGGGATTTCCTTGTCGTAGTATAGGAGTATCTTTTCGCGGATAATCTCAGTAACGAAGAAGCGTGCAGGCTTGTCCGTCAACTGTTCCTTGTCGAAGAAGGGTGGGGAGTCGGGCAGCAGGTCCTTGATGCGGTTCAGCAGTATGTCCGTGCCGAACTTGTTCTTGGCCGATATGGGCAGTATCTCGGCATTGGGCAGTATGCTGTGCCATTTATCCACGACAGCGCCCAGGTCGTTGTTGTTTGAAAGGTCAATCTTGTTTATGAGCAGCAGAACCGGCTGACTCATCTTTGCGACTTTGTCAAGGAAATCCCTGTTCTTCTCGGGGTCTTCGATGACGTCGGTGACATAAAGCAGCACGTCGGCATCGTCCAGGGCAGACTCTGAGAATGCAAGCATCGACTCCTGCAGTTTATAGTTAGGCTTTATTACTCCAGGGGTATCGGAGAATACTATCTGCATCTCTGGGGTATTGACTATTCCCATGATGCGGTGCCTTGTGGTCTGCGCCTTGAAGGTCGCAATAGAAATACGCTCACCAACCAATTGGTTCATGAGCGTACTCTTTCCGACGTTGGGGTTGCCAACGATATTTACAAATCCTGCTTTATGCATTATTTACCTACTTTGTCTCCATCATATCCCCATTTGTAGAAGCTTGCTCCGTGTACGAAGCCTGCTCCGAATGCAGTAAGGAGGACATTGTCGCCCTTCTTGAGCTTTTTCTCAAAGTCCCAAAGGGCAAGCGCAATAGAGGCGGCGCTGGTGTTTCCGTAATGCTCTATGTTCACGAGAACCTTCTCCATCGGGGTTTCGAGACGTTTTGTGACAGCCTCGATGATGCGCATGTTTGCCTCGTGTGGTACGAGCCAGTTGACATCGTCCTGCGTAAGGTTGTTACGCTTCATTATCTCCGTGATGTCGTCGGCCATAGATGTTACGGCATAGCGAAACACGGTGCGTCCCTCCTGATAGACATAGTGCATTCTGTGGTCAACGGTATAGTGAGAGGCAGGGCAAACGGAACCACCGGCCTTCATGTGAAGGAACGGAAGTCCCAAACCGTCGGTCCTGAGGAATGAATCCTGGAATCCGACACCCTCTTCCTCGGTAGCCTCGAGCAATACTGCTCCTGCACCGTCGCCGAAGAGTACACATGTCTGACGATCCTGATAGTCAACCATTGATGACATCTTCTCAGCAGCCACGCAGATAATCCTCTGGTAGCGTCCTGACTGTATCATCGCCGATGCCATATCAAGAATATAAAGGAACCCGCAGCACGCGCACGATACATCGAAGCCGTGAGCATGCTTCAAGCCGAGCTTGCCAATTATTATGGAGGCATTTGATGGGAAATGGTAGTCGGAAGTTGTGGTAGCGCAGATGACGCAGTCGATAGTCTGAGGATCGACCTGTGTCTTGGCTAACAACTCACGACAGGCTTTACGTGCCAGATAGGCAGAACCCAGTCCTTCCTCGTTGAGGATACGTCTCTCCTTGATTCCTACGCGAGTGTATATCCACTCGTCGTTGGTTTCAACCATTCGTGAGAGTTCCTCGTTGGTAAGGATGTATTCAGGTACGTAGCCGCCTATGCCTTTTATAACAGCATTTACTTTACTCATGCCTCTTCTGCTTGTTCAATAGCCTGCTTTCCGCGATACTGACCGCATGTAGGACATACTGTGTGGTAAACGTAGTAAGCACCACAATTAGGACAGATAGCCAGTGTTGGAGCTACTGCCTTGTCATGAGTACGACGCTTGAGAGTACGAGTCTTTGACTGTCTTCTTTTAGGATGTGCCATAATTCTTTTTAATCTTTAAACTTTAATCTTTAAACTTTTTCAATGCCGCCCAGCGTGGGTCAATAGCGTTATCATCGCTGATGCTGGCCTCCTCATCACCACTTCGGGTGGCTGACAGCTCTTCGAGCTTTTCCGTCATCGCAGCATTGCATTTTCCAGGTGCATGAACGTGCTTGATGGGTATTGCCAATACTATTGTCTCGTAGATAATCCAAGGGAGTGAGAGGATGCCTTGATTCTCATCCACCACTATCACCTCGTCATCGACGCCGGACTCCGTGCCCAGTTTGACGATGTAGCTGCACTGTCCTTTTACTGGCTGCTCCATGTCGTCAAGACAAAGGTCACACGGAATCGTGACGCTGCCCTCTATTGTGAATGAAAGGGCGAACTGGTCTGACGGCATCTTGCGCAGAAGTACGGTGACAGTTACTGTCCCATGCTGTATTTCAGCATCGTCGAGAGCATTGAAGTATGAGTCGTCAAGCACTAAAGTGAACTCGTTAGAGTCCTCAGTAAGGGCTTTCAGGTCAATATCAAGCATCTCGAAACTAGACATTCGGGCGACAAAGGTACGACTTTTTTTTCAATTAAGCAAATTTTTTTGCTATTTCTTGTCCTATGACAAGGAAAAATATGTAAGGGGAGTGATAAGGGGAGTGATAAGGGGAGTGATAAGGGGAGTGAAAAAGGGAGTGAAAAAGGGAGTGAGAGGGTATTCTTTCTTTAAAAAATGTAAAATTATTTGTTCTTTCAGAAAAAAAGCGTATCTTTGCAGTCAAACTCTAAAAATCATTGTATAACCTAAATAATTAAACTATGCGAGTTTATCAGACAAATGAAATCAAGAACATTGCGCTCTTAGGCAATGACGGATCGGGTAAGACCACTCTGACAGAAAGCCTTCTCTATGAAGCAGGTGTTATCAGCAGACGTGGTCGCATTACACAGAAGAACACAGTTTCTGACTACTTCCCAGTAGAGCAGGAGTATGGTTATTCTGTCTTCTCTACTGTATATAATGTGGAGTGGAACAACAAGAAACTGAACATGATTGACTGTCCGGGAAGTGACGACTTCGTAGGAGCTGCCCTGACAGCATTGGAGGTGACAGACACCTGCGTGCTCCTTATTAATGGTCAGTATGGCCCTGAAGTAGGCACACAGAACCATTTCCGCTATACGGAGAAGCTGAAGAAGCCTGTTATCTTCCTTGTTAACCAGCTTGACGGCGAGAAGTGTGACTATCACAACACTCTCGAGAAGCTGCAGGAAATCTATGGCCCGAAGGTAGTGCCTATCCAGTATCCTCTCAACGAAGGTCCTGACTTCAATGCACTGATTGACGTGCTTCTGATGAAGAAGTATTCATGGGGACCTGAAGGTGGTGCACCAACTATCGAGGAAATTCCTGCTGAGGAGAAGGACAAGGCAATGGAGCTTCACAGAGCTCTTGTTGAGGCTGCCGCTGAGAATGACGAGGGTCTGATGGAGAAATACTTCGAGACAGAGACTCTGACAGAAGACGAACTGCGTGAGGGTATCCGCAAGGGTCTTGTTACACGTTCTATATTCCCAGTATTCTGCGTATGTGCAGGCAAGTGCATGGGTGTCCGCAGACTTATGGAGTTCCTTGGCAATGTCGTTCCTTTCGTTGACGAGATGCCAAAGGTTCACAACACTCGCGGCGAGGAAGTGAAGGTTGACGCCAACGGTCCGGAGTCACTCTATTTCTTCAAGACAGGTATCGAGCCACACATCGGTGAGGTGCAGTACTTCAAGGTTATGAGCGGTAAGGTTAAGCCAGGCGACGACCTCACCAATGCCGACCGTGGTACCAAGGAGCGTCTTGGCCAGATATTCACCTGCGCAGGTGCTCAGCGTGTGCCGGTTGATGAGATGGTGGCAGGCGACATCGGCTGTACCGTAAAGCTCAAGGACGTGAAGACAGGCAATACCCTGAACGGCAAGGACTGCGAGAACCGCTTCGACTTTGTGAAATATCCTAATTCCAAGTATTCCCGTGCCATCAAGGCCAAGAAGGAGGCAGATACTGAGAAGATGATGGCTGCACTCACACGCATGCGTCAGGAAGACCCAACATGGATTGTTGAGCAGTCAAAGGAACTCCGTCAGACAATCGTTCGCGGACAGGGAGAGTTCCATCTGCGTACCCTCAAGTGGCGTCTTGAGAATATCGATAAGATTGAGATAGAATATCTTGAGCCGCGCATCCCTTATCGTGAGACAATCACCAAGAGCGCACAGGCAGACTATCGTCACAAGAAGCAGTCAGGCGGTGCAGGACAGTTCGGTGAGGTACACCTTATCGTGGAGCCATACGCTGACGGTATGCCAGATCCAACGACATATAGGCTCAACGGTCAGGAAGTGAAGATGAATGTGAAGTCTCGCGAAGAGGTTGACCTGGAGTGGGGCGGAAAGCTCGTATTCATCAATACCGTCGTGGGCGGTGCCATCGATATGCGTTTCATGCCAGCCATCCTGAAGGGTGTGATGGAGAAGATGGAACGTGGTCCGCTGACAGGCTCTTATGCACGCGACGTGCGCGTCATTGTTTATGATGGTAAGATGCACCCGGTTGATTCTAACGAGTTGTCATTCATGCTCGCTGCCCGCAATGCATTCTCTGAGGCGTTCAAGAAGGCCAATCCGAAGATTCTGGAGCCTATCTACGACCTCGAGGTCTATGTGCCGGCAGATATGACAGGTGACGTAATGTCCGACCTTCAGGGCCGTCGTGCTATGATTATGGGTATGGATATGGAGAACGGCTATCAGAAGCTTCAGGCTAAGATACCACTCAAGGAGCTGTCCAACTATTCTGTAGCCCTCAGTTCTCTCACAGGAGGCCGTGCTAGCTTCAATGCAAGCTTCGCATCCTACGAGCTCATGCCAAGCGACCTGCAGCAGCAGCTCATAGCAGAGAATGCTTCTAACGAAGAAGAGTAAGAATACAGCCGCCGACGCATGGGTAAGATGGTTCAGGGTTAATGGTGTATGGTTCTTGCGCTCCGTGGGTGCTCAGGCGAGCATAGTTCGGAACTTGCTCCGGCAAGCGGCAGAGCCGAGCGAGCGTTTAGCGTTTAGCGATTATAGAAAAGCGGAGACTGCATTTTTATTTTGCGGTCTCCGCTTGGTTGTGATAGGGGGAAGATGTAAGAGAAAGAATGTTTAGCAACCTAACATGGCTGCTGGTGTTATTCCAAGTGTCAAGCATAGCATACGTGCAATTTTGAGCGTAGGCTCTGCTCGTCCGGAGATATAATCACTAATTCGTGACGGGCTTACTCCAATTTCTTCTGCCAGCTGCTTCTGACTCATGTTCTTTTCATCGAGAGACAATTGAATGAGCTGGGCTACAGTTGGCCTAGCAATGGGATAGTGTTCTTTTTCATACTCTATCACAACATCCGACATCAACGTTAGTTCCACCGCATTGCGATCATTGGCAGGGGTGTTATCATCTACCATCGGCAGCAGTTCTTCAATGCGTGCCAATGCAAACTCGTATTTCTCCTTTGTAATCTTACTCATAATCTTTCCTCCCTAATTAAATTGTTGCTGCATCTATCTTGTCATATTCGCTGTGAGTGCCCACAAAGCGGATAAATATATGTCCTATAGTGAATTTAACCACTACTACCAAGCGATATTTGTTCCCCTTGATATTGAATACGTAATGTTGGTTGCCAACATAGTCTGTAGCAGGGGAATCAACCTTGATGTCTGATAGGTTCTTCCACTCAGCTCTTTCGGCCATATAATACCAGCGTTCGAGAGCAGCCTGAGAGTCTCCATGCCCTTCTGAGCTGTAGAACTCTACTAACCGTCTATGTGATACTATTCTCATTTCGGGGGCAAAGATAAACAAAAATTTTGGAATACGCAAGTTTTTGATAAATTATTTTTGTTTTTCAAAACTGCTTCTGCCGCCGACGCAGGGGGAACATAACGGTTAACGGTTCTTTTAGTCGCTACGCTTTGTAAAAGCGGCAGAGCCGAGCGAGCGGTTAGCGGTTAGTGGGTAAGACTATTTTGCGCGGCGGCTGCTTGATGAGGTAAGCCACAGGGATAGATAATCTCAAAAAATACGGCTGAAAGCTTGTGGAAGGTGTTCTGTGATGTCTGAGGCTATGACGGAGTGGGGGCCTAAGTCTGCCGCTGCGGCATCACCGGCAAGGGCGTGGAGGGTGACTCCAAGAATGGCTGCATCTTGCGGCTCATAGCCTTGCGCCAGCAAACCAACAATAATACCCGTCAGCACATCGCCTGAACCTGCCGTCGCCATACCGCTATTGCCATAAGGACAAGTGAAGACGTCGTGGGTTGGCAAAATTATCCTCGTAGGATGACCTTTATCGACAAGGATAAACCGCTCAAGATTTATATTCGCATCACGAAGCCGTTTCTGTTCGCCTTTATGCGGGGTAATAATGGTGCCGTCTGGTATGTCGGCAGCCCATGAGGGATTCTGACTGATGATATTCAGTGCGTCAGCATCCAATATCAATGGGCATCTGGAAGAAGAACTCTTAATGGCTAGCAACTGTTCATGCAAAGCCTGAGCTGTCTCAGCTGATGTGCCGAGACCCGGTCCTATCGCTATGGCATCATAGCCGGAAATGTCTATAGGCTCAGAAAAGTGTGTGGCAGAGACATCGTGCCTGAGAATGGCCTCTGGTACTGACATCTGCAGGATATCGTTATTCTTCTGGGGACAGCAGACGGTTACCTTGCCTGCTCCGCTGCGAAGACAGGAGCGCGCAGCAAGAACGGAGGCGCCTGCCATTCCGTACTGCCCTGCTATGATAAGGGCGTGACCGAAGGTGCCTTTGTGCCCGTCGGCAGGGCGTGCCTTGAGCAGGCTATTTGCGAATGTGGAATCGATAGTTCTTTCCATCATAGTCTATTGACATTGTTCCCCGCTGCCCTTTTCTGGACAGCGCTAATGCTACATGCCCCATAGTGCGGCGCATATTTATCTCGATGCATGGATTGAGCCTGATATCCTGCCCTGAAGGGGCGGTGGCGTCCCTGCAAACCATCATATCAACCCCGAGGGGCCCGATGTAGGCTCCCTCTATCCTGTCGGAAAGGAACTGTTCTGTCTTTTCCTTGATTTCATCGAGCAGGGCAGGGGAGAGGTACTGAGCCAGACGTTCTTCTTTCTCTTCTTCAGGGAGAAGCAGATTGCCAGTATATGCCCCGTTCTTGGTGGTAAACAGCGACAGACCTTCATATCTCACCTCTCCATCAGGGAGGGCGCAGTATTCCATAGCGAAGTCAAGGACCTTATGGCATTTCTTCTCTACGATTATCGTTCCCTGGCGCATGATGGTGTTGTCTATCCATTTTTGGGTGTTCTCGTTGGGGGCATCGTCGATGTGGATGTATCTTACTCCACGTCCGCTGCTGCTCCAGGGAGCCTTGACTACAATATCCTTATATTGCATTAAAAGGGCGTCAATCTCACCTTTGGAAGTACAGATATGAGAGGTGCCGATGGTGCCCTCTGTCGCTGTGAGGTGTTTGAGAAGTTCTACGGCAAGTGACCTGTTAGACAGCTGTCGGATGGCATCAATACTGTCTTCTGACGGCAGCGATCCTTTCGCAGTCTTGGCATCAAGGAACATTGTGCGAATGCTCTTGTTCCACCCCCAAGGGGCGATGGAATAATCGCTGAAATCGTAGTTTTTCAGTTGCTCCAGAGTAAGGAATTCCACCTTTGCCTTTGCGATATTATGTCTTCTGTAAAGCAGGTCTGCAGCGTCTATATCTTCAACAATGACGATGTCACCGCCTTCTGCCCACAATGCAGGGATATAGCCCAGGTCTGAACGCATCTGTCTTCCAACGTGGGGCGTTGAAAAACGACTCAGGTTCATTGCCAGTGCGATGTCGTGATCGGGGTTGAAGAAGTGGATGGTCATTTGAGATGTATGATGTAAGAGGGAAGATGTAAGATGTGAAATGTGAAATGTAAACCGTAAACTATTTAAAACAACGATAGCTGCTTGGGTTCTTGGGGCTTTTTGTCGTCACTACCGACGGCGGAACCGTCGGACGCAGTGACGTCATCATCATACCCTATCATCTCAAGGAATTCGTCTTCGCTAATGATGGGAATACCCAGTTTCTCAGCTTTCTGCAGTTTTGAGGGTCCCATATTGTCGCCTGCCAGAATAAAGCTGGTCTTGTTGCTTATGGATGAAGAACGCTTGCCTCCATATTGCTCTATGATGCGCTCCTCATAGTCTTTCCTGCCGTGTTTTGAGAAGACACCGCTGACCACGATAATCTTACCCTCAAGGATATTGCTCTTGCGCGTTTCTTCCTTGATGCTCATCTGAAGACCATAGCCTATCAGCCTGTCAACTATCTCGCTGTTCTTCGGGTCCTGGAAGTATTGAACTACATTGACAGCGATGATTTCTCCGATTCCATCGACCTCAGTAAGTTCTTCGGCTGTTGCATGGCGCAAGGCCTCGATGTTCTTGAAATGGCGTGCCAGCAGCTTTGCCGTCGTCTCGCCCACCATGCGTATTCCGAGCGCGAAGACCACACGTTCGAAAGGAACCTGCTTTGATGCCTCGATGGCTTCGACAACTTTTCTTGCCGACTTTTCCCTGTTGCCCTCGTAGTTCAGCTGTGAGGCCTTGAGTTCATAGAGGTCAGCAATATTCCTGATAAGGCCACGCTCGTAATAAGTATCTACCGTCTCAGCCCCAAGAGAGTCGATGTTCATTGCCTTGCGGGCTATGAAATGCTCAATGCGTCCCTTTATCTGTGGGGGACAGCCGGAGTCGTTGGGGCAATAGTGCACAGCCTCGCCCTCGCGACGTTGCAGGAGGGTGCCGCATTCAGGACAATGGGTGATAAAGGTTATCGGCTTTGCATCAGGCGAGCGTCTGCTCTCGTCAACGCCAACAATCTTCGGTATAATCTCTCCTCCTTTTTCTACATAGACATAGTCGCCCTCATGCAGATTAAAGGAGCGTATGAAGTCTTCGTTGTTAAGGGTGGCCCTGTGTACCTTTGTGCCGGACAACTGTACAGTGTCCATATTCGCAACAGGTGTTATGGCTCCAGTACGGCCTACCTGATATGTTATCTCCTGCAGTCTGGTACATACCCGTTCGGCCTTGAACTTATATGCTATCGCCCATCGGGGACTCTTGGCAGTAAAGCCCAGATTCCTCTGCTGACGTATAGAATTGACTTTCAGTACTATGCCGTCTGTGGCAACAGGCAGATTGCGTCGTTCCTTGTCCCAATAGTCGATGAAGTCGTATATCCCCTGCAGCGTCTGGACTTTCTTCATGCCCTCGCTAATCTTGAAGCCCCATGAACGTGCCGTCTCAAGTCCTTCATAATGGCCCACGACATTTACCTCGTCGCCAAGCAGATAATAAAGGTATGCATCCAAACCACGTTCAGCAACCACGCGTGAGTCCTGACTTTTCAGTGTGCCGCTTGCAGCATTCCTTGGATTCGCAAACGGCTGGGCACCAATCTCTTCGCGCTCCTCATTAAGGCGGTTGAAGGAACTCCAAGGCATGAGTATCTCTCCGCGAATCTCGAAATTCTGAGGATAACCCAGTCCTGGCTTCAGAATCAAGGGTATTGAGCGTATTGTCCTGACATTGGTAGTAACGTCGTCACCCTGTACTCCGTCACCTCGTGTTACGGCCTGCACCAGTCTGCCGTCCTGATAAGTGAGGGAAATGGACAGACCGTCATATTTCATTTCGCAGCAGACCTCGAAATCCTCTCCCTCCAGTCCTCTCTTCACCTGATTATACCATTCCTCCACATCTGCCTGATTGTAGGTGTTGGCAAGTGAGAGCATGGGATAGCGGTGCCTGACCTGCTTGAACTCCTTAGTGATGTCGCTTCCGACGCGCATGGTCGGGGAGTTGGGGTCATACAATTCAGGATGCCTGGCCTCAAGATCCTGCAGTTCATGCATCATGAAGTCAAACTCCTGGTCGGAAATAAGGGGATTGTTCTCTACGTAGTACCTGTGGTTATGCTCATGCAGCTGTTCCCGTAGAGACAGTATTTTTTCTTGGTCAGTCATCGGATGCCTTACACTCCTGCCACATACAAGATGTCAGAGAATACTCCTGCGGCAGTAACTCCTGCCCCAGCGCCGTATCCCTGTATAATCATGGGATGTGGGTTGTATCGCTCGGTATGAATGAGGATGATGTTGTTTGAGCCTTCGAGGGTGTATGCAGGGTGCATGATGTCAACCTTCTCAAGGCTTACGGAACACTTGCCGTTATCAAGCTTTGCTACAAAGCGAAGGTGCTCGTTCTTGGACTCTACCTCCTTGCGCAGCTCTTCGAAGTGGGCATCGAGCTGTGGAAGCTTTGCCCAAAAATCATCAAGAGAACCTTCGAAATACTCATCAGGTACGAACAGATGCTTCTCAACGTCTTCCTGACTTACGGCATATCCGCTTTCGCGTGCCAGAATAACCAGTTTCCTTATGACATCGATGCCGGAAAGGTCGATGCGTGGGTCGGGCTCAGAGAAATGAGCCTCCTTTGCCTTCTGCACTGCCTGTGAGAAGGTGCAGTCTTTGCTTAGATGAGTAAAGATATAGTTCAGCGTGCCAGACAGTACGGCTTCAATCTTGGTAATCTTGTCGCCAGAGGAAATCAGATGGTCAATGGTTCTGATAATTGGCAGGCCAGCACCTACGTTGGTCTCGTATTTGTACATCACACCATTATTGGTGGCAGTGGTCTTCAGACGATTGAATTTCTCAATGTCACCGCTTGCGGCAACCTTGTTGGCACATACGATGGAGATGTTGTGGTCAATGAAGTCCTGATACAGGTCGGCTATCTCATAGCTGGCTGTGCAATCGACAAAAACCAGCGGATGGATTAGCTGGTCGCGCAGGGACAGCACCTCGGAATGTATGATGTCGAGGCTGGATTTGGGACATTTTGAAAAAATCTCCCTGAAGGTGGAAAGACCATTGTCCTTAATTTTCAGTTCCTCAAGGTTGATGCCCCTGGAGTTGGTCATGATATTGAAAATATCCACAATCCCAACTACATTGAGCAGAATGTCCCTTTCGCGAAAAAGACTTTGCTGCTGTTGGGCGATTTGTTGGAGCAGAGTACCGCCAACGGTACCTGTACCGCATAATACGATGTTCAGTTTATGTTGTTGCATTTTTATACTGTTTATTTTGTCTTATCTTCCTGTTTGCATTGTTATTCTCACTCCGGCTCCGTCACAGTCGGCAGAAAAAGGAGGTGCGACTTTCTTTATGTCTATAGTGGCACTTGCGGTAAGGGGAAAGCGTGAAATAAGGGTTTCCCAAATGCGATAGGCAACATGCTCAAGCAACTTGCTTGGTACGCTCATCTCTGCTTTTACTATGTCGGCCAGAATGGCATAATTCAAGGTGTCGCTGACATCATCGGAATGACAGGCGGTCTCTATGGGATATTCTACGCTGACGTTGATAACATAATCGTTGCCAACGTTGTGCTCCAATTCTCCCACACCATGATAGGCATGAAGACGCAGATCCTCAAGATAAACGATACCCACCACTAGCCTGAAAGATTAGTCGAGATGGAAAACCTCTTTGATTGGTATGGTGACAGGTGAATTGTCTTTGGGATTTACCTCCATGATGTCGGCCATCATGTCCCACCATTTCTGAGTAATAGGGTCTATGCCGTTGGAAGTGTCTTGGGAATTCCCTTCCCCCTCACATTCCTGATAGCCAAACAGAATGTTGGTGTCCTTGTCCCAGAAAATGGAGTAGTTGCTTACGCCGCCATCTTTAATCATCTTTACTAATTCCGGCCAGATGGCATTGTGTCTTTTCTGATACTCTTCCTCGCAGCCGGGTTTGAGGAACATTTTAAAGGCGAATCTCATATTATGCTTCTCCGAAAGGATTTGCTGTTCTTGGTACGGAAGGCTTTGCTGCAGATTCGAGTGGTATCTGTCCGTGTTCTTTTTCGTAGCGCATCACATTCTCCTGCAAAGCAAGCAGAAGACGCTTAGCATGCTCTGGAGCAAGTACTACACGACTCACCACCTGAGCTTTGGGTGAACCAGGAAGTGATGATGCTAAATCGATGATAAACTCAGCACGTGAATGCGAAATGATGGCAAAATTACTATATACGCCACGTGCCACTTCTGGGGCGATGTCAATTTGTAACTGATTGTCTTTTTGATTAGCCATAGTCTTTTGTTTTTAAAATTTCCGTGCAAAGATATTAAAACCTTATTATATAAGGAGAGGGCAATGAAAATTTTTGTAGAGACATTCTTAATAAACCTTAAAATATCCGTTGCTCTGTGGATAAGTGGAAAAAAAAATGTATCTTTGCAAGGTTTTTCCACATTACTATGTTTAGATTAAAGGGCCTAATTTCATTGCTGTTTTTCCTTGCTTTCTCAGTAAATATGGGGGGCAAGACATTTACGCTGGTTATAGATGCCGGTCATGGCGGACATGATGCTGGAGCCGTGGGAGCCTTCTCAAAGGAGAAGGACATAAACCTCAATGTCGCGCTGGCTTTCGGCAGATATGTGGAACGTAACTGTCCTGATGTCAAGGTGATATATACAAGGACGACAGATGTCTTTGTTACATTGGATGGTAGGGCGACAATTGCAAACAAGGCAAAGGCTGACTTGTTTATGAGTATTCATACCAACTCTCTGCCCAATGGTCGAATCTCCAGAGGAATGGAGACATATACCCTGGGAATGCACAGGGCTGCTGACAATCTTGAGGTGGCCAAGCGCGAGAATCAGGTCATCTTGCAGGAGAAAGACTATAAGGAAACATATAAGGGTTTTGACCCAAATTCGGCTGAGAGCTATATCATATTTGAGTTCATGCAGGACAATAATATGCAGAAGAGCGTAGAACTGGCCAAATTAGTTCAGAAAAATACATGCTCTTTGGCTGGCCGTTTGGATAAGGGGGTAAAACAAGCCGGATTTCTTGTGCTCAGAGCAACTTCGATGCCCAGTTGCCTCATAGAACTCGGCTTTATTTCTACGCCGGACGAGGAGAGCTATCTTAATAGCCAGGCTGGTATAGATAATATGGCAAGAGGTATATATAACGCTTTTGCCCAGTATAAGAATGAAAATCATAATGGTGGCAAGGCTCCATTTGTAAGGGAAAATACGAAGAAGGAAAAGAAATCCAAAGAAAAAAAGAAGGAGGAGGAAAAAGATCTGAATGTTGCCCCTCAGGAAAAGATTGAGCAGCCAGTTCTGAATGTTCCGCAGCCGGTAGTTGAGTCAAAGATTATATATAAGGTACAGATACTTGCAACCGATGTCGTGCTCAGAAAGAATGACTATCGTCTGAAAGGGCGTACCGATGCTGAATATTACAAGGAAAACGGGATGGTGAAATATACCCTCGGCTCCTTCGATACAATGGGTGAAGCAAATAATTATCGCAAAGAATTAAATAATTTATTTCCTGGATGCTTTGTCGTTAAATTCCGGGACGGAAAAAGAGTACAATGAAAAAGTTATTTTCAAGAGAGGTTAAGATTGCGCTGACAGCTGTTGTGGCTATCGTGCTTTTGTTCTTCGGGCTGAATTTCCTGAAGGGTATGTCTATATTTGACAGAAATGTCGAGTATAAGTTGTCGTTTACTGACCTGAAAGGATTGACAAACAATACGTCAATCTATGCCAACGGCTATAAGGTGGGTACTGTTACAGGAATCTTGTTTGACTATGAGAAACAAGGTCCTATTGAAGTGGAGTGTGACATAGATCCTCGCCTGTATATTCCTTATGGAACAAAAGCGAAGATAGAGACTGACTTGATGGGAAATATCAAGGTTAGCCTGATACTGGGCAAGCAAGGTGCTATACGTATGAAGCCAGGCGAAGTCATAGAAGGTATTGATGACAAGGGCATGCTGGGGCAGGTGGCTGAGATGATGCCTGATATTCAGGCCATTATTCCGAAGGTGGACAGCATAATGACAAACCTTAATGCGATACTTGCTAATCCGGCGTTGCATAATATGATGTACAATTTGGATGGTATGACGATGAACCTTAAGGAGACGACTTTCGAGATAAATGGTCTTATGAAAGAACTCCATTATGCTGTACCAGGCATGATGAAGCATGCTAATAATACCCTTGCCAATACTGAGAAACTGTCAAATAATCTCAGCCAGATTGACATTGACGGCATGATGGCAAAGATTAACAATACTCTCAGTAATGTTGAGGGGATGTCTAATGCTTTGAATTCAAAGGAGGGCACTCTGGGCATGCTGATGTATGATAAGTCTGCATACAACCATCTCAGTTCTGCAATGTCACATGTTGACTCTTTGTTGATAGATCTTAAGGCTCACCCAATGAGATATGTTCATTTCTCTATTTTCGGTAGGAAGGATAAGTAGTGAATAGGAACACGAGAGAACTCTGGGAAGGGTGTTTGAAATATATCCGTGAGAATATAGGTAGCGAGGAATACGCTAACCTCTTTTCTCACGTTGAATTCGAGACTTTTGAATTAGCCTCGAAGACTCTCGTGTTACGTGTTCCCACTCAATATATATGCGAGTCAATAGAGAAAGACGATGGACTTTTTGAGGTTTTCCGAAAAGCAATACAATGTTCTTTCGGCATTGTACGCCTGAAATGGCATATAGTAATGCGTGATAGCCCGAAAGGCGGAATTACGTTTGAAGGCCCTGCTACTCCAGAGCCTGATATAGAGTCAAATCTGAACAGGAATCAGATTTTCCGTACATTCGTAGAGGGGGACAGTAACAGGCTGTCACGTTCTGTCGGATTAAGGGTTGCAGAACATCCTGCCGGCACGCAGTTTAATCCGCTGTTTATATACGGACCGTCAGGCTGCGGAAAAACGCACCTTGTCAACGCTATAGGGAACAGATGCAAAGAACTGTACCCTGATAAAAGGGTGCTGTACGTCAGCGCGCAAATGTTTCAGCAACAGTTTACGCAGGCGAATCTTAATGGTAATTTCAACGATTTCATCTCCTTTTATCAAACTATCGATATGCTGATAGTAGATGATGTACAGGAGTGGATGACGGCGACTAAGACCCAGAATGCGTTCTTCCATATCTTCAACCACCTTTCCGTTAATGGTAAGCGTATAATACTTGTCAGCGACAGGGCTCCTGTGGAACTTGAGGGGATGAACAAACGTCTGCTTTCACGTTTCAAGAGCGGCATGATGGCTGAGATGGAACAGCCTAATGTTCAGCTTTGTGAGGATATCCTTTATAATAAGATGGCGCGTGACGGTATGAAGATACCTGCAGATGTCGTCAAATTCATAGCCCAGACAGCAAACAATTCTATCCGAGAGCTGGAAGGTATAATTAATTCCCTGATGGCATATAGTATAATGTGCAATTGTAATATTGACATGAAGCTTGCAGAACGTGTGGTAGGACGCGCTGTCAAGATTGATAATATGCCTTTGACGGTGGATGATATCATGGATATAGTATGCAGGCATTATGAGGTTACGCCAAATGCCGTAAAAGGGGCATCGCGAAAACGCGAACTTGTTATACCACGACAGGTCATTATATATTTAGCTGACAAATACACTAATCTACCTGCTGCCAGAATCGGAAAACTGATTGGCGGAAGAGATCACAGCACAGTGCTGCATAGCATAAATAAGGTGCGTGAGATGATAGAAAAAGATAAGGATTTTGCAGCACAATTGGCGAAGGTAGAAGAAAGATTAAAAGTTAAGAAATCCTAATTTTTTAGTCTGTTCCAGATTTTTTTCTTACCTTTGCACCCGAATTTGTGTATCACCCCAGCCAATATTGGCGCAAAATTAAATGAGAGAGATGTATAATAATGAAATCTAAGAATTTGTATATTACATTGATTTCCATAATGTTGTCGTTTGTCGCGACAGCAAGTTTTGGTCAAGATCTTATAGCAAAGCAGGCTCCGTTGGATACCCACATGAAGAAGCTTGATACTCTTGCTTTAAGAAATGTAATTGAGCGTGAAGAGGCAGAAGCGCCATCTTCTATGTTGTATCCAGAGTGGAGTAATAAGTACGCTCACCGTGAAACTGCATTACCAGATTCTTTCCGTATCAACCTTAGAGGTTTCCATATGCCTTGTGACAGCCGTGTCGTTACCAGCAATTTTGGTGCAAGATGGGGCAGAATGCATAAGGGTACAGATATAAAGGTATATATTGGAGATACTATTCGTGCTGCTTTCTCAGGAAAGGTAAGAATCGTAAGATATGAGGCTGCCGGATACGGCAAGTATGTTGTGATACGTCATAACAATGGCCTTGAAACCGTGTATGGTCATATGTCTGCATGGCTTGTGGAAGAAAACCAGACCGTTAAAGCTGGCCAGCCTATAGGACTTGGTGGTAATACAGGCCGTTCGACTGGTTCACATCTGCATTTCGAGACTCGTCTGTGTGGCGTGGCTATAAATCCTACTACGTTCTTTGATTTCGTAAATCAGGATGTTGTGGCTGATTCTTATCTGTTCAAAAAGGCTAACTACAGAAGAGAACTTGCATCTGCTTCACGTAGTGCTCGTAATAGCTCAAGACAGCAGAGTGGCTCAGGATCGATGGATTCGGAGAATACTGTAACTCACTATCATAAGGTTGTTGCAGGGGAAACTCTCTCCAGTATTGCAAGAAAGCGTAATACTACTATCGACCAGATATGCAGGATGAACCATATATCCAAGAATGTAAAGGTGCGTCCTGGGCAGATACTTCGTTATAATTAATGAAGAAGTTACCTCTCTTTTTCCTTGTTTTTCTTGTCCCGATGCTGGCATTTGCTGAAGGTAAGCTGATAAAACTTTCAACAGGTGCGGAGATGACAGTTTATCTGCCTGAGGCTGATAAGGCTATAGGCCGTGCTGTTGTTGACTGTCCTGGTGGAGGATACAGCCATCTGTCAATGGATAATGAGGGGCATAACTGGGCGGGATTCTATAATGATTTAGGTATCGCCTATGGTGTCTTAAAATACAGAATGCCTAATGGAGACAGGAATATTCCCCTGTCTGATGCTTATGAAGCCATAAAGACTTTTAAGGATAATGCTGAATTGTGGCATATAAATCCCAATGACATTGGAATACAGGGCTTTTCTGCGGGCGGACACTTAGCATCGGCTGTAAGTACTCATGCTCCGGCTAACTTGCGTCCAAATTTCTCTGTGCTTTTTTATCCTGTAATAAGTATGGATGAGCGTGTGACGCATAAAGGTTCTTGTGTAGGCTTTCTTGGTGATTCCCGTTCGGACAGTAAATTGGTAAAGGAGTGGAGCAGCCATGAGGCAGTAGATAGCCTGACACCTCCTGCAATAATAATTCTTGCTAGTGATGACAGAGCCGTACCTCCGTTGACAAATGGTTTTGAATACTATATTTCTTTGCGTAAGGCTGGTAAAAAGGCATCCATGCATGCATATCCCTCAGGAGGGCATGGATTCGGCTTTAAAGATACGTGGAAATATCATGATATCATGCTGAAAGAGTTGGAAATGTGGTTAAAAGAATAAAAAGTCCCGAATAATTTTGTATATTCGGGATTTTTTTGTAATTTTGACCCCGATAAAAAATAACTGTAAAATGCTTAAGCAATTTTTTAGGGTTTTGGCCAGGTATATGCTTCCTTACAGGATGTATATTGTAGGAGCCGTACTGCTGAACATCTTCGCCCAGTGGATGAATGTATTTTCATTCGTAGTTTTGATTCCGATATTAAACATTTTGTTTAAGATCGACCAGACGGTATATCATTACAAGGAGTGGACTTGGAGTACTCTGGATAAGGATACTATTGTGAATAACGGTTATGCATGGGTACAGAGCATGACTTCGTCATACGGTGCGTTTATCACCCTTTGCCTTATGGGTGTTATTCTTATAGTTATGACTGCAATAAAATGTACTGGTTACTGGGCTTCTATGAATATCATGGTGCCATTAAGCACAGGCATAGTAAGGGATATCCGTACAGAACTGTATAACAAGATATTAAAACTTCCATTGAGTTTCTTCAGTTCAGAGCGCAAAGGTGACATTATTGTCCGCATGAGTACAGACGTGCAGATAGTTGAAAGTTCTATTACCTCTGGCATGGATAACCTTATTCGTCAGCCTATCGCAATCATTATATGTTTTACGACCCTCTTTACTGTCAGTTGGCAGTTGACGTTGTTTGTGCTGTGTGTGGCACCGCCTGCAGCATGGGTAATGGGAGCGGTAAGTAAAAAGTTGAAAGGTCAGTCGGCTGACGTTCAGGCAGGCCTCAGTGAGATTATGGCGCAAATAGAGGAAACTCTTGGTGGACTTCGTATTGTCAAGGCGTTTATAGCTGAAGACAAGATGAACAAACGTTTTATGTTTGTGAACAATGAGTTTCGTCGCGGTATGATAAGTATGATGCGCCGTTTGAATGCAGCCCATCCTGTTTCTGAGACACTTGGTACGGTTATCATTGTTGTCGTATTGTTGTTTGGTGGATGGCTGATTCTGGAAGGCAAAGGATTTATTGATGCTTCTACATTCATTTTCTACATGGTAATATTGTATAGCGTTATCAATCCAATTAAGGATTTGACACGTACGACATATTACATACCGCTTGGCTTGGCATCAATGGATCGTATAGATTATATTCTTCAGGCAGAGAATCCTATTAAGGAACTGCCTAATCCGAAGCCATTGAACAGTTTTGAGGATAAAGTGGAGTTGCGTGATGTTTCATTCCATTATATTGAGGGACGTGAAGTGCTCAAACATGTTAATCTTACGGTTCCGAAAGGTAAGACTGTTGCTCTTGTAGGGCAGTCTGGTTCAGGAAAGTCAACGCTGGTGGATCTGATACCACGTTACCACGATGTCACAGATGGTGGTGTATATATCGATGGTAAAAACATCAAGGAGGTTGGCGTCCATGATTTGCGTCAGTTGATTGGAAATGTCAATCAGGAAGCTATACTCTTCAATGATACGTTCTATAACAATATCACCTTCGGCGTTGAGAATGCCACTATGGAACAGGTCATAGAGGCTGCAAAGATAGCCAATGCGCATGATTTTATTATGGAAAGTGAGCAGGGCTATAATACTATGATAGGAGACAGAGGTGGACGTTTGTCTGGTGGACAGCGGCAGCGTGTTTCTATAGCTCGTGCCATACTTAAGAATCCTCCGATTCTTATCCTGGATGAGGCTACTTCTGCGCTTGATACTGAGTCTGAGCATTTGGTTCAGGAGGCTCTCGACAGATTGATGAAGACGCGTACGACTGTCGCCATAGCTCACAGACTTTCTACTATCAAGAATGCGGATATTATCCACGTCCTTTATGAGGGCGAGATAGTTGAGAGCGGACAGCACGACGAACTTATAGCCAAAGATGGTTATTATAAGAGATTATATGATATGCAACAACTATAATTAGGACCTAAAAAAATAAAGTTATGAAAGGAATTGTATTAGCAGGAGGGTCAGGAACCCGACTTTATCCCATTACGAAAGGCATTTCCAAACAGTTGATGCCAATTTATGACAAACCGATGATATATTATCCAATATCAGTGTTGATGCTGGCTGGTATCAAGGATATTCTGATTATTTCAACACCGTACGATTTGCCAGGTTTCAAACGTCTGTTAGGCGATGGGTCTGATTATGGCGTTCATTTTGAATATGCAGAACAGCCATCTCCAGATGGCCTGGCACAGGCATTTACTATTGGAAAGGATTTTATCGGAGATGATTCTGCTTGCCTTGTCTTAGGCGATAATATTTTTCAGGGTAATGGCTTCTCAAAGATGCTGAAAGAGGCTGTGCGTACAGCAGAAGAAGAGAAGAAGGCTACTGTCTTCGGGTATTGGGTCAATGACCCAGAGAGATATGGCGTTGCAGAATTCGATGCTGATGGCAATTGCCTTTCTATTGAGGAGAAACCTGAGAATCCTAAGAGTAATTATGCCGTAGTAGGCTTGTATTTCTATCCGAATAAAGTCGTAGATGTCGCGAGCAAGATAAAGCCTTCTGCACGTGGAGAATACGAAATTACCACAGTCAATCAGTGGTTCCTGAACGACAAGGAGTTGAAAGTACAGACATTAGGTCGTGGCTTTGCATGGCTTGATACTGGTACACATGATTCTCTTTCTGAGGCTTCGACATATATTGAAGTGCTTGAGAAGCGTCAGGGCTTGAAGGTCGCATGTCTCGAAGGTATAGCATTCCGTAAGGGTTGGATCAGCGAAGAGAAGATGCGTCAACTGGCACAGCCAATGCTGAAGAATCAATATGGTCAGTATCTCCTTAAGGTTATTGATGAAGTTAAACGTTATGGTAAAGATAATTTAGATTAAATATGAAGAATATTGTAATTACTGGTGGAGCAGGTTTTATAGGCTCCCATGTTGTTCGTCTTTTTGTGAATAAGTATCCAGAATATAATATCATTAATCTGGATAAGTTGACATATGCTGGAAATCTGGCAAATCTTAAGGATATAGAGGACAAACCCAACTACAAGTTTGTCAAGATGGATATATGTGACTTTGACGCCTTCTACCAGCTGATGCAGGATGAGAAGATTGATGGTATCATCCACCTTGCTGCAGAAAGTCATGTGGACCGTTCCATAAAGGATCCTTTCACGTTTGCAAAGACCAATGTGATGGGTACGCTTTCTCTGCTGCAGGCTGCAAAGCTGTATTGGGAATCTCTCCCTGAGAAGTATGAGGGTAAGCGCTTCTATCATATATCAACAGATGAGGTGTATGGAGCACTGAAAATGACCAATCCAGAAGGTATTGAGCCTCCATTTACTACTAAGGCTAGCTCAGGAAAACATCATCTGGCGTATGGCAAGGATTTCTTCTATGAGGACACAAAGTATATGCCTCATTCTCCTTATTCAGCATCAAAGGCAAGCAGTGACCACTTCGTACGTGCTTTCCACGATACATACGGAATGCCTACGATTGTTACGAACTGCTCTAACAATTATGGTCCTTACCAGTTCCCAGAGAAGTTGATTCCTCTTTTCATCAATAATATCCGCAATCGCAAGCCATTGCCTGTTTATGGTAAGGGTGAGAATGTTCGCGACTGGCTCTTTGTTGAGGACCATGCTCGTGCCATTGACCTTATTTTCCATAAGGGTACTATTGCTGAGACCTACAATATTGGTGGTTTCAACGAGTGGAAGAATATTGATATCATAAAAGTAGTAATAAATACTGTTGACAGACTTCTTGGACGTCAGGAGGGCGAGGATATGAATCTGATCACCTATGTTACTGACAGACTTGGACATGATGCACGCTATGCTATAGACTCTTCAAAACTTCAGAAGGAACTGGGTTGGGAGCCATCCCTGCAGTTCGAAGAGGGCATAGAGAAGACTGTGAAGTGGTATCTTGACAATGAAGAGTGGATGAATAACATCACTTCAGGAGACTACGAGAAGTATTATGAATCAATGTACAAGAACAGATAATGCGATATAGAGATTATGGAGGAAAAAAAGATTGCCCTTATTACTGGTATTACTGGTCAGGATGGTTCTTACTTGAGTGAGTTCTTGTTGCAGAAAGGCTATGAGGTGCATGGTATAATTCGCCGCAGCTCAGTGGATTTTCGCGAACGCATCGCTCATCTCGAAGGAAAACCTCATTTCCATCTTCACTATGCCGATATGAGTGACTCTATGTCTCTCGTAAAACTCGTGGGCAATGTCAAGCCGACTGAGATATATAACCTTGCAGCCCAGAGTCATGTGCAGGTTAGTTTTGATGCGCCAGAGTTTACTGCTGACGTCGATGCTGTCGGAGTACTGAGAGTATTGGAGGCTGTTCGTACTAATCATCTCGAGAATACCTGTAGAATATATCAGGCATCTACTTCCGAGCTTTATGGTAAGGTGGAGGAGGTTCCTCAGAATGAGAATACCCCTTTCCATCCATACAGCCCTTATGCTGTTGCGAAACTGTATGGCTATTGGATTATCAAGGAATATCGAGAGGCTTACAATATGTTCTGTTGTTCAGGCATCTTGTTCAATCATGAGTCAGAGCGACGTGGTGAGACATTCGTAACTCGCAAGATTACCCTCGCAGCTGCACGTATTGCTAATGGTACACAGGATTGCCTGTATCTAGGTAATCTTGATTCCCTGCGCGACTGGGGATATGCAAAGGATTATGTAGAGTGTATGTGGCTTATTCTGCAACATGATACACCAGAAGACTTTGTTATTGCAACAGGAGTGCAGCATACCGTTCGAGAATTCGCTACTTTGGCTTTCCACTATGCAGGAATAGAACTCCGATGGGAAGGTAAAGGCATAGACGAGAAGGGTATAGACATCGCTACAGGAAAGACTGTCGTTGCTGTATCTGAAGCCTTCTATCGTCCTACTGATGTGGTGAATCTGTGGGGTGATCCAACTAAGGCAAAGAAAGAATTGGGTTGGAATCCGATGAGTACCACATTCGAGCAGTTGGTAGAACTTATGGTAAGGCATGATATTGCAAAGATTAAGGCTGATTCAGCAGCAGCACAGGTTCATACCAATTTGGCTGAATATCTTGAGAAACGAGAGCATAGGTAAACTTTTAACTCTAAACTTTAAACTTTATAATGAATATATTAGTTACAGGAGCAAATGGCCAGCTTGGCAACGAGATGCGAATTGTTGCCAAGAATTCTTCGTGCAATTTCCTTTTTACAGATGTATCTGAGCAAGATGGGGCGGAAACGACCTATCTGGATATAACTAATTTGGAGGATATCAGGATGATTGTTCGCGAAAATAACATCAACGTCATAGTAAACTGCGCAGCATGGACCAATGTTGATGCCTGTGAGACAGATTCTAAATTGGCTGAGTTAGCAGAAAAACTAAATGCCAAGGCACCAGAGAATCTTGCTATTGCTATGAAGGAGGTTGACGGCTGGCTGATACATATTTCGACTGACTATGTGTTTGGCAAAGAACCATACAATGTTCCCTGCTCTCCAGATCAGAAAGGTACTCCGACGGGTGTCTATGGAACCACAAAACTGCATGGCGAGCAGAATATTATGGCAACAGGTTGTAAGTATGTAATAATCCGTACTGCCTGGTTGTATTCAGAGTTTGGTAAGAATTTCTGTAAGACTATGCTTGCCCTCACAGCCTCAAAACCACAGTTGAAGGTTGTGTTCGACCAGTGTGGCACTCCTACTTATGCTTTGGATCTTGCGAATGCTATTGTCAAGATACTTGAAAAGCCAGTTGTGGGAACATATCATTTCAGTAATGAGGGTGTATGCTCATGGTATGACTTCACAAAGATGATACAGGAATATTCTGGTCAGACGGAGTGTGATGTCCAGCCTTGTCATTCAGATGAATTCCCTTCGCCAGTCAAACGCCCAGCTTATTCTGTACTTGATAAGACGAGCATCAAGGAAACATTCGGAGTAAAAGTGCCTTATTGGACTGATTCTTTAAAACAATGTCTAAAAAATATTGAATCATGGAAGTAATAAAGACAGCTATAAAGGATGTGCTGATCATTCAGCCACGAGTGTTTAATGACCCTCGCGGATATTTCTTTGAGAGTTTCTCGCAGCGTGAGTTTGACGAGAAAGTGGCTCCAATCCTCGGACATACAATTAACTTCGTGCAGGACAATGAATCGATGTCATCCTATGGCGTAATGCGTGGGTTGCACTTCCAGCGTCCACCATTTACACAGAGCAAGTTGGTTCGTTGTGTGAAGGGTGCTGTTCTTGATGTGGCTGTTGATATCCGCAAGGGAAGCCCTACATATGGGCAGCATGTGGCAGTAGAACTGACAGAAGAGAATCATCTTCAGTTCTTTGTTCCGCGTGGCTTTGCTCATGGCTTTGCTGTCTTGAGTGAAACAGCTGTGTTCCAATATAAGTGTGATGAGTTCTATCATCCAGAAGTTGATGGAGGCATAAGCATTCTTGACACATCGCTTGGCATAGATTGGAAGATACCTACAGAAAAGGCCCTTCTTTCGGAAAAGGATACTAAGCATGCTCTTCTGAAAGATTTTGACTCGCCATTTGACATAAATGTCAGCCTTTATTAAATGAACATTACCCCATACCTCCTCATAGGCAGCAGTGCTGGCGAGGCACGCCTATGGAGCTATATATCAATGAAAAGATGGCCCTTCCCCTTACCGACCTTATTGCTCAGCAGGAATTAAGCCTCCCCATCAGTCAGGTGATTACGATGGAAGAGGCTAAGTATGTTGTTGGGAAGATAAATAATTTCTCTAATTAATCATTTACCCTTAAGAGTATTTTACCTTAAGAGTATTAAATTCTCAGGCCTTTGGCTGTTTTCTCACCCAAATCTTGTGTGAATGGCTGCCTTGTGTTGTGATTGGTGATTTGGGGTTATCAACCATAGACTTGAGGTCCTTAGAGGCAACTGAACGCCCTTGGGAAGTAGCTATGGCATAGTCTGAAAGTGTCATATATCCCTTGCTGTCAATAATCTCCAGCGCCTTTGCTGTGCGCTCTTCAACGCTGTACGTTTCTTTACGTGGCGTCAGGACTTCAGGCGTAGCACGCTCAAATTCAGTCTGCTGATTCATGTCAGCTATAAGCTTTGCATCAGGTTTGAAGTTAATCCTCTTTATGCGTACATGCCTGTAGTTCGTCTTTTGTGAACTTCCGTCTCCACCTTTCTGCTGTTTTGCCATCGTTTTTTCAGATGGTGTGCTGGTATCGAAGCCCAATGACAGAGAAAAAAGTCCAAGGCCGTCAATCTTGATGGTGTGTCCCATTGGCATCCAGGTTTTCATAGTCTGTATCAGGGCATCCATCACTCCTCGAATTATGCCGTCAGATATGGAGCCGGCATATATACGCATGTGTTTGATCACTTCGTCATAGTCATGCATTGTGTAGGTTTGCATCTTTGGATAGACAATTTTCTTTCCGTCAGTCATCTCCTCAGGGAGTTCTTGTAAAATGTAGTTTGCCATAGTTCCTTTTTTATTTTAGTCGTTATTAAAATTTTTCTCTCACCCTATATATTTTATGTTTCCGCACCGCGAACATATGTTCTCGCATCGCGTACAGTAGTTTCTGCACCGCATACAGTAGTTCTTGCAGCGGAAACATAAAATTTCTGCCTGCAAAAATAAAAAAATGTTTTGACATAACAAAAAGTTTTTCAGGCTTTTTTGTTTATTTTATGGTATTTCCTTGTAGATATGAAAACTATTTTGTAAATTTGCACCCATGCTATATTCGTAGTAGAAGTGGTTGTCAAAGTTAAAGAACTCCAAAAAGAGGAAAAGCAAAAAGTGTAAAAACTGCTGATACCCCAATGCGATTGTTTGGTCGCATATAATATCTGGACGAGATAGATAGAGAATTGTCCTGTGGTGTAAAAAGAGTATATTTTAATTTAAAATACGCAATATGTCAAGTATTCAAGATGTAAGACTTATTGAACTCCCTCGATTTAATGATCCACGTGGGAATCTTTCATTCATCGAGCAGCTGAATCATATTCCATTTGAGATAAAGCGAACATACTGGATATATGATGTTCCTGGTGGTGAGGTGAGAGGTGGACATGCCTTCAAACAGAATCAAGAATTTATTGTGGCTCTTTCGGGCGCATTCGATGTGGTCGTTGATGATGGAAATATAAAGAAGAAGTTTACTTTGAGCCGTTCTTATTATGGCCTATATGTTCCATCAGGGTTGTGGCGTGAGATGGAAAATTTTTCTACCAATTCTTTAGCATTGGAATTTGGTTCTCTACATTATGATGTAAATGACTATATTCGTGATTATCAAGAATATCTAACATTGAAGGAGAATGGAAAAATATAATGTTTTTGATTGCTCAATAATAGAACTTAACCGTCATCATAGCGATCGTAAAGGTAATCTTTCTGTGGTAGAGAATGGGGTAACTCTTCCGTTTGACGTTAAACGTGTATATTACCTGTATGATGTTCCTGGGGGCGATGATCGTGGCTCGCATGCCCATAAGGATTTGGAACAATTAATCGTTGCAGCCAGCGGTTCATTTACTGTTACACTTGATGATGGGAAATGTAAGCGCAGTTTCTTTCTGAATAGACCTTATCAAGGACTTTATGTTAGGCCAGGAATGTGGCGTGACCTTACAGACTTTTCCTCTGGAGCTGTTGCATTGGTATTAGCAAGTGATATATACAAGAAAGAAGACTATATAAGGGATTATGATGAATTTCTTGAGTTCCGCTCATGAATAAAAAATTATAACTTATCGTTTAAATCACATTTATCAAATGATACACCAATTAGCTGATTGTATGAATGAAAACGTGCCAAACTCGACAAATATTTGGCAGTTTTGCGTAATTTTCCCCAAATGCATAATTGGTGAGAATTGTAATATCTGTTCTCACTGCTTAATAGAAAATGAAGTAGTAATAGGTAATAATGTGACTATTAAGAGTGGAGTTCAAATCTGGGATGGTATTGTCTTGGAGGATAATGTTATGGTGGGTGCTAACGTTTCTTTTACAAATGATAAGTTTCCAAGATCAAAAAATGAAAATTGGGAACTTTTAAGAACGAAAGTTTGTAGGGGGGCAACAATTGGAGCAGGTTCAACGATTCTTCCAGGAATTACTATAGGAGAAAATGCATTTATTGCAGCGGGATCAGTTGTTACCAAAGACGTTCCTGCAGGAGAAGTGTGGTTGGGTAATCCAGCAAGGTTTTATAGAAAAGTGGATTTTTGAAATAAATAATAAAGAGAAAAATATGAATATTCCTTTTTTATCACTAAAGGATGTAACAGCTCTTCATGGTGCAGAAATTAACGAGGCTGTGACCCGTGTTGTAAATGGAGGCTGGTACCTTCAAGGTGCTGAAAACGAAAAGTTCGAGAAGGACTATTCAGAGTTCGTCGGTACAAAGTACACCATTGGTTGTGCCAATGGCTTGGATGCTCTTATATGGATATTTCGTGCATATATAGAGATGGGACTAATGAAACCGGGAGATGAGGTTATAGTTCCAGCCAACACGTACATTGCTACTATTCTTGCCATAACAGAGAATAATCTGGTACCAGTACTTTGTGAGCCAAAGGCGAACACTTTGGAGGTTGATGATGAACTGATCGAAGGGCTGATTACACCAAAAACTAAAGCCATAGCCATAGTACATTTATATGGAAGAATAGCATATACGGAAAAGATTGGTGAGTTGTGCAAGAAGCATAACTTAAAATTAGTTGAAGATTGCGCCCAGAGCCATGGTTGTAAATATACCGATGGACGTGTAACCGGTTCTATCGGTGATGCCGCGGGTCATTCTTTCTATCCTGGTAAGAACCTTGGTGCTCTTGGTGATGGTGGAGCTGTTACTACCAACGATCCTGAGCTTGCAGCTGCCATTCGTGCGCTTGCAAACTATGGATCTCAAAAGAAGTATGTATTCAAGTATGCAGGTCGCAACAGCCGTCTCGATGAGATTCAGGCAGCAGTACTGGATGTGAAGCTGAAGTACCTTAATGAGGATAATCAACATCGAAAGGAAGTTGCTCACTACTACTATGAGCACATCAACAATCCTTTCATCACCCTGCCAGATCTCCTTCCTGACGAGCAGAACGTATATCACCTCTTTCCAATCATTGTGAAAGGTAAGGAGAATCGTGACCGTCTGCACGACTATCTCGAAGAAAATGGTGTGGGGACAGTATGCCACTACCCAATCCCACCTCACAAGCAAGAGTGCTACAGTAAGGAGGCATGGAACATTCCTCAACTCCCATTGCCTGTCACAGAACGCTTGGCTGATGAGGAACTGTCTCTGCCTATCGGTCCAGCTATCGATTTAGAGAATGTGGCACGGGCTGTGGAGATTGTTAATCGGTTTCAGATGTTGTAATATTGTATTTTAACTTCAACTTGAAAATAGATAATGATTATTATACGATGAGAAAAGAAAATACCTGTTGCCCGTTAGTGTCAATTGTAGTTATCACTTATAATTCTATGCCTTATATTATTGAGACTCTTAATAGTATAAAAGCACAGACATATAAGAATATCGAACTAATAGTTTCAGATGACTGTTCCCCAACAGATAATACGGTAGAATCTGTGAAAGAATGGATAAAACAGAATAAAGAACGTTTTGTCAAAGCCGAATTAATTACAACACCTTATAATACAGGTATTTCTTCTAACTGTAACCGAGGTTGTCGTATCGCTGAAGGTGAATGGTTAAAGGTGTTGGGAGGTGATGATATACTGAAACCGACATATGTAGAAGATATCGTAAACTATTGCTATAAAACAGGTTGTGATATAGCTTGTAGTGATATCGAACTTTTTGGAGAAGGGGCTTCTGCAATGGTAGATTTCTGGAATGTATCAATTGATAAATTAAGGAATCTGCAAGATGCCTCATCACAAAATAAAGCTTTATTACAGGCTAATTTTGTTCCAGCAGCATCACTTATATATAAAAGAAGAATATGGAATCAAATTGGCGGATATGACGAGGAATGCAAATTGCTTGAGGATTATCCTTTTAATATCAATGTAACTTCTCTTGGATATCATATTGGTTTCTTAGATAAAAAACTGGTTATGTATAGAGAGGATTCCAAATCTGTAAGATATAATCCTGACTATTTGTATACAATAAGAAACTTTGCTGAAAAATATATTTATAAGGTAAATTCTGATGCTTTTGATGGCCCAACAGTAACAACAATAATTTTAGCTAATAATAATAAGGATACAATTGCAAGAACCATTGAATCTGCACTTTGGCAAATAGGAAACTTCAAACATAAAATTGCAGTAATAGAAAATGTATCATCAGATAATATTCGGATGATCATTGAAGAAATGGTGTCGAAAGATCCTGATCGCATTGTTTTTGTGAAAGATTCTTTTGAAGAATATTGTACTAATATAGATAGCCAATATATATCTATTTTATACGGGAATGAAGCATATGAAGATAATCAGGATTTATATGGAAGAGTAATTAGTATTCATGTTGATATCCTTGCTTTTCCTTACAAGTTAATACCAGAGAATTCTGATGATATGTATCAAAAGAACATAAGGACATATCGTTTTTACACAAATACAAGGAAAACCTACAGTATTATAAACGAATTGCAAACTCAACTTAATAATGCTTCAGAAAGCCTTTTGCGGAAAGATAGAGAAATAGAAAGCCAAAATAGTCATATACAGGGACTGTTGATACAGAATCAAGAATTAGAAGCACGTGTAATGTATTATGTGAAGCGGAATAAATTCTATCGTAAACTTCTTTTTGTAACTTGTGTTTTGTTTTCTATTTGTATTTCACTGTTGATATATGTATATTTATTATAGTAATAGGGAGTATATTTTTTTTTACTAAAAAAGATAAAAATATTAATTTTTCACGAAATAATTTGTTTTTTTTGTAATTTTTTGTAATTTTGCAAAAACGAAGTGCAAGATGTTAGAAAAAGAGTGAATATTTTGAATCTTTCATATTGATTGAAGAATGAAGTTTTATAAGAAAATAAGGATTCACAAGCCAAACTATGTATGTCGGAAATATAAATTCTGTGGAATAACTCTTTTTAAAAAAGAGATTTCTGTGTATGTTTCTATGTGGATTTTGGGAATAAGATTCGCAAAATTTAAGAATAAAAAACATATACAGAATATCCCAACTTCACAGGAGGTTATTCGGCTCTTTATTGATTCTATATCTCCTCAAAAGAGAACAGTGTTATGGATAGATCATTCTTTAGGTGGTGGAACAGATATCTATTCACGAAATGTTTTTGAGGAAGGGCTTTCTTCTACAAATTTTATTCGCATGCAATTTTTTGCATACAATCTTTCATACCAACTTGCAAGCATAAATAGGGAAGGTGAAAAAAAACTGGTATTTGCTTCATTGCAAGAAATTTGGGATTTTCTGGGTGGACTAAAGATATCTGAAGTGATAGTTAATAATCTTGTTGGCTATCCGAAATCAACAGACATCCTTGAAAAAGTTAAGGAGTTTAAAGAAGCCCATAGCCAGACGAAGGTGTCATTTAGGGCACATGACTATCATGGTATATGTCCTAGTTTTTATTTGCTTGATTACAACGATACTTATTGTCGTCTTCAATCCCAAAACTGTGAGACTTGTCTTAGTAAAAAAAGATTTCATGAGTCTGATTGGGAAAATGGAATATTACGTTCAGGTGCTACTACTTTGGCGGAATGGCGACATGCCTGGGGAGATTTTTTCAGTACTACATTAGATGAGTTTGTGGCTTTCTCAAGTGAGGTTTCAAAATTATTTATATCAGTATATCCTCAACTTGAGAATAAGACAATAATAGTTCCACACAAAACGAGAGAATATCCTACAGTGGAAGTGCCTTCTCACAAAGGCATTAATATTGGTTTTCTTGGAGATATGGGGCAGATTTGTAAAGGCAGAAGTGTCGTTCTAGATTTGCTCAATTATATAGAATCATATGATAATGATATAAATCTTAAGATTATTGGTACTTTTGATGTCTCGCACCCTAAATTACATGTGACAGGTAGATATACTCCAGATAATTTGCCTAAGCTTATCCAGAAGGAGAAAATTGATATAATTTTTATTTCCTCGATTTGTCCGGAAACATTCTCATATACGACTTCAGAAGCAATGTCGATGAATATACCAATTGCTTGTTTTAATTTTGGTGCTCCATACGAAAGAGTAAGCAAATACTCAAAGGGTTTAATTTTGGAAAATTTTAATACAAAATATATAGTTGATAAAATAAAACAATTTCTTAATAAATAGATTTATACTATGCATTTTTTTACGTCTATAACAACATGCTATCTGCCTAAGGCACGTGTTTTAGCTTATACCTTAAAAAGGTGTAATCCTGATGCTGTTATGCATCTTGTCGTTTCTGATAATCTTCCAGAGGACTTTAACATAGATAAAGAAGATTTCGACTATGTTTGGTATGCTGAGGATTTTATTAAAACAGATAATAATAAGAAGTGGTTTTTCGAACATTCTGTGGTAGAATTGTGTACTGCAGTGAAAGGTGCGGCTGCTTTACATATACTCAAAGAAACAGAAACAGATAAGATTGTGTATCTGGATCCAGATATAGGTGTTTTTGATGACCTTACTCCACTTAGCACCATGTTGGATACTAATAGTGTATTACTGACTCCACACCAGACGGAACCTGCTACAACTCGACAGAATGTCATGAATGATGAGATTTGCTCTTTAATGCATGGCGTTTATAATTTCGGTTTCTTTGCTGTCAAAAATGATGAAAATGGCCTCCGCTTCTTGAATTGGTGGAATGACAGACTTATGGAATTCTGTTATGATGATATTCCACATGGATTGTTTACTGATCAGAAATGGGGAGACATAGCACCAGCGCTTTTTGATTTTGTTAAGATTATTCATGATCCTGAATACAATGTTGCAACATGGAACCTCTCACATCGTAAGTTGACAGGTGATGAAAAAGATGGTTGGAAAGTAAATGGACGCCCATTAAAATTTTACCATTTTACTGGATTTGATTCAGGGGATCATAGGGTGATGTTAGCTTTGTTTGCCAAAAAAGGTGATCCAGTGTGGAACCTGAGTTTAATGTATGAGAAAATGATGTTCGACATGGGGCAGGAAGAACTGGGAAAGGTAACATATAAGTATGCATTTTACGAAAATGGAGAAAAGATAACGAATAAAGAACGACAAGTTTTTAGAGAAAGACTTGATGTATATAATTATTTTGACAATCCGTTTGGTAACGAATGCTATCTGTGGATGAAGGCGAATGTTACGGAGCGGAAAAAAACAGAAGTTGGCGATATAGTGAAATTATGTAATAAGCGTTTACTTTATAAATTCCTATATAAGATTAGTCTTTTTGGGGTGCGTAAGAGGTTTAAAGCAAAATATAAATCTATTGTCATGCAGATTGATGAAATAGAGAAAATATTAAAATAATGTTTGTTGAGAGTTCTTCTATCTGTTTATTTGTCCGATGTTTATGAATTTTGTAAATTAGAGTAAGGATTTATATACCTGTTTATTATAGAATTCGTATAACCAATGCTAGTTTCTGTTATCATACCAGGATATAATCATGCTCCATATCTGAGGGAACGCATAGAGAGCGTATTGAATCAGGAGTACCCTGATTTTGAGGTGATATTGCTGGATGACTGTTCTACAGACAATAGTGCAGAAATTATGCAGGCATATGCCTCAGGCAAGTATAGTTGTAAAGGAAGAGAGGTGCGCTTTGTGGCAAATGAAAGTAACTCGGGCAATACGTTTAAGCAATGGGCGAAAGGAATGTCTCTTGCAAAAGGGGAATATATATGGATTGCAGAAAGCGATGATGTTGCAGAACCTTCTTTCTTAAGAGAGTGCATGGCTCGTCTTTTGGCTAATCCTGATGCTGTGGTTGCTTTTACGTGGAGTGATATGATAGGTCCTGATAGTAAAGTTCTTGACCGCTCTTGGGATGAGACTTGGCGATATAAAGCTCCTGGAGTTTATGAAGGAGGGGAATTCTGCCTGCATCGTATGGTGTATAAGGATTTGATGTACAATACATCAATGATGGTTTTTAGAAAGAAGTTTTTCAATAATATATCGAATCGTTATTTAAAATTCAGACATTGTGGTGACTGGCTGTTCTGGTTTGAGATGTGCATGCAGGGCAAGGTGTGTGAAGTGCCGATAAAGCTGAATAAATTTCGCCAGCATCCACAGAAAGTAAGTAATGACTCGCGTATTACTGGTATGGATTTTGAAGAGATGGCTGAGATTCAGACAATCATAAGTGATACTCTGAATTTGTGTTCTTATAACAGAAAGTGTCTCAGAGGACGTCAGACAAAACGTATTGAAAAAGCACTTAGACATAGTTCTGATGCAACATATACAACATATGTAAAGGAGCTAAAGGAAAAGTTTCCGCATATATATGGTGGAAACACTTTTGATAAGATTTTATATACTATCGACAAGGTGTTAAACCTCTCTCAGATGAACAAATAAAGATAAGGTAAAATTCATAATTCTTCTTACGTGAAGATATTATTTGTTATAAGTCGTTTCCTTGATGGCGGTATAGACACTGTTCTGGTGGAATACCTCAAGAATCTCTGTAAATATACAGATTACGAGGTGTCGCTTGCTATTGGTATGCGTATGGAGGGACACGAGGTGTTCATAAATCGTATCCCACCTCAGGTCAAAGTTCATTACCTGGTCGAAAACAGTAAACTCTTGGGCTACAAGGTAGGTAAATTGGAAAACAAGAAGAGTTTTTTGTATTCGATATATGATGAGATGGTGCTTAATCCTATTCGTAGGAATGTTAAGACCAAGAATCTGAAGCGATTGGCTAAGGATATGGATGTGGTAGTAGATTTTGACTGCTGTGCTTCATCAAGTATGTCAGCACTACCAAAGAATATCCTGAAGATAACATGGTTCCATTTTTCTATCGAGAAATATATAGAAAACTCGAATACTAACAAGTGGCGTCTATATGAGAAGTTCTCTCGTTACGATAAAATCGTATTGATTGCAGACGGTATGATAGAAGAGGGCAATGTGATGTTCCCAAGTCTTCGTCGTAAGTTTACGAGAATATATAATGCGTTGGATTTGGAAGTCCTCAAGAAACGTTCACTGGAATCAATAAATGATGAGCGCATAAACGAGCCTTATATACTTGCTGTAGAGCGTTTGGAGGAGAGCCAGAAGGATTTGACTACTCTTATAAAGGCATATAAAAAGCTTTCAGATGAAGCTGCGGATAAGAGTATTCCGAAGTTGTTGATTTTGGGAGAGGGCGCAAGCCATGAAAAACTTGCAAATCTGATTTCGGAGTTGAACCTTGATGGAAGGGTCGTATTGATGGGTTTTGCCCAAAATCCGTATCCTTGGATGAAGAATGCTCAGTTTATTGTTCATAGCGCTAAGTTTGAGGGCTTTGGCATGGCATTGGCGGAAGCTTTGTTATTAGGCAAATTTGCAATCAGTACAGACTGCCCAGTAGGACCTCGTGAGATACTGAATGGTGGCAAGTCCGGTATATTGGTACCTGTCGGAGATGTAGATGCAATGGCTGCGGCAATGCGGCAAGTAATTGAGAACCCAGACAAGATGATGCCATATTTGGAGGATGCAAAATCACACTCACGCCTTTTCCTTCCAGAAGAGAGTATCAAGGCCTTTTCTTCCATTCTTGACAGTAAGGAGAAACTTGTCGTATATGGTCAGATAATGAGAGCTTCCTTGGCGGAAAAACTGAAGAATTCAGCTATTTCATTCAAGAATCATACCCATAAACATGCTAAGTTTTTATATATAATAAAGGGATATCTCAGATACCTTACTCCACGATGGCTGTGGCGCCTGATGTTGCCCATATATGTAAGGGAATATGAGAAACTATCTGAGGAAGAAAAGAAATATGTGGATGACAGAGTTCGCTATTATTGTAGATTATCTGAAGGCACGATTCTCCCCAAGGAAAAGGCTGAGAGGGTAGGGGCTTTTATTTATGGAAAATCTGCTAAGACTTATCCTACCACATATTATATGGACAGTTATGAGTCCCTCCGCTATTTCCCTGCAAATTATCTATGGCACTTGGAAGGAGGAGACGTAAACTATGTCTGTTCTGTCCCGTCAGTAACGAAAAGTCGTCCGATTTCAACTGATGCCTCCAATGCTAATAATACATTGCTGAAACTTGATAAGATACGTCACTTCCTTTTCTTGAAGGATCCGTTTACATGGGAGGAGAAGTCTGGAATCGCTCTTTTCCGTGGCGCTTGTCATGGAAAGCCCAACAGAGAGGTTTTCATGCAACAATTTGCAAATCACCCGTTATGTGACGCCAAGGATTCTGCTAAGAACTCAATCAACCCGCCTGAGTGGCGACAAAAGCATGAGATGAGTATATTCGATCAGTTGAGATATCGTTATATCATGGCTTTGGAAGGAAATGATGTGGCTTCAAACCTGAAATGGGTAATGAGTTCTAATTCCGTTGCTGTAATGCCGAAGCCGAAGATGGAGACTTGGTTTATGGAGGGTTGTTTGAAGGCCGGCTATCACTACGTAGAGATTGCAGACGATTATTCTGATTTGCCTGATAAAATTCAGTATTACGAAAAGCATCCGGAAGAAGCAAAGGAGATTGTACGCCATGCACACGAGTGGTGCGAACAGTTTGCCAATAAAAAGAGAGAAAGTCTTATCGAGGTTATGACATTGCGTAAGTATTTCTCTTCGTTAAAGATAAAGTAGATTGCAGATGAACATACTCATAGTACAGAATTCCCTCTTTCCAGCTCTTTTGTATGGGGGCACAGAACGGGTGCTGTGGTATCTTGCCCATGAGTTACACAAGATGGGACATAAGGTGTCGCTGTTATGTAAATCTGGTTCAGAATGTCCTTTTGCGAAATGTCTCACATACAATCCGCAGAAGCATATTAATGAACAGATACCAGATGACATTGATGTAATACATTTTAATACATCAGAGTTGGGGTATACTGGAGAAAAACCTTATGTGGTGACTGTTCATGGGAATTATAATGCAGTTGTTCCTAAGAATGCAATATTTGTTTCTCGCAATCATGCTGAGCGTCATGGGTCGGAGTATTATGTGTATAATGGGCTTGACTGGGACGATTATGGAGAATTAAATACATCATCCCCACGTGAATACTACCATTTCCTTGGTAAGGCTGCATGGAGGGTTAAGAATGTACGTGGTGCCATTGACATTGTTACAAGTCTTCCAGGGGAAAAGTTATATGTCCTGGGTGGTACACGTCTAAATTTCAAGATGGGCTTCCGCCTGACTCTATCTCCAAGAGTGCGGTTTAAAGGAATGGTAGGCGGCAAGGAGAAGGTGGACTTGTTGCAGCATAGCAAGGGCCTGATATTTCCTGTGAAATGGGATGAGCCTTTTGGCTTGGCAATAACGGAAAGCTTGTATTGTGGTTGCCCAGTCTTTGGTACTCCATATGGCTCATTGCCGGAGTTAGTGCCAAAGGAAGTAGGATTCCTTACAGAAGATATGCAGGAAATGGTGGAACACCTGAGGAACCACTATGATTACAATCCTGTAAGATGCCACGAATATGCGAGGGACCTTTTTAATTCTCGGATTATGGCAGAACGCTATATGGAATACTATGAGAGGGTGTTGCGAGGGGAGTTCTTTTGATACAATTTTCCCATCATGACAACTTGATACATTGCCTCCAAGCATGCATATATGAATCCTGGCAGTCCGTCGCGAAAGCCTCCCTTAATGATGTAGCTTTTGATAAATCGATGCGTGGGACGGAAAAGAAATGCCATTATGCCATAGTGCTTGTTGGCTTTCTTTATGCATTCGTTGTCAGTATAGATGTCAGTTTTCTTCAAACGGTTCGAAATTGTGTCATTTGCAAGATGCTCAAAAGCAAGTCCTGCATTCTTGGGAGCATATATTACCTTGCCTTGCACGTTAGGCTGGACATGTATGATGGGTGGCCAGTCAACACTGTCTTTCCTAAAGAAACGCAGGATGTAATCAGGATACAAGGAATGCATGAAGGTTCCCATGAAGTAGTTGCGGCGTGGAATATAAATGCCGTGGGTGTCTGATGTGTTGTCAGATATGATATTGTATAGAAATTCTTTCAGGGCAGGAGTTACTAATTCATCGGCATCAACTACTAACACCCATTCGTGTGACGCTTGCTGAATAGCAAAATTACGTGCAGGCTCTACAATAGTATAGTCCCTCTTAGGAAAGCATACTGTTTTGCATCCGTATTCTTTTGCTATTTCAAGGGTGCCGTCCGTACTCTCCATGTCGCAGATGACAATTTCGTCAAATTCCTTTACCGATTCAAGAACCTTCCTTAGATGCTGCTCGGCATTATATGTGTTTATGACAACGCTAATCATACTGGTCTTCTATTTGGGTATTTCTCGTAATAACCTTCTTTTGTCCTCTTCCATCTTTTATGACTCCACAGCCAATAAGCAGGGGCCCTGTTGATGGTGTGCTCCATCATGCGTGTGTATATTTCCGTTAGTTCAAACTCCCCATATTTCTGGGGCTCAGTGGTAATGAGTTTATATTCCGCTACATAATGACCTCTGCGAATACGACGTACATCCAGATAATATACATCCATATCAAATTTCTGCATGATTTTCTCTGCGCCAGTAAAAACTGGTGTTTCTGGATGGTTGAGGAAATTTGTCCAATAATGGATGTTGTCATATACAGGAGTTTGGTCTGCAATGAAACCTATTAATATAGGCTTTCCCATCTGCCGGTATTTGACAAGTTCACGTATTGAGTGTTCCGCATTTATATTCACTCCTCCCCAGCGTTGGCGAGTATATGCAAGTAGACGATCTGTAACAAGGTTCTCTATCGGATGATACAATTGTGTACATAAACATAAGGATGGATCAATCCATAGTGGCATACTGCTAATCCATTCCCAATTTGCATAATGGCCTAAAAAGACTCCACATGATCTTCCGTTTTTTGCTGATTGTTCCAATAATTCTACGCCCTTGAAACGCATGCGCTTACGTATGTTCTTTTCTGAAATGGAGAAATACTTTATGCTCTCCATAAATAAATCACAGAAGTGCAGATAGAAACGTCTCTCAATCATCCAGCGACGTTTTGAAGAGAGTTCGGGATAACTTGCTTTGATATTCTGATGAACAACTTTTCTGCGGTATCTGACTATATAGAATAGTATTATGGACAGTATAGTCGATATTGCATAGAGTACCCACATAGGAAGACAAGAAACGGCATACCATACAACGAAAAGTATGTGGTAAGCAATATTCTTTAGTCTTGGATATCGTTCTTTGTTGTAACCCATATTTTAATATAATGACTGTGGTATCTTTTCCTTGGCATTTTGGAAGTCTTCGACAGTATCCAATTCGCATGAGAACAGATCTGTTACATCAAGCACCTTGAATGTGTGCCCCTTAGGTATTAGACGCTCAAATGCCTTTTCGTAGAATACGTTCTCCAGATGCTCTTGATTCATCATAGGCTCCAATTCCTTGTACAATGCTGATGTGTATGATTTCCCCATTTTCTCAATACCAAGGCTTTCACCGATGGCATCAGCGGGAGAACAGGTCTTGCTAATCTCCGTAATGTTTCCTTCGGAACCTCCATCCGTTACAACTTTCATTTCCTCCTCTCCGAGGTCATGTCGTATAAGGGTGAGAATGTTTTCTGCAGGTGTATCGAGAACTCGTGCTATAATCTCTGGGTCATACAACAGGTCGCTGTCAAGGAGCAGTATTTCTTCTCCGTCGGCTTTCGGACGTGCGAGCCAAAGCGAGTATATATTGTTTGTAGAATCATATATGTCATTATGGATGAATGAAACGTTTACATCGGGATATTGCTCCCTGACGAAGTCTTCAATTAGGTTGTTCAGATATCCTGTAACAATTACTATCTCTTTGATGCCGTTGCTTGTCAGGGCATCAATTGAACGCTGCAGTAGGCTGCGTTCGCCTATCTTAAGTAGGCACTTTGGAGTGTTGTTTGTTAAGGGACGAAGGCGTGAGGCCATTCCGGCTGCCAGGATTATTGCTTTCATATTGTTATTTTTTTGAAAGATAGTCATATAGTTTTTGTAGGTAAGCCTTTGCTGGATTTTCCAGCTCTGGCGCTCCCTGCAATTGATTACTGTTATTGTCATAGACCATGAAACGTCCGTCTTCTACCATACCCATTGCATCTGGGAAACTAAAGAATGCAAAGTGTGGTGCATCAGCATCACGCATGTCTTTTGAGAAGAGGAATTCACGGTGGTCATATCCGAGAATACTTAATATCGTAGCGGGAATGTCTATCTGCCCGGCTATAACGTTGACGTCAATGTCCATATCCGCATTTAATATAATAAAAGGTATATGGTATCTCCACTGTTTGTAGTTGTCAATATCTTCTGGGAAAGCCCCGAGATGATCTGCTACAATTACTACCATTGTATTGCTCCAACATGGCAGAGCCTTCATTTTATTGATGAAGTCTCCGAGACATTTGTCAGAATAGGCAAAAGCGTTAAGCACATCTGATGAGGCTATATTCGCGTCCTTGCTTTTGTATGGTACGTCAAACGGTTCGTGGCTGCTTTCTGTAAGAATCGCCTTGAACCACTTTCGCCCTTTGCCGTCAGCCTCATCTTCTTTTATGTCATTTAGCAGCCTGTTATATACATATTCGTCAGGTGCTCCCCATTTGCATATCAGTTCTTGGGCAGGGAAGTCTGTTTCGCTTGTTACCTTTTGAAAACCTGTTGCCATAAGATACGACTGCATGTTGCTGTAGTTTGTGTCACCGCCATAATAGAAATGTGTGGTGTATCCACGTTGTTTGAGCGAACTTGCAAGTGATGGCAGGCTGTTACTGATACGCGGAACATCCAAAATGGTCATTGTGGGCTGTGCAGGAACTCCGCTTAAGATAGAAGCCAATGCCCTGTCTGTCCTTGTGCTGCTTGCATAGAAATTGGGGAAGTAAAGGCCTTCTGTGGATAGCTTGTTGATTTGCGGCGTAGCACCAGGAATGTGCATGATAGAATCAGAGAAACTCTCAAGTATGATAAGGAGTATATTCTTGTCATTCCTTTCCTTCTGAATACTTGCAGTCTTTATCATCCCCTGGAAAATCTTCTCTGCGTCTTTGTATTCCATGAAACGGTACATCGTTGAGAGGTCTTGCTTCTGGTGAGAAATGGACTCAAAGAAGCAGAATGCAGGATTAACAGCTGCATGGTTCAACTTAATGTCGGGCGAGAAATATACAGAGCCTGTATGGTTCGTCCCTGTGCTGAATCCTCCACGGATTGGAATTATCATTGCTGTTGTAAGGATAAGTAAACCTACAGCATAACACAGGCGTTGTATGGGTGTATGGGACGATTCGGATTGTTTGGTAACTCTGACAAAGACCTTGTAGATTATCCATGCTACGAGAATAATAATAACCAATAATGTAATCGTCTGCCAGATAGGGACACTTGCGAAAGCATCCTTGGGTGATGTCCTGAGATAGAGTAGGGGAGTATTGTCGAGAGGGAATCCCCAGTAACCATACAACCCCAGATTGGCAATTATAGCAAGTGAATAAAGAAGTGATGTAATGAAAAAATACCCTTTCCATAGCCAGCGATACCAATGATACTCCTTGATTTCCTGAATTATAAGTATTAATCCGGGAATCATGCTGAGGTATCCTGCTATTGCTATGTCCAACCTTAACCCATGCGAGATGACGAGTAGCCAGTCTGTGCTCATAGAGCCATTGTACATCAGCAAGAATGGTATTTTGCTCACCATTCCTACAATCGTCCATAAGACGAAGATGGCTATGAGGGTTTTAATGGGTTTCATTATTGGGTTACTCTCTCTGCGAACTCTTTGTATGTTCCGAATTCTTCTCCCTTTGCCTTGAGGCTCAGAATAACATCTTTCAGCCTGTCATACATTCCTTGTCCTGCGTTGTGTCTGATGATGTATGGCATCTTTAGTTCTGGGTGTTCCCCAAGTGGATAGAATTCCCATGGATGGAAATATGTGTTGAAATAACCGTCATGCTTCAGTATGCGGAATGTCAGAGCCTTATATAGCCATAGTGGGAAATTGTGCAACGACAGCCAGAACATCGGTATTCGTAATATTGGTGAAACAGATGCTGGTATCTGAAGCACTCCCTTTTCCATGAAGTATGTGCGAGGTGTCGTAAGATGCATATATCGACCAGGGATAAATGCTGGGTTAAGACTGGCATTGTATAGATATCCCTGCCTTGCCTGCTCTGCTATGTCAACCTTGAACATCCTAGGTTGTCTGTATCCCTTGATGGTTTGGCCGGTAAGTTCCTCAAGAATACGTTTGGAGTTTATTACATCATCCGCTTTTGGATTCCAGTGGTCGCATCCGTGTGCAGCAACTTCATGCCCTCCATTGATGATGCGCTGCATCACTTCCGGAGCATGGGTGGCAAAGTTTGTCGTGCAGAAGAATGTACCCTTTACGCCGCATTCTTCCAAACAGTCGAGTATGCGGTTAGTACCATACTTCGATACTTCCATACCCTCCTTCAGCGTGTCATACTCAACGCCATGCTCGCGTGGTACGTCAAATTCCTCTGTGTCAAAGCTTAGCAGTATCATTTGCGGATTGAGTTTTTACTATATAGGATTTACAAATTATCTCGTATGCCAGTTTCAGCCATATTATTGTTATGGGCAGAGCTTTGAGAGCGTAAGGCTGAATCCATTCTTTCCTGATGTATGCAGGGAATAAGTCTGACGGCGACATTGACGTAACGAAAAATGCAAATACCATCAGCGCGATGTCCCAACGATTCCTTTGCCATGGAACGCAGCAATACCAAATGCATATTCCGACGAATGGTGTGATGTAACCGCTCGATTCTGAACCTGTAGAGAAAAGTACTACGAACATCATGACAGCTGCCAGTATCTGTATGCGGAACATCGGATTCTTCCATTGCCTGACTCTGAAATAGCCTATTGCCATGAGCACCATAGCAGGAAGTATAATCCATGATGCATCGTGTATTATCTTTCCTCCGCTGAGGCCGTAGGTTATCTTTGTTATCATTCCCATCAATGATATATTCTGTGAATTGGCAAGGAGGTTCTCGGAGTTCTTTCCTGCCAGACAGGTAAACCATTCCTGATACTGCTGTATCTGATATTCTGGGGAAGATATAAGCATCGGCAGACAAAAGAGTACTACTGACCAAACGATGAGCGATACTAGATAGCGCACCTTGTGCTTGGAAAAAAAGAAGAATACCAGTCCGACGATGCCGTACAGTTTCACCAAAGTACCCACAACAATGAAGAATGTAGCATACTCATCACGTTCTTTCTCTACAAAGTAGAATGACAGCAGTATGATTGCTGCAATGGCTATGTTGAACTGCTGCATAAAGAGTGCAGTGAGCAGTTCGTGTGCACAGAAATAAGCAATCAGTATATGAAGATACGGTTGGAATGATGAATCCTGTATCTTTAGACTTGTAAGCCTTGCAATTGCCCAATACAGAAATACAGCCAGACAGGTGTTCCAAAGTATCAACCCTAACCATGTCGGGATGACAGCAAAGGGCGCAATAATCAGAGAGAAGAAAGGTCCGTAGTGGTTGATGTCCCAATGTCCCCCGTCTGTGTTCTCCGCATAAAGGGATGTCTGATTCCAGGTGTTATAAAAGACATAGCGGAAGATATCAAAGTTGTTGTGGCGTGTCAGTTTTGTCAGGGCACTAATAATCCCTAACAGCATCCACAATCCGAACATCGTCCGTCTGTCTGACAGGAAATTCTTTATCTGAGTCTTGCTCATACCTTTGTCGTTTTTATTCTATACCCTGCTCTCAATGGTGTATAGCGGTCTGCGTTTAACTTCGATGTATATCTTTCCGATGTATAAACCTGCTACGCCTACAGAGAGGGTTATGATAGCACCTATAGCCCACAGAGACATCATCAGTGATGCCCAGCCATCGGTGTAGTGACCGATAAGAAGTGATACTGTAACATATATGAACATACAGAATGCTACGAACAGCATCAGCAGTCCTAGGTATATGATGAGTTCGATAGGTCTTGTTGAGAAACTCGTCACTCCGTCAGTTGCCAGCCGCATCATCTTTCCGATGGTGTATTTCGATTTTCCTGCCAGACGCGGCGACAGAACATCGTCAACAGTATCTGACTTGAAACCTATAAGTGGTATCATGCCACGCAAATACAGGTTGCGCTCTGGAAATTCGCTTAGGGCGTCAAGTACGCGTTTTGAAAGGAAACGGAAATCAGCATGGTTATACACCACTTTCACTCCCATCCATGCCAGCAGATTGTAGAACATCTGGGCTGACGTCTTCTTCTTCCATGTATCAGCATGACGATCTACCTTCACTCCATAGACGATGTCTGCACCAAGTGCATGTTTGTCAATCATCTTCTCTATGGCAGTTACATCATCCTGCAGGTCACAGTCCATTGTGATGACAGCATCTGCCTCGTGTCTTGCTATCATCATGCCGGCCATAATAGCGTTTTGGTGCCCTGCATTGTGTGCAAGGTTAACACCTTTGACAAAGGAGTATTCTTTGGCCAATTGACAAATAATATTCCATGTATTGTCTTCTGAGCCATCATTTACGTATAGAAGGAAACTGTCTGCCGTAATCTTTCCTTTGCCAATCAGGTCCTGAAAGACTGCAGCCATGTGGGAGGCTGCATCCAGCAATACTGCTTCTTCATTATAGCATGGTGATACAATAGCGAGTTTTATCATAGGAATGCCTGTATTTTCTTAAGCGTTTCTTCTTTTGCCTTCTCTAGGTCGTCATTGATGATGACGGTATCGAATTTTTCTGCGAATGTCAGTTCATATTCAGCTCTGCCGATGCGCTTCTCAATCTCTTCGGCTACTTCTGTTCCCCTGACGGTAAGGCGTTTGCGCAATTCTTCTACCGATGGGGGCTGTATGAATAGGCTTAATGCCTGACTGCCGTATGCTTTCTTGATGTTCATGGCACCGTGCACGTCAACGTCGAAGACTACGTTCTCGCTATTTTCCAACTGTTTCTCCACCTGGCTCTTCAGCGTGCCATAGTAGCGGTCCGTATATACCTCTTCGTATTCTACGAACTCGTCATCGGCAATCTTCTTGCGGAATTCCTCAGGAGTGAGGAAGAAATACTCCACACCGTTCTGCTCCTTCCCGCGTGGTGGACGTGAGGTGCAGGATATGCTGAACTTCATGTTCAGTTCCGGATGATTCTCCATCAGCCAGTTTATTATTGTCGATTTGCCGCTTCCGCTTGGGGCAGAGAAGATTAACAGTTTCCCCCTGCTTACATCATTCCTAACCATCTGAGTATGTCGTTAAGGTTTGCAACAACCATTAGTAATAACAATATTCCCATGCCGATATATTCAGCTCTTACCATGAAGTTAAGTCCCGGCTTTCTTCTGAATATCATTTCGTAGAGCAGGAACATTACGTGTCCGCCGTCAAGGGCTGGTATCGGCAAGATGTTCATAAAGGCGAGAATGATGCTCAGGAATGCTGTCATCATCCAGAACATGTACCAATCCCATACTGGTGGGAACATGCTGCCAATGGCACCGAATCCGCCGAGGCTTTTTGCTCCCTCCTTGGTGGCTACGTATTTCAGGTCACTGACATATCCGCCCAGCATGTCTATTGCATAGCCGCAGCCTGCCGGTATGCATGAGAGTATGTCGTGCTCGATGTGCGTTATCTTTGCATAGTTGGCTATCGTCGTCATTCCTACACCGAGTTTTGCCTCGTTGTCGAATGTCACCGTTACTGTGTCTGTGGCATTTCCGCGCTGAAGCACCACCTGCTTTGTAAGCACCTTTGTTGAGTCTGCTTTTGTCGTGCAGTCGGTAAGCATGTCTGTTATGCGTCCGGTCTCGTAGGTGAAGGCGTTCCAAGAGTCAATGGGTTTGCTTCCCAGCGCAATAATCTTGTCGCCTTTCTTTATGCCTGCCTTCGCTGCGGGAGTGCCTGCAAGGACGGTGTCAACCTCTGCTGGAACGAATGGTCTGCAGAATACGGGCTCTGACTTCAGCATCGTCAGGAGCGAGAGGTCACCAGGAGTGGCTATCTCAACTTTCTTGCCGTCACGTATCACGCTGACAGACTTTGCTGCAGCAATGTCCCTGAACAGCTGTGCTCCGAATTCGCGGAATTCTATGGTCTCTCCGTCGGCTTCCTTGCAGCCGGTAAGTATATCGTGGTCTTTAAATCCTAAGGCTTTGGCTTCCTCATTGAATTTCATGCCGTAGGGCATATCCTTTACTGCGATATAGTCTTCGCCCCATGCAAAGAAAACTGCGCAGTAAATCACTAATGCCAGAAGGAAGTTTACCAGCACGCCGCCAATCATTATCAGCAGTCTTTGCCAGCAGGGTTTACCCCTGAACTCCCAGGGCTGTGCTGGCTCTTTCAGCTTTTCTACGTCATGCTGTGTCTCGTCTATCATGCCTTCTATCTGGCAGTAGCCGCCGAGAGGTATCCAGCCGATGCCGTATTCAGTACCCTCATATTCGTATGTTCCGTCTTCCTTCTTCTTTGCTGGCGGCAATCCGCGCAGCTTTCTCCACCAGCCGAATTTCGTTGAGAAGAGTCTGAATTTATAGTCGAAGAAGACGTAGAATTTATTCACTCTTACGCCAAAGAGCTTTGAGAAAAAGAAATGTCCTCCCTCGTGGAGTGCCACAAGGATGGTGATTGCGAGAATGAATTCAAGTGTTCTTATAAGAAATGGACTCATCATAATAATTCTGTTGCTATTTTCCTAGCTTCGTTATCACTGTTAATATAATCTTCGTATGTTGGTTTCTTTATTACTGTTGCACGTTCGAGTGTCTTCTCGATAATGTCTCCCATGTCAAGGAATCCGATTCTTCCCTGTCTGAAGGCGAGGTTCACGATTTCGTTTGCGGCATTTACTACGCAGCATGCATTTCCTCCTCTCCTGATAGCCTCAAAGGCCAGTGCAAGACATTTGAATTTCTCAAGGTCGGGCTCGAAGAACTCCAACGGCTGCTTGAAAAAGTCCAGTCTCTCGCCGCTCATAGTGAGTCGGTCAGGATATGTGAAGGCATATTGTATCGGCAGACGCATGTCGGGCACGCCGAGCTGGGCTTTTACTGCGCCGTCCTTGAATTGTACTGCGCTGTGTATAATGCTCTGTGGGTGAACTAGCACCTGTATCTTGTCGGCATCAACGCCAAACAGCCATTTTGCCTCTATCACCTCAAAGCCTTTGTTCATCATCGAGGCAGAGTCGATTGTTATCTTTGCTCCCATGTCCCATGTAGGGTGTTTCAGAGCGTCAGCGGCTGTCATCGTCTTCATCTCGTCAAGAGTCTTGAGACGGAACGGGCCGCCTGATGCTGTCAGCAGTATCTTCTCTATCTCATTGCCTGCTTCGCCTACGATGCTTTGGAATATGGCACTGTGCTCCGAGTCAACGGGCAGGATGCTTGCACCCTTTGCGTTCCCATGTGGAGAGCCGTATTCCTGTATGAGGTCGTTTATGAGGTCGCCAGCTACAACGAGGGTCTCCTTGTTGGCAAGGCATATCTTCTTTCTCGCCTTGATGGCAGCGATGGTGGGTGCCAGACCTGCAAAGCCTACCATAGCGGTGAGCACCATGTCTATCGGTTCTGCCTGCACCACTTCGCACAGAGCCTGTGCTCCTGCATAAACCTTGATGTCAGGGCAGTCGTCAAGCAGCGTCTTCAGTTCGTCATATTTGTCCTCATTGGCAATGACCACGCATGCTGGTTTGTATTTCCGTGCCTGTTCGGCAAGCAGTTCCACTTTATTGTTGGCTGTCAGACAGTAGGCTTCAAAGCGGTCGCTGTGTTCGGATATAACTTCCAGCGCCTGAGTACCTATCGAACCCGTCGAGCCTAATATGCATATCTGTTGTTTCATATATCAAGCAATCCCTCCGGAATTGTCATTTTAATTTGTTTGTTTTCTATGTCGATGTCTTCAATCAGTTCTTCGGCAGCAGGTATCAGCGTACCGTCCTCCAGTTCAAACATGATGTTCGCCGTCTGATTGTCGATGTATGCTATCTTCCCTATGTCATTGACCATATATCCCACAAGCATGGGGTAGGAGAGTGATCTCTCTTCTGCTCCTGCATTCTTGTTGTATTCTTCCATTATGCTTATGGGAAAGAATACGTCAGTGTTTGCTAACTCCCTCGCCCTCTCCAGGGAGTCGATGCCTTCGAATTTTATTACGGCCTGGGTGTCTGACTTGAAGAAGTATTCTTCGATGAAGAAGGGCACCATGATGTTGTCCAGCTCCAGCACAAGATATTCCGCTTCGGTGCAGTCGAAGATGTCATCATCCACCTGCATCGTCACTTCGCCCTTAATGCCGTGCGCCTTGCCCAGCCGGCCAATCTTATATACCTCCTCTTGCTTAATCAAAACACTCTACAATCTATAACCTATAACCTTTAACCTTTAACCTTTACTCCCTCCTTATTTTCGCTCCGAGGGCATTCAGGCGTCCTTCTATGTTCTCGTAGCCCCTGTCAATCTGTGCGATGTTGCTAATCTCGGATATGCCGTCAGCAGACATTGCTGCTATCAGCAGGGCTATGCCGGCACGTATGTCTGGACTTGACATGCGGGCAGCACGCAGGTTCCTTGTGTGGTTGTGGCCTATAACGACAGCCCTGTGAGGGTCGCACAGTATTATCTGGGCATTCATGTCGATAAGCTTATCCACGAAGAACAACCTGCTTTCAAACATCTTCTGGTGGAACAGTACGCAGCCCTCTGCCTGTGTGGCAACTACCAGCAGCACGCTGAGCAAGTCAGGCGTCAAACCTGGCCAAGGGGCATCGCTGATGGTCATTATGGTGCCGTCTATGAATGAGTCAATCTGGTATTTCTCGTGTTTGGGAACGTAGAGGTCGTCACCTTCCTCCTCAACGGTGATACCCAGTCTGCGGAAAGTGTCAGGGATAATGCCGAGGTTCCTTATAGAAGCGCCCTTTATCCTGATGCCGTCGCCCACCATTGCTGCCATGGCGATGAACGAACCCACTTCAATCATGTCGGGCAGCAACTTGTGCTCTGTTCCCTTCAGCGAATCTGTTCCTACGATGGTCAGCAGATTGCTTCCAATGCCGCTGATGGTTGCTCCCATCCTGTTCAGCATGTGGCAAAGCTGCTGTATGTACGGTTCGCAGGCAGCGTTATAGATGGTCGTGGTACCTTCGGCAAGGACGGCAGCCATGATGATGTTTGCCGTACCTGTTACGGAAGCCTCGTCCAAAAGCATATAACAGCCGTTCAGTTTCTTCGCTTTCAGCTCATAGACATTGCGTCCCTTTGCTTTCGTGTATGTTGCTCCGAGGGCATGGAAACCCATGAAGTGCGTGTCGAGACGTCGACGTCCTATCTTGTCGCCGCCGGGCTTGGCAACTGTAGCCCTGCCGTATCGGCCGAGCAGCGGACCGATCATCATCACCGACCCCCTGAGCTGGGCACATTTCTGGACAAACTCATCTGAGGCGAGGTATTCAAGGTCAAGATTGTCTGCCTGGAAGGTATATGTTCTGTTCCCCATATCCTTCTGTTTACTCCCCCTTACTTTCACGCCAACCTTCTTCAGCAGTTTGATGAGGTTGTTGACGTCAAGTATGTTGGGCACGTTGCTTATCGTAACAGGCTCCTTTGTCAGCAGTGTGGCACATATCACCTGCAAGGCCTCGTTCTTAGCCCCCTGCGGAATGATGTCACCCTTCAGCCTATGACCGCCCTCTATGATAAATTTGTCCGTCATATTGCGCCTTTTTTGTCGTTATTTCGATATGTCGATATGTCGTTATTTCGATGGGCGCATTTCACCCAATCATCCCTTCCACCTCTTTGGCGGTAAGCTGTATCTTTCCGTTGGTGAAGTGAGCCAGGTCGCTAGCCACCTTCTCTGCATCCACCGTACCCATGCCCCATGTCATGAGGTCGCGGTACATCTGGCATACAGTAAGCTGTGTCAGGGCAGTGCGCTCTTCGCCTTCGGGCATGTCTATCAGTTTCTCGAACACTTCGAACAGCAGGCGTCCGTAATGGCGTACTGGTATGCGCCTTCTTTCTGTGTTGTAATCCAGTCCTTGTAAATTCATATTTTATAATAATTTTTTTGGTAATTTTGCTTCGTATTCTTTTCCGTAGTCGGGCACGTAGTATGCTACGTCCTCAAACTGATCCTTGTGGTATCGCTTCTCTGCCAGCGGCATCATGTGGCGTGCCAAGGGTGCGATGTTTTCGATAAAGTGAGCGTTGGGGTGTGTTATCACCTCCTTGCATTTTGTGGCTCCGTTGCCAAGGAAATATACAGGGTGCTCATCCAGGAACTCCTTATAGGTGTCAGCCTCCACTATGTCAGCCTGTGTCTTGCGCACAGGTGTCAGGGCCCTGTCGTATATGGCAGCGAACACTTCCATCCGCCTTGCGTCTATCATGGGGCACAGCAGCGCGTCATCCTCCAGCTCGCGTCCCAGCAGTATTGGCACGCACATCACTTCCAAAGAAGAGACGGCTATCAGCTTGGCGTCAGAGCCGTAGGCGAGACCTTTCGCCATCGACATGCCTATGCGCAGGCCTGTGTATGAACCAGGACCGCCGCTGATGGCAACAGCGTCAAGCTTCTCGTTCGACATCAGCTGCTCCATTGCCTCGTCAACAAATTCCGGCAGCAGTTCCGCCGCCTTCGACGAATGTCCGTCGCCGTGGTCCTCCTTGTCCCAGATGCAGTGTCCGTCCTTCGTCAGCGCCACGCTGCAAACATCCGTACTTGTCTCAATATTCAGTATTATCGCCATTAATATTAATATTTAGTCGCGCTTTTTGTCGTTATTTCGATATGTCGATATGTCGTTATTTCGATAGGCGCGACTTACAGCACATTCAGCACCTGCTCCTTAATCTGTTCCAGTTCGTCCTTCATCTGCACCACGAGGTTCTGCATCTCTGCCTGATTGCTCTTCGAGCCGGTAGTGTTTATCTCACGTCCCATCTCCTGAGCAATGAAGCCGAGTTTCTTGCCTACGCCCTGACTCTTTCCTCCCTCGGCAGTCGGCTGCCAGGGTTCGTCCATTGTCTCGCGGAAATATTTGATGTGGTTTGCCAGACGCTGCTTCTCTTCCGAGATGTCGAGCTTCTCAAGATAGAAAATCATCTCCTGCTCCAGGCGGTTGCGGTCGTATTCTATTTCAGGTATGCTCTGCAGCCTGTCGATGAGGCGCTGGCGTATCTTCTCCACTCTGCCCTGCTCGTATGGCTCAATGGCAGCCATGAGGCCGGCGATGTTGTCCAACTTCTCTTCAAACTTCTTGCGCAGCGCAGCACCCTCCTGCTTGCGGAACTCCGTCAGCTCGTTCAGTGCCTCTGTAATGGCCTCGCGGGCAATGTTCCATTCTTCCTCTGACAGCTCAGTTGCCGTCTCGTCGCTGGTCGTTATCACCTCAGGCATGCGCATTATGACCGACAGGAGGTTGGAGCCCTCAATGCCCAGTTCCTGCGTCATGGTCTTTATCTGCTCGTAATAGTTCTTTGCCAGTTCTGTGTTTATATGGGCAGCCTCGGCTGTAGCGTCTTTCTCTATCCAGAGCGAGAAGTCAATCTTTCCCCTCACGGCGCTGTCCTGTATAGCCTTGCGTATCTCCGTCTCTTTCTCGCGATAAGCTGGAGCTATGCGCATGGAGCAGTCCAGAGACTTGGAGTTCAGCGCCTTAATCTCTGCATGAATAGTCTTGTCCTGGTATTTTTTTACGGCTTTACCAAAGCCAGTCATTGACAATATCATTTTTCAATCTTCTAGTACATCAATTTTGCGTGCGAAGTTACGATTTTTTACGCAATAAACCAAACAAAACGTTCTTTTTTATGATTTTTTGTAAAAAATCACCTCCTAAATGATGCGTCAACGAATCCATCGAAGCTTATTGGGTCGCGATTCAGCGGTTTTACGTATATGTAAGTGTCGCCACTGTCATACACATCGATGAAATAATGATATGAGTCTTCCTCGGTCTTTACGTCAAGCTCTATCTGCGTCCTGCCCACCTTGAGTTTGCTCACCAGATAGTTATGCACGCGCTCCTCAAAATTCAGCCCTACTGAAGGAGACATCATCGGCGCCGTATGAGCCTGTCCCATATATGGCAGATAGCTCTGCAGCGTATCGCCTCTCAGCTCCAGGAAAAAGTCAGGTGCCACCGTCTTCACTCCATAGCGCAGGGTGTTCATGGACTTGATGTTGATGTGTAGCTTTTTCGATGCAATAGCCTCAGTTACAGCCTTTTGCATCTCTGCTTCCCTCTCAGCCTTTTGCTGTTGTGTGGCGCAGCTCGTAATCATCATCATCGCCACCATCACGATAAAAATACCTTTCTGTTTCATATTGCAATTCTATGTTATATCGGCTGCGAAGATACAAAAAATTCCGCACTCTCCCAAAAAAGTGCGGAAATATTTTTATCTGACATCATACATCAGCCATCTTTTTTCCCTAGTTAGGAAAATTTTGCGCCCTAGTTAGGTTGCAAAAATTTTGTAGTTTTTTGGTCAGAAACTCCACCTGATTCTCTTTCCTCGTTGTGCCACAAAAACTTGGCTCGCCCCAAAAGAGACACCTTTTTTTAAGGAAAAAATATGAACCTATAGTTCGTGGCCCAACTAAGCAGGCTTAATTGACTCACGAAACCGGTATAAATGCCTCACGAACCATAGGTCCATTTTTATGTACAGTCATAATCATTTTTCTGCCTTGCTCATTCTTACACCTTAAACCCCCATAATTTTCCAAGTTAACACGGCTATTTCTGGCAATCGCTTACTCGGATTGTTGAACTTCGTTCGACAATCCTCGCGCTCGGCATAGTGCAAACGTGGTTTGGCTCTACTCTCGCTTACTCGGATTGTTCATAATAGTATGAATAGTCTATACCCTTCATAAACATCTCACGATCATCTATCTTGTCTGTCATCGCCCCTTGAAGCAACGATTTGATAGCACGAGCATCCGTCGTGCTACGTCGCATAGCGGCAAGATAGGCTTTCTTGTCTATCTTACTCCAATCGACGCAAAGCTTCAGTCGCGCCTTGAATATCAAGTCAAGCCAAATGCGTGTAGAGCGACCATTACCTTCCATAAACGGATGGGCAACGTTCATCTCCACATATTTGCTGACTATCTCGTCGAATGTGCTTTCTGGCATATTCTCGATTATTCTCAGATTCTGCATCAGGTACTCGGCACGACAAAAAAGAGTACCATCCTTCCAAATGGTCTTCTTACGTATCTGGCCAGCAAAGTCGTATAGTCCTCCGAAGATATATGCATGAATCTGCTTGAGACACTCTACTGTTCCAGGCTTCATACTGTCAAGCAAGCCACTCTCAATAAGGGTATAAGCTTTTTTCTTACTCTGCCCATCAATACTGTTGTCACTATAGGTGAACCAGTGGAGAAACGAACGTGCACGATTATTGGGATAGTTTTCCGCCAATGTCTGTACACAATCGCTATCCAAAGCGTCAGCAAAACGTTGCTTTCCGTCAGGAGCTTGGAATTTGAAGTCGTGAGTGACGCTCACGAGTTGAATGCCATCGGTGTTGAGCTTCTTTTTCAGCCATCGCCAATAGTTACCAGCCTTCACATAGTCCTCCTCATCGTTTATGGCACGCACAATATCTGTGGCAGAAAACCACCACTTAGAGTTTTCTTCGTCCCAAACGGCACGAACCTCTCTGTCGTTGAAAAAACGTATTGACTTTTTGCTCATCACCTTCTAGGTGCAAAGTTACGAAAAATTTCTTAATCTCCAAAAGAAAAAGGCAAAAAAAACTCCCTACAGTGTAATTGCCTGCAGGGAGATATAATTCGTTAGCTCTTCAGCGCTTCAACGTCGCGTTTGACGTTGGAGCGTATCTTGGTGAGGTAGGCCTTCATGCCTGCAGCGTCTTTGTTGTCGATGATGGCGAGGAGGTCTTTGAGCTCCTTGCGTATCTGATCGACCTGGTCGTGGGTGTAGGGGTTGAACAGCACTTCCTGAAGCAGGTAGTCGTCCTCGTTGAGCACGCCCTTGGCAATGCGCAGATGACGCTTGAAGGTGGTGCCTGGTGCATCCTGATGCTTCATAACGGCTGAGAATACAAAGGTGCTCACAAACGGAATAGACAGTGAGTAGGCGACGGTCTTATCGTGCTCCTCGAAGGAGTATTCGTAGATGTTGAGGTCGAGCCTGCTGTAAAGGTCCTTGAAGAAGCAGCGCCCCATGTAGTCGCCCTCATTGATGACGATGGCATTCTCCTCGCTCAGCTGGTTGAGGTTGGCGAAGGTAGGGCCGAACATCGGGTGGGTGGAGACGAAACGGCGTCCTGTGCTCTTGTAGAAGTCATGGAGCCCCGTCTTGACAGAAGCTATGTCGGAGAGTATGCAATTCTGCGGCAAGTAGGGGATGACCTCGTTGAAGGCGGAAATGGTATATTTTACCGTCACCGCATTGATGCACAGTTCGGGCTCGAAGGCGCGTATCTCCTCAAGGTCAGTGAAACGCTGACAGTTGTATGTGAAACGCAGACGCTTAGGGTCTTTTTCATATACTCCCACCTCGTGGTCGAAACTGAGGAGGTCAGTAAAAAACGACCCCATCTTGCCTGCTCCTAAAATCAATACCTTCATGTAAAGTTGAAAATTGAAAGTTGAAAATTGAAAAAATACTGTAAACAGTAAACTGTAAACGGTAAACTTTACCCCTTAACTATTTCCAATTGCTGGCGTACAGACTCCTCGTGGATGTGCTCAAAGATTTCCTTTGCAAAGCTGTCGCTCATGCCCAAGAGTGAACCCTGTGCTCCGCGCTTGTCAAGAATCTCGTTGTAACGCCCTGTCTGGAGCACCTGAATATTGTGCTCCTTCTTGTACTGGCCAATCTCGCGGCATACACGCATACGCTTGCCGAGTAACTCCATGATGTCATTGTCTATCTGGTCAATCTGCACGCGAAGCTGCTTGATGCCCTCAGTAGTGAAGGTCTTCTCGCGGGATACGAGGAGGCTGACAACATAGTCACAGACTTCTGGTGTCAGCTGCTGCTTTGCGTCGCTCCAAGCCTTGTCGGGGTCGCAGTGGCTTTCAATCATCAGACCGTCGGCACCGATGTCGAGAGCCTGCTGGCAGAGGGGAGCGATGAGCTCGCGCTTGCCGCCCATGTGTGACGGGTCGCAGAAGATAGGCAAATCAGGAATTCTGCGACGCAGCTCGATAGGTATCTGCCACATCGGGGCATTGCGATACATGGACTTTTCGTACGACGAGAAACCGCGATGTATTACTGCCAGCTGCTTGATGCCGGCGGCATTGATGCGCTCCAGGGCACCAATCCACAGCTCAAGGTCGGGGTTGACGGGATTCTTGATGAGTACAGGGATGTCGAGGCCGTGCATGGAGTCTGCCAGCAACTGTACTGCAAACGGATTTGCTGTAGTGCGTGCTCCAATCCACAGGATATCGACACCATAGTTCATGGCAAGCTGTACGTGCTCGGGTGTCGCCACCTCGGTACCGATGAGCATGCCTGTCTCTTCCTTTACTTGCTTGAGCCACTTCAGGGCCGGCTCTCCATGACCCTCGAAGCCGCCTGGTTTGGTGCGTGGCTTCCATACACCGGCACGGAACATGTGGCAGCCTTTTTCTGCCAGTTGCCTGGCTGTTGTCATTACTTGCTCTTCGCTTTCTGCTGAGCAAGGACCAGCGATGATGTATGGTCCTTTTTCTGTGTCCCTCGGAAGGTTCAGCGGTTGAAGTTCTAAATCCATTGATTTGTGCTGTTTTATTGTTTTACATTATTGCTTTTATTCGTTCGAGTGCCTCCTGCATCTTCTCGTCTTTTGCACAGAGGGAGATGCGGATGTAGCGTTCGCCATTACTGCCGAAAATGAAGCCCGGAGTGATGAATACGCGTGCCTCATGGAGTATCTTCTCTGTCAACTCTTCGCATGTGGCATAACTGTCGGGAATGCGGCCCCAGAGGAACATGCCGACGCTCTTGGTGTCGTACTTACACTGGAGCACGTCCATAATCTCCTCGGCGATGGCGCGACGGCGCTTGTAGTTGCGGTAGTTGAATTCCTTATGCCATTCGTCATCGTTGTGGTAAGCCTCAGCGGCTGCCAGCTGGATGCCACGGAAGGTGCCTGAGTCGATGTTGCTCTTTATCTTCAGTATCCACGAGATAAACTCAGCATTGGTGGCAACAAGACCTACACGCCAGCCGGGCATGTTGTGGCTCTTCGACATAGAGTTGAATTCTATGCAGCAGTCCTTCGCCCCTGGTACCTGCAGCAGCGACTGGGGACAGTCGTTGATGATGAAGGAGTAGGGGTTGTCGTTGACAACGACGATGTCATGCTCCTTGGCGAATTTGACAAGACGCTCGTAGGT